>CAZPBY010000091.1:0-21241 GCA_964584785.1 uncultured Solibacteraceae bacterium
CGTTGAACGCGAAATGATTCATCGAGCTGTGGGAAGAAACAACGCCTGCGGGATCGTGCATTGCCGTTTTGGGATCAATGTTCGAGCGGGGGCTCGAAATGCCGGGCTGACGCGCGGGAGCGTCCGGGAACCAAAAGAAGGCAAACAGCTGGCCGCCGCCCATGTCGAAAAAGAAATGCTGCCCCATGCCTCCAGGCAAATCCAACGTACGAACCAACGGCATACCGAGCACCTTCGTATAAAAGTCGACCGTGCTCCGCATATCCCCGCAGACCATCGCCACGTGATTCACGCCGAGCAGTTCAAATTCTGGATTCGTGCTCTTGTCGGACTGTGTCGCCATCTGATTTACCCCTTTCAATGTTGGAAGTGTTTACTGTGATCCTGGGGCACAATAGCAAAGCGCAGGAGAGCGCGTTCCTAAATGATTCCTAAAAATTCACCCCGGCGTGCCGCCGTCATCAACGACAAGATGAAGTCCTTTCTCGAAAGCGGCGTCTCTGTTGTGGTGGGTACGCGCGACGTGGGGCTCACCCCTGAAATCGTACGCGCCTGGGGTCCGGTGGTGTCTGAAGACCGGCAGAGCATCAGCCTTTGCGTTGCGCAGGCTGCGAGCGCCAGAACGCTGGACAACCTTTCAACCATCGGCCGCATTACGGTTGTTTTCACGCTTCCGACCAACCTGCAATCGGTCCAGCTGAAGGGGACATGGATTGAGACGACAAAGCCGGATGCGGCGGACCTGGCTGCCGTCGAACAGCATCGCGACGCATTTGCCGGTCTGAACGAGCAGATTGGAATGCCGCGCCGCGCGGTCGAGACGTTTTGGAAAAGAGAACTGGAAACCTCTTCTGTTCTGGTGAAGCTGCGCTTTGTCCCGGAACAAATATTCAATCAAACCCCAGGGCCGGACGCCGGTTCGCGCTTATGAGTTCAGCGCACGTTTTTACGGTTCCACTCGAAAGCATTGCATCCTGTTTTGAAGGCGTGATTCCGGCGACCATCTGCTCTTGCGATCGCGAAGGGACGCCGAACCTGACCTTCCTTTCGATTGTTCACCGCATCGACGCCGGCCACGTTGGACTCTCTTACCAGTTTTTCAACAAGACGCGGCACAACATCATGGAGAACCCGTTGGTGCAGGTGATCGTGGTGTCGCCGGAAACGTGTCAGCAATTCCGCCTGGACTTGCACTATGAGCGGACCGACACGGAAGGGCCGGCCTTCGATCGAATGAAGTTGCGTCTGGACGCCGTGGCGTCGCAGACCGGCATGAGTCAGGTGTTCCACCTGCGCGGCGTGGACATCTACCGCGTCCTCGATTGCCGGCCGTTGAATGCGGAGGTTCGGGTGGACAGCGTTGCGAAGGCCGGCTACCTTCCCGAACTCGAAAGGTTCACGGAGCGACTGGCGGCCTGTGACAACCTGGATTCACTGATCGATGTCGCGCTCGATTCCTTTTCCACGCTGTTCGGCTACGCTCGTTCGTTCGTGATGGCGCCGGATGAGAAGGGCGAGCGTCTGTATACGGTGGCCAGTCACGGCTATCCGGTCTCGGGCGCGGGTTCTGAAGTGTGGATCGGCGAAGGGATTCTCGGCGTCGCGGCCGAGCGGCGCACCGTGGTGAGAACCGCAAACGTGACGCTCGAGACGCTGCTGTCGAGGGCTGTACGATCCGGGCTCGATCGTCGCGGCGAAGAGGACTTGCTCGACAAAGAAATTGCCCTGCCGGGTCTTCCCGAAGTCCGCAGCCAGTTAGTGGTTCCCCTTCTGGCTCTTAACGAATTGCTCGGCGTGCTCTGCCTGCAAAGCGAGATTCCCGGCCGGTTCCTGTTGGACGATGAGCGCGTGGTGCAAATCGCGGCGCGTCATCTGGCGGCGTCGATGGCCATGCTCGGGCGTCTGGACACGGCCGAGCCGCAGCCGGCCGCTTCGATCATCAAGCACTACCCGGCGGACGACAGTATCCTCATCGATGACGAATACCTGATCAAGGGAACCGCCGGCCGCATCTTCTGGAAGCTTCTCGTCGAACATCGGCGTACCGGACGCCAGGAATTCTCGAACAAGGAAATCCGGCTGGATGCCGGCCTGCAGTTGCCCGACTTCAAAGACAACCTCGAAACGCGATTGATCCTGTTGCGTCGCCGCCTGCAGGATCGCTGCAGCTTCATCAGCCTGACACCCGCCGGCCGGGGAAGGTTCCGCCTGGAATTGCGGCGCGAACTGAACCTCGAAGAGCAATAAGTAGACAGGCGGGTTGTGCTGAACTTACGGATTCTTCAACCCGCCGAAGCCGCTCGAATATGGCACACACGCCAATTGGAGTACACGTGACTACGATCCACTGGAAACGTCCATTTTTCAGTTCATAACGAACATAAAGTCAGCGCCGGCGCCGGTTTTATTGGGCGAGGAAGAAACCTCTTGCAGTGGTGAGGGAGTCTTATCAGAGTGGCCGAGGATTATTTCAGTCACTGAAAGGATCTTTTCATAACGCTGCAAGTAACCGATCATCAATAATTTGTAAGACACAGCGGACGAGAGGATCATTTCAGTCACGGAAAAAACCTTATGGATGCCGGAGAAGCCTCTGTTCGTGCGGGATCGTATTATTTTCGGAACGACAAAAACCTTCCCGGCCGCGCACGCAATATTCTGGTTCGCGGGAAGAGATCTTCCCATCGCGGAGAAGACCTTTTCCGCGACCGAGAAAACCCTCAACCGCCCGGACAACATCTTCGTCGCCGCCGCGATGATCTTAGCCACGACGCAAAAAATCTTCCCATGTGTCGAAATTAGGATTTCAGAAGCGTACCGAGTTCAGCGGCCGTCGCAGCCTGAAGACACGCTGCTCCAGCAGATTGTAGGCGAGCCACTCGGATGGTTTTCGAGCAAGAGATTCCCGATCCTGGGCGATAACACCTGCAAAGCGCGACTACAGGTAAGAGGCAACCGCCCAGCATCTTACCGACGATGGAGGCGGCGTGAATCGAACAGGTGCGTCAGCAAATGTCAGGTGCGCTCGGACTATCTGAAGCGTAGATACCGGTTCCCGAGTCGCTCGAAAGCGGTGCGGTCCTCACCCACCACTTCCGCGCCGAGCAACTCCGCAGTCGCGACCAGCCACGCATCATTTTCTCCCATTCTCCGCTGTGCGCGAGACTGCAGCGATGCACACCTCGCCGCGTGTGCCAAGTGTAGGCCTTGAATGGAAAATGCCCGCAGGGAGGCGAGCGCCGCGTCGCGATCCACAGAGCCCTCGAGAATCTCCGCCACGGTCACCACCGAAATCACAATCTTGCGGCCTCGCAGTTTCGACAAGAGCCGGCGCGCGGGGCCGTTCTCCCGCTCGAAAGTCTCCCTTTCGAGAGCGATCAGGAACGACGAATCCAACAGAACAGGCGGGCTCACTTCGTGCGCTGCCTCCAGCCCAGCCCCTTGCCTTCGTTCGCCTCGAGCCAATCCAACAAGTCATCGGCGGTTTCGATCTTCTCCCCCTGATCGATCAGGTCTCGAATGACATCGGATTTGGTTACTTTTCGGCGCCGCGCCCATTTGGTAAGCAGTTTGGCGCGTTCTTTGTCCAATTTTACTGTGATTGTCGGCATAGGTAATACGATTGTATTACCCACGGGGATCAGACGTCAACAGGTCCGCCCTGAATTGATTGGCGGCGGAAGCCGCAGGTCATCAATTGGGCGTTGGACGCTCGATGTGGCCGACGACGTAGATCTCAACGGGAGCCTTCACCGATTCCAGGCGCAATCCAAGAGCTTGTTGAATCACTGTGAAGATGGACGGCCCATTGGGATCTTCAACCGCAGACTCGCGTGCGACCTCGTCCGGATCGCGTGGAGCGGTCGTCGGGAATTGTGACGAGCGATTCCATGGCGGCAATGCGGCATCGAAGTGCCCGGTGATACCGGTGCGATCCACAATTCGGCGATCACCGAAAGTCTCCAGATCGTAAATCAACTGCGCCGTAGTGATATTCCAGCCTTTGATGCCACTGGCCGGACCGCCTGCGAGCTTGCCGCAGGGAGAGCCAAAGCGCGCGACGAACGGATCATTGGGCGAGTCCTGCGGACATTTGCGGACCGTTTCGGAGACCTCGAACTTCGGACCGTTAGGCGCGACAGTTAAGGCGTAGACAGGGGTTTCCCGCTGCTCTTTGTGAATCACAAGCTTGAAGCGCTCGGCAAGGAGCGTCTGAAGCATTCGCCGCAGTTGCTGAGTCCGCTCTTTGGCCGGGGCCGAAGCAGGTAATGCGTTGGCACCAGCTTTCGCCTCGAAATCGTAGACGTCTTCCATGACGGCTCTCGGCACTTTTTCGAGGTCTAGCTGCTTCATCGACACGCTGTAGGCGTCGGAGATGAGCATCGGGAGCGGCGCTTGCTCGCCGCGGACGAGGCCGCCAGGAAGAAAACTGACGCCGACCATGCCGGGCTGGAACTTCTTCGGCTTGATGGAAGCAACCTCGAAAGCTTCCCGAGCTTGCGGAGCGGGATGAACGAAGCCGAACAGGATAGGACTTGCCAGCACAATGGCCGAGGCGGCGACGAGCATCAGCGCGTGGCGGAGGCGCAATGTTTTCGGAAAACGATTGCGCATAATGGTCTCGATTCGACTCGTAAGCTCGGCCCCGGTAATTCCCGCCGCACATGGCAGCGGTGATTCCAGGCAAAACTCACAGACTTTTAAAATGCTCTCGGCATAAGTGTCCGCTGCGATGCCGCACTCGAGAACATCGTGATCGCAACTCTTCTCCCGTTCGTCCACCAGCCGGCGGCCAATCCACCAGACCAGCGGATGAAACCAGAAAGCCGCCTCGACAATCATGTGAATACTCGCGAACAAATTGTCTTGATTGCGGACGTGCGAGAGTTCATGCAGCATGATCGCGTGACTCTGTTGCCCGTCAAGCTTCTCGGACAACCGTGCCGGCCAGATGAGAACTGGCCGAAGGATGCCGAACACGCAGGGTTCAACCACAGCACTAGAGGAAACCATTCGAAGCGGTTTGCGAAGCCGGATCGAAGCGGTTTGCGAAGCCGGACATTCGTTTCAAAAGATCTTAACAGCTCGAGTTCACGGCCTTCGCTTACGGGCGATGCGCGACGCACCAGACTTCGCATTCTTGTCCAAAGGGAGATCCAGCGGAGTAACACCGTCGCGCAACCGAACATCCATGCGGCGAGGGAAATCGGATAGAGCCTCTCGACGATGTCCGCCACGCGTGCCCCTTCATTGGCAGAACCCATCAACAGCAGCGGAAGCACGTCTGGTGGTCGAGCGGTCGATTTGATCGTGACAGCCGGCGGCGGAGCATATTCCGGAATCCGCCAACTGAGTCGACTGCCGAGGTTGATCAGCAACGAGAAAGGGATGAGGAACTTGAGAGACGCCGCTGCCCACACCCAGTAACGTACGCGCGGATGATTCTTTCTCAGCGTGAAGGTGATCGCTGCTGCGGTCAGGCCAAAGATCGTCGATTGCCAGAGGTGGCTCACGGTCTCTCCTTCTTCAATTGCCGCAGCGTTTTTCTGGCCTCGTCGAGATCCTCGAGCGTCACAGATCCGGACTCGACCAGCTGTGTCATCACCGGCACACCGCCAAACAACGAAATCAAGTCGCCAAGAAGTTTCCGCCTGGTGTCGTGGCTCGAGATGGCGGCTTCGAAGATAAATGCATTGCTGATCTTCCTGACGCGGCGCACGGCCTTCTTCGCTTCCAGGCGATACACCATGGTTTGCACGGTCGAATACGCCGGCCTCTTCTTCAGCGGAAAAGTCTCCTGCACCTCGCGAATCGAGCAAGCTCCGAGCCGCCAAAAAGCCTGCATGATCTGCAGTTCAAGCTTCGATAATCTGGGTGATTTCATAAGAATGTGGTGAAGCTTACTACAAGTGTATGTAATGTGCCAATACTCTTCAGGACAACAGAACGCTGCAGGAAGACGTAGAATTGACGGCAATGGCTGACCGAAGCGTCGCGGGGGATAGAGTTTTTCTTCATTCTTAGCCGACGCGACAGACCGGTCACACGTGAACCTAAGCCGGTTTCTCTTGTCGAAGACGTTCGAGAAGCCACATGCGCGTCAATGCGCTTACCGACAACCCTTTTGCCGTGGCTATCTCTTGGAGATCATCCATCTGTCCGATCTCGACGCGGCACTGTATGACCGCGTCTTTAGTAAGCCGTTCTCCGGCTTCTCGGCGGATCTTTTCGACGCGCTTGCTGAGCCGTTCTTTCCTTTGTTTCGCTGTTTCTTTATTGGGCATTAAACTCCTTCAGATAATGTTCGCCCGCGGCCATGGCGTGAAAAACGTGTTCGTCTTCGCCGATAAGCTCAATTCCAACCTCCAGGGCGCGGCCGAGTTTGGTTAGCCCGATGAACATCAGACGATCGTTTCCGGTCGAACTTGGTCCCAGATCGAGCCAGATTGGGCGAGGATCGCTCAATACCTCATCAACTTCGACGACCGTGACCTTGTGTTTAGTCAGATTTTCCGTGTTGTAAGTGATCACTACGCATCCTGACTGTATTTGATTGTAATACAACAGAATACGAGCGTCAAACTCAAGGTAGATGCTTTTCGGGATTCATATTGAGAACTCGGATGTTGTCCGTCCCGTGGGGGCTAGCCGATCACATGAATTGAGTCCCAATTTGTGTGCCACATTCCAATACGGATTAGAGTCAGATCGCCAGCTGTTGGCCGGCGTTGGTAGGACCTTCAGACCGCCGAGCCGGTAATCGAGGCTAGCGGGACGGGGCGTCCGGCGGCAGATCGTCGAAAGGCTGCACTTCGCCGAATGCCTGCCGCAACTTCGTCAATTCGCCGGCCGGAGCACCTTTCAGATACACGTCGAAGAATGTGTGGACATACGCTCTCGTGATGGCAAGGCCCCGCAAAGCGGCTGGCCCACGCGTCGCCAGCAGAAAGGCGCGAATGAAATAGCTGCTCTTCGTCACCATCTGATCGGTAAACGTGAAATGGTTGGCCCCACGGATCATGACCACGTGGCGGCTGCTTTTCAGATGGTCGTAAACCGAGTGAATATCGGCGAGCACTTCGCGGCCTTCTGTTGTGGAGAGTTCATTCGCGTGATCGCTGAACATGAACAAGAATGGCTGCGCCGCACCTTCCTGAACAACGTTTCCGAACGGCATCCCATCGATATCCACGCCGGCCTTGCACCGCCTGTCGTCGTGGCAGAACTGCAGCGCTGTCGCGCCGCCGAATGAATGTCCGAAGATGCCGAGCTTTGCGATATCGAGCTTTCCTGTGAACTTTCCGGAAGGGTCTGATCGGTTGAGACGCTCCAGTTGATCGACCACGAACGACGCGTCGGTGGTCCACATCGGCAGCAGTTTGTTGGCGACTTGTTTGCCTGCTTCATAACTCATCGTTTCTGGATTGTTGGCCGACTGGCGTTTGACGACGTGACCATCCGGGAATACGACCACGCCACTTCGATAGGGCGCGTCGAACCCTGCAACGTAATAGCCGTGACTGGCTAAATCTTCTGCGAGCGTAGTGAATTCCGCCGTCAAAGCGCCGCTGCCTGGCCTCATGATGACAACCGGATAGGCCGGTTGCTCCGCCGAAACAGCCGGATCGACGAGGCTGTTCGTGCGGACGAGAGCGAAATCGTGGTTGAGGTAATCGCGCATCAAGGTTCCGGTCGCGGCGCCCTGCGCGGAGCGCCAGGCCGGCGGCATGTAGTCCGCCGGCACTGCCTGCTGCGCTGTGGAGGCGGGATACCATATCCAAACGAACACTGTCCGCTTCGTTCCAGCGGTCGGCGCGAGGTCATCGTTCAGCACCTCGTTCGTCCACGTGAAGCTGGTCCGGCCGACCACAAAATGCCCGGTCGGTTTCGGAAGCGTCATCTCACGTCCGTGCTCCCACCGCACCATCGCAACCAGAGTCGCGCCTCCGAGAACAAGAACAAGGATTAACACGCTTACGATCTTAACCAGCCTCTTGATCCACTTCACCGCTTTGCCACACTACGCGGAGTACTTTGTGCTGTCAAGTACACCGTGACAATATTAGCCTGACAATTAGCCTCGAAGTCGGTGATCACCTCGTGGCCGGTTTTGAAGGAGAGCGCCGTCCCAACTGCCCGACTGCCGGACGCCAATGCCTGCAGCCTTCATGGACGATCAATACACGGTAAACGTTGGGGACAAGCTGGGGAGAGTCATCCGGAACCTGGGTGAAAGATCCTGAAAATCCGCATCCAGTACTGTTGAGTCTGCGCGAGTTGAAGTACGTCACGATCGCTGGAGCCCGGAGCCTCAGTTCGTATCCAGATAACATCTGTCCTTCGCTACGAAGGGCAACGACCATGTCGCCGGCAATATTTTCATTCGCGAGAAGACGCACGTCAGTGCTGGAGCGGGTAAAGTTTTTCAGAATGAAGGACGTTGCTGGCGTATCCAAGGCAGGCCTGAACGTCCTCGTGTGTGACCCCCGGGATAATTTTCGAAGATCTGGTGTTCAGACCAACCTTGCGCGAGAAGATCAATGATGAATTCCACTGCCAGGCGCGTTCCCTTAATGATCGGTTTCCCAGCCAGGATCGCTGGATCCAAAACGATACGTTCTTCCCACTTCATGTAACCTCCAGCATTGACGAGGCTTTAAACTTCTGAATATCGCCATTCAGCTCAGCGCTGTTTTGACTGCATCGATGTCCACACACGGAACCGAACCATAAATCCACAGTTCAAGACCATCCACGGTAACGTCGAATTTGTTTTTCAACGAAGTTGGCTTTTCCACACACTTCTGATATTCCACCACTCGTTCTGTCTTCATGCCGAAGACACGAAGCCAAACGGCTTTGCTCTGATCGACGCGAGCTTGGCTGCCCAGCCAGAATAATCAAGAGAGCAAGTTAGCCTCGAAAAGGAACGACGGAGTCGATTACCTCTACGTTGTCGTAGCGGCAGGCGTCGAATAGGACGCGCACGGAATTGTGGAATGCACCTGGACCCATTGTCGGTCCTACGACCACCCGGTCGATCGGCAGGCGATTTTCATCCGCCGAGAATTCCAGTTCCACGTACGGCACGATCCGGCTTTCCGTTGCCCTGAACTTGACGTCCAGATGATCCGTACGCGGAGGTAGGAATTGCAGTATGCGCCACTCCCGTTCCTCGCGAAACGCCGGAGATTTAAATTTCGCGCAGAGCCGAATAACCTCCGAATGAAGCGCGGTCCGCACCTTGTTGAGATAAAGATTCAGGTGGTCACTATAGGCCGCGCTGCCGAGCGGGCCCACCTTTCTTTCCACTGACGATACAAAAGCAATGATCTCTCTGAGCACAGACTGCGCCTCTTCGAATTGTCGTCCTTCCTCGTATTCAGTCTTTATCAAATATTGCCCTTCTTCCACACGCAGGAGGCTCTGGAGGGCTTGCGCGGCAAAACCAATCGCGCAGCCGGAGCCGCGCACGCCGTAACTTCGCCACTGGCTTAGGAGATCCCCGTGTTCGCAAAAGCAAAATACATATAGATGTGGGCCGTGCACCGCGCGATCCGATGTAGTCCAATTCCAAAATGAGTCCAGTAGCTCCTTGACCTTGTCACTGACGTCAGCTGTTTTCTTAACCCCGTCGAATGCTGTTTCGATGACGTGGAACGCATGGCTCGGCTCGCTCGTGTCATTCAGGAACTCCACATTCGACGCCCAAAGTTGCTGGTTCTTTACGATTCCGACGAGACCCGCCGGCGTAGTGTAGTGGTAAAGGTGTTGCGGTACCGATGCTGTGGACCTGCGATTCTTGCGGAAAACGTCGTCCAAATATCGCGAAAAGTTCTCAAGGGAATAGGTCACAGTTGCATTGTACAGTAACGCATTCTGCATTCCATTCCGCTGGCCGAGCCAAGCACCGCGGTATTGAAGTGCGAAACCTGGAAGCCATTAGCAACGCGATCAGTAATCGATGTCTTTTTTCGAACAATGTCGAACACGTCTAGTACACCTGACCTCAATACTCCACTGACTCTTGGGATCAGGAAGAACGCAAAGCGATCTGATCTTCGGAATTCATGTTGAGAACTCGGACTGTGGTGCGACCCGCAGCGGTCTTGCCGATCAGATAGATGCCCTGCCACTCAAAATGTCTTGCCACTTTTGCCTGCGGGGGTGAAACAATTCAGTCACCTGACTGCTCTGCGGATCGATGCCTGTCAAATTCGTGCCTTTGTGCAGATTACAATCGATACAGGCAAGGGCGAGGTTATCGAGATCATCGGTTCCGCCGTGAATCTTCGGAATGATGTGCTCGATGTGCAAAGCGGCAAGAGGGGAATCATCCTGGTGCAAGTGACAGTATTCGCAAACATTCCGGGCGTGCTCGCGAACCTTTGTTCTACTCCTCGCTGTGATCATCTACTGAGGAGTCATTGACCAGATGACGGGCTTGGCGTTTGAGAATTGCGACGAACTTATTCGCACGGATGAAGCCGGCATATTCGTCCCTCTCCGCTTCCGTCAGGAGGCCTTCCGTTGACTTTTCTGCCAGATCGTCGATGCGAGCCTGAAGCTGTGGGTCCGGCTGAAAGCCAAGGATCGCTTCTGCCCTGCCCGGTATGAGGATTTCCATCAGAGGTCGAATACCCTGCTCGAAGGAAGCGCTTTCTGAGGAAGTAGCCATACGCCGACCTTATCATGCACGCTGAAGTCGCGGCAATCCGAGGTACAAAAATCGCTCTCGAAAACGCGGGTTTGCGTAAATAGGGGCTTTCGCGAGACAAGCAGTAATGGAGGCGGCGGGAATCGAACCCGCGTCCGAAAACGTTCCGCGAAAGAGTCTACATACTTGTCAGGTTCTGATTTTTGTCGTGCCGCGGCCTGAAAGAACCTGCAACCTGACCGAAGCATCAGCCCGTTGAGTTTCGCCCCTCGCCGGCGGGCCACCCGCGAGGGGCTATCCTGCAAAAAGTGACGCCCTTTAATCAGCCTACAGGCGAACTAACCAAGGACGTGGCTAGCGTTAAGCAGCCAGTGCTAACTGAGTGTCAGCAGTTAATTGTTTTCCAAGTTTTTACGAGGGCCTGGGCCTCGGTATGCGTCTTCCGCTTCTTCGTTCCCGTCGAAACCGGTGCGCCCCCCTTGAGTTGCGCTGAAAAAAGCGGACTTCCTTATATATAAGTCGCCGCTGCCGATATGTCACCCGGAAACGTCCCGCATGCCGACATTTTGTGGCTTTGCCTCAAAAGTCCTAATGAGGAACGAAAACAGTACCTGAGCGAAGCGAGCGGGCATCCTGATACGTGCCCCACTCCTTCACTCGGGTACTATTTGGCGTCCGAACAAGCAGTTTTCGGCAAGACCGATGACCTTGAGGCAAAGCCACATTTTGTTGTGCGTCACCAAAAGGAAGTTCGCGGAAGCGGAGCAAAGTTGGAAAAGTTAGAAAACATTTTGCGCAGCCGTTTCAACGTCTCGCGGCGACCGGGAGAAGTTTGAAACGGCGGCGGAAAGTTCGCGCAAGCGGCGCAACGTTGGGCGGGGTTCGAAAACATTTCGCGCAACTGTTTCAAAGTCTTGTTGTGACCGGGAGAAGTTTGAAGCGGCGATGCAAAGTTTGCACAAGCGGCGCGAAGTTGGGTGGCTCAGCGCCCGAAGACTCGCTCGAAAATCTGAAATTCAAACGGCGTTTTGCAATTGTCCTGTACGATATAATCCGCAATTCTATGCTGGATCGCATATTACAGGCCATTTCGCCGGCGCTCGCCTTCGAACTTCAACGGATTGTTGAAGAAACACGTCAGAGTCTTGAAACGGAGTATGACGGCCGGTTAAAGGCGGCGGAAACCGTTCGTCAGCAGGCGGTTGACCGCGCGATCGAGCAGACGCGGGCATCGGTCCACGCGCAATTCACACAGAAATTGGCCACGAATGACGAAGCACTGAAGAAAGCAGCCACGGAATGGGGCACTGAACGCGAACGCCTGAAAAAGGAAATCCAGCAGTTACGGACGTTTGTCGACGCGCAGAACCAGCTGGCCGACGCACGTTCCCAGCCGGAAATGTTGGCGCGATGGCTTCAGTTCGCAGAGCCCTTTGCGCGCTCGATTGCGGTGTACATCGCCAAGGACGACGGTTTGTCTTTTTGGAAAAGCCGAGGCGATGCGGTTTTCCCCGAAATCATTTCCGAGCAGATCACGGACCCCGAGTCCTTCTTTCGACCGATCATCGTCCGCGACAAAACGGTCGCCGCCGTATCCGCCCTTCCGCCATACCAGGTTGAGCCGCTGAACTTCCTTGCATCGACGATGGAACGCGCGATTCTGATTTTCGGGATGAAACTAAAGTCGCCGCCAAGAACCGATTCTCCCGAGATGGCGCGCTCGACGCAGAAGTTCTGAAGGAGTAATGGAATGTTCAAGAAACCGATCTCGCACAAGGCGACGCAGTTTACCGAGTCCGTCATCCGGGAAATGACGCGTCTGGCGATGATGCACAACGCCGTCAACCTGTCTCAGGGATTCCCCGATTTTCCTGCTCCTGAAATGCTGAAGCGGGCGGCCATCGACGCCATCAACGCCGACATCAATCAATACGCGATCACCTGGGGCGCCAAGAATTTTCGCGATTCGCTCGTTTATAAGACCAAGAGATTCCTCGGAATCGATATCGATTCCGAGCGCGAGATTACGGTCACCTGCGGATCCACCGAAGCGATGATCGACGTCCTGCTGGCCGTCATCAACCCCGGTGATGAAGTCATCGTCTTCGAACCTTTCTACGAAAACTACGGGCCCGACGCCATCATCTCCGGCGCCACGCCTCGTTTCGTCAGCCTGCGCCGGCCCGACTGGTCCTTCGACGAAAAGGAGCTTTCCGCCGCGTTCAACAACAAAACGAAGGCGATCATTTTGAACACCCCGAACAATCCGACGGGGAAAGTATTCACACGGGAAGAACTGAAATACATCGCCGTGCTGTGCCAGAAGTGGGACGTGCTTTGCATCACCGACGAGATTTACGAGCACATCATTTACGACGGCGTGAAACATGTCTCCATGATCACCCTCGACGGTATGCGCGACCGCACAATCCTCGTGAACGGCATGTCCAAGACTTACAGCGTGACCGGTTGGCGCGTCGGTTACATCCTTTCGCCGCCCGAGATCACCGGCGCGATCCGAAAGATGCACGATTTCATGACAGTCGGCGCTCCCGCTCCGCTGATGGATGCCGGAGCCACGGCCCTGCGATTGCCGGACGACTACTACACGAGTCTGGCCAGGCACTATCAGGAACGCCGCGACCGAACCATGAAGATGCTGACCGAAGCCGGCTTGAATCCGATGCTGCCCAAGGGCGCGTACTACATCATGTGCGACATCGGCGACTGGGGTTACCCCAACGACGTCGAGTTTTCACGATTCCTGGTGAAGGACATCGGCGTGGCCACGGTGCCGGGAAGCAGCTTTTTCAATGATCCGGCAACCGGCAAAGACATCATCCGATTCACATTCTGTAAACGCGAAGAGACGCTTGCTGCCGCTGAGGAAAGGCTGAAAACCCTGCGTAAGGGCGTGTCCGTCGGTACTTAACAAAGTCTTTACAAAGCGATTACCGGCCCCGCCCGTCTATGTGTTCGTTTCGTGGGCTTAAGCCCCGTGGCTACTGCGTTATAATTTTCTCGCACATACATACGAAAGGTACCAACCATGAACAACAGACGATTGCTTTATCTCACCTTGATTGTTGCAACGCTTTCGATTGGGGTGGTGATCGGGACGATCGTGTCCGGCGGAGCAAGGGCCGGCGAACAGAAAGCCGCTCCGCTCATCATTCCGGATCCGGTCTCACTCTCGAACGCCTTTTCTCAGATCGCGGCACAACTCAGTCCCGCCGTCGTCAATATCAGCACGGAATCGGTGGTTGAGCAGCCCGTGAGAGGCCGGGGGGGACGTGGTGGTGGTAATCGTCAGCCGAGCGAGCCCTTCAATTTTTTCGATTTCTTCGGCAATACCCCCGATGGTCCTGAGAAGCAGTCCGGCGTGGGCACCGGCATGATCGTCGACAAAGCCGGTTACATCCTCACGAACCAGCACGTGGTCGACAAAGCGACCAAGATCACGGTGCGGCTCGATGACAAGTCGGAATACAAGGCGAAGGTCATCGGCACGGACTCTGCAACCGATCTCGCGGTCATCAAAATCGACGTCGGGCACGATCTTCCCACCGCGAAACTCGGCAACTCGGATCCCGTGCGCGTGGGTGATTGGGTGTTGGCCATCGGCAGTCCGTTTAATTTCGATCACACCGTGACGGCAGGAATCATCAGCGGCAAAGGACGCGAAGACCTGGGCGGTATGCCGAGCGCGGATCGCGGCTTCCAGAGTTTCATTCAGACCGACGCGGCCATCAATCCCGGCAACAGCGGCGGACCGCTCGTCAACATGGCCGGCGAAGTCATCGGCATCAATACGGCCATCATCTCGGAAAACCGGCAGTTCGCCGGACTCGGATTTGCGCTTCCTTCGAATACCGCCATCAAGATCTACAACCAGCTTGTTCAGACTGGGAAGGTGACGCGCGGCGGGATCGGCATTTCGTACACGGAAGATCCTCAGTTGTTGCGCGCCCTGGATGTCAAGCAGGGTGTTGTCGTTCAGGATGTCGTTTCCGGAAAGCCGGCTGCCCGGGCGGGCATCCGTGTCGGCGACGTGATTCTCGAGATCGACGGAAAGAAAACGCCCAGCGGGGCCGTCCTTCTCGACATCATTGCCAATGAGCCGATCGGTAAAACCGTTCAAATACGCATCAATCGCGACGGCAAGGAAATGACGCTGCCCGTGGTCATCGCCGACCGTACCGAAGTCGTCTCGAATGATAATCAGAACACCGTTCAGCCGAAGAGCAACCAGGGCGAAGGCGTTGAAGTGAGTCTCGGTTTACACGTCGCGCCGATTACACAGGAGCAGGTTCGCCGGCTCGGCCTGCCTTCCAACGACGGCGTGATCATCACGTCCATCGATCGGGATAGCGCAGCCGACGATGCAAATCTGAATGAAGGCTGGATCATCAACCGCATCAGCGCGGGTGGTCAGAGACTCGACATTCACGGCGTCGACGATTTCCGCCGCGCGGAGAAGCTGTTCAAGTCGGGCTCGTCCGTTGCTTTCTACGTCCTTCGGCCGAACGGGGCCAACCAATATGTGAACGGCGTCGTTGCGGTCGAAGTTCCATAGTCCGCGCATAAGCGGAGCGAATGCGAGCCCGGCAGGGCGAAGCCAGTAACTCATGAGCGGAGCGAATGCGAGCCCGGCAGGGCGAAGCCAGTAACTCATGAGCGGAGCGAATGCGAGCCCGGCAGGGCGAAGCCAGTAACTAAAGATGACCGCATGGGACCTCATTCTGGATGGGGCGCTCGACGGCTCAACCAACATGGCCGTCGACGCCGCCCTTCTCGATGAGGTCGAGAAGAACGCCGCCCCCCAGACCATTCTTCGTTTTTACTCCTGGATCCGGCCGACCGTTTCCCTCGGCCGGAACCAGAAAATCGAGAAAGCCGTCGACGTCGAATACTGCCACGAAAACGGCATCGACATGGTCCATCGTCCTACCGGCGGCCGGGCCGTCCTGCACGACGACGAGCTGACTTATGCCGTCATCTCAAACGACATAAACGTGTTCGGCGATACGATCTACGGCAATTACAAACGTGTCTCCGAGGCTCTCTGCCTGGGCTTCAATCGCCTGGGTATTCCGGCACGACTGGCCCCCGACACGCGCAAACCCAGCCCGCTGGATGCCGGCTCCGATCCGCCGTGTTTTCTGTCTCCGTCGCGTTACGAGTTGATGGTCGATGGACGGAAGATCGTGGGCAGCGCTCAACGCCGCGTTCGGCGCAGCTTCCTGCAGCACGGGTCGATGCCCATTACCGTCAATCACGACGCCCTCGCCCGTGCCACTCGCATGCCCGACGCCGGACTCCTTGCCGTGGAAATGGCGGGTTGTGCGGAGTTCCTTCCTGTGCGTCCAACTCTCCAGCAATTGACCGGTGCACTCATGCGAGCGTTCCAGGAATATTTCAGGATCGAATTCAAAATGCGATCTCCGCAATCCGATGGCTCCCCGCGCATTGACAGGTTTGTCGCGGGATTGTTATAAGAGACTCGATGTCGCCAAAGGACAAAGAGGATGCCCGTCAACTCGATGAAAGGCCGAGTCACATCCTGCGTTTGATCGTTCGATCCTACGTCACGACAGGTGAACCGGTCGGTTCGCGGACTCTTTCGAAAGTCATCGACTGGCGGCTCAGCCCCGCGACCATTCGCAACATCATGGCGGATCTCGAGGAGGCGGGGTTCCTGGTTCAACCGCACACCTCCGCCGGACGTGTGCCTTCCGAAAAAGGCTATCGCTTTTACGTCGACGCGCTGGGCGACTCCAAGCTGAGCAAGTCGGATGAACGCTACATCAGCCGCATGCTTTCCGAAAGCGAGACCCCCGAAGAGATCATGTCGCGCGCTTCATTCGTGCTGTCGTCGATCACCAACAATGTCGGCATCGTGTTCGCGCCGCCAATGGCGCGCACTCTTCTGAAGCACATCGAATTCGTCACGCTGGGCGAAGGCAAAATCCTCGTGATTTTCGTTTCGAATTCCGGTCTGGTCCAACGCAAGCTGATCCGCGTTGCCGATGTGTATGCGCAGGATGAACTGGATCGAGCCGCTCGTTACCTCGTGGAGAAATTCGCCGGCAAAAATCTGATGCAGATCCGGAACGATCTGCTGCGGATGATGCAGGAAGAGCGCACCTTGTACGATCGCATGCTGTCGTTGTTCACCGCATGGCGCGACAGCTTGACGGAAGAAACGGAACCCGAAGCCGTTTATGTCGAAGGAGCCGCCAACATCCTGAACAAGCCCGAATTCGCGGACGTCGAACGCATGCGCCATTTGTTCAAGATGTTCGAAGAGAAGAGCCGTCTCGTGAAGATACTCAACGAATGCATCACCAACCAGGGAGCCGAGGGAGTGAATATCGGCATCGGATCGGAATTAGGTTTTCCGGAAATGCGCGACTTCACTCTGATCACGTCCTCCTACGCGTCCAGCGACCACAATACAGGTTTCCTTGGAATCATCGGACCGACCCGCATGGAATACGAACGCGGCATATCCATCGTCAGCTACCTCGGCCGCGTGATGAGCGACCTGATTAACCCGTCTTAATTTCCGCCGGGCGTGCAGGATTTGACGTCCGTTTGGATAATACCGAGATCCGAATTCAAACCGAATCCGCCGCTGCCGTTGCCATACCTGCCGGCACGGACGGATCGAATGAACATGCTGGTCTCATCCGTCGGGAGTGAGGCGGCATTGGTGCAGAAGTTATTCCAGCTGCCGTCACGGTAGAGGTAGTCTTCCACGTTCGAAAGGTAAAACGCGGAAACTCTGGCATTGATGTCCTTCAGATACTTGCCGACCGCACGCAAAGCTTTCTGGCCTGAAAAATTGCCGATCACCGGTAGGAGAAGATTCTTCGATTCGAGATCTTTCAGAAACCGGAAGTTGGTATCGTTCGCGAGATAGCTGCGGGCCTGGCCTTCTTCGTCGGTCGCCGTCATGAGATCGGCATAGCTGACGCGGCCCATCCCACCGCCGAATCCGCCGCTGCTCGAGCTGTAATTAATGGCGGGTCCGAACTGATAGAAGTTCCGATAGACGTATTCGATTCCGCGGACGTCCAGGTCGAGGAGAGCGAATTTGTGTTTGGACTTCAAATGATCTTCGATGGCTTGAAGGTTCTCCTTGTATAACGCCTCGCTGGATTCGACACTCGCAAACGCATCGAAGATCTCACGCGCCGTCGATTGGGCCGTCAGCCCTTCAGGACGCTTCTTCGAAAACAGCATCGAGACAAAATCCGCCCGATCTTTCGAAAGCTCAAAGATCGCCTTGTACATCAGGTGCAGATCGAGATTGCCGCGGCGGATATCGAGAATGATCGCGATCTTCGGCTTCAGAGCCGCGATGTAGGTGAAATTCTGCTCCGGCCCGACACCGAGATACGCACGCTCGGTCTTTGCGGTCTTCAGCAGATCCGGTATCACGTACTGAAAGAAAATCTCGTTGGACAGCAGGTTGTCCGATCGAAACGTTCCGTCCGCTTCGGACATGTCCGTACTTAACTTCCAGAACTGTTCATCCGCAATTCGATCGGGAATCGACTGAGCCGCGACCGGCGCGACAGAAACGAAAAGGGTGAAGATCAGAAGGAGTGCACAGGAGCTCTTGATGAAAGCTGGTCGATACATTCGCGCATACTACCATGCTGACGAAAGTCGATCCAATCGCCGGCGTCGGGGTGGGCGCCTACCAGATCAGCGCCTGCCTCAAGCTTTCAATCAAATAGGGCGAGCCAGTGAACACTCCGGCCGGGTACTGCCGGAATCGAAGAAATGATCGTTGAATGCCGTCGGGGTCGTTGAAGTTGACGACAAGTCCGGCGAGATACTGCAACCGCAAATCCCGATCCGTATTGATCTCACCATCCGCCATCCACGGGCGCAGCCCCTGACCTTCACCGACAAACGTGGAAAGCACGGACAAGGCCGGCCGGAACCCGACGTCTTCGAGTGATTGCTTCACGCGCTCGTGATCCGGTTGCGACAGCCGCTGCGAAAGCGCATCCAGGTTGAGTACGGCCGGTCCATCCTGCCCGATCAGGACGACGTCGTAGCCGCGTCCGCGGATGTCGTTGCTCCACGCGGTGCCGTTCGGAAACGATTTGAAGAAAGTGGCGAATTCGCTTTTCACCACATCTTCGGTGCTGTCGTAGAGCGGCACCCACTGGCTGATAACGCCGCCCGGATTGAGATGTTTCTTCGCTGTCTCGAAATACTCGGTCGTGTAGAGCGTTGCCGCGCCTTTGATCCACGGGTGAATCGGGTCGGAGGTGATGATGTCGAACTTTTCCCTGGTCGTGAGAACGTAGTGCCGGGCGTCGTCGTACACGATCTGCACTCGACGGTCGTTCACGACGTTGTAATTCTGTTCGCTGAAATACTTCGACACGACGGTCGGAATCAGCGGTTCGATCTCACAGATCACGATTCTCTCGATATCGGGATGAACGACGAAGGTCCCCGCCGTCACGCCGGCGCCGAAGCCCACGATCAGAACCGATTTGGGTTTCGGATGCACCAGCGCGGACAAATGTCCGAGCATGCGTTCCAGCCGCATATCCGCGTGTTCGGAAGACGCCTCGACTTTGCCGGCAACGTGAAAGTTGCGAACGCCGCTCGGCCATTCGCTGACCGCGATCGATGAGTTGCGGCCTTCACCCACATAAATGACAGTCGGAGGATTCTTCACCCAGCTCTGGAATTGCCGCCCGTACGCGATCACGAGAGGCGGAACGCCGGGTACGGTTACCGACAGCACGCCGGCCAGAGCGGCAACTCCGGCGAACGTGGCGGTGGTCTGTTTGGCATGCCGCCACGATCGAAGAACGATCAAGCCCGCCGCTGCCGAAAGAGCGATGAGTGCTCTTTCCGAATTATGAGATCCAATGAGAGGAATCAAAACGGCGCTGAACAACAACGATCCCGCAATCGCGCCGGCGGTGTTCGCGGCGTAGACGCCGCCGACCAATCGTCCGGGATCGTCCTTTCGTGAAGCGATCGAAGCGAGAGCGAGCGGAAAGCTTGCGCCCCATAAGCAAGCCGCCGGCAAAACGGCCCACGTGGTCCGAAGCAGATCCAGCCGCAGTCCCTCCCACGGATCGAAGTTCGCGGACATGTCGATTGGCCAGTACGGCAAGGTATAGGCGATCGCCCAACCGGCCCACGCCGTTGCCAGCGTCAGCAGAACCTGACACAAACCCAACGTGTAGCGCGGCCGCTCAGACGTCCTCGCGATGAAGCTTCCGCAGCTGCTTCCAATGCCAAGTCCGATCAGAAAAACGGCAAGAATGATCGAGAAGGTGTAAACCGTCGCGCCAAACAGAAGCGAAAGTTCGCGCGTCCACACGACCTCGGCGCCGAGAGCTGTGAATCCCGATAGCGCGATGGTCAGGTAGACCGGAACCTTGCTCGAATCGCTGGGCGCTTCCGGCGCCGATTCCGTCTCGACCGCCGGCTCATCGTCGCGGTCCGTCACCGCCTTATTCGGCGCGCGTTTGGCGAGACGGATCCCGAGGGCTCCGACGGTCACATTGATGGCGACGGCGACGTACGTCGTGAACGCCATATCCGTCACGCGCAGTAAATAGAATCCGGCGAGCAGGCAGCCGAGCACCGCGCCTGCAATGTTGCCGCCGTAGAAAAAGCCCAGCCAGGAAACGCCTTCTCTGGTTGTTTCGATCCATCGCGAAATGGCCGGCAGCGTGGCGCCCATGAGGAGCGTCGGCGGCAGCAATAAGAGCGCGGAAACGGCGGCGCGCAACAGGATCGAGGCCAAGCCATGACCGACGATGGAAGTGTAGATTCCTCCAACGAGCGGCACGGCGAGCAGTTCGAGCACGCCGATCGCCCCGATACCAAGCTCCAGCAATCCGTAAATACGCAATGGATGCGGATTGGCCGGCAAAACGCGCGGCATGACGAGGCTGCCGATGCACATGCCCCCCATGAACGTTCCCAACAAAACGCCAAGCGACAAGGCCGACGAGCCGATCACCAATTGAAGAAGCTGGAACCAGACGATTTCATACATCAACGCGGAACATCCGCTGCCGACGAAAAGAAGGAGAAGGACCGGAAGGAGCCGTTGCGACCGCATCAGAGCTTAGGCTGGCGATAGTACCATTTCCCGATCCGGCGTTGGTATACTCGCACCGGTTTTCATTGGCTGTCTTCATCTGCGAATCGAAAATGACCCATGATAAGGAGGGGATATGGAGGTTGGGAGAGTCCGAGTCCGCTTCATCCTTCTAAGTCTGGTTTGCCTGCTTATTGCCTCGGTCGCCATCGCGCAGGAGTTTTGGACAAAGAAACCGTTCAATCAGTGGAGCGATGAAGAACTGAAAAAGTTCATGACCGATTCACCCTGGGCAAAGAATCAGACAATGGCGACGTCCGCGCCAGGCAGTGCTGGATTGGATATGGGCGCAGCCGGCGGTGGCGGCGGTGACGAAGACCCTGGCGGCGGAGGCGGCGGGGGTGGTGGTGGCGGTGGTGGCCGCGGTGGCGGAGGCGGCGGAGGCCGCGGCGGGGGTGGTGCCGGCGGCGGCGGTGGCGGTCGAGGGC
>CAZPBY010000092.1:0-20313 GCA_964584785.1 uncultured Solibacteraceae bacterium
GCCAAGCCCGCGGCGTTGCGCGCGCACGGCAGCGTGCTCCCGCGCCTGGTCGACGACGCGGCGCCTGGAACGCCGCTCGAGCTCGTCCAATCCGACGGGACGATCCTGCAGAACGGCGTCGCCGACGGCTACGGCACGTTGGTCTTTCGCAACGTCACGTCGGGCGCGGGCTACGAGGTGGTGACGGGAGACGACTCGAATCTCCAGGCGTCGAACGCCGTGGTCGTCACCGCCAACATTACCCCCGACCCCGAAACCGGCATCGGGCGCTGGTCCGAGCCCCAGTTTTTGGACAAGTTTTATCAGTACAAGGAGTACATCGAGAAGGGGTCCCCCAAGGTCGGACCCGAAGGCTACACGCTGATGCCCTGGCTCAGCCTGGCGCAGCTTCCGCCAGAGGACCTTGGGGCGATCTTCGCCTATCTTAAGACGCAGCGGCCGGTGAGCGGGGTTCTTGAAAACGGAGTCTTCATTACACAGTTGGGCGGGCTTCGGACGATTGAAGCGAGCGTTCGTCTGCTGGAATGGGAGCCACCTCCTACCGGATCAGGTAACACCAATTCTGCGCGGTTGCTCTTTGCGCTCTACAACGACGGGACGCCCGGGGGTGGTTTTGCGGGAGACATTATTGCCGACCTTAATCTTGGAGTGCAGCCCGGATCCACTCAAGTCACCGCACCCTACCAACTCTTCCGGTGCGCGAACGCGTCTTGCAGCTCAGCTTCGTTCCTGCAGGGTTCGCTTGGAGTCGTCTCTAACCCGGCGTCTCCTCACACTATGCGTATCTCGTGGGATGGTGGCAGTAGCGTGCACTTTACGTTAGATGGGCTCACTCAAACGTTGAATCCAACTCAACTGGGCCCCGTCGCTCGGGCGCCGATCAGCAGGTATACCGGCATAACTGTCGTAGGGGCGTCTTTGGCAGCCGCGGCTTTCGACAATATTCGTGTCAAACGCGTTATGGATGACAGCCTCAGCGAGGACACTATCGATACGTCCCTTTGGAATGTTATCAACGTTCCTGCGGACGCCGGAGCAATTACCATAACCAGCCAGGGAGTGGAGATGCTGCATACCACTGCCGGTGAGACGACAAATCAAGGCTTGCAGAGTCGCTGCAGCCTGGCTGGAGACTTTGACGTCCAGATGGATTTTGCTCTTTTAAACTGGCCGGCAAGAAACCAGCACACCGTTCGATTCGCGGTGATGGACTTACCTGCAGGGCCGGGCGGCTTGCAGGGGATTTTGAGGAACAGCTACGGGGATGAGAGCTATCAGTTTCTGGTTTCGGATGGGTTGTTGGCCGACATCCCTGCATCCGATGCGGCGGGTAAAATGCGCCTGGTTCGGGCAGGTTCAACACTATCGGGTTACTACTGGAACGGTTCGCAGTTTGTATCGCTGGGAAGTACATCAACAACCGCAGTCGATACCAGGTTTCTACTGGATTTTTCGAGCCCGTTCGTAACGTCGTTGGCCAACACAAAGGTCAGAGTTTCGAATTTCAAAGTAAATGCCGGAAGAGTGGCGGGCTGCCAGTAGCGGCAGCCCTGTTACTGCGGCATTGGTGCTTCAAGGTTGTTGGTTACTTGCTCGCTACGGCCTTAACCTGCGTCATGTCGGTGACGCCTTGAATCACTTTCAGGACTCCATCCTGCAAGAGGGTTGTCATGCCTTCCTGCTGAGAGCGAAGGGCTACTTCGGCTGTTCGGGCTCGGGTTTGAATCAGCCGTTTCAGTTCAGGTGTGGCCACCATCAACTCATGCAGGCCGACCCGGCCGCGGTATCCGCTGTTGTGACACTCTTCGCATCCCTTTTCCTTGGCCCGATAGAGTTGCAACGACGTCGGCATGGGCAGCGCGTCAAACGCTTCCTGGCCGTACGCCTGCCGCAATTGGTCGATCTGGTTGGTTGTTGCGACGTAGGGCACCTTGCATGTGTTGCACAGTGTCCGGGCTAGCCGTTGTGCGAGGATACCCAGCAAGGCGTCTGCGAAATTGAAGGGGTCCAGTCCCATCTCCAGCAGTCGGGTAACGGTTTCCGGCGCGCTGTTCGTGTGGAGTGTACTGAACACCATGTGTCCGGTGAGCGAGGCTTCGATGGCCGTATGCACCGTTTCCTCGTCGCGCATCTCACCCACCATGATGACGTCCGGATCGGCGCGAAGGAATGCGCGCATTGCAGCGGCAAATGAAAAGCCGATGCGAGGTTGCACCTGAACCTGTCGAAGTCCGTATTGCGTGATCTCCACCGGATCCTCCGCCGTCCAGATCTTCAAATCGGGTTTGTTGATCGCCGCCAGGGCTGCGTGCAATGTCGTGGTTTTACCCGAACCGGTCGGTCCCACGACGAGGAACATGCCGTACGGCATCTCGATCAGCACGCGCATCTCCCGAAGGTTGCGCGCTGTCATGTTCAACGCGTCGAGCGCGAGGGGTTCGTTGCCACCAAGGATGCGGAGCACCATGTCCTCATCGCCCTGTGACGTCGGAATTGTCGCTACCCGCAGTTCGATGCTGGGTCCCTGGGGCAGACGGAAATTGATCTTGCCGTCCTGCGGCTTGCGGCGTTCCGCAATATCCAGTCGTGCCATGATCTTCAGGCGGGACACCAATGCCCGCCGATAACCCGGCGGAATCCGCTGATACTCGAGACAGCTGCCGTCCACCCGCATGCGAATCACGGTGTCCGTCCGTGACGAGTAAGGTTCGATGTGGATGTCGGAGGCCCCGCGTTTGTAGGCATCCATGATGATCTGGTTCGCAAGACCGACAATCCCTTTATCGTTCTCGCCAACGACGCCGGCTTCGTCCTCTTCGTCCTCCTCTACAGTAGGGTCCATCATTTCACCCAGAATGTTCTGGATGTTTCCCGCCTGAACAAGATTCCCCGTCGCGCTGGCGATGTACATCAAAATGTCTTTGCGCAAAGACACGAGCCATCGGACAGACCTGCCACGCAGCAGCATCTCGATTCGCTCGGTCTTCAGAAGATCTCTGGGATTGTCGATGAGCACTTCGACGTTGTCACCCACGCGGCGCAGTGGCAGCCAGTGGTTGGCCTTTAGGAATTCGACGTTGAGGTTTCGGAGCAAACTGCGGTCGACAACGATTTTTTCGTCATAGGCAAGGAACGGGCAACCGTAGTACCGGCTCATGGACTCGCCGATCAGGGTTTTTGAAACACGGTAGGTTTCCTGAAGCACGACTTCGACGTCCGTGCCTTTGCGCCGTGCCTCTGCGATGGCGTTGTCCAAATCTTTCTGGGTCAGCGTCAACTGTTCCACCAGATAGTCGTATTTGGTGGGCCGCCGGTCCATGAGCTGTGCCTGATTCCGCATCGCCATCCCAAGCGTGTCGGCTATGTCGCTTGCAAAGCCCTCTTCCTCAGGCGTGAACCGGTCGCCGGTGCGCTTATTGATCAGGAGCAGGACGCCCATCAAGGACTTGCGCTCCACCATGATCGGAACTGCCAGCATCTGACGCGTGCAGAAGCCGCTCCGCTTATCCCAGGACTGGTCGAAAGTGAGAGTCGGGCTGATCTTCGACAGTTCCGCAGTGTCATAGGCATTGGCGATGTTCACGATTTTGGCGTAGCGCGCACAGTAGCCCGAAATGCTGGCTTCGGTGATCGGAACTCGGATTTCCTTGATACCGTCAAGAGCGTCGAGAAGAAACTTGGAGTAAATTTCCCGCCTCTCGCGGTCGACGGCATAGATGGTCAGCTGCTCCACTTCGAAAAGGGTGGCGAGCTCTTTTCGAATCTCGATGAACAGTTCGTCAAGGCTCTTCGCAGCGTAGATTTTGTTGATTATGAATGCGGTTCTGGCTTTGGCCGAGTTCCATCCCTGAAAGGACGAACTACCGTCGGGTATCGTCTGAAGCGTTCCTTGAGCCACGAATACTTGTCCTCATTTCCAATCCACCATCCAGTCCTCCATAGACAGATGCTCTGTGGACCGGTGGAACTTCATCGCTGTGTGCTGTCGATTTCTTGCCGTTTCCCGGCTGAGAGCTATCCGGAGATTCTAAAGGCGAGCTCTCTTATTCCCAGTGCCTGTTGAAAAGCCTGTAGGTTCACCGAAAAATCCCGAGAATAAGCGGATTGAGCGGCATCCTAGCACAAGTTGCGCGGACTTGGCTTCATCTTTACGATACCCGATTCGAAGTAGACTGCGTCTTCGGCACGCCCTATCGCGTTGATGGCCGGTGTTTCTGAGGCGTCACTGTTCCGCCGGACGCTCCGCCGAATCGATCACCATCGCTTCGATCGTGACTTTCGCCGATTCGAGACGCAGGCCCGTCTGTTCCTGTAAAGCCGTGAACAGCGACACTCCCGGATCAGCGGCATCTGTAGGAGCTGTTGCCCCCGGGCCGCGAAAGACCATTCCGCCCAAGCCATTCGTTTCGTCGTTGCTGGGTGTCCAGCTTAGGCTGAAATCGTACTTTCCGGTAAGACCGGTCTTGTCCTGGATTGTGCGTCCAAGCCGGCCCGAAAGGAACGTGATGATGGACGTCATGGTCGCTCCGGGCGCGCTCATACTAGCCATGCCTGGATTTGACGGGTTGCCGCCGATTCTCATCGAAATGCCGCCGGCCCCCGGACCTCCCGATCCATCGGCCTCCTTCATCTTGAGTCCGCCCTTGGCGACCGTCAGTTCGAAGCCCTGCAGTTCTTTCTTTTCACGATGGAACTTCAGCTTGAAGCGTTCCGCCAGCAGATTCTGGAGCATGACCCGTAGTTGATCCTGAGTCGTGTGTTCCGGATCTTCGGCCTTGGCTTCGATGTCGAATGCATCCGTGCCAATCCAACTCGGACCTCCGTTTAGCAACTGATCCAGTGAACCGCCCAGGGCCGTGAGACGGTACGCCGAATTGATCAGCATCTTGAGAGTCATTCGCGTGAAGACGCAGCGGCCGATGGGAGTAGCCGGCGGTCCGTTGATACGCCCGCCGATTCCGGGTCCACCGCCGGCGCCTGCACCGGGAGGCGGAGGAGGTGGAGGACCACCGCCGGGACCACCAGCGCCTGCGGGACCGCCTCCGATCATGACGGCAGTCGATTGCATCTGCGGTCCACCGGCCGGCGAGTCCACGCCGCGGCAGCCGCCGCCCATCATAATCAAACCACCAGCTGCAGCGGTGTCCTTGTACGGTTTGACTGAAGCAACCTCAAACGATGGCGTTCCCGCCTGCGGCAGGTATGGCAGCGCAGCCAACGCGATCGGCGTGATCAAAAGCGCCGCGATAACGGCAGCACGAATTGAACGATTCATCAATTTCTCCCGGCTTTCAGAGTAGCTGAAACAATCACAGCCTCGCTTAGAAGACGTCGCAGTGCAAGATCCGTTCCTCAACTTTACAAAGGTTTTACATCGGCTTTACATCGGTCGGCTGTAGCCGGATAGACGCGTTGAAGGATGATGTCTTCCAGCCTGTCGAAGTGATCGATCTCCGCGCTGAGGCGGAGCGTCAGAAAGCGTCCGCGACCTTCCAATTTCACGGCATCTTTTTCAGTCGTGATCAGAACGTCGCTGTGGAGTTCGTCCAGATCTTTCCTGGTGTACGCGTGGTGATCCGGGAAGGGAACCTTTTGATCGATGCGGACGCCCATCTTCTCGAGCGCCGAAAAGAATCTTTCCGGTTTGGCGATTCCCGCAAACGCGGTGACGGTTTTCCCATGCAGGTCCCTTACCGCCACACCATCGAGTTGGAAGCGCACATTGAACTGCGGAATCGGCAAGTCGAGACTGGCGTCTCCCTGGACACACGCGGCGTGCGCTCTCGTGATCGCACTCTTCGGCTCGCGCCAGCGTCCTCGAGGCAGCAGCAACTCGCCCGTGAGCCATTCGCCCGGATCGATGGTGACGATATCTACGCTCCGATGCAGTTGCCGGTGCTGAAAGCCATCATCCAATAAGAAGAGATCGCCGAGCCGTTCGCGTTCCGCCTGCATCCCGGCCATGTACCGGCTTTCACCGACGACGACCGCAGCGATTCCTTTCAACCGGCGAGCCATCAGGAAGGGTTCATCTCCTGCCCGCTGCCACGCCACGAGCGGGCCGTCTCCGCGGCTGACGATGAGAGTCCCTCGAGTGGTGCGCCGATATCCTCGGGAAAGAACAACAGGCCTGAAACCTCGCTGTCGCAGCTTCTCCGCAAGAAGAATGGTTAGAGGTGTCTTGCCCGTACCACCAAGCGTCAGGTTGCCGACGCTGACGACCGGAAATCCCAGTCTGTTCGTTCGCAGGATTCCGGACACATACAGCCGTTCTCGAACCTTCAAAGCCAATTTGAATGCGCCGCTCATCTCGCTTTCGCTGCGGTTGCCGCCGCGGCTGGAGCATAGCCCATTTCGGCTTGACAACCAACGGTGCGAACGGCCTCGAGGATGTCTCCCCTTGACAGTCGAAAGGAGTGTGACTATCTTGGTTTCGACCGTCGAAAGGAGGAGCATTGGCCCAACCATCACGCGACGAACTGCTGCAGGGCACGCTCGACATGCTCGTATTGAAGGCCGTTGAACTTGGCGACATGCACGGCTGGGGCATTACCGAACGATTGCTCGAGGGTTCCTCTCAGGTTCTGCAAGTAGGCCAGGGTTCGCTGTATCCGGCACTCTACCGGCTCGAGCATCAGGGACTGCTTGTTTCTTCCTGGCGTTTGACTGAAAACAATCGCCGGGCCCGCTATTACGCGTTGTCAGCCGCGGGACGCAAACGGCTGGCAAGAGAACGCGAGAACTGGGAACGCATGTCGCGCGCGGTGAACGCTGTGCTGCGCATGAAACCCGCCTAGAAGGAGATTCCGATGCCGGAGATTCTGCGCCGTGTGTTACGACCCTTCGCTTCACGTCGTATGGCGTCGCGTTTAGACGAGGAGATGCGGTTCCATGTGGACATGGCGACTGCGAAGAACATGCGCGACGGTATGGCGGAGGATGACGCTCGACGAGCCGCCCTTGTGGATTTCGGCGCAAGCCAGCGTTTCCGCGAAGAGGCTCGCGATGAAGTCCGCGGCCGCATGCTTGACGATCTGTCTCGCCACATTCGCTACGCGCTGCGAACGCTCCAACGAAGTCCGGCATTTGCCGTCGTCGTCGTGCTGACGCTCGCGCTCGGCATCGGCGCCAACACGGCACTCTTTTCTGTTTACGACAAGTTGATCCTCAATCCGGTGACGTTTCCCGAACCGGATACCCTCATCGCGATCGTCACCACCAATCCGCAGTTGCCGGGTCTTCTTCCATCGTTGGCCTGGACAAGGTATCGGGAAATCCAGGCGCACAACGATTCGTTTTCGTCGGTCGGCATTTCGGCCTTCGATTCTTTCACGATCACCGGCAATGGTGAACCGGAGCAGCTTAACGCATTGCGTGTGAGTTCCACTTTCTTCCCCACGCTGGGAGTGCTTCCCGTACTCGGCCGCAATTTCGAAGCGGAGGAAGATGTTCCGAATGGTCCTTCGGTCTGCATGATCAGTCACGAATTCTGGCAAACCCGCTTTGGCGGACAGCCCGGCATTCTCGATAAGACCATCACCTTGAATGGGCAGCCCTGGCAAGTCGTGGGCATTCTGCCGCCACACCTGAGCCCGCCATACCGGCAGACTCAAGTGTTTGCTCCGCGCGTTTTCGAGGTCGGTGGGCTCACGGCTGCGCAAATCGAGTCCGGCGCCGGTTACGCGCAGCCGATCGGGCGTCTGAAAAAAGGGGTCACGCTGAAGCAGGCGCGCGCGGAACTCGCAGCGATCAGCCGCGGGTACCGGGAGCGTTTCGGTGGCAAGCTGGATGCGGCGAATACCACAGAAGCGCAGCTGTTTGTCAAATCGCTCGTCGGCAGCCTCGAACCGACGTTCTATACGCTGCTGGCGGCGGTCGCCTTTGTCCTGCTGATCGCATGCGCAAATGTCGCGTCGCTCTGTCTAGGCCGCATTGTGGCGCGCCATAAGGAACTCGCCGTCCGGCGATCGCTTGGTGCGACACGCGCCCGCGTAGTGCAGCAGTTTTTGATCGAGAGTCTCATCATCTCCGTCGTTGCCGGCTTGCTTGGAATACTCGTCGGATATCTGGCGATTTCGGCAATTCAGACACTCGTCAGTGCGCAATTACCGCCGAATACCGTGTTGACACTGAGCGTACGCGCGCTGGCATTCACGACCGCTATTATCGTTGTCACCGCGGTGCTCATTGGGCTGGCTCCCGCATTGCAAGCGTCAAGAGCAAACGTGGGTGATGCTTTAAAGGACTGCGTACGTGGATCAACCGGAGAACAGGCGGGGCGCTTCCGGTCGGTGTTGATCGTGGCCGAGGTCGCAATGTCTGTCATACTGCTGGTCGGCTCCAGTTTGCTGCTGATCAGCTTCCTGAAGCTGCAACGCACTCCTTCCGGATTCGAACCGAAGGGCGCCGCTGCGGCATTCGTGGCTCTTTCAACCACGCAATACAAAACACCTGCTCAGCAAGCCGAGTTTTTCAGCCAGGTCGTCGAGCGGCTGCGATCGCAACCGCACGTCACCAACGCCGCTGCCGCGATAGGGCTTCCGTTGTCGGGCTTCGTGCCGCGTTCGCCTTACAGCGTTGCCGGACGAGCCGTGTTGCCGCTTCCGCAACGTCCACTCGCAGGACTGTCGATAGTGAGCGAAGACTACTTCACACTCATGCGGATTCAATTGCGGGAAGGCCGTGCATTCTCCGCGGATGATCGCGAAGGCGCTCCCGGCGTTTGCATCATCAACGAGTCACTTGCCAAGAAGCTGTTCCCAGGGGAATCCGCAATCGGCAAGATCCTGATGCGCGGCCGCGACGCAGAAATCATGGAAGAGATCGTCGGTGTGATCCGAGATGTCAAGACTCTCGGAGCGACCGTTCCGGCGCCGGATGAGATCTACCATCCCATGCGACAGCTCGGACGGCCGGGTATGGCGATCGTTGCCCGTACCGACGGTGATCCCGCTCTGCTTCAGCCCACGCTCCGTGCCGCTGTCACGGCCGTAGACAAGAACCAGCCGATATCCTTCTTTTCAACGCTGGAGAACAACGTGGCGCTTAGCCTTGCCGCGCAGAAAACCGTCGCGGCCCTGACTTCCGTGTTTGCAGGAGTGGCCACGCTGCTGTCGGCGATTGGCCTCTATTCCGTACTGGCATACGCTGTATCGCGCCGAACGCCGGAGATCGGTATCCGGATGGCTCTCGGCGCCAAGCCGAAAGAAGTGATCGGACTGGTCATGCGCGCAGGTCTTCGCCTTGTGGCTTTGGGACTTGGGATCGGCATCCTCGGGGCGGCGGCGGCCGCCCGGCTCATTCAAACACTACTCTTTAATGTTCAACCTCTCGATCCGATCGTCTACATTGCGGTCGTCATCCTGTTCAGCGGCATCGCCGCCTTGGCCTGCCTGGCGCCATCGATCCGCGCGTCTCGCATCGACCCTTTGATTGCCATGCGCGCAGAGTAGCCGGCCGGCTTCGGTGCGGGTAGCCGGGTTGTAGGCGCCGGCTTCAGCCGGCGCGTGCGCGAAGCGCAGGGTATTTGACGGATTCCTGACGTGACATCAAACACCGTGCGCCTATCGGCGCACGCGCCGGCTGAAGCCGGCGCCTACAACGCCGATTCATTTGTTACTGTGCATTAGTTCCTGCGCCAGCTTTGAAAAATCGAGTTCCTTCTCCCACCGCGATACCACAATTGTCGCGACGCCATTACCGACAAAGTTCGTGAGACTTCGCGCCTCGGACATGAACCGATCGATCCCTAAAATCAGCGAGAGTCCGGCAACGGGAATCGACGGAACGACCGCCAGCGTCGCCGCAAGAGTCACAAAGCCCGCTCCAGTCACGCCCGACGCGCCTTTCGACGTGAGCATCGCCACGGCCAGCAAACTCAATTGCTGGCCGATGGTAAGGTTGATGTTCAACGCCTGAGCGACAAAGAGTGCCGCCATGGTGAGGTAGATATTCGTTCCATCGAGGTTGAAGGAATAACCTGACGGCACGACCAGCCCCACGACGGACTTCGAGCAGCCGAGCCTTTCAAGTTTGCTCATCAATGGAACCAGGGCGCTCTCGGATGAGGACGTTCCCAGAACCGTCAGCAGTTCTTCGCTGATGTAAGCGATGAAGCGGAAAATGCTGAATCCCGATAAGGCGGCGATCAATCCCAGTACGCCAAAGATGAAGATCAGGCAGGTGAGGTAAAAACTCGCCATCAGCGCCGCCAGCGGCCTGAGCGCCGCGATGCCGTAACGACCGATCGTGAATGCCATCGCGCCACCTGCGCCGAGGGGCGCGAGTTTCATGATCACGTTCATCATCCCAAAAAAAATATGCGAGCATTCTTCGATGAATCGTTGAACCGACCTGCCTTTCTCTCCCATTTTGGACATCACATAACCGAAAAGAACAGCGATCAGCAGAACCTGCAGGAGATCTCCCGATCCCGTGAACGCATCGACAAACGTTGACGGAATCAGATGCAGAAGGAAGGACGGCGTGGTTTGTTCTCCCGCTCGCTTCGCGTAGTCGGCGACCGCCTGGGCATCCAGCGACGCCACATCGACGTTGAACCCTCGGCCCGGACGCAGGAGGTTGATCACGATCAAACCGATCAGGAGGGCGGCCGACGATACCACTTCAAAATAGATCAGCGCCTTCCCTCCAACGCGTCCCACTTTCTTCATGTCTCCGGCGCCCGCAATTCCGAGGACCACGGTGCAGAAAATGACCGGACTGATCAGCATTTTGACCAGGGCAATGAAGCCGTCGCCGAGCGGTTTCAGGAGGACGGCTTGCGCCGGGACTGCGTAACCCAGAGTCCCACCGGCGAGAATCGCGAGTAAGACCCAGAAATAAAGGTGTTTCGTAAGTTTCTTCATCGGACGTGGGACATTACACCGGCATCCACCGAAATGACAAAGGTAACGTTGACTTGGATTTGCCTCTGTTCCACACTGTGCGCGCTTCTGCACGGATGCAGAGCGGGAGATGAAAACATGGAAAGGACTCCAGGCACCGGCGTCGTCAGCCGTCGCGATTTCATCAACGGTGTTCTCGTCAGCTCGAGCGGGATGCTCGGCCACGGACTCTTCTCACCAGAAGAAACATACGCCTGCGCCACCGTCGGCCAGAATGTCTGCGACGGATCTATCGGACGTGACCGGCGTGCACAACGCGGTGGCAATGTGCCTTCCGCGTTCTCCATCGCCCACTGGATGCGTGATCAGCGTCTGACCTTCGGAATGGACTCCGTCACGTTGGCGCCCGGACCCTGCGACCCGACCAGCGGCACCTACAGCGTCAAGACCGACAACGGCAGCTATGACGTCATCATCACGGGCAGCGGGATTTCGGCGCTTTCCGCCGCGTTCTTCATCCTCCGGCAGCGGCCGGGAACTCGAATTCTCATGCTTGACGTGAATCCCAGTTTCGGCCGAAACGCGGGACGCGACGATGCCGCGCCGATTCCCGCGATCGCCGCGACGGGCGGCGCCTATGCGGTTACGCCGTATGCCGACTTCCTTCTCGAGTTCTACGGACGGATCGGAATCGACTGGTCCGCGCACTACGTTCCAGATCCGTTCTACTGCTATTACTTCGACGATCGCTGCGGTTACTCGCAGCCCGGTTCGCGCGGTTGGGCCCGCGACGTCTACGGCACCGGCCTTAAAGACATGCCATATTCGCCGGAGATCATTCAGGATCTTCAGAAGGCGAAGCAGGATTTTCGCAATTGGTATGACCGCCACGGAAGTCCGACGGATCCGGCGGACAATACCGACCCCAGGTACGACTACCTCGCGCAGATGACGCTCGATCAATACTTCACGAGCAAGGGTTATCATCCGGCTGTTTCGGATTTCTATACGCGATACTCGGTCGACGCGCTTGCCGGCACAGCCGAGCAGGTGAATGCCCTCACGTCGATCAGCTTTATCGCTGCGGAATACCACCCCGCCTTCGCGTTTCCAGGAGGAACGTCGGGCATTGCGCGCCACGCACTGCGCTGGTTGATTCCCGGGTCGATCCAGGGATCGACGACTGCGGAAATCGTATCGAATCCGATCCGCGAAGATCGCCTCGACGTCGCCGGCAACGCGGTTCGTCTTCGCCAGCGCTCTCTCGTTGTTCGTACCGATACGGATGCGAGCGGTGCGTCGGTGGTCTACTATCGGGATGGACAATTCATCAAAGCTAAGGCGAAATCCGTGATTCTTGCGGGACAAGCGCACACCGCACATCGCACCGCGCTTCACTTGTTGTCGGAGGAGCAGCACGAGGCATTCTGCGATATGACGCTTGCTCCCGTCGTCACCGCAAACGTCACGCTGCGTCGAGCCGCGCCGGTCGTGGATCTCGGCCTCGGTTATGACGAGTACTGGTGGGGAAGCAAGCACTGGGCGGACTTTGTGATCGCGGACTGGGTCGGTCCGAAGCGTTACGATCGCGATCGCGAGACGGTGCTCACGTTTTACGGCGGCAACAGCAAGCCGTCGACCGAGATGTACAACGAACGCGAAAAACTCCTCTCGATACCGTTCTCGGAATATGAGGACTCGTTGCGAGACGATATGAACCGGATTCTTGCCGATGCGGGTTTTGATTTTGACCGCGATGTCAGCGCGGTCTACATCTATCGGTGGGGACACGGCATGATTTACCCGAAAGTGGGTTCGCCGTTCGGACCACCGCAAAACAAGAACGGGCAGGTCGTCCGGACGCTTGCCTCGCGGCACATCGCGCGGCAACGGATCGGGCGAATCTCAATCGCCGGTCAGGACACGGAAAGCTCGCCCGCGCTCGAAAGTGCGATCGGGTCGGGCCTGCGGACTGCGGCGGAGGCCCTGAGTTCGGTGTAGGTCGGCGGCGAGGCATCAACATGAGGCATGAAAATGTTGATAAAGCCCCTCCCATCCTTCAACATGACGTAGTCCAGGAGGTTTTCGATGAAGCCGAAAATGTTCTCCTTCGTCTGCGTCGTCTTGTTTCTGTGCTCCGCGGCCTCTGCCGCTACGTACCCAGCGCCTGTTGAGGGCGATTACGTCATCCGAAACTTCAAATTCACAACCGGCGAGACACTACCGGAACTGAAACTCCACTATCGAACGATCGGTACGCCTGTAAAAGACGCGTCCGGTATCGTTCGCAATGCCGTGATCGTCATGCATGGCACTGGCGGTACCGGTTCGGGATTTCTTGGCGCCGGCTTCGGGGGACAATTATTCGAAGAAGGGCAACTGCTCGACGGGAACAGGAACTTCATCATCCTTCCCGACGCTATAGGTCATGGGAAGTCGAGCAAGCCGAGCGATGGTTTACATGCGAAGTTTCCCAAGTACACCTACGAGGACATGGTCGTTGCACAGTATCGGTTGCTGACCGAGAGACTCGGCGTGAATCACCTTCGGCTGGTGATGGGCACTTCCATGGGAGCGATGCATACGTGGATGTGGGGAGAGATGTATCCCGATTTCATGGATGCGTTGATGCCGCTGGCGAGCAATCCGGTTCAGATTGCCGGACGCAATCGGGTCATTCGCAAGATGATCATGGATTCGATCACAAAGGATCCGGAGTGGAAGAATGGCGAATACACCAAACAGCCTCCCGGCCTGGTCGCAGCTCTTTATGGTTTGATGATCATGACCAGCACGCCTCTCCAATGGCAGAAACAATTCCCAACACGCGATGCCGCCGACCAGTATCTCGACAATCAGATTCGATCGCGTCTCGCGTCAACCGACGCGAATGACATGTTGTATCAATACGACTCGTCGCGAGACTACGATCCGTCGCCGAAACTCGAGTCGATCAAAGCGCCTCTGCTGGCCATCAATTCCGCAGACGACTTCGTCAATCCTCCCGAACTCCCCATGATGGAACGCGAGATCAAACGCGTGAAGCGTGGGCGGTTTGTGTTGATTCCCATCAGTGATCAAACGCGCGGCCACGGCACACACTCTCTGCCCGCAATCTGGAAGAACTATCTGGCCGAGCTCCTGCAGGAAGCGGATCGAACCCGGCGGTAGAAGGCATACAGAAGAGGAGCAACCATGAAGCGAACGTGCACCATCTGTTTTGCAGCGGTGATCGCGTCGTGCTTTTGCGCCGCGCTCTTCGCGCAATTCAGCGGCAATCAACCTCAACCCGTGGCCACGAAGCTGCCCGCTCCGGGTACAGGAACCGCGAACAATTCCCGGAGAATTCCTAAACCCGATGACATCATGCCCAAGGTACCGGCAGGGTTCAGTATCCGTGTCTATGCGGAACTTCCAGCCCCGCGCATGATGGTTTACGCGCCGAACGGCGATCTTTTCGTCAGCTCTCCGGCTTCGAACAACATTACCGTATTGCGCGATTCCAACAACGACGGTGTCTTCGGGGCCCGCGGCGTGTTTGCTCAAGGAACACCGCAAGCCGGCGGCAATCGAGGTGCAGCGCCGGCTCCTTTTAAGACCGGAGCGGAAGCTCCATCGTGCACACCGCCTCCGGCGTTTGTTGAACGCGGGCCGGGCACGATTCAGGCGCCGTTCGGCATGGCATTTCAGAACGGATACCTTTACGTGGGGAATACCGGTTCGATCGTTCGTTACAAGTACACGAACGGCGACATGCAAGCGAAGGGAGAGCCGGAACAGTTGATGACGCTTCCGGCCGGAGGCCATTCGACGCGCAACATTCTATTTAATCGCGCCGGAACCAGGATGTACGTGGCCGTCGGTTCCCGGTCCAATAATGATGCCGGTGAAGACTGCCGGCGCGCCGCGATTCTGGAGTTCAACCCGGATGGAACGGGATACCGCGTCTTCGCGTCGGGCATTCGCAATCCTGTCGGATTGGCGCTGCAGCCGGGAACGGATACGATCTGGACAGCAATGAATGAGCGCGACAATCTTGGCGACGACCTTGTCCCGGATTACGCGACGTCTGTGAAGGACGGCGGGTTCTACGGCTGGCCCTATTCCTACATCGGCAAAAACTACGATCCACGATACGTCGGCGCGTTTCCGGATCTTGTCAACCGAGCCATCATTCCGGATGTGTTGATTCCTGCGCACTCCGCCGCCCTGGGAATTACGTTTTACACGTCGACCCAGTTTCCGCAGCGCTATCGCAATGGCGGCTTTGTTGCCCTGCATGGATCCTGGAACCGGTCCGTCGCAGCCGGATATAAGGTGGCTTTCTTTCCGATGACCAACGGAAAACCCGGCCCGCTGGAAGACTTCGTCACCGGCTTTCTCGCCACCGACGGTTCGAACGGCACGCCGATTCAGCCCTGGGGACGGCCTGTCGGTGTGACGGTTTCGCGTGACGGCGGACTGCTGGTTTCGGACGACGGCGGCAACCGCATTTGGAAAATCACCGCGACCGCACGTTAGTAACTGACGGGCTTCGTGACGTAACCTGCTCCTTTATCAGTTCCATGGCGCGCTCCGTAGCACCGGCATTTTCGAGCACCAACCGATTTGCGTTGCGGCCCAGTGTCAAGGCCAAATCACGATCGGCCAAAACGCGGTTCACCGTTTCTGCCAAAAGCGATGCGGAAGCGATCTGAATCGCGGCGTTGGATTTCACGAACAATCGTGCGATATCCCGGAAGTTTTCCATGTGCGGACCGAAGACGATCGGTTTCGACGATTGCGCCGGTTCCAGAATATTGTGCCCACCACGATTGACGAGCGATCCACCGACGAAAACGATCGAAGCGTATTCGAAAGTGGCGGCCAGTTCTCCGATGGTGTTCAGGACGAGGACATCGTCATCGCTTCGAGGCGCTGATCGCATTCCAGTCTTGAGCGTTCGCGACCGCGCAAGCGCTGCAACGTCGTCCGCCCTTTTCGGATGACGTGGCGCAATCATCAACTTCAGTTGTGGAATCGTTTTTCGAACGGCGGCAAATGCGTCGAGCACGAGTTCATCCTCACCGGGCATCGTGCTGGCCGCGATCCACAGCGGGTCCAACCGCCCCAAGATCGCTGCGAAACTTTCATCCAATGATCGATGCAACCCCTGGACGTCGTATTTCAGGTTTCCAAGAACCTTCACTCGCGACGGATCCGCCCCCATCGCCTCAATTCTCCGACGATCGATTTCCGACTGCATGCCGAGCAGCGCGTAGTCATTGAGGACAGGGCGCAACCAGCGGCTCACGCGACGATATCTGGGAAAGGAACGATCCGAGATCCGCCCGTTGATCATCATCACCGGTACTTTTCTTTGCCGGCACGCTCTCAGAAACGTCGGCCAGATCTCGGTTTCGGCAATGATCACAAGCCGAGGCCGAATACGATCGAGCGCCCGCGCGACCGGCGACGGAAGGTCAATGGGGAAATAAAAAGTGTGATCGATGATGCCGGTTTTTTCTCTCGCCAATCCTTGACCGGTGGGAGTTGTTGTCGAAACAACGAGCGGATGGTGGGGAAATTCACGGCGGATCCGTAACAGCAAAGCTTCGACTGCGCGGACTTCGCCGACGGATACGGCATGCACCCAGATCGAACTGTGCAGTTGCGGCAGTTTCAAATGTCCAAGCCGATCTGAGAGCGTCGGCCAGTAACGGCGGGAACCCAGCAGGAGGTAAGGTGAAACCAGAATGAGTCCAAGCCGCAGGATCAGCCGGTATATACGATCCATTGTTCGTGCAGAGTATACTGTGAGATTCCTTAAGGAGGCACATGGCGATCAAAGTAGGGATCAACGGATTCGGACGCATCGGCCGGAACATCTATCGCGCGGCGATGGGAGACAACAAGATCGATATCGTTGCAGTCAATGACATCACGGACCCACAGACATTGGCACATCTCCTGAAGTACGACTCCGTTCTCGGAAACCTGAAATCTAAAGTCACGCATGGCGAAGACAGCATTGGCGTCGACGGCAAAACCATTCGCGTCTTTAAGGAAAAGGATCCGGCGAAAATCGATTGGCCGAGCCTCGGGATTGAACTCGTTGTGGAATCGACCGGCTTGTTTACAAACGCTGAAGACGCGAAGAAGCACATGCGCGGCGGCGTCCGGAAGGTGATCATTTCAGCGCCGGCGAAAGGCGAAGACATTACCATCTGCGTTGGCGTCAACGACAAGAGCTACGACTCCGCAAAACATCACATCATTTCCAACGCGTCCTGCACCACGAATTGCCTGTCTCCTGTGGCGAAGGTCCTCCACGACAGCTTCGGAATTGAAAGCGGTCTCATGACGACCATTCACTCCTACACCAATGACCAGAAGCTGCTGGACCTGCCGCACAAAGACCTGAGACGGGCTCGCGCGGCGGCGTTGTCGATGATCCCAACGTCGACGGGAGCCGCGAAGGCGATCGGGCTTGTCCTCCCGGAGCTGAAGGGAAAGCTGGATGGGATTGCGATCCGCGTGCCGACGCCGAATGTATCGCTGATTGACCTTACTGTTCGAACGGCGAAACCTGTCACGATGGAATCCGCTAATCAGGCAATGAAGAGCGCCGCGGAAGGTCCGATGCAAGGCGTACTTCAGTACGTCGACGATGAACTCGTCTCCGTCGACTTCCTTCACAATTCGCATTCATCCATTGTCGACGCGCCGCTGACAAAGACGATCGGCGACCGGATGGTCAAGGTGTTTTCCTGGTACGACAACGAGTGGGGCTTCAGCTGCCGCATGTGCGACCTCGTGAAGCTGGTAATGAAGTAGTGAACAATCTGCTGGATGGAATAAGTGAGGTAAGGCGAATAATTCCCCTCCTGAGTCAGGGGTGGTCTGCGCCAAAAGCGCAGACCGGGGTGGTGCTAACGACGCGAAGCCTCCTTATAAATGTCGCGCGCAGCGCAACCGAATTGAAAGGAGCGCTTCCCGATCTTTGAAACCACCCCGACTGCTCGGGCTGAACGCCCTCGCAGTCTGCCTCCTAACTTAGGAGGGAGTTGCCGCTCCCCAGAACTTATGCGAAAGCTATCGATTACCGATCTTGATCTGCACGCCAAGCGCGTTTTCATGCGGGTCGATTTCAATGTGCCGCTTGCGGACGGGAAGATCACGGACGACACTCGGATCGAAGCATCGCTGCCTTCGATCAAATACGTGATGCAAAAAGGTGGACGCCTGATTCTCGCGTCGCATCTCGGACGTCCGAAAGGCAAACCGGAGTCGAAGTACAGTCTCAAGCCTGTGGCGGCGCGGCTTGGCGAATTGCTGGGAAAGCCGGTCGGCTTCGCGCCGGACTGTATCGGTCCCGAAGTTCGGACGAAAGCTTCCGCGCTGAAAGATGGCGAGGTTCTGTTGCTCGAGAATCTTCGGTTTCACGCGGAAGAAGAGAAGAACGACAGCAATTTCGCGAAGGAACTCGCCTCGCTTTGTGATGTCTACGTCAACGACGCATTCGGCACGGCGCATCGCGCTCACGCTTCGACTGCGGGTATCGCGTCATTCGTTTCTCGATCCGCGGCCGGTTTTCTGATGCAGAAAGAAATCGAGTCGCTGCATCACGCTTTGAGCCATCCGGACAAACCATACGTTTCGATCGTGGGCGGCGCCAAAATCTCCGACAAGATCGAGCTCATCGAAAACTTTCTGAACATCGCCGACACGATTCTGATCGGCGGCGCCATGGCGTATACGTTCTTTCGCGCGAAAGGTCTTCCGACCGGTAAATCGCTCGTCGAAGAAGACAAGATCGGCCTCGCCGGCAGTCTGATGCAGAAAGCGTCGGCGAAGGGAGTTGCCCTGGAACTTCCGGTGGACCACGTGATTGCGAGTGGCCTGGATAGTGCGGAATCCCAAACCGTGTCGATTTCCGCGACACCGGCGGATCGGATGGGACTCGACATCGGGTCCGAAACCGTGAAGAGATATTCCGGTATCATCCGCCTCGCGAAGACAATCGTTTGGAACGGCCCGATGGGCGTGTTTGAGAATCCGAAATTCGCCGCGGGAACGTACGCCGTGGCTAAGGCAATCGCGGAATCGAATGCGTTCTCGATCATCGGAGGTGGCGACTCTGCTGCCGCTGTGGCCCAATCCGGAATGGAATCGAAAATCACTCACATCTCTACCGGGGGTGGGGCATCGCTCGAGTTTCTTTCCGGCCGCACACTCCCCGGCGTTGAGGTTCTCTCCAACAAGCCGTCATAAATGACCATGCGCAGACCGATCATTGCCGGCAACTGGAAGATGTTCAAAACCATTCGCGAGACACGCGAGTTTTTCACCGCGGTGCTTCCCGAAATCCGGAATGTCGATCACTGTGATGTGGTCGTCGCGCCGCCGTTCACGGCGCTGGTGGCCGCTGTTGAAGAAGTTCGAGGCAGGCGAGTTGCGATCTCCGCCCAGGACGTTCATTGGAAGGACGAAGGCGCGTTCACCGGTGAAGTTTCTGTGAAGATGCTCTTCGAAGTGGGCTGCACCTATACGATCATCGGGCACTCGGAAAGACGTCAGTATTTCGGTGAGACGGATGAAACGGTCGATAAAAAGGCTGGCGCTGCGATTGCCGGCGGTCTGAAAGCGATCGTTTGTGTGGGCGAGACACTGCAGGAACGCGATGCGAATCAGGCCGCGGCAGTCGTGCGGCGTCAGGTTTCGAACGGGATCGGCCGATTGACCGAACACGATCTGTCTCGTATCATTGTCGCTTACGAGCCTGTCTGGGCGATCGGCACGGGGCGCACGGCAACGCCGGAAGTCGCCGCCGAGATGCACGCCGAGATCCGGAAGATCCTTGCAGATATTTATGGCGCAGCCGCGGCAAAGGCGATGCGCATTTTGTATGGTGGAAGCGTCAAGCCGGACAATATCTCGGCACTGATGCAGAAAGAAGACATCGATGGCGCGCTCGTGGGCGGCGCAAGTCTCGACCCCGCGGCGTTCACCGCCATCATCAAGTATTTATGATCATATTCCTGACGATCCTTCACGTTATTGTTTGCGTTCTTCTGATTCTTGTCGTGCTCCTGCAGCAGGCCAATGCGGCGGACTGGTCGGGCGCTTTTGGCGGCGGCGGGAGTCAAACCGCGTTTGGGTCGCGTGGCGCGGGAACGGTTTTGAGCAAAGCCACGACGGCGGCGGCCATCATTTTTATGATCACTTCTCTGGCGTTGACGATCCTGATCGCATCGCCTGGAAATGCCACAGTGATTCGCGGTGGCGCCAAGCAGCAGAACGCGGCCCCGCAGCCTGCCGCACAGCCGGCTCAACCGCCGGCTCCGGCGAATGCGACGCCGGCTCCGTCGGAGCAACCGAAGCCGACACCGCCGCCGCCGGAAAAGAAATAAGGCCTTGCCGAAGTGGTGAAATTGGCAGACACACCATCTTGAGGGGGTGGCGCCGCGAGGCATGGGGGTTCGAG
>CAZPBY010000093.1:0-20250 GCA_964584785.1 uncultured Solibacteraceae bacterium
GTTTGTGCGGTCCTTGTCGTGAGGAGATATAGGACATTCATGCTATCGTACTTTCCCTTAATCTCCCGTAGTCGCTCAAAATTATCTCCGAAGTAGGCCTGTCCCCAATTCTCCAAATCAAGATCGCAATAGTTCACATAGGAAGAACCACTGAAATAGGACTTCACTCTAGAGTGGAACCGCTTCATCCAGGAAAGCGTTGAAATCCTTTTCGGGATTCGCTTAACCGTTCCGGACCAGCTCGTCGATGGACGTATCGACCATTTCTTCATACGCAAGCTTCTTCGCGAAAGTCTCCGCGCCGATGGCGTAGACACCTTTGGATTTCGGCAAGACCGTTTTCTTGAGCCAATCGGTGGCGTCTTCGAGCGATTTCGCGGCCGCAGTATTAGCGGCGTTGAAGTCGTTCAGCAGTAGCGTATCGGGGCCCGCGGCATCCCTGGCCCACGCGGCGATGGTTTCCCTGAAGAATCCGACCGAACCGCCGGCGATGCGGATCGCGAGGTCGGTGAATTCGTGCGGAGGATTGTCGATGTTTTGCTTCATCGCGTCCATCAGGGCAGGTACACCCTTGAGCCGCACGATCACGGACTTCAATCGCTCGGCGGGAGGAGCAAAGTTTCGTTTGATCAAACCGTCGATTGCGCTGCCCGGCAAGCCGACGTAACCCATCGGGTTGTGGCGCCAGGATTGAATGACTTCGAGATCGAGAAGCTCCGACTTGATCTGGCCGTTCAGGAGTTCAGCATCGATCTGATCATCCTCATTGAGATGTCCGAGGAGATTCTGGAGTTGATTGTCCAGCGCTTTGAGCGTTTCGACACGGCGGGACACGGCAGCCTGAGAATAGTCTTCGATTTTAGCGTCATACTGATGCAGTCCGGCCGCGGTACCGTAACTCGGCGACCATTCAAACAAGCTATCGAAATACTTATCGACAAAAGCGGCAAAGTCGCGGTTCATGGAATCACCTTCGGATTTCTTTGTCGTCGCTGGTGAGGATTGACATCCCAAACACGTCAGGATTGTCAGGATGAGCAGGGTTCGGTACGGCATCGGACTCCTCTAGGTGAGGCGTCCCGTCTGCGGCCCGTTGCCGCGCAGGTGTTCCACCGGCACCGTATGGCCCCAGGATATGTCGTCGATGGAGACGTCGAGCGCCGCCGCAAGCCGCTGCCGTTGCGTCGGACTCGGAGTGTAGTTGCCGGTCACGATCGCCTTGACCGTCCGCGCGTCCAGTCCGCTTCGGGCAACAAGCTCCTCAACACTGGTTCCCTTTCGTTCCATGTAATGCGCAATGGGTTTCATCGAAACAAAATGTTACCACCGGAAATTCGCGATCTGCCCGGTTGTTATCTATTTTTCGAAATTGGGTAGCGACCGGGCTGACCTTGAATTTCCATGTTCGGGAAAATGGATAACAGCCGGGCAGAGCTGGAATTAATCCGGAAAGATCTGGAGTTCTGCGGTCTGCCCGGTGGGCAGACCGCGGACTTTTGAGTTTTAAAAGTTGAACTTGAGGCCGAACTGGCCTTGCATGGCGTCAAGGGCGGAGCGGGGTTTGCCGAAGGTTGCCAGCGTGGCCTGATTGCCCTGGTACTGAATCAGGTTGCGGGTGTTTCCGACGTTGAACATCTCCCATAGACCCTCGATGCTCTTCGATTCCTTGATCTTGAAAACCTTCGAGAACCGAAGATCCAGCGTACGGAAATCGTCGCCGCGACCGGAGTTGAAATCGACGCCGGGTGCCCGGGCCGTGTTACCGCCGTCGTTCTTGTTGGCGGTGCCGAGCGTGATGTTGTACGGAGGCGCGGTGTTATACGTGTAGATTCCGCTGACGCGAACATCGTATGGCAACGAGTACAGCAGGTTGGTAGTCAGACGATGCCGTACGTCATTCGCAGTCGGGCCCCAATCGCCTTTCAAGTTGTACGCGTCGGTCGGCGTGTCCGCATAGCTGTACGCCTTGCCCAAGGTGTAACCGGACATCAGGGTCAGCTTTCCGGCGAACTTACCTTGCACGCGAACCTGCAATTGATCGATCTTCACGATGTTGCTGGCATCGAGCAGCGTCAGCCTCTGACGGCCCGCGAGCAGCGGATAAACACCATTGATCGGCGCATTCACATTCCGGTTCTGATTGAAATGGATACCCAGTGTGTGGACTTCGTCGACTGCGACGGCCCAGTCCTTCATGACTTGCTGCTGTCCGCCGATCGTGAACTGTTGGGTGTAAGGAAACCTTCCAGCGGGGTTCGGCACGGAGAATGAGCTGCCGCCGGCCGCCGGCAGTGAGCTGGTGGCGGGAACGTTGGGGAAGAATGTATTCGTCACACCGCTGGTACGGCTATCATTCGTGAGGTTCGTTGTGGTGATTCCGTTGTACCCGTCGATCACCCCACGCAACGTCGTCGTATTGATCCGATCACGATAGATTCCGTAACCGGCGCGAATCACGGTCCTGCCATTTCCTCTGGCATCCCACGAAAACCCTATACGCGGGGACCATTCCCTTTTGGGTGACGGCATGGTCACGTAGTTGATGCCTTTGAGATCGCCGCCGATCATTCGGGCCCAGAGTTGCTCCTGGGAAACGCCCGCCGGATAAGGCTGCCCCGCCAGATCGCCTTCCCACTGCTGGTAGTCGTATCGAAGCCCAACGTTCAAGGTCAGCCGCGGAGTAATGCGCCATGCATCATTCGCGAACAGATAGTAGACGTTGACGCTCCGCTCGATGAGGGCGTTGTTATTGTGCAAGTCGATACCCAGAGCGAAGACTGCCGGCAACGAGCACGCTGTTGTAAACGGTGTGCACGCCGGATCGTTCGGAATGACGGGCAAATCGCGAAGGAACGTGAAATTCCCTTCGTACGTATTGTTGATTCGGCCAAATGCCTTCACCTGATTGAACTGTCCGCCGGCTTTCAGGTCGTGCTGACCGAAGAAGCCCGTGAAGTGCCGGCTGAACGTGTCGACAAACACCCAGTTGTACTGCGTTCGCGACTGCGGGATGTTCGTCGCCTGTCCGAAGCTGACGGATGGAAACGTCAACTGGGGCGCGAATTTTCCGGGCACGATGCGATTCAGCTTCTGAATCGAACGGCTGAAACGCGCTTCGTTCACGGTGTTCGCGCCAAACAAACTCGTCAGGTTTCCAACCAGGAAGTAGGCCATCCGGTCGTCGTTGTAGCCGTGATCGCGTGAACTGGTACCGCTCACCTGCTGGTTGGGCAGCAGCCGTTTGTCATAAAGGTAGCTGAGATTCAAAGTGTGTGCCGGCGCCAGATCGAATGTGAGTTTGCCGAAGTAATTATTCACCTTCGTGTCGACGGGAACATTGGTTTCCGTGTCGTAGCCGAGCCCTTTCACGAAATTCAGAATCGCCGATGGAATACTCACGTTCACGGTCTTGTTGCTCAATTGCCGTTCGTAGGAACCGAAGAAGTGTGCGCGATCCTTCTTAATAGGTCCGCCGAGTGTTCCGCCGAATTGCTGGATCTTAAAAACCGGTTCCGGATCTAACGGTGTCGTAATGCCATTTTGAACGCTGAACGGCGGCTTGCTGAATCGATCGTCGCGACGGAAATAAAATCCGTTGCCGTGATAGCTGTTCCCACCGGATTTGCTGACGATATTGATGACGCCGCCGGCCGAGCGCCCGAACTCGGTGGAGTACGAGTTCGCCATCACCTGAAACTCCTGAATGGCTTCCTGAGCGAGCGAAATTCGCGTCGGGTCCGACAAAGTCGATCCGCCACTCGTAACTTCATCATTGAAATCCACGCCTTCAAGCCAGATCGATTTGAATCGCGCGTCCAGTCCGCCGAACGAAATCGGCGTGACCTGCCCTCCCGCAGCCGCGCCCTGATCCATCTGGACGCCGGGCGAGAGCAGAGCCAGATCCATAAAGTTGCGCGATTTCAGCGGCAACTCTTCGATGTGGCGCGTATCGATAAGCGTCTTTACCGCGTTTTCCATGGTCTCGATGAGCGGTGCTTCTTCCGTGACCATCAGGTTTTCGGCAACCGATGCGACTTCCAGTTGAATGTTGATCGTCGCGGTTGCGCCCAATCCGACCGAAACCGTGCGCTGCACGGTTTTGAAGCCGGACAGTTCGGCGGTCAGCGTATACGTCGCCGGCGGGAGTGCCGTGAGGCGATACGTGCCGAACTCATTCGTGATCGTTTCGCGTGTTGTTCCGGTTTGTTGACTAGTCGCCTTCACGGCTACGCCGGGCAGCCGGGCACCCGATGGGTCGGTGATGTCGCCCGTAAGATTCCCTGTCGTTGTCTGGGCAGCCACCGGTAAGGACAGGCAAAAAGCCAGCAGAACAACCCAACAAAGGGTTGATAAGCGGTTCATAGGCCTCCAAATCATTAAAGTTTGAGGATGTCCGCCGGGCGGTTTCATAAGCGACCAGGGGGAATCGCTGTATCGACTTTTTAACAATCACTCGCCCCGCGAAGCTAGGCCCGTGTAGTTAACTGCAACTCGGGCCGTACGTCAAGACGGGAGATTGCTGCAAACTGTTTACAAATGCTTGAAAATAGGTCCCATATCGAATATGGTGTCTAAGGTTTTACACAACGGTGCGCCGTTCGTGTATCTATATGACGAGGTTGCGAATGAAGAGACTTGTAGCGTTCTGCGCGATCGTGATTTTTTCGGCAGCCGCGGTTCATGCCCAAACACCCTCCAACAGTTCTTCGCCTGGCGCCATTTTGGACAAATATTGCGTTGGATGTCACAACGACAAGGCTAAAACCGGAGGCCTGACGCTGGCCAATATCGACGTTGAACACCCCGGCCCACGTGCCGGTCAACTCGAAAAAGTTTCCATGAAGCTGCGCTCGGGAATGATGCCTCCGCCGTCCATGCCGCGCCCCGACGCGGCCACCGTCCAGTCGCTCGTCAATTCGATTGAAAGCGCGATCGACAAAGAAGCGCTCGCGCGTCCGAATCCGGGCCGGCCGGTCCTGCACCGCTTGAATCAAACGGAATACACGAACTCGGTTCGCGAATTACTCGACCTGAAGATTGACGCCTCTTCATTCCTGCCCGAAGACGACATGAGTCGGGGTTACGACAACATGTCCGACGTGCTGACGATCTCGCCGACATTGCTTGAGAGCTACGTGCGCGCCGCAGGCAAAATCAGCCGTCTTGCCGTGGGCGACAAAACGACAGCGCCCGGCGTGGATACGTATGTCGTTCCACAGGCCATATCGCAGACGAAGCACGTCGAAGGCACGCCGTTCGGCACGCGTGGCGGGATCGTCGTCAATCACAACTTTCCGGCGGACGGCGAATACGTGTTCCGCATGAGTTTTTACTACTCCAGCATCGGTCCCGTATTCGGCGACAACAAGCCTTCGGAAGGTTCGCAAATCGAAATTGCCGTCGATGGCGAGCGCGCGGCGATGATGAACTTCAACGGCAAAATGAAGGTCTCCGACATCATCAAGACGCCGCCCGTCAAGATCAAGTCCGGCCCACACACGGTGACTGCAGCGTTCATCGAAAAGTTCGCGGGCCCCGTTCAGGATTTTGTGATGCCGTTCCAGCAGGCGCTGGCCGATCTCTCGACCGGACATATCAACGGGCTCACAGGTCTGCCGCATTTGAGGAATCTCGGCATCGACGGTCCTTACAATGTCACCGGCGTCTCGGATATGCCGAGCCGTCACCGGGTTTTCTCGTGCCGGCCGGCCACGGCGAAAGACGAAGTGCCGTGCGCGACAAAGATCGTTTCGATACTGGCGCGCCAGGCGTTCCGTCGTCCGGTTACAGACGTGGATCTGCGGACGTTGATGGTGTCGTATCAAACGGGCCGCAATCAGACCGATTTTGATGCGGGCATCCGGCTCGCGCTGCAGGCGATACTCGCGGATCCCGAATTCATCTTCCGCTTCGAACGTGTTCCCGCGGGCGTCACCGCCGGATCGAATTACCGAGTCAGCGATCTGGAGTTGGCGTCGCGGCTGTCCTTCTTCCTGTGGAGCAGCCCTCCGGACGAGCAACTGATAACGCTGGCGAGCCAGAACAAGCTGAAAGATGCGGCCACTCTCGAGCAGCAGGTCAAACGAATGCTGCTGGATCCGCGTGCCGAGGCGCTCTCGCAGAATTTTGCGTCACACTGGCTGCAGCTGCAGAACCTGGACGATGTGCATCCAGACGTTTTCCTGTTCCCGGATTGGGATCGCAACCTGACGAATTCCGCACGGCGTGAAACGGAACTCTTCTTTGACAACATCGTCCGCGAAGACCGGAACGTCATGGAATTGCTCAACGCGAACTACACGTTCGTCGATGAGCGCCTCGCGCGACACTACGGCATTCCGAACGTGGTCGGCAACCGCTTCCGTCGCGTCGAAATAACGGATGAGAATCGCCGCGGACTTCTTGGGCAGGCGAGCATTCTCACGCTGACATCCATGGCCACTCGAACCTCGCCCGTGGTACGCGGAAAATGGATTCTCGACGTGCTGCTCGGCACGCCTCCCCCGAACCCGCCGGCAAACGTTCCGCCATTGAAGGAAGCGGGAACGACGAAGGAAAACACTACCGGGGACAAACTTCCGTCCGTGCGCGAACGTATGGAAACGCATCGCGCGAACGCATCCTGCGCATCCTGCCACCGCATCATCGATCCGATAGGTTTTTCACTCGAAAACTTCAACGCAATCGGCGCGTGGCGCACGAAAGACAACGGCGACGCGATCGATCCATCGGGCCAGTTGGTGGACGGCACGCCGGTCAACAGTCCAGCGACTCTTCGCAAAGCGATCGAGAAGCAGGACAACCTGTTCCTGAGAAATTTCACCCGAAATTTTTTGATGTATTCCCTTGGACGCGTGCTTCAGGACTATGATCTGCCGACCGTTCGCGCGGTCGCCGGCGAAGCAGCACGCAACGACAACCATTTTTCATCGTTCGTTATGGCCATTGTAAAGAGCACTCCGTTCCAGATGAGACGGGCGGATGACGTCACGACGATTGATGCCGCACCCAGGAACCAGAAATGATGAGCGGAGCGAATGCAAGCGCGACAGCGCGCAGCCGTAAATAAGGAGATCAGACATGTTCATCTTTAAGAAGCACATTCCACGACGCACCGTTCTTCGCGGCATGGGTGTCACCCTGGCACTGCCCTTACTGGATGCCATGTTGCCTGCCCAAACGCCGCAGCGAAAATCGGCCGCCGTAACGCGCACACGTCTTTGCGCTATCGAAATGGTGCACGGTTCGGCGGGAAGCACGGCAGAAGGCACGGAGAAGTGTTATTGGTCCCCGGCGAAGGTGGGCTCCGATTTCGAGATCACGTCCATTCTCCGTTCCCTGGCTCCCTACCAGGATTACCTGACGATCATCAGCCATACCGATCTCAAGAGTGCCGAAGCTTTCACGGCGCCTGAAGCGGGGGCGGATCACACGCGGTCTTCGGCGGCGTTTCTCACCGCTGCGCACGCGAAGATGACGGAAGGTTCCGACATCTTTAATGCCGCATCTCTGGATCAGATTTATGCGCAGAAGTTCGGGCAGGACACGGCCATTCCGTCGATCCAGCTGTGCATCGAAGACGTCGGCTCCCTGACAGGCGCGTGCGGATACGGCTACAGCTGCGTTTACGCCAATACCATCTCCTGGGCGAATCCGACAACGCCGCTGCCGATGGAAAGAGATCCGCGCATTGCCTTCGAGCGGCTTTTCGGAGACGGCGCAACCCCGCAGGAACGCCTGCGTCGCCGGCAGAACGATCGCAGCATCCTCGATGAAATCACTGAAAAGGTCGACCGCCTCAATAAAGGACTCTCCGCTCCCGATCGCGCGCGGCTCGGCGACTACCTCGACGACGTCCGTGAGATCGAGCGGCGAATCCAGATCGCGGAAAAGCACAATGCGGCCGAGGGGTCCGCGTTACCGTCCGCCCCGATCGGCGTTCCGGATTCCTGGAAAGAACACGTGAAGATGATGTTCGATCTGCAGGTGCTCGCTTTCCGAACCGACACCACTCGCGTGTCTGCCTTCAAAATGGGCCGCGACGTCAGTTCCCGGGTCTACACCGAAAGCGACGTGAAAACTCCGTTCCACTCGCTGTCGCATCACGGACAGAACCCGGACAAACTCGAAGAGTTCATGAGGCTCAATCGATTCCACGTGGATCAGGTTGCCTACTTCGTCGACAAACTCAAGAACACTCCGGACGGCGACGGCAATCTGCTGGATCACTCTATGGTGATTTACGGCAGTCCGATGGGTGACGGCAGCATTCACAATCACCTCCGGATTCCGTTGTTCCTGGCGGGCCACGCGAACGGTCAATTGAAAGGCAACTGGCATGTGCGCGAGAAAGACCGCACGCCGACCGCAAACGTCTGGCTGACAGTCCTGCACAAGCTTGGCGTCGAAGCGGATTCCTTCGGCGACAGCACTGGTGAAGTCAATATCTGAGAATAAGGGGACGAAAACATCATGACTCGAAACTTTATTCGTGCGTTGGTTGTTGCCGCTCTGCTTTCCGGCACACTGTTGGTCGTGACCGCTGCCGTAGTCGACTCGCGGCTGGCGGACGCCGTCATGAATGGCGACCGCGATGCCGCAACAGCGCTGCTGAAGCAGAAGGTCGATGTGAACTCGCCGCAGGGCGACGGTACAACGGCGCTTCACTGGGCTGCTTATAAAAACGATGTCGAGATCGCCCAGCTTCTGGTGAGTGCGGGAGCCAGTGTGAGAGTCACGACCCGCAATGGCGCGATCACACCGCTCATCATGGCTGCGCGTAACGGCAGTGCTGCAATGATCGAATTGCTGCTGAAAGCCGGCGCGGACGCCAATTCGGCCGATACCAACGGCACGACGGCATTGATGCACGCCTCGTTGTCCGGAAACGCCGACGCCGTGAATCTTCTTCTGGCTCGTGGCGCGCAGATCAACGCCAGGGAAAAGCAAAACGGTCAGACCGCCCTAATGTTTGCGGCGTGGGAGAATCGTCCCGCCGTCATCAAGACGCTGGCGGCTCATGGTGCGGATCTTTCCGTCACGACAAAGACCATGAAGCTCGAGCGGGAAACGATCGACGAGAACGGCAATCCCATCAACCAGACTGTCAATGATCCGGACTCCATTCGCGGCGAACGGCGTCAGGCCCAGGCCGGCGACGAGCCTCCAGGCAACCAGATCATGGGCGGCCTGAGCGCTCTACTGATCGCGTCACGCGACGGTCAGATCGAGGCCGTCCAGGCGCTTTTCGAGTCCGGAGCCAATCTGAATCAGGTGAGCGCCGGAGATCGCAGCAGCCCGCTCATCATCGCGGTCGCGAATGGACACTACAGCGTCGCGAAATACCTCGTCGAACACGGCGCGAATCCCAACGTCGTGAACATCGACGGGTTATCTCCGCTGTGGGCGACCGTCAACATGAGGTATGCACCGATTTCATGGGCGCCGAATCCGCGAACCGATCAGGAAATCGATTCCATTCTTCTGATCAAAGCACTCATAGACAACGGTGCGAACCCGAACGTGCAGGCATTGAAGCGGAAACTGTGGTTCAGCCCGAGCTCGCACGACCAAACGTGGGTCGACCCGAGAGGCTCCACGCCTTTCTTCCGTGCCGCCGCGTCGAGCGACGTCGAGGCGATGAAAGTTCTCGTCGAACGCGGCGCCGATCCGAACCTGCCGAGCGCCGGCGGAACGACACCATTGATTGTCGCCGCCGGTTTGGGCTGGGTCGGTAATTTCTCGACAAATGCACCCGGGCAATGGATGAACGCGGTGAAATTCTGCATCGAGCACGGTGCCGACGTGAATGCCGTCGACGCCAAAGGCTACACGCCGCTGCACGGCGCCGCGGTTCGCGGTGACAACGAGATGATCACGTATCTTGTCGGAAAGGGCGCGAAGGTAACGGCGGTCAATAAAGCCGGCGATACGGTCGCGGATATGGCTAACGGCCCATTCGAACATGCCACGCCGCATCCGGACACGGTCGCTATGCTCGAAAAGCTCGGCTCCCGGAACAACAACAACTGCCGCGCCGACAAATGCGTGGTCGCCGCGAAGAAGAAACAGAACGATTAAGGCCTTACGTCACGAAGCCCGTCGCTGCGCTCCGGGTTCTGAACAGGGTCGCCGAAGCGTACAGAACCCGGAGCGCAGCGACGGGCTTCGTGACGTAAGGCCTCAAACCACCACGTTTCTCGGATTACCCGCCATAAAGCTGAAAATATTTTCGATAGCAAGGACAATACCGGCTTCGCTGGCCTCCGGCGTGGCATGAGCCGCGTGCGGCGTGAGGACAACGTTCGGCAGCCCAAAGAATGGACTGTCGGAAGGGAGGGGTTCTCTCTCGAAGACGTCCAGACCGGCGCCCGCAATTTGCTTCCGTTGCAAGACGTCGATCAGATCCGCCTCTTTGACGATGGCGCCGCGAGCCGTGTTCACGAAGATCGCGTTGGGTTTCATCATCTCGAAATGCTCGCGCCGGATCATGTGGGTGGTTTCGGCAGTCTGGCGGACGTGCACGCTGATGATGTCCGATCGCCGAAAAACGTCGTCAAATGACACCCACTCCGCGTGATCGCCGTTCGGATGGAACGTCCAGGCGATCACACGGCAGCCGAGACCCTTCACAAAACGGGCCACTTCCCTGCCGATGGCGCCCGTACCGATCAACCCGATCGTTTTCCCGCAAACCTGCGTCACCAGAGCGCGCGGCCATTGACCGTTACGTACCTGGCGGTCCACTTCGACGATGCGATGGGCAACCGTGAGCATCAACATCACCGTATGCTCGGCGACGGCGATCGCGGAAACGCCGGGGGTATTGGTGACGCGGATTCCCAGTTCTTTTGCGGCCGCGAGATCGATGTTGTCGGTTCCCGTCCCCCAGATCGAGATCAGCTTCAAATCAGGGCAGCGACTCAAAACTTCACGGCTGAACGGCGTCCGGGCGCGGACGTTGATCACGAACTCGGCATTACCGATGCGATCGATCAACTCCTCGACGCCGGACATTCGTGAATTGAAAACACGGACGTCCGTGTTGCGAAGAAGTGAAAATGCGGCGCTGGGAGCGATTGCGGGAGGATCATCATCGGGTATGACAATTCTCGCCATTTAGTGAAACCTCGCGAGAAACAGCGTGAGATCGTCTTCCGGCTGCGGTGTCGCGCTGAACGCGTTGCCCTCATCCAACACAACCGACGCAACATCCTTCAACGGCCGCCTGCGATGTTCACGCACGATATCGAGGATTCGCTGCTCCCCAAAGAAATCATCGGAGGCGTTGCGGAGATCGGTAAAACCGTCGGTGAACAGGACGAGGACATCGCCGGCGCGAACACTGGCATCGACGGTGGGATACTTCGCATTGCCGAACATGCCGAGGGGAGGGCCGCCTCCGCCGAGGCGTTCGATGGTCGCGTCGATCCGAATGAGCGCAGGTTCGAAGTGGCCGGCATTGGTGTAGCGCAAGCAGTTGTCGCGCTCATCGAAATCCATGAAGACGCTGGTCAGGTATTGAACCGTAGTGCTTCCCGTGTACACCGAACGATTGAGAAAGTTGAACAGGTCGCCGCAGTCGTGGGACTCGTCGACGTGAGCGCGAAGCATGCCTCGGAACGCGGACATGATCAGCGCCGCCGACAATCCATGACCGCTGGCGTCTGCCAGCACGCATTGAATCGATTTTTCGCGCAGGCAGAAATAATCGAAGTAGTCGCCGCCGACGAACGCGGAGGATTTGTTGTATCCGTAGATCTCGTATCGGTCCGTTTCAAAATGACTCGCCGGCAGATAGGCCAGCTGGATCTCTCGCGCGCGCTCGAGATCGTTCACGTCGACCAGGCCTTCCTGATTGAACGGCAGCCGGTTCGACGACATCATCAAACCGACGAACTTCGAAGCCATCTTCGCGATTTCGAGACGCGGCGGCGTCAGTTCGATCGGCGAATCCGATTCGAACACGATCACGGACTCGAGCATGCTTACGAAATAAAGCGGAAGGAATAACCGCTTCCGATCGTCATTCTCGAAAAATGGTTCCTTCTGCTGGAGTGTTCTTTGAAGGTCGTAGTCCGCGGCGCGCCGCTGGAGATCGAAGCGTGTGCTTCCGGCATAACCAAACCAGTGCATCAGGACGAATCGTCCGCTGTTTTCGCGGAAATCGACAAGCATCGCGCGATCCGCGCCGAACGATCGCGCCAAAACCGGAATGGCGTTTTCGAAGAAGGAGTTGAGTCCGTCGGTGGCGGCCAAGGTCCGGACGAGGTGGGTCGCAATGTTGTCGGGCGATGGAGTCTCGAAGGAACGCATGTCCGCCGGACTAGTGTTCGAGTCCGTACCGTTTCAGTTTGTTCAACAGGCCCTGATGACTGAGGCCCAGCATCTTCGCAGCGCGACGCTTATCACCGTTGGTTTGAGTCATGGCTTCGCGGATCATCTGAATTTCAATCGACTTGACGCGATTCTTGATCGACAGGCCTTTGCCGTCGGAAGATTTCTCGCCCGCTCCCAAAGCGGCCGATGACGATTCGAGCCGCTCTTCACGAATGCTGTCGGAAAGAACATCCAGCTCCACTCTTTCGCCGACGTTCAGGACAACGGCGCGCTTGATTTCATTTTCCAGCTCGCGAATATTGCCGGGGAATTCATAAGCCGTCAGAGCTTTCATGGCTTCCGCCGATATCGATTCAATCTTTCGTCCCATTTCCTTCGCATACTTACGCAGGAAGAACGTGGCGAGTAAAGGAACGTCGGCGCGAATTTCCCTCAGGGGAGGCATGTGGATGTGGATGACGTTGAGGCGGAAGAAGAGATCCTGGCGGAAGCGTCCTTTGGAGATTTCGTCTTTCAGGTCCTTGTTTGTCGCCGCGACGAGCCGGATGTCGACCGGAACCGGCTTGCGGCCGCCCACCCATTCCACTTCCCGCTCCTGCAGAACACGAAGAAGTTTGGCCTGAGCGGTGAGACTGAGATCGCCGATCTCGTCCAGAAACAGCGTGCCGCCGCTGGCCGACTCGATGCGGCCGACCCGGCGTTCAACGCCGGAAGCAACGCCCTTCTCGATGCCGAACAGTTCGCTCTCGACCAGTGTTTCAGGCAGCGCCGCGCAATTGACGGCGATGAACGGTCCTTTCTTTCGAGTACTCATGTAATGAATGGCGCGCGCGGAAAGCTCTTTGCCGGTTCCGTTTTCTCCGGTGATCAGAACGGACACCGGTGTTTCGGCGGTTCGTTCGAGCAAAGCACGGATCTCGCTGATGCGCGTACTCGTTCCAAGAATGCTTCTTGCGGTGAATCGTTCTTCGACCTGACTTCGCAGGTTCTGGTTTTCTTCGATCAACTGCTGCTGGCGATTTTCGAGCTGCGCCACCGCCTGCGCATTTTCGAGCGCGATCGCGGCTTGCGCCGCCAGAGCCTCGACGAACTGTTCGTCTTCAGGCGTGAACCGTCCGTGTTTTTTGTTGAGGACCTGAAACACTCCGATGATGTCCCGGCGAACATTGATCAACGGAACGCTTAAAATGTTCTTGGTTTGGAATCCCGTCAGCGAATCGATCGACGGATAGAACAACGGCGATCGGTACGCGTCCTCCACAGTCATCTTCTTCCCTGAAACCATGACCGCGCCCGCGATTCCAAGTCGCGCGTCAAATCGGATGGTATCGGCTACACCGAGAGCAACTTTCGCCCAAAGCTCACCTTTTTCCTTATCGAGAAGGAACAGCGTCGCTCGATCGGCCTCCAGGAGTTTTGCGGCCTCGTTCGCGATCAATACCAGCAGCTCGTCAAAATTCTTTTCAGCGTTGATTCGTTTTGAAACTTCGAGAAGGGTGGCGTACTTCTCGATGTAAGTATGTGGAGACTTCACGTCTGGTCGCATGGTCGAAATCGAATGATAAACGGGTTGTCGTGAAATCCCGCACAAGTATTTAATCCATTGGTATTTCCTCCTCGTCACCGAACTCGGTGTCGTCGAACACAACGACGCCTCCCTGTTTTACGAGCTGGCAAACCGGACAGTCGGCGTCGAAGAACTGGTCCGGGTCGAATTCGCGGGTCCTGGCTTTAACGACGTCGCGGGACGGACGATCGAGATGGACGAGAAGGAATCGGCCTTTTCGAGAAATAACAGCGTCCTTCCCGTAAAGGAAAGCAATTTCCTCATCGGATAGCATGCGGATTTCGCCCTGGAAATGGACGCGCTTGAAAGGGGAGTCGATTGTAGCATGGGGCGCGCGGGGAATCCGGCTATTTGCATCGGACGTTGGACACCGGACATCCCAACACGTGAGATTTTCGGAAGCTGCTTCAGGAAGGTGTCAAACGTTGGGATGTCCCATCTCCAACGATAGATGCAGATGCCCGATTACCCCTGTAAAAGACGCTTCATCCGGTCATTTGTATCTGACGTTTGAGATATCTGCGGATGCATCTTCCGGGGAACTTGTCTTATTTCAGGCGGCCGTAATCATCCTGCAGTCGCTCAATATCGTCTTCACCGAGGTAGGCGCCCCGTTGGATCTCAATAAACACCATTTTGTCGTTGCCGGGGTTTCCAATACGATGGGCAGAGCCTTTGGGAATATCGATGGTTTGTCCCGCTGACAGGGTGTATTCGCGGCCGTCCAGGACGACGCTGGCAACCCCCTCGACAACCATCCAGTGCTCGGCGCGCTGGGCGTGTTTCTGATAGCTGAGGCGCTTTTGTGCGAGCACCTCTATCCGCTTGACTTTATACGTGGAACCTTCATCCAGGACGGTGAAGCTACCCCATGGACGTTCGTCATAACGGGGCGAGTTGATGTCCTTCATACCGGGAGTATAACTTCTTGACTACAGAACTGTCCAAATCGCACTATTCATCATCCTGCTGGCTGCGTGCAGGCCTTGTTTGGAGGGGTTGATGCCCTTTCTCAGAGTCAAGTTCTGGGGGACGCGCGGATCTATTCCGACGCCCGGCCACAATACGGCGGTCTATGGCGGCAATACTTCGTGCGTCGAAGTCAGTACGACCGACGGCACGATGATTGTCCTCGATTGCGGTACGGGGATTCGCCAGCTTGGACTCGACATGATGCGGCGGCCCGGCCCTTATCGCATCCACCTTCTCATCGGACATACACACTGGGATCACATTCAAGGATTCCCGTTCTTCATTCCTGCATTCACGCCCGGTGCCGAGCTCAACATTTACGCTCCGACCGGTTTTCAACGGAGCCTTGAGGATTCGATGTCGGGGCAGATGCAATATTCCTACTTCCCGGTCCGGCTCAACGATCTTTCGAGTCGCATTCATTACCACGAGCTCGAGGAAGGTTTTTTCCGGATTGGTGACGTTCTCGTGGAAACGCAGTATCTCAACCACACGGCGCCGACGATCGCGTACCGGATTTCGAAGGCGAGCACGACGGTCGTCTACGTCACCGATCACGAGTCTTACTGGGACGCCACCGACGGGAGTTTCCGGCACCCCGGCGATCAACGGCATATCGCATTCCTTCAAAATGCCGACCTCCTCATCCACGACGCGCAATACACGCGTGAGGAATACAAAACCAAGATGGGATGGGGGCACAGCACGATCGATTACGCGGTCGACGTCGCCATTGCCGCCGGAGTGTCGCGACTCGCGCTGTTCCATCACGACCCGCTGCACGATGACGCATCGATTCAGTCCTTTGAAGCCCAGGCCCGTCAGCGCGTGCGGGATGCCGGGTCCGGACTCGACGTGTTTGCTGCCGCTGAAGGCTTGCAGCTTGACGTGGAAGGACTGAGGTCCGTCACCGCCGTGGCCGAAGTCTCGGCTCTCCAGCGCCGGTCCGTCTGCGGCAGCCGCGTGTTGATTGTCGCGGACCGCGAGCAGGACATGCACGGTATCCAACAGGCCCTCGCGGAGGACGATCTCGCGCTTTCCCAGGTACGCGACGGCGATGAAGCTCTGAATCAGATCGTGCGAATCAGCCCGGACCTGATCATCATGAACGCAAACCTCAAAGACGGAAAGGCAACGGACTTCATTGAGCCGATGCGGCAGAAAGCCGCTCGGGCGGATCTTCCGGTCATCGTGTTGACGGATATCCAGACGAGCTCGGATCAACTCTCGGCGGATTTTACGGCCACCGATTATCTGGTGAATCCATTCAGTCCGCCCATGTTGCGTTCGCGCGTACGGTCATGGCTTGCTCGATCCGCGGTGAATCAAGGCGACTCTACGTTGCCGGTTGCCCGTAAGACTGACGCTGAAGTGGCGGTTCACGGACGAATCGATTTCGTGGACGACTTGCGGTCGATTTCCGTGTTTCGATCGCTCACGGACGAACAGTTGCGCGTGATGCTCAGCAACGCAACCGAACACGTTTACCCCGGCGGAACCACGATCATCCGGCAGGGCGAGCTGAATCGGTCGCTTTACGCCATTCTCGGCGGTCGCGTTCGTGTGTTTGAAACGGTGCCCAACAGTCCGATCCAGATGTTCGTCGGCGAGCTCGGGCCCGGCGAAGCCTTCGGAGAACTGGGCGCCCTGACCGATCTGCCCCGCTCCGCCTCGGTCGTGACATTGGAAAAGACACACTGCCTGATGATCCAGGAAGAAAAGTTCACCGAGGCCATCATGAGTTCCCCGCAGATGTCGATGCAATTGCTGAAGGTTCTCGCCGCGCGGCTTTATGACGCCGACCGGTTGATCGCACGGCATGCCCCCGATCCTCTGACCGGCCTGACCAGCCGCCGGGCTTTCTCCGAACTGTACCGCCGAATGGCCGCCAGCGCGAGGCGCCGGAAGTCGGGACTGATGCTGCTTTCGCTCGATGTGTATCAGTTGAGGGATATCAATGATCGCTTCGGCTATTCCGTGGGTGATGAAGTTCTGCGGACAGTTTCGGATGCCCTGTTGGAAGCCTCTCGCACCACGGACGTTGTTTCGCGTTACGGGGGCGACGAATTCGCGGTCCTTCTTCTGGACGCTCAAGCTCGCGACGCTAATGTGATTTTGGATCGCGTTCAAACGAAGCTCGTCGACCTTGCGGATAACCGCGGCCTGCCCTTAAAGGTTCGATGCACGATCGGATACGCCGTCAGCCTCAATCCTCCCGACTCCGCCGACGACATGTTGCGTACCGCCGACCTCGATATGCAGGGTAAAAAGACGGTCGGCCAGGCCAGCTAGACTAGTCTACTGTAGCGTCCCACCTGATTCTTGACAGCTCACCAGGATGCCCCACGCGTCAAGAATTACCTTGGGACAGGAGCTAGACTGCCCGTCGGCGCGGTCGCGCCGCGTGATTGCGGTGCAAAGCCGGTGCCTGAGATTGATTCTGTGCATTACCGCTTCTAATGTATTGACTCTCTTGAAAACCCCGTGATAACTTGCCGCCACAACAGGAGTTAATGGTTGCTTTAGTCAGATTTAGTCTCTGGTTAGATGCATCAGCTGGGGTTCATGAAAACCCCCACCCCCGCCCAGCAACATGCACTATCAAATTCGTAGGAGGAATCTAAGATGAAAATACGGATCTTCTTGATCCTCGGTATTTTGCTGTGTTTTGCGGAAGCTGGAATGTCGCAGACGTTTGGAACCATCACAGGACGCCTCGAAGACTCCAGCACTGCACGCATTCCCGGCGTATCGATTACGGTTACCTCGCCGGCTATTCAAGGCCAGCGCGATACGGTATCGGATGAAGGCGGCAATTACCGTTTTGCAAACCTGCCGATTGGAACGTACACGGTGAAATACGAACTGCCTGGCTTCAAGACAATGGTTCGCCAGGACATCATCGTTCAAGGCGGAATCACGGTGACCCTGAATCAGCTGTTGGAAGTCGCGACGGTCGCTGAAACCGTCACCGTGACGGGTGAGTCGCCTGTGGTCGATCTGGAACAGGCGAAAATTGGCGTGAACTTCGGTTCCATCGTCAAAGATAACGTCGTCAATGCACGCAACTACTGGGCGCTGCTGTCACAGGCTCCGGGCATGATCACCACAACGCCGGATGTCGGCGGCAGCACGATGGGTACTCAGGTTGGTTATCGGGCGTACGGGTACTCCGGGCAGGTGCAAGTCTATTTGGACGGCGTCAACCTGACGGAGGGCGTTGATTCCGGAAGCATGTATGGCGACTACGGATCCTGGGAAGAAGTCAACGTTTCGGCCGCCGGCAACGGCCCCGAGATGCGCTCCGCCGGAGCCTCAGTCAGTGCTGTGCTGCGCAGCGGCACTAATAATTTCCACGGGTCAATCCTTGGCGCTTATGAAAGCGGTCATACGTTCAAAGGACATTATTTGTGGAACGCCAACAACTTCACCGATGAATTGAAAGCTCAAGGTTTGACAACCGGTGACGCGTTCACGCATTACGACGATTTCAATGCCGATATCGGTGGACCCATTAAGAAGGATAAAGCCACCTTCTATTCTTCGTTTAGAAACGAGTACTCCGGCCTGTCCACAAACATGCGGCAGCCCGGCGGCAAACTGTATGTACTTCCGGCGTCAGGCATTGCACCCAAACTGTGCGACGCCCTGCCCTGCTCAAACGCAACGGGTACGCCCGACGGCGCACCGACCGGCGGAATCTTCTTTAGCCGGTTGACCAATTTGACGACGAAGCTGACGTACCAGCTGAATTCCACAAACCAGTTGAGCGCGAGCGGGAACATCCGCGAAAAATTCCAGCCGTATCGCGGTGGCTCCGGCAGTAACGCAAAGAACTTCAATCCGGATTCAACCCAACAACAACAGTCGTGGTTCCACATCTTCGACGTCGTGTGGACGTCAACAATCAACAACAGGACCACACTGAACGTCTCGTTGAACAACTTCGGATATTACTGGGTCAACCTGAGAAATACGGACACCATCCGCATCAACGATCGCGGAACATCCGGTATTACGGCAGGCTACACCCAAGGCGCCTACATTCAGGACCTGAATAACAACCGTCGCTGGCATGAGGACGCGGTTTTCTCCCACTTCTTCGATGCCGGCGGAACGCACAACCTGAAGGTTGGTTACGAGTATCTGTGGGAAGATTATCGCGGTTCGGATAAGGGCTACCCCAATCACATCCTCTACGGCTTCAACGCCGGAGCTCCCGAACGGATCACGGTGTACAACACACCCGTTCAATGGCAGCAATACGGAAATACAGACTCCAGCATCTTTATTTCCGACAAGTATCAGCCGAATCGTAAGCTGACCCTCAACCTCGGTCTGCGGTTCGATCGATATGATTCATTCCTGGCGCGTCAGGTGCGCGAGTCGGCCGGTAGCAATCCATTCAACCAGGCAACAGACATCCCCGGGCTCGAGTCGTTCGGAAACAAAGAGTGGGCTCGCCGGGACGTCGGCATCTTCAACAAGCCGGTTCCACGCGTCTCGTTTATTTACGATATGTTCGGAAACGGGAAAACCGCAGTGAAAGGCAGCTTTGGCATCTTCACATTCAACCCGGGCCAGGATCTCGCAAGCAACGTGCTGGACAACAATGTCCGCAGCACGATTTACAACTGGAACGGAATGCTGCCGATGGCCACGCCGGCCGATCTGCGAGCGTGCCTCGCGGCAAACGCCTGTTCAGTGAATAGCCGGCCGAACCTGGCGTTGCCGACGATTGCGTCGAATCTGGATTTGCCGAAGATCTTCGACTACACGTTCGGTATTGATCATGAGCTCGTGCGGGACTTCAATCTGCGATTCAATTTTGTTCGCAAGATCCAGCATGGCAACTATAACCAGATCAACACCGCGTACGGTCCCTCCGATTACACTCAGTTCCAGTTCATCGATCCGTTGACCTCGGGTGGAGTTCCCGCGGCGGGCGATCCCACGATCACGGCCTGGAGCCGCAATGTATCCGGCCGGGCGGATGTCCTCAGCCTGGTCTACGATCCAGCCGGCGGCAGTATGTTCCGCACCTGGGAAATCGAAGGGGTGAAGCGCATGAGCCATAAATGGCTGCTCATCACCGGCGCCGACTGGACGAAGCGTGATATTGCGCCGAATACCGCGACGACAGACCCCAACGTGCTGTTCGGCCAGAATATCTATCCGGCCAGCCACTACTGGCAGTGGTCCGGTAAGGGCACGCTGACGTACCAGGCACCGTGGGGCATCAATATTTCCTCCGTGCTGAAGACGCAGAAAGGTGAGCCCTCCGTGCGTACCGTCACGGTGAACTGCAACCGCCTCGTTCCCGCTGGGCAGACCTGCGCTCAAGCGGGCGGCGCAGCGCCCGGACAAGGCAG
>CAZPBY010000094.1:0-18624 GCA_964584785.1 uncultured Solibacteraceae bacterium
GATCTTTTCCCTTAACAACCGGTCACAATGGGGGCGTCCTTTCTTATAGCGTTAGGCGCGCCGCTAAGCGCTTCGGAAGGGAAGATGAAACAGACATACCCTGACACGCTCTCAGCATACCTTCTTGAGAAGGCGAATAGGTTTCAGCTCTACCCTCGGCGCGTTTATGGCGAAGGTTCCGAAATATCACGGGCGGCGCTCGATCTAATCAGGCGTTCTCTAGTCGAGTGGCGAAAAACATTCGCTCCGCAGGTCGGGAACGAAACATCCGATTTTTTGACGAATCCGATATCGCTTGATGAGCAGTATTGCCGAGATCTGCTATCCAAAATTCCCGAGATCGTTGAACGTACTCTCAAGCTGTCGAGCTTCATCCTTAAAGATATTGCCGATTCAGACGTCGTCCAATTGCGGGAGGCTGCAAACTGTTTTATTTTCGGCTTGCCCTTAGCCGCCATCGCACTGGCTCGTGCAGCAGTGGAGGCAGCCTTGCGCAGGAAACTGGGCCAAACGGTCGACAAGAAAATCGTGGCAGAAGCAGAATTATCCAGGCTAATTAACCTTTATGGCCCGGCCTGTCTGACTAAAGAGGCACGGAATCTTTCGAACAAAGTTCGTATTGCAGCCAACAACGTTCTTCATGAAACGGGCGTCTCATCGGCTACTGCACTGGAGACAATCGAATCTGCGAGAAAGGTTATCTTGGAATTGAGCAAAAGCACAGCAAAGCCAGCGTCCAAGGCACCTAACACGCCGTTGCAGCCGACCGCTGAAAAGCGCGGCGGCTGAGCGACAGAACGTTAGAAGGCGAAGCTAAGAAAAAGGTCGGTCACGAAAGGTGTTGTGTGATACCGCGAAAGCTTAGAGTCGTGGATGGGTTAATGATCGACAAGTTGTTGCTCGACGGTTGGATGGGAGATGTCCGAGGAGAGGATTACGTAGCTTGGGCCGTTGACCTGCTCGTGGCTGGCCGGGACACTCCCTCACTCAGAATCCTCGCGGGCTTGAACCCCACCCATGAGCAGGACATCGAGAGGTACTTTCTTCGCACTTGTAGAGAGCTGGGGTTGGAACCGCTGGAGGTGAGCGACAACCCTCGTGATGCAGTCCCGATAGTCAGACGACTTTCTGTGTCGGGTACCCTCTCGCCCGATGAGACGCTGCACTATATGTCCAGGCTCTACGAGCTCTCAGAGTATTCGGATCCTCTTCTGAGTCTGTGGTTCGCGCTCGATGATGGATTCTTCCCGGATGCGATGGAGTCTCTGAAAGGGTGGATCGATCGAGAGTGGGAACTATTTGATCGGCTGTCGGACTGGATCTCCCCGTTCCATCGATTCGTTCGGTGCGAAAAGATGTCGTCACATTGGGCCTCCCGCCCGTCCATCCTTTTTCGCCAGCCTTCGAGTCCTTTTGACCGAGGGATACATAGCGGCTGACACGCAGCTCGGTGTGCGCCAAGTGTAGCGGCTCCTGCTTGATGTGCATGGGGTGCGCGGACGCGCAAGAAAACTACTTCTCGCGCTTGCGGGGATGGAGCGAAAGCCCCTAAGCCTGACCGATGGTCGAGTTGTTCCGCTCTACGGAATGTCAGTTCCCGGGAGTCACTCCAACAGCAGCGTTAACTTACTGTGGTTTAACACCTCACCATTCCGCAGATTGGAATTCCGATGTATGAGGATTCTTTGGTTGTCTTGGCTCGAAAGGCCGTCCTAAGTTTCCACCAAAACCGGAGGTGGACATGCGTCGTCAAAGCTCATTCCTCTTAATGGTTTTCGGGCTCGCGATCACGAGCATCCTTTTATTAAGTCAAGGCGGCCCGCCGCCGCAGGGCGCTCGAGGACAGGGCGATCGCGGCGGTCGGGGTGGCGGAGGTGGGTTGGGACGCGGTGCGACGCCGGTCGCCTATGACGACTACACCGGTTTCACCAAACTATGGGATGGCCAAACCCTGAAAGGCTGGGAAGGTGAAACCGACGTATGGTCGATCGATAACAACGCCATCCACGCCGACACGACCAAGACTCCCGGCCAGCACCACATTCACTACATCGGCCCCGGCGCCATCATGAAGGACTTCGACTTCAAGGTTGAAGTCAAAATCTCGGAAACCGGCGCCAACGGCGGCATTCAGTATCGCAGCCGCCTGCTTCATCCGGCACACGGCGGCTCGATCGAGAATCCCATGGGCAAGCCCCTGCCTCCCGGCATCACCACTCTGGCTCAGGCGATTGCGGCCGGCGTTACAAGCGCTCCGCCTCCACCTCCAGCGGACGCCGCTGCGAGAGGAGGTCGAGGCGGCGGCGGTGGCGCTCCGAATCCCTGGCAGGTGAGCGGCTATCAATTCGATATGGATTCCGGCAATAGCTACACGGGTGGGCTCTACGAAGGGCAGGGCCGCGGCATCGTAAATCTTCCGGGCGGAATCGCCGAACTGCTGCCTGGCCGCCAGAACGCGCGCATCGGCACGGTCGCGGATAATCCGGCGCAATTCGTGAAACCGCACAAGGGCCTCGACGGAGAGTGGAATCAGTTTGAAATCATCGCTCGTGGAAATACGCTGACGCACATCGTCAATGGTCACGTGATCACCGTCACGATCGACGACAACCCTCAGGACCGCGCACCGCAGGGGATTCTCTCGTTGCAGCTCGAGGGAAATGGTCAGATCTGGTATCGCAACGTCTACGTGAAAAATTTGGACAAGTAAAAGGCTAAGGAGTTCGTGATGAGACGAATCTTTGTCCTGGTCTGCGTCATTCTTTCCGGGATGACGACGTTTGCCCAGTCGCAAAAGAAAGCCGACTGGCTGACCGATGGCGGCGATCCGCAGAGAACGGCGTGGCAGAAGAACGAGACGATCCTTTCGCCGTCCACCGTCAAAGATATGAAGCTTCTTTGGAAGATCAAGCTCGACAATCAGCCGCGAGAAATGCATTCGCTGTTCCCGCCGTTGATTGTCGGAAACGCCGCGATGCCGGATGGCTCGACCCGTGAGATCGCCGTTGTCTCCGGTATTTCAGACAATCTTTTCGGCATCGACGTGGAAAAAGGAACGCAGATCTGGAACCTGCATTTCGACAGCAACTTTCAAACGCCGCCAACCGGCGGCGGCACTCTCTGCCCCGGCGGTCAGACCGCGACTCCGGTTATCGGCCCGACTTCAACGCCGGGGAAATACGTCATCTACGCAGCCTCATGGGACGGACGGCTCCGGCAGGTCGATGTTGCGACCGGCAAAGAAATCGCACAGCCGGAATTGTTCATGCCGCCGAATGGCAAACCGTACGGACTCAATCTCTACAACGGCGTCATCTATACGACGACAGCCCAAGGCTGCGGCGGGAATCCCAACACCGTCTACGGCTACGATCTGGCGACCAAAAAAGTGGGACAGTACATGCCCGGGAGCGGCGGCATGTGGCCGAGGTCCGGCCCCACGGTAGGTAAGGATGGCACCGTCTATGCCGGCACTGGCGATGGAGATTATCGCCCCGAACAGGAGATCTACGGTCAGGCGATCATCGGCGTGAAGCAGGATCCACAGACGAAGGCTCTCTACCTCAAAGATTGGTACGCACCCATCAACGCCGAGTGGATGCGGAAACGCGATCTCGACATGAACGTGGCCGGGCCGTTGTTCGAGTACAAGGGAAAGGAGTATCTCGTCGAGTCGAGCAAGGAATGCCGCTTGTGGCTGATCGATACGAGCAACATGGGCGGCGAAGATCATCGAACTCCGGTCGACCGGACTCCGCTGTTCTGCAATGAGGAAGTGAACTTTGCGGTGACTGGCGTGTGGGGTTCGCTCGCGTCCTGGCAGGACTCGAAAGGCGTCCGCTGGGTCATCTCACCGTTCTGGGGACCGAAACATTCTCAGTTTGAGGCGACCTACGAATATGGCGACATCGTGCACGGCGGGCAGGCCGCATTCAAGCTCGAAGAAGTCGGCGGCAAGCTGAGACTCGCTCCCGTGTGGGTCTCCGAGAACATGATGATGGGAGATCCTCCGGTCGTGGCCAATGGCGTCGTGTTCGGTTTCGGGAGCGGCGAGAGTACGGTGCAGCGTCGCGCGGATCCGGGCCGTCCGGGAGGAACCGCCGGACGAATTGCGGAATCCGAGCATGCCGTTCTGTACGCGCTCGACGGTCAAACCGGCAAAACACTCTGGTCGAGCGGTGACCAGATCAAATCGTTTAACCATTTCAGCGGACTGTCCGTCGCGAACGGCCGCGTTTACATCGGCACCTACGATGGAACGCTGTACTGCTTCGGCATCGCGACCGGCCGGTAGGTTCCGTTGTAGCGGCTGTCTATGACCGCCGGTTTTATGGTACGTGGCGAAGCACATGTTGAGACGAGACAATATAAAGCCGGCGGTCACAGACCGCCGCTACAACCGACGCGACAATATCGAGTTGGGTACCACGTCCGCTAGTCCTAAGGAGCAAGTGATGAAGAAATTAATATCGACGCTCGCGGCGGCAGCCCTCTGTGTGACACTCTCGCCCTCGACAACGCCGATGCTCGGCCAGGGCCGTGGCGGCAATGAATGGACCACAGCCCATGGCGACGCACAACGCTCATCGTGGGTGCGAACCGATGCAAAGGTATCGGTTGCCGGCATGCAAAAACCGGGATTCCAGTTCCTCTGGAAGATGAACCTGCACAATGAAGCGCACCAATTGAATTCGTTGACGCAGCCGGTTTTGCTCGATCGTTTGGTCGGCTTTCGTGGCTTCAAAGCGATCGCCGTCGTTGGCGCCAGCGCCGACACGATGTACGCCGTCGATTTCGACACCGCAAAGCCGTTGTGGACGGCCGTTCTGAATTACTCGGGCGATAACGCCGTTCCTCCATCGTCGTTCAATTGTCCAGGAGGACTCATGGCGGCCGCGACGCGACCTACTGCCGCGATCCCGTCCACTGGAGGCGGCGGATTTGGTGGCGGACGCGGCGGGCGTTCCGGCGGATCGGTCGGCGACCCCGGAAAAGGTGCGCCCAATCTGGCGCTCGTCGGTCAGGGTCGCGGCGACCGAGGACGTGGTGGACCGCCGGGCGGTGGTGGTGGTGGTGGCGGTAGAGGCCGTGGCGCCCGGCCGGTCATGGGAATGGTGGACGCCTTCTATGCGATGGGCAGCGACGGTTACGTTCATGCCCTCAATGTCTCCAATGGCGCCGATCTGTATCCACCCGTCAAATTCATCCCGGAGAATGCGAAGCCGTCGGCGCTTTTACTGGTTCAACAGGATCTCAATCGAGACGGCACACCGGATGCGGCGATGTTGTACACCAGTACATCCGGCGGATGCGGCGCGACCCCGAACGGCGTGTGGGCCATCGATCTCGCCAGCAGCGATCCGGATGCGGTGCTTTGGAAAACGAACGGTGGCAACGTCGCCGGCTCGGCTGGACCGACGCTTGGGACGAACGGCATGCTTTTCGCCGCAGTCGGCAAAGGGACGGGAGGCTATTCGGATTCCGTCGTTGCTCTGGATGCAAAAACTCTCGACCTGAAAGATTGGGTCACCGTGTCCGGCGCGGACTTCAACAGCTCGCCGGTTGTGTTCCGCTACAAAGAGAAGGAACTGGTCGCTGTCTCCGCGAACGACGGCAAGCTGTACCTGCTTGATGGTTCGTCGCTGGGCGGCGCGAATCACGCCACACCGATGTATGTGTCGGCAAAATTCTCGACGCCGATCGAGGGAAACGCTCTTGCAACCTGGGAAAACACCACTGCACCTGGCACCACATCTGGCACACGATGGATCGTCGCTCCATTCAATGGCGCCCTTCCGTCCTCACTGAAAGTGACGGCGAACGGCTCGGCACCGAACGGTGGCGTGCTCGCGTTCAAGCTCCTCGAAGAGGCCGGCACAATCGCGCTTCAGCCGGTGTGGGCATCACGGAATATGACGTCACCGCTGGGTCCGGTTGTCGTTAACAACGTCGTCTTCGCATTGTCGAGTGGAGAGTCGCGAACCGGCGCCGCTGCGGCACAACGTATTCAGCGCTCGGTTCCGGCGGTTCTGTACGCACTCGACGGTGCGACAGGTAAGGAGTTGTGGAGCAGCGGAAAACAGATCACGTCCTTCGCGCGTTCCGGCCTGGCGGCGGGCGGATCGAACGGCAGCCAGATATTCGTAACGACTTTCGACAACACGTTGTATGCGTTTGGATTTCCGATTGAGAAGTAGCGCATTCGCCTTCGCAGTGATCCTGGCAGTGGCCGGTTATGCGAACGCACAATCGCAGTTGCCGGACGGCAAGGGGCGCGACACCGTCATCAAGGTTTGCGGCAACTGTCACGAAGCCGATCGCTCGGCCGCTCTGCGCCTCAGTCGTGAGGGCTGGCAAGCCATGATCGACGATATGAAAACGCAGGGCGCAACCGCTACCGACGCCGAGTTCGCGGAAGTTCTCGACTACCTGTCCACCCAATTTGAGGGCGAGGCCGTGCGTCGTCTGAATCTCAACACCGCAACTCAGGTTCAATTAGAAAGCGTCGCCGGGCTTTTGAGGAGTCAGGCGGCCACGCTGCTGAAATATCTCGGAAAGAATCCGTGCAAGGAACTGAGCGATCTGAAAAAAGTGCAGGGCATCGATTACAAGAAAATCGAAGAACGGAAGGACTTCTTAATGTGCGGCGCTCCAAAAAAATAGTTGGTCTCATCATTGGTCTGTTGTTGCCACTCTGCGCCGTCGCTCTGGCGCAGCGTGGCGGCGGTTTCACCGAACCGGCGCCGATGAACTTCAACGATCACGAAGGTTACGTATCGTTGTTCGACGGCGTCAGTTTGAAAGGCTGGGACGGCAATCCCAAATTCTGGCGCGTCGAGAACGGCGCGATCGTCGGAGAATCGACACCGGAGAATCCCAGCGGCAATAGTTACATCGCATACCGCGACCTCGAAGCCAAAGACTTCACCCTCAAGTTTGAAATCAAAATCGAAGGGAGCGGCGGCAGCGGCCTTCAGTATCGCAGCAAGACAGGACTGCCCTGGCGCCGCAACATTGCGCCCGCCGTGACGGCAAACGTCGGTCCAGTGAATCTCAACTGGATGATGACGGGTCCTCAAGCCGACTTCTGGCCGAGCCGCATATACACGGGCCAGTTTTATTCCGAGAACACACCGATGGGAATCCTCGCCTGGCGCGGCCAGGTCGTCGAAGGATTCGGAGCGGAGAGCAAGAAGTTGATGGGGACTATCGGCGACCGCGATGGCTTAGGCACGCTGGTCAAAATGAATGACTGGAACCAATACACAGTCATCGCGCGTGGCGGAACATTCATTCACATCGTGAATAGCCAGTTGATGGCGGTGATGATCGACGATGATCCCAAGTCATCGAACAATCAGTCCGGACTGTTTGGTATCGAGATCGAAGCCACAACGAAAGTCTCCGTCCGCAATATCTGGGTCAAGAAGCTGAATTAGCCGCGATGAGAATCAGAGTTTGTCTCCTCTGTTTGTTCATGGTGATGATCTACCGACTCGAGGGGCAGCAACGGCGTGGAACTCCGGGCGGGCCGGGTGAGACGCCGCTCGCAATCAACTTCGCGGATCATAGGGGATTCGTTTCGATGTTCGATGGCAAGACCCTCAACGGTTGGGACGGCGCATCCGAAGTCTGGCGAGTGGACGACGGCGCTATTGTCGGCGAATCGCGGCCTGAAAAGCCCGCCGGCACAACGTTTCTGATCTGGCGCGGCGGCGAGCCTGCGGATTTCGAACTGAAGTTGGAGATCAAGCTCGAAGGCATGGGAAACGGCGGCATCCAATATCGAAGCCGCAACGTCGACCCCACTGCAAACTTCGGCGGCGCTCCGCGCGGACCAGGCGGCGGGCGCGGTCCTGGCGCGGGGCCATATCAAAAATGGAACCTTCAGGGATATCAGGCCGACTTCGATGCAACCGGGAATATTGCCCCCCAAATGTTTGAAGGAGGCCGCTTCCTCGGCGAACGCGGCATCACCACACGGCCCGGTCAGGTCGTGTTGCTTCAGACGGAGAAGCCGCCTCAATTGATCGGCAATCTTTTATCGGCGGACGAACTGAGGAAATCATTCAGGACGAACGACTGGAATCAATACCACATTGTCGTTCGCGGAAACACATTCATCCACATCGTGAATGATCAGGTCGCGAGCGTCACGATCGACGAGGATGCGACAAAACGCGCGATGAAGGGATTAATCGGTCTGCAAGTTGAGTCTGCCGGCCGGCACAACATCGCTCAACAATCCGTCGATTATCACGACGTCGATGGGCTTCAAGCCGCTCACACTGCTCAGCGTGTCGAACACTTTCTATGCCGTCGATAACGAAACGGGCATCTTGTACTGGCAGAAGCAGACGCCTCCCAGTGCGTCGCCTTCCTGTGAAGCAGGCCCCGCGGCAAGTCTCAGCCGTGCGAACAGCGCAAGTACAACGATCACGGCGATAACGGTCGCGGGTCCCCGGGCGCGTGGTGCGTACATTAGCGGTGTCGGAAAACCAGGCGAAGGTATTCCCCCAGAACTGATGGCGGGCGGTATGTTCGGTCCGGTGGTGGTCCTGGCGGACCGGGCGGCCCAGGAGGACCCGGTGGCCCGGGAGGTCCTGCAGCAGCGGGCAGACGTGGACCGGGCGGACCGGTCAGTAGCGGCCCTGGCGGCGGACTGATGTTTTACGCGGTCACGCGTGACGGCACGCTGCGTTTCATGGGTTCCAATTCCGGTAAGGAAGTGCTGAAGCCGGTTCCGTTCGTTCCGCCAAACATTCAGGTGTCCAATCTGACGATCGTCGACAACGTTGCATATGCCTTGACCACGAGTCGATTGCACCGCCGGCCTGTCGACCATTGCTCTTTGAGAACGCAACCAACGCGCAGGCGTTCTGGAAGAGCGAGAACGGCGACACCGTCGGCGCGCCCGCGTTCGCGAAAGACGGTACTGTCTACGTCACGATCGGCAAATCCGGATCGATCATTGCGATCGACCCAAAGACGATGCAGACGAAAGACTGGTTTAGCGAACCCGCCGCCGACTTCGTCTCGACACCCGTGCTCTTCAAATACAAGGACAAGGATCTGCTCGCCGCGAGTTCGCGGGATGGCCGAATGTTTCTGCTCGACAGTGCTTCGCTCGGATCGACCGATCATCGCACGCCGCTGCATGTATCGGCGCCGGTTCCGGGAAAAGCGATCACGGATATTGCAACCTGGGAAGCCGACGGAATACGTTGGCTGCTTGGAACGTCGAATAACATGGTCATCGCCCTGAAGCTAAGCGACGTAAATGACGTGCCCGCAGTGCAGTCGAGTTGGATGTCGAAGGAGTTGCTTTCTCCAATCTTGCCGGCGGTCGTGAACGGCGTCGTCTTCACGGCCTCGACCGGCACACGATCTACGCCGGGCGTTCTCTATGCTCTGGATGGAGTAACAGGCAAGGAACTGTGGAACAGTGGCAAAACTTTGACAGGCGTCGTCGCGGCCGGAGCATTGTGGACGAGCGTGGGCCAGGTGCACACGGCAACTACCGATGGCACTCTTTACACCTTCGGTTTCCCACTGGAAAGATACTGAGCCGTCAACAAGCTGATTTAGGCGCGTACATGCCGACGACGAGAACGCCCCACGGACTCTGGCGGACGGGGATTTTCTTAATGACTGTTTTCGTCGTCAGGTCGACAACAGAGACGTCGTTTGACGGGCCGTTGGCCGTGTAGAGGAACTTGTTATCTGACGGTACGCTTCAAATTACGCACCTGGCCGAACAACGGATTTTTCACGGTCTCTTGGACATTTGCGCACTGAAGTCAGGCGACCTGGTTTGCTTTGGAGTGCGGCACCGCCTCCCATTGGCGTGTCTTTGCGGACTTCAGTACGGCATCAGTAACCTGGTCGGTCGCCAAAGCGTCCCTGAATGTCGGAGCTGCGGCCTTGCCTTCGCCCACGGCCTGCAGAAAATCCGCAAACTGATGCGTGAACGAGTGCTCGTATCCGATCTGCAAACCAGGAACCCACCAATGCTTCATGTAGGGATGATCTGCATCCGTAATGTGGACGCTTCGCCAGCCACGCAATTTCCCTTCATCACGGTGATCGAAGTATTGAATACGGTGCAGATCATGAAGGTCCCACAACGCGGACGCATGTTCGCCATTGATTTCCAGTGTGTATAGCGCTTTGTGCCCGCGCGCATAACGCGTCGCCTCGAAGGTGGCGAGCGATCCGTTTTGAAAGCGGGCGAGAAAGGCGCTGGCGTCGTCGATGCCGACCGGTTCGACACGGCCGGTCAGGTTATGTTTGCGTTGCTTGATGAACGTTTCGGTCATCGCCACGACTTCGTTGATCGGACCGTTCAGCCACAGCGCCGTATCGATCGTGTGCGCCAGCAGATCGCCGGTCACACCGCTGCCGGCAACGGCAACGTCCAGCCGCCACAATCCTTCGCCGCCCTGAGGCAAATCCTGGGAAATGGTCCAGTCCTGAAGAAACTTCGCGCGGTAATGAAAGATCTTTCCAAAGCGGCCTTCATCGAGCAGGTTCTTCAACAATGTCACCGCCGGCACTCGGCGATAGTTGTACCAGACCATGTTGGGGATCTTTGCCGATTCCGCAGCGTCGGTCATCGCCTTCGCCTCATTGCCGTCACGCCCGAGCGGCTTCTCGCAGAGAACCATCTTCCCCGCCTTTGCCGCAGCAACGGCGATCTCAGCATGAGTATCGTTCGGGCTGGCGATATCGATGAGATCGATATCCTTGCGCGCCACGAGTTTCCGCCAATCCGTTTCGATCGATTCGTATCCCCACTTTTCCGCGAACGACTTCACGCGTTCCGGATTCCGCGCGCAGACGGCTTTGAGTACCGGCTCGTATGGCACATCGAAGAAACGGCTCGTCTGACGAAACGCATTCGAGTGCGCCCGGCCCATGAAGCCGTAACCAATCAGACCGATATTGAGATTCTTTTTAGCCATGCTAATTCCAACCGTGTTCGTTGCGAACGGCAATCATTGTTCCGAGAATGTTCCGCCAGGTTTGCGGTTGCATCATCGTTTCATTCGAAAACATGCAGCCATCCCAATTGATGTGCTCAAACGCGCGAGTCGGAGATCCGTTGTTATCGCGCATCCAGAGGCCCGCAGCGCGAACCACGTCCATTTTTCCGTTGGGATCGTTGGGCAGGCAGTGACGGCCGGTCTTGTCGTGGGAGCCGGAACCTTTGACCGTCGCATCGTTCTGAGCGATGTGGAAGTCGAGCACCCAGGGACGCAGGACGCGTGTCATGCTGGCGAGCGCGTCGTACAACAACTCTTTTTGCGACCAATCGTAACCTTCCGGCAGAATGCGGTCTTCGGGCGAGTTGTAACCGAGAGTGAAAAGCAGCGTGTGCGCCATATCGGCCTGCATGCCGATCGTCTTCGGTTTGTTCACCAGCACCAGAAGTTCGGCCAGGTGCTTCCAGCTGTGCATGCCGCCCCAGCATATCTCGCCTTCCGCGGCGAGCTTCTCGCCATAACTTTCGGCAATGTTGCATGCTTCACGGAAAGTTTCGGCGATGCGTTTCGTGTTCCCGACCGGATCTTTGGCCCACTCGGATGGGCTGCACGCCGAATCGATCCGGACGATTCCGTACGGACGAATTCCGATATCGCGAAGCTTTCTTCCGATCGCGCACGATTTTTTTAACTGTGTGAGAAAGTTCTTGCGCTCCTCAGCCGAGCCCATGGCGGAGCCGCCGCCGGTGGGAGGCCAGACGGGAGAGACGAGTGAACCGATCACGAAATTTCTTTTTCGGACGCGATCGGCGAGACGTTTGAGATCGTCGTCGGAGGAATCGATACTGACGTGAGGTTCGAACAAGAAGATGTCCACGCCGTCGAAGCGGACGCCGTCCACTTCGGCCGCCGCCGTCAAGTCGAGCATCGTCTCCAGATCAATGCACGGCTCGTCATCCGGGCCGCCTTTGCCGACCATTCCCGGCCACATGGCGTTATGCAGTTTCGGATATTGGTATCTGGTTGCCGCTTTGCTCATCGCTTACCCCCGTTGTTTTTTACTAAAGGTTCCGCGTCGGGATTGCCGGGTCCGAAATGTTTCAGAAGAACCAGCGGATCTGTTTCGCTCAGGTTTTGAATGCGGACGCCTTGCGTGGCAGCGCCGGCGGTGACGAACAATTCGTCCTGGGTCATCTGACCGAAGCGAATCATGGTCGGGGTCGATACGGCGTGTTTGCCGAACGTCCCGTATCCCTGCGTCAGGATCAACCCGTACGCGGCGGAGTCGCGAATCGTCACCGTACGTTTGGGGAACACGGTGAGTTCTTTCGCTGAATAGTGGCGCGTCCCATAGGTGATCCAGTTTTCCCGATACCCCTCTTCCGCCATTGCTTCTATCGAACGCACCGCTTTCGGGAATACATGGTTGCTCTTGCCGAACTCGGGATTCACGTTTTCGTCCCAGGCCAGCATGCTGACCAGGTAATCCAGGTCGCGATGGTACTCGGCCAACACATCCTTGGTGAGCAGTTCCCAGTCGACGATGCGGCCTTCGACTTCAGATTGAAACATGGCGAAGACGTCGCTGCTCACCTGCGGTTCATATGTCACCAGAGATCCCGGAGCATGGAGAATTCCCGCGTTGACTTGCCAACCCGTGCCCGGCTGCAGCCGGTACGCACGCGAATGATTCAGGATTCCGTTATCGCCCTGGTTCCATTTCTCCAAGCAGCGGACCACGTCGTCCTTTGTGGTGCCGGGCTCCAGACCGAAGAACGTGTATGGAAAATTGTTTTGAACGACGTTGTACTGCGGCGGAAAGCAGTACGCCTCCGGTTTACCTTTCTGACCTACTTTCTTTGCGAACTCTTCGCTTTGATGCATGTGATGCGGGATCGGGCCCAGGTTGTCAAAAAATTTGCAGAGGATGTTCCATCCCTTTTCTCGCTGCATCACCTCAGCGCCCAAAAGCAAATCGCCGGCGGTTTCGACCGCTTCCTTGAGGAGAAACTTCTGTCCATTAACTCGCACGTAGCTCAGTCCTTCGTCCGGCGTTGTATGCGGTCCATTCGAAGCCTTGGTTGTCGAAGAAAACCAACGTTCGTCGATGCCGCCGCGGTGTCCGCCGAAAGCATAGAGGTCGTCGGGATGAAGTCGGAGTCGTCGACCCGGAACAAGGAAGGCTCGCGGTACCCAACAAGGTTGAAGCCTGAGGATTCCCGCTCCGGCTTCCAGTGCTTCCGATACCTTGACACGATCCAGCATGGTGGGATCTCCTTTTTAATACCGATTTAACAAGGATGCGGTGACCGTAGAACGGCCTATCGGCTCAGACAATCAGAAAAACAATCGATGAGCAGCTTTCCGGTATGCGGAATGGCTCAACTTTGTTTGCAGCAACTTAGACGAATTTTCACTGCTTTGACTCCATGTGAAGATTCCGCAAATCGGAACGGAGACGAATCAATCCGTCTGGACCGGGTACACCAGGCCAATGTTCTTTGGAGTGATGAGTTGATGTTTGACGAACACCGCGGAAGGCATCGGCTTTTTGTGGAGAATGGCGAGCGCCAGCGGCACGATCTCCTCTCCGTAGCGCTCAGGAAAATACGCGACCGACCCGATGAGACGGGTTCCCGGTCGTCGAAGTTCTTTTCGCGCATCCCGTATGGCGTTCTGGCCGATGACGGCGCACAGATGGTCACGGCCCGCTTCTTCGAAGGCGCGCAGAGCACCTAGCGCGCTTGGATCGTTCACGCCCGCGACGAGCGTCCGTTTGGCAGGCGAGCGGCGCAGGTATCGCCGGACGAGGTCGAGGCTGTGTTCGAACTCGCCTTTTCCATCCAGCCGGACAACGGAACAGGTTTCGCTTCCCGGAAGCATTTCGTTGAGACCCGCTATCGTGCCCGTTATTCGCAACTGCGGCAGCGGGCCCGCGATCGGAAGTTCGAGCAACAATAGTTCATCGAGACCGCCCCAGTTTTCCTTGGCCCAACGTCCGAGAGCGCGACCGCCGATGACACCCGCCTGGTAGTTGTTCGCGCCGAAATAGACGGCTCCAGGATGAGGAATTTCGATAGCGATGACCGGTATCTGCGCGTCAAGAAACTTCGACGAAATGATCGGGGCGACGTGCTCATACGTTTGAAACTCGAGCACCAGGTTCACGCCCTCCTTGATCAGAAGGTCTGCATTACGCAGAGCGACTTTCGGACTATATCGATTGTTGACCGCGATCAAACGGATATGTTCGCGCTCCGCCACGCGATGGACACTCTGACTCACATCACGCGAAAACTCGGAGTTTGTCGTCTGGGCGGCGAACCCGATCGTATAGGCGGGAGACAGTGCTTGCTCGACGGCGCGGCAATACGCACCTTTTCCGACACGCTCGACCATTCCGCCCTTGATCAGGCTTTGAAGCAGGCGAAAACAGGTCGTTTTGCTCAGGTGCGATCGCTCGGCCAATTGTCCCAGAGTCAGAACCTCACGATGGTAAAACGTCTGCAGCAACCGGCAGGCGCGCACCACGGATTCGACCGTTTCTCGTTCGTCAGACATGCGTTTTGGAAAGTAAAGGATTCATTGAAACACTGTTACTTTAGCATTCATCGCAAGATGGCTGATCGCCGCCGCGACGCGGGTCACTCCGCGTTCGGGTCAAGAATCGGAGCGGTGGCAATCGCCAGCCGGCAGCAGATACCTGTCTGATCCGAGGAATGATCCTTTTCCGGATCGTCCATTTTCTAAATCTTCTGGTGCCTGGAAGCCCTGAAGACGTTGATTTTCCGACGTCGAGTCCCTCGTTAAGGTATAGTCCATTCCAACGAAATCTCACAAAACCGAAACGGGAACTGGGGCAAAGAATGACGCCGGAAAAATGGCGGCAAGTCGAAGAGCTTTACGAGGCCGCGCTGGCTCTCGCACCCGGTGAGCAATCAGCCTTTCTGACCCGCGCAGCGCCGGGCGATGAAGAATTGCGGAGCGCCGTTCAGGATTTGTTGGAGGCGCAAGCCCGCGCCGGAAACTTCATATCCGCACCCGCGTTGGAAACTGCGGTCCGCTCTGCATCATCGGGCCAGACGCCTACCGTTATTGGACAGCAGATCAGTCATTATCGGATTGACTCGCTCCTGGGGATCGGCGGAATGGGCGAGGTTTATCTCGCGCGCGACACGCGACTCGAACGTGCCGTCGCGCTGAAGATGCTGCCCGCCACCCTGGCGGCCGATCCCGAGCGCATGATGCGTTTCGCCCGTGAAGCGAAGGCCGCGTCTGCTTTCAATCATCCGAATGTTGCGGCGATTTACGACATTGGTGAACTCGCCGGGATGCACTTCATCGCCATGGAGTACATCGACGGGCAGACGCTGGCCGCCAGGATTGCCGGTGACCCGATGGATTTGGCGGAAATTGTCGGGATCGGCGTCCAGGTTGCGGACGCCCTCAGTGAAGCTCACGCCAAAGGAATCATTCACCGGGATATCAAACCCGCGAACATCATGCTGACACCGCGCGGGCACGTCAAGATACTCGACTTCGGGCTGGCGAAGATCATGTCGGACGACCGGCGTTCTCCGACGCTCGCCGCTGGGGCAACGCAACTTGGAAGCGTCATGGGGACGATCCAGTACATGAGTCCCGAGCAAGTGTTGGGACGTGAAGTGGATCACCGCACGGACATGTTCAGCTTCGGTATCGTGCTCTACGAAATGGCTTCAGGCAAGCTGCCCTTTGCCGGCGCAAGCGCAGGCGACACCATGAACTTCATCCTGCAGGCCCAGCCGGAAGCGCTTCAGCATCCACACGGCGGGAGCGAGCTCGAGCGGATTATTGGCAAATGTCTGGAAAAGGATAGAGAGGGCAGGTATCCATCCGCGCGCGACCTGTGGGCCGATCTCAAAAAGCTTCAGCGCGACAGCGACGCAGCGGCCCCGGCAATCGATCGCGCCGGTCCGCGCAGCGTCACGAAGCCCGTCGCTGCACTTCGTGTTCTGAATCACCGGTGGATGGTCGCGCTCGCAGCGGTGCTTGTCATTGCATCCGTTTTTCTCTATCGATGGCTGCGGGAAACGCCCCCGGTCTTGTCTTTTGCCGCCCGCGACTGGATTCTTGTCACCGATCTCGACAATCAGGCCCGGGATCCCGCGTTCGACAAGTGTCTTCAGACTGCGTTTCTGATCGGCATGGAACAATCCCGCTACGGCAATGTGTTTCCACGATCGCGGATGACGGAGTCGCTCAAAAGAATGAAGAAGACCGGCGCCGAACCCATTGACGAAGCTCTCGGCAGAGAGATCGCATTGCGGGAAGGGGTGCGTGCCGTCATTATTCCAAGTATCGCCAGCGTCGGCGATACCTATCAGCTCGTCGCGCGTATTCACGATCCGGTCACCGCAAGAGATGTGAAAACGGAACAAGTCCGGACTGCGGGAAAGGACAAGGTTCTTCCTGCCATCGACGAGTTGGTCGCCAAAATCCGAGCGGATCTCGGCGAATCTCTTGCAGCACTGGCAGCGACCAGCAAGCCCCTCTCTCAAGTAACAACTGCTTCGCTCGACGCGCTGAAGCAGTATTCTCTTGGCAACGACGCCCTGCGCAGCGCCGATTTTCCGGAAGCACGAACGTACTTTGAGAATGCCATTCACATCGACCCCACTTTCACGGCAGCTAAAGGTTCGCTCGGTATGGTGCTATTTGAGCAGTTCCCTACGGAACGGGAGCGAGGAAAGGCATTACTTGCGGATGTCACCCAACACCCCGACAGCTTGACCGACAGAGAGAAATACGCGCTTCAGGCCTTCCATGCCCGAGCCGTTGAGAACGACTTTCCCAAAGCCGTTCAAATTTACAAGCTTCTGACGGGCTTGTATCCCGACGACTATGCCGTGCATCAAACGCTGGGTTGGTACTACTTTCAAATGGGGCGCGGCGAAGACGCCGCTTCGGAATTGAAAGACGCGCTGCGGCTGAATCCCGCCGCGATGCTCACGATGAACAGCCTGGTCCTGAACTATCTCTACCAGCTGGGAGACGTAGACTCTGCTCTCGATCTTATCCAGAAGCAGCGGACTATCGACGATCGCAATGCGTTCGTTCACGAAAATATGGGGTGGGCTTATGTAGGTAAAGGCGACCTTGTTGCAGCCGAACAGGCTTTCCGGAGGTCTACAGAAATCGACGCGAAAGCCGCACAGGTTCGATACCGTCTCGGACATACTCTTCTGGCCCAGCGCCGATACCGTGATGCGCTCGAGGTTTATCTGGCGATCCCACGAGTCGATGCAACCGAATATGATGGCTATTACAACGCCGGACTCGCCTGCCAATTGGCGGGCGACCGCAATTGCGAAACACAGAACTTCACGAAATACATCGGCGAGATGAACAAGCGGATCCGCGCGAAGCCAGATGACGCGTCATACCGTTTTAATCTCGCGAAAGCATTAGCTCGCACAGGTCTAATCGCCGAAGCGGAAGCGACAGCCAGTATCGGCCAAAAACTCGGTCCGGCCATGCATTTTGAAATCGCTGAATGGGTCAGTGTCCGCAACCGGACCGACGAAGCCATCGATCAGTTAGAACTCGCTATTCAAGGCGGGTTTCGCAATTTCGTTTGGCTCAAACTCGATCCGGACTTTGCTTATCTGCAAAGCGTCCCCCGCTTCCAGGAACTACTGAAGTCACACCTCACGAGAGTTTCGAAAAGTTAATCACAAGTTGTCCTGCGGACAGTGGACAGCGCTTGTCTTCACATTTGCATCCGTATCGCCAGAGTTGACGCCGACGATGAGATTCAGCGGCGTATCCTTACATCGGGTTTTAGGCGGGACGTGACCGCTACTTTTCAGCTTGTTAACGCTCGTTGCAGCTTCACGGCGGTTTGAAGAATACGCGCGTCCTCACCGTGATCGGCCGTCAACTGAAGACCAAGTGGTAAACCCGTCTCCACGGGCATCGGAATACTGATCGCCGGGGTGCCCAAAGCCGTCCATGGTGAATTCATTCGGGAATCGCCGGTAGATGTGAGCCCCACCGGCGCTGGTCCCGTTGCCGCAGGCACCAGCACTACGGGCGTCGCTTTGTACCTCTCAGCCATCGTCTTCCGGCACTCCGAGATGTATTTCATCGCCTCGTTGTACCGATCAACCGAGATCTGGAGTCCGTCGCGAACGAGATTCCCCATCTCGCCCAGCCGATCGCCATATTGTTTCCACCGTTCCTCGTGAAATCGAGCCCCTTCGTAGAACATTACTGTCCGATCGGCCGCTCTCAGCCGGACCAGCATCGGCGCGATGTCGATGGATCGAATGGCGTAGCCTGCCTTTCGCAATCTCGCGAGCGAGTTGGCGAACGCCGTCGCCATCGCGGGCTCAACGTCGGGAAGAGGATCCGGCGCACCCAGCGGAAGGTCTTCGGCGCGACCGGTCGAATGTCCAAACGCCTGCCAAAAGGCGAGCATATCCGCAGCGGTGTGCGTGAAGAAACCGAGCGTCGAAGCTCTTGGCAAACGGCAGTACGCCGTCCATTGGAAGCAGGCCATAGCTAGTCTTAAATCCCGTCACGCCGCAATAGGACGCCGGACGCAACACCGACCCGCCGGTCTGAGTACCGAGGGCAAGTGGAACCATTCCAGCGG
>CAZPBY010000095.1:0-18192 GCA_964584785.1 uncultured Solibacteraceae bacterium
TCAAACTTCGTGCCGTCGAAGGGAACCGTTTTGTAGTTCGGCCGAATGAACGCGAACTGTGTGGGCTCCCAGAACATCATTTCCGCAGTTTCCATCATGCCGCCGTGACCTGCGATCGGCAGTTTGTGGTTGTACATGTACATGTCGATGTCGTCGTGCGTCTTCTGGTAGAAGTCGGTGATGTGATAAACGTGAAGGCCTTTTGAGGCGTACTTCGCAGTCATTTCCTGCGCGACTTGCGCCATTTGCTGTTGGCCGCCGCCGTGATCTCCCATCAGGAAGATGTCTTTGAAACCCATGAACATCACGCTCTCGACCGCGCCCTCCTGAATTCCCTTGAAGGTTTCCGCCGTTACTTGAATTGCGCCAGGGTTCGGCGCGATTGCGCCCGGATTCTCGTCGAAGGCCTTCCACTGTTGGTCGTTGAAGCCGCCGGTTGCCGCCACTGCAAATGGGAGAGTCGGCGCGACGATTACTTTACCGACGCGTTTCGCCGCTTCGATGGCGCGATGTTCCGCCAGGATGGAGTGGACTCCGATGATCGCGTGAGGTCCGCGAATCTCGGTGCCGCCGGTTGGAATGAACACCGACGTCCAACCCTTATGAATTTTGTCGGTGACCTCCGCCGAAGTCAGATATTGCAACTCCACCACGTTATCGACGTTCACTCCGGTCACGCCCTGACCGGGAACGGCCATCTGCCCGAACAGATGGCTCATTGAAACCAGCACTCCAAGAACAAAACAAAGAAGCAGAGCCTTCTTCATAGATCCTCCGTAAACTGTTTAAGTCCCGTTGAGCGCATACTCTACTTCGCCTTGCTGCGCTCCTGCAACAACGCAGTGCCCGTGATACACTGCGCCTCCCTGCGTTTCGCCGACGCGGTTCCATCCCATTTCGGAGTTTCGAATGAAGGTAGCTGCGGACACTTATAAAACGGCTCCGCCCGGTGCGGCAAAGTCGCGCATCGGTCAGGTGCTGGGTGCGTCCATCGGAAATCTGGTCGAATGGTACGACTGGTATGCCTATGCGGCGTTTACGATTTACTTCGCAAAGGTATTTTTCCCGAAGGGCAACCAGACCGCGGAGTTGCTGGACGCCGCAGCCGTCTTTGCTGTCGGCTTTTTTGTGCGTCCGATCGGCAGTTGGCTGATGGGTTTGTATGCCGATCGCAAGGGGCGCCGTGCGGCGCTGGTTCTATCGATGGTCGCGATGGGCGTCGGTTCGCTCATGATTGGATTGACCCCGGGTCATGCCAGGATCGGGATTTTCGCTCCGGTCATTTTGATCGTCGCCAGAGTAATCCAGGGCCTCAGTGTCGGCGGTGAATATGCGGCCAGCGCGACCTACCTGAGCGAAGTCGCCGGAAAGAAGCGGCGCGGATTCTTTTCAAGCTTTCAATACGTGACGCTTATTGCAGGTCAACTGCTGGCGCTCTCGGTTTTGTTGGTCCTGCAGCGTCTTCTGACCAACGAGCAGTTGTCCGACTGGGGCTGGCGAGTCCCTTTCTTCGTAGGGTCTCTTTGCGCACTTGCGGCGTTCTGGGTTCAAAGCCGCATTTCCGAGACAAGTTCGTTTGAAGCGGTGAAGCGGCGCGCGACCCCGGTTCAGACGTGGCATTTGATGGCTCAACATCCGCGCGAGTTGATGATCGTTGTCGGCCTGACGATGGGCGGCACCATCGGCTTCTACACATTCAGTACGTACGCTCAGAAGTTTCTCGTCAACACGTCCGGATTTTCGAAGGACTCCGCGTCACAAATTGCTGCGGCCTCACTTGTCGTTTTCATGGTACTCCAGCCATTGATGGGCTGGATTTCCGATCTGGTGGGACGGCGCCCGCTCCTTATTGGATTCGGACTGATCGGCGCGCTGACAACTGTTCCGTTCATGACGTCGATCGGCGGAACGAAGGATGCGACGTTTGCTTTCGGGTTGCTCTCTCTTGCTCTGGCGAATATCAGTGCCTACACATCGATCGGCGCAGTGTTCAAGGCGGAATTATTTCCAGCGGAAATTCGGGCCTTGGGCGTCGGCCTTCCTTATTCCATTATCGTGTCGCTCTTCGGCGGGACGGCGGAATACGTCGCGCTGTGGTTGAAGCAGGCCGGCCACGAGAACTGGTTTTATTGGTACGTCAGTGGCTGCATGGCCGTCGCTATGCTGACCGCGCTGCTGATGCGAGACACGATGCGTCACAGCAGGATTATGGAGGACTAATCCTCGATTCTGATATTCTCCGCAACAACTGGCCCCACAGGAGAGTGACCTATGAAGCGTGTGCTTTCCATCGTGTTCCTCGGTGTGGTTTTGATTTTTGCCGCGTTTGAACTCGCGAGTCAGAATCCTCCGGCTCGACCGCAACAGCCGACACCAACGGCAGATCCTTACGCGAACAATGCGGCACCGGGCGCGACGGGGTTTCCACTCGCGGCACCGGCCGGCAAAGACAGTAACGCAAGAATGGTGGCGCCGCCGGGTGCGGTTAACCAGGGGCCCTTTGACGCTTCGACGTGGAAATACGGAACTGCCTTCAACCCTCCTCCAAACTCGAAGATCTGGAATCCGGTCAAACTGAAAATGATGCAAGGCGGCAAGGTCACGGGCGGGACGCTCTTCAGCGCCACAGATCCGGCGACGTACTGCGCCTTGGCGAACGCAGGATACGACTTTATCTGGACCGAGATGCAGCACGATCAACACGACTGGCAGGCGGTGTCGCGCATGTGGCGAACCTGTCCGTACGCCAAGGCCGTGCCGGGCGTGCGTGTCGCGTACACCGACGAGCGGGAAATCCAGCACGCGCTGGACGCCGGAGCATTAGTCGTGGTCGTTCCAACTGTGGACACAGTTCAGGAAGCGATCGAGGCTCGCAACTGGGCCTATTTCCCTCCGCTTGGACGACGCAGCAACGGCGGCGGCCAGGCATTCGACCCCGCGATGTGGGGGAATGTGCCCGGCGGTTATCGGAACACCATCAATGACAACGTCGTGCTGATCCTCATGATCGAGACGCTCGAAGGCTTGAAAAACGCGGATGAAATTGCAAAAGTTCCGGGCGTCACTGCCGTGTTCGCGGCCAGCGGCGACCTGGGCAATTTTTCAGGCTACCGGCAGGGAAGTCCCGACTACGAGCGAGCCATCAACATCGTCCACGACGCAGCGATCAAAGCGAACGTTCGACTGTGCGGTCCATTCGCCTGGCGCGACCGGCCCGACTTCACATGCTTCCAGGCGGGAAGCGAAACCGCGGCGATCGCTCGCGGCGCCGCAGCGGAACTGGGCAATCTGGCGAACACCCAGGCCAAACCCGAAGTCGGCCCCTTTGCTCCGAGGCCGTAACCGAATTCACTGTTATCGCAAACTTCGGCCGCCGTCTTACACTTTGGGCGCTATGAAACTTGTGCGCTCGGTTTTCTTCTGTTTTGCAATCATCGCTTTGTTCGAAGCGGCGGCGTTTTCCCGGCAGCAACCGGACGGCACGGTTCGTGGGACCGTGACAGCCGGCAGCAAAAACATACCGCTGCATGCGGTTCCGGTGTTGCTCGTGCAGCTTGATCGAACCGTCGAGACCAATGAAGACGGTGCATTCGAATTCCAGTTTGTGCCGCAGGGGCAGTACAACGTCGTTGCCGATTACTCGGGTATTAAGTCCGAGTTTGTGAACGTGACGGTCCGCAGTGGAGTCGTCTCCAACATCACCATTCAGTTCAAGATGTCGACCGGCGTTCCTGCCGCACAACCACTTCAAAACGTGAAGACGCTCGACTCGACTGCACTGACGAATAAAGCGGCAACCGGATTGGGCGAGATCGTTTCGGAGCAGTCCGGGTTTGCCGAGAGGAGCTTCGGTCCCGGAGCCGGACGTCCTCTGATCCGTGGCTTTGATGGTGATCGAGTTGTGGTTTTGCAGGATGGGATTTCCACTGGAACGCTGGCATCGCAGGCGGGAGATCACGCCGAACCCATCGACGTTTTGGGCATTGAGCGCCTGGATTTGATCCAAGGTTCCGCCACGCTCTTGTACGGCAGCAATATTGTCGGGGGAGTCGTGAATGCGGTTTCCGGGCATCATCAAATGAAGGAAGAGAGCCAGCCCGGCTTGCACACCTTCATGACCGGTATTGCTGGCAGTGCCAGCCGGCTGGGCGCCGGCGCTATCGGATTCGAATATCGTCTGAAGAACTGGCTGGCGTGGGGCAACAGCAGTAATCAAAAGACGGGCGATTACAAGACTGCGAGAGCCACTGTGGAGAATTCCAGCAGCCGTCTCACGGACGGCAACATCGGAGTAGGTTGGTACGGGAAAGAGAGGTACGGCGCCGCGAGCTACGAGTACGACGATGGAGTTTACGGCATTCCGCTCGGTAACAGTCCCCCCGACGAAATCACAGGCGAAACGTTCAAACTCGCCCCCGTTCGGCTCGACTTCTTTCGCCGGAACATTCATCTGTCGGGAGCCGCGCGCCAGCTTGTGCCATTCTTTGACGGTGTCCGTGCTTCATTGAACTACTCCAGTTGGAACCACCGCGAAGTCGATTTTCCCAGGGAAGGGCCGATTATCGCAAACACGTTTCAAAACAGGCAGTACACGTTTCAAGCCTTCCTCGATCAAAAAAGGCGTGAGCGATGGACCGGGACGGTTGGCGTTTACGGAGCACGCCGCAGGTTCTCCGCGGGAGGTACGAACGAGATCTCGCCACCGATCAAAAAGGATGCGGTTGCGGCTTTCGGACTGGAGGAACTTTCGATCGGACGTTTGAGGTTCCAGTTTGGCGGCCGCGTCGAACACACACGCTATCGGCCTCGGCAGACCGCGATCGAGGTTCCTGCTGAACCCGCGAACCCCGACAACCCCGATGAAGCGGCTCCTGAAGTACCGCCAACGGTAGTGCTGAGGCCTGACATCAGGAAGTTCACTGTCGGCTCCGGAGACATGGGCGTGCGTTTTCCCACGTGGCGTAACGTAACAGTCGTCGCCAATTACAGGCATTCGTATCGTGTTCCTGCGCTGGAGGAACTCTATTACAACGGGCCTCACAAGGGAAACCTCACGTTCGAGATCGGCAGCAACGGGCTCAAAAGTGAACGCAACGACGGAGCCGAATTGTTCGTTCGGCATCAGGCGGGTAAGGTTCGGGCGAACGGCAGCGTCTATTGGTATCAACTCCACAACTTCACATTTCTCGCGCCGACCGGGAATCAGAACCTGGGACTGACCGAAGCGGCTTACCGCCAAGACGATGCCCGCTACGTCGGCGGGGAGGGCAGTTTTGGTTACCAACTTCCTCCGTTTCCCCACGTGCCTCACATTCCATGGGTTCCCTCCTGGCCATCGTTTCTGCGCTCAACGATTTGGCTGAACGGGGGAGTGGACTACGTCCGTGCCGAACTTCGCGCGACGAATACACCGCTGCCGCGGATTCCTCCATTGCGCGGACGGTTGGGAGTTCAGGGCGCGTTCAGAGGTGTTCTCGTCAGGCCCGAAGTCGTCGTGGCGCAGGCGCAGAATCGCGTTTTCAACAGCGAGACTCCAACGCCTGGCTACACGGTCTTCAACATGAACGCGTTTTACGGGATTGCGAGACAACATTCATCGCATCAGTTTGGTGTCAGCGTCCTGAACGTTGGAAACCGGTTTTACATGAATCACTCGTCCTTTATTAAGGAGATCGCGCCGGAACCGGGCCGCGGTGTGCGGGTCAGTTATTCCGTGAGGTTCTTTTAAGGTTCATCGGCGATCGTTCATTCGAAACTGCATGGGTAAACACGTACTCGACATCTGTCCTATCCTTGCGCTGATCGCGGCTTGCGGCACGCAACCACAAACGAGAACGGTGCCGCTCACGACCACGAGCGCCTATGTAAGTCCGGAGCAATGCGAAGGCTGTCATGCCGATATCGCGGCGTCTTATAAACAAACCGGGATGGGCCGATCCTTCTTCAAGCCCACGGCGTCGAATCGTGTGGAGGATTATCAACGTAGCAACACGTTCTACCACGTGGGATCCGATCGTTATTACACGATGACCGAGCGCGATGGACGCTACTTCATGCGCCGTCATCAAAAACAACGCGACGGGCAGGCCTTGAATGTCATCGAGGAATCGATCGACTACGTAATCGGATCCGGCAATCACGCGCGGACTTATCTCCATTTGACCGATCAGAAGAAACTGATCGAATTGCCGGTCACGTGGTATGCCGAGGATGGCGGGCACTGGGGCATGAGTCCCGGATACGACTGGCAACACCACTCCGATTTTCGACGCAAAGTCACGATGGAGTGCGTCTTTTGTCACAATGCGTATCCAGCTTCAAAAAAAGATTCCGATCGCAGCGACATGGAAGCCGCGTTCGCCGCAGAGATTCCCGCGGGCATCGACTGTCAGCGATGCCACGGTCCGGGCGCGGCGCACGTCAATGCGCCAAGTGCCGCAAACATCGTCAATCCAGCGCGTTTGCCTCGCGAGCGAAACCTCGAGGTCTGCATGCAGTGCCATCTGGAGTCGACAAGCGCTCCGTTGCCTTATGCCATTCGTCGATTCGGCCGCGGTGTTTTCTCATATGTTCCAGGCGAGCCGCTATCCGAGTACATGATTCACTTTGACGAAACCGATGGGGGAAAGAACGACAGGTTTGAAATTGCAAGTTCGGCTTATCGTCTTCGCAAATCAAAGTGCTTTCAGGAAAGCGCCATGACGTGTACAACGTGTCATGATCCGCACCGAATCCCACGAGGCGCCGACGCCGCGAATCACTATGTTGCCGTTTGTTGGAGCTGCCATCAATCGGCTATCGAAAAGGCCGTTGCCGAGCACAAACATCCTGACTCGAGCAATTGTCTGAGCTGTCATATGCCTCAACGCCGTACGGACGATGTGGTCCACGCGGTGATGACGGATCACTACATTCAACGCCTGAGGCCGTCACGCGATCTGCTGGCGCCTTTGACCGAACGCCATGAAGAGAACGATCACTTATATAAAGGAGAGGTGGCTCTTTATTATCCTCCGGCAATGCCGGATTCCCCGGACCGGGAACTTTATCTTGCGGCCGCACAAGTCACGGCTAAAGCGAATCTGGAGCGAGGTATCGAGAGACTGAGCGCCGCAATCAACAAATATCAACCTGGCGAAGCCGGGTTTTACTTCGAACTCGCGAAAGCCTACACCGAAATCAAAGCGTCAAAGCAGGCCATATTGCTGTATCAAATGACGCTCGATCGGGAGCCGAACTATTGGCCGGCGCTTCATCGAATGGGCCTCGAGTTTTCGAAGACGGGGAATCTGGATCGGGCGGCGGATTTAATCCGGCGAGCTGCCGAATTGTCGTCGGATGGGACCGTCCTCAACGATCTTGGCCTCATTTACCGTCGAATGGGACGTTTACCGGATGCGATTGCCGTCATGAAGCAAGCGGCGAGCCGCGATGGGACGCTTCCGCACGTTTATAACAATATGGGTGGAATATTGATGGACGCCGGCGACACGGCCGGCGCCGAAACGGCGTTTCGGGATGCGATTCGCATCCAGCCGGACCTTACGGCGGCCGCCTACAACCTGCGTGTTTTGTTACAGCGGCGGCCATAAACATAACGCGTACGGCCTTTAGTTCATCACCTTTCGTTCTTGTATCCCGAAGATCACCTTTATATACTCGCGCACCATCTGCCTCGATTCCAAAATAGAAGAGGCGGACAAAATAAGGAAGAAGCCAAGATTACGGTTGAATGGCCTTTACCAACCCCCACGGCAGGCCAAAAACTTAGAACTGGCATTGGAGGAGTCTAATGAAGCGCATCTTCACCGCGTGCATGTGCTTTGCTTTGCTGCTTTGCGCCATGCCCGCCTATTCCCAACTGCTGACATCGAACATCACAGCCCGTGCGCAAGATACTTCGGGCGCGATGATTCCAGGTGTGGAAATAACGGTTTCCAGCCCGGCCATGATCGGTGGCGCCCGTAAGGAAGTCACGGATGAGACCGGAACCTATCGTTTCACCTTGCTGCCTCCCGGCACTTATCGCGTTTCGTTCGCGCTGCCGGGGTTCAAGACATTGAACATTGATGGCGTGCCTCTCACAGCCGGCAACACCGCGACTGTCGATGGAAAGATGGAAGTGGCGTCCACGGCTGAAGAAATCACGGTGAGCAGCCAGGCACCAACGATCGACTTGGAATCGGCGACTGTCGGCGTGAACATCAGTCAGAAGATGATGGATGAACTGCCGTGGTCCCGGAGTTTGACCGGCATGTCGATGATGATCCCGGGCGTCCGCTCGACATCGTTCGACATCGGCAATTCGAACTTCGGAACAAGTTCGACGATCGCCGCCTCCAGCGGCGGACGCAGCGGCGGCAACGTCGTGACGATCGATGGGTTGGTTTGGTGCCAGACCTATTCCGATTACGGCACGTTCGAGGAAATGAACGTGTCGACGAACGCCAAAGGCGCCGACCAGATGAATTCAGGAATTACGCTCGGCATGGTTGTGAAGTCCGGTGGAAACCAGTTCCACGGCAACAGTACCGCGAAGTACCAGAACGGCAGCATGCAGAGCAACAACATCACCACGTACTTCGATCCGGTTAAGAATTCCACTCAGGATCTGATCGCGTCCGGCTATCCCGCCGGAAGCAACAAGTACACTCACTTCGATGATTTTTACGGTGACATCGGCGGTCCGATCCTGAAGGACAAGTTCTGGTTCTACTTCGCCTATCGCCAGGGGTATCAGGGGTCATTCATTCCTGGTTTCCGCTCCGCTGTCGGCGGCAACTTGACGGATTTCTACACCAAGTTGCGTGGACCTTCGTTGAAGTTGACGTATCAGTTGTCGTCACACCAGAAGCTGGAAGCCTATATGGGCTATCCCGATAAGTTCCAGCCCTATCGCGGGGGCGGTCCGCTCCAGCCGAAAGAGGCTACTCAGGATCAGGACTCCTGGTCTTCGCAGGGCCCGATGTTGACTTACACAAACATCATCAACTCGAAAACCACACTCGCTGCGAAGTTCACCCGCGGCGGTTACTGGTGGCCGGGTTACACGTACGGTTTCAACGGAGCGGGCTTCGAAGGTCTGGGACCGAATATCTTCTATAACGGCAAGACGGCGCGCATCCCAACTATCGACTGGCTGGGTGTAAAGAACGTCGGCGTCCATATCAGCGACAACACGACGGGTGCTGTGGACGGTGCTTTCGCATCGAACTATGCCCGCCCGATCCGCTGGCAGGAATCTGCCGACTTGAGCCGGTTTGCAACGATCGGCGGCAAGAACAACGAAGTGAAAGTCGGTTACCTCGGTTGGTGGGACAAAGACTACACCAGCAACTTTGGCTACCCCTACTATCAGTCGTATATTTATCGCAGCGCTTCGACCGACCTCTGCTATGACTCGACCGGCCTCGCCGTTGCCGAAATCTGCAGCAATTTGTTCAAGGTTCCCTACCGCGTCACCGTTAACGACCATCCAAACAAAGTGGCTAACGGCGCTTTGTACCGGTCCGCTTACGGAAACGACAAGATAACCTGGAATCGCAAGTTGACGATGAACGTTGGTCTGCGTATGGACTGGGCTTCGTCCTTTCTGCCGGCTCAAGGTAACACCGGTGAAGGCCCGTACTCGACGAAGTTGGTCATCGACAAACGTCAGAGCTTCGTCACCAACTCGGACGGTTCGAAGGCCACGTTCCCGAGCTATACGCTGTGGTCCCCCAGACTTTCGTTTGCCTATGACATGTTTGGCAACGGTAAGGTCGCAATCAAGGGCAGCTACGGCCGTTACATCGGTATCACCTCCAGCCCGAACAGCCAGCCGGGCCCCGGTGAGAACAGCGGCAGCGTGAACCCGATCAGCACCAACTCCTGCACCTACAACAACTGGGACGGTACGATTCCGTTCGATGCCAAGAAGAACGCCGGACCGGATGGTATTCCGCTGACTTCGGATGACCTGAACCTGAACGGCACCTGCGGAAAACTGAAGAAACTGGCGGACGGCACCGTGGTGCCGCTCACGATCTACAACTTCGACAGCGGACTGAAACCGTCTTACGTCAGTGAATACACGGGCGGCGTCGAAATCGGCTTCAATCGGGAGTACTCCCTGCGCTTCAGCATTCAGCGCAAGTTCGATCGTAATGGCAACAAGGCTCTCAATGTGTACACGCCCTATTCCTCGTACACTGCCGTTACATTCGCAGACGACCCGGGTCGGGACGGCTTATTCTGCACGGGCAGCAGCTTTACCGCTCCCAGCGCGAAGTTCGCTCCTTGCACCGGCGGCGTCAATTACGATGCGGACAATAACCCGTTTGGCCGGCTTGCCTATTACTCCGTTCCGACGGATGCCCCGAACCGAACCGTCACGAACGTGTTGTATGCGCCGACAAACTACAAGACCCACGAAGGCAATGGTTCGTATACCGGCTACACATGGACCTTTAACAAGAACTACTCTAAAGGTTTCATGTTCGTCGCTGCCTATGACCTTGACCTTACACACACCGTGAACACGAACCCCGAGACTCCAAACGGTGTTTTCCAGAACGCGCTGACGGCTCAAACCGAATGGAACAACACGTTTAAAGTCAATGGTGTGTACGGAGTTCCGGACATTCCGCTGCCCTTCTGGAAGCTGAAGGGCGTCCAGTACTCCGGTTCGTTCATCACGCAAAACGGCAGCTGGTACGGCCGCAGTGCTCAGGTGAACGACGTTCGCGCTTCGGCTCAGACCATCACGATGGAATCGCACTGGGGACGTTTCCCGAGACTGAACGACTGGGATCAACAGGTCCGCAAGAAGTTCAAGATCGGCGAAACGAAACAGACCATCGAATTCTCCTGGGAACTGTACAATTCGCTGAATGCCAACACGGTTCGCAGCTGGAGAAGCACTGTAACGGGTAACTCCAACTACCTGCAACCGGATGGTGTTTCGGCTCTGCGTCCCGGTACAATCCTTGCTCCACGGATCTATGAGTGGGGCGTGACCTACAAGTTCTAGTTCGATCCTCTTTCTTCAAAAAAGGCGGCCTGAGAAAGGCCGCCTTTTTTATGTCCTTCTGTGGACCGGCGATCGCGTTTGGTTATTGCCGCATTCAGAATCTCGCTCAGTTGTTCTTCGAATAAATCCCGAGAGCAGTCGCGCCGGATGGCGTCGAGACCACGTTCCCTCGTGCGATTCCATTCAACTTCGCTTTGATGAAGATGGACGCATTTCTCTGCGAATTCCTCGGCGATCTCGGCGACGTGGAGTTCGACGCCGTCCCGCCATTGAAGCTGACGGGCCAGCAGCGGCGTGGCAACAACCGGCACGCCGCGAGCGGCGGCTTCGTGGACCTTGTGAGGGATCCCCGCGGCAAACCGCGTTGGAGCGATAAAGACGCGCGCGTTTTCGTACAGCGTGGAGATGTCCTCGAGCTGACCGACGATTCGTACTCCGTTCCCGCCGAGTTGTCGCACACGCTCGGACCTGTTGATTCCGCCGATGGTGAGTGTCGCCGCGTCGCCAAGCCGCGTTCGAATAAGGGGCCACACCTCGGAGAGGAACCAGATCAGCGAATCGCCGTTGGGGCTCGACTCTTCATGAACCGCGCCGACGAACAAGAATCCCGATCGGTGACCAAAGGGCGTTTTGCCGGGCATTCCCGCCAAGACGTGGCCGAGAATTCGTACGTCTTCGATGCCGTGGGAGACGAATGCTGCGCGATCCAGTTCAGAAACCGCCATCACGCAGTCCGCCTCAGATGCGAGAGAGATTTCATCGTTGTAGACTTTCTCGATAGCTTCGGCATTCAGGTGTTCGCCGATCAATTGCCGCAAGCCGACATCGCGAGGCGCAAACAGCGCTTCGGCGTCATAGATGATGGCTGTCTTTTCGAACCAGTCGGGATGCGCAATGACAATCGACTGCACATAATTCATGTTGTGTGGGCGGCTGACGATGATGACATCGTAGTAATCGCGACGATTGCGAAGAAAAGCTTCGAGAAGCGGCGGCCCCATTTCATTCATCACTTCGATCTCACGGGGCAAATCGGAATAGACGGCGGACCAGTCCTCGTCGATCAGGTCCATCGGAAACAATGTGATAAAGAATCCACGGTCTCGAAGGGCCAGCAGCAGCGTTCTCGCCCGAGGAAAGCCGGAACCAAGCCAGGGATGCGGCACGCGGTCATCGATGAGCAGGATTCGTTTTCCATTACGCCGCGCCCGAGCGAGCAGGATGGAATCGGGACTCGGGATGAAGTGGTTCTGCAACGATTGTGCGTGACGCTTCGCAAAAATTTTCTGGTGCGCTGCCTGCAATTCGATCGCGACAGCATTTGAAGACGCGCTGGCGAACTCATAATGCAGAATCACTGCCTGAGGTTCATAAACAACGCGAAGTCCGCGCTCGTGCAGCCTCGTGCAGTAGTCGGTTTCTTCATAGTAAGCCGGCGTGAAAGCTTCATCGAATCCGCCCAGTTGTTCCCAGACGGCACACGGTGTGAGGAGAAATGCTCCCGAGCAGTAATCCACATCGCGACGAAACATATAAGCTGACGAGAATGGGTTGTCGCCGCGTCCGTAACCGAGACACGAACCGTTGCGCCAGACAATACTTCCTGCTTCCTGCAGCGTTCCGTCGAGCAGGACGATGCGAGCGCCGACTGCGCCGATATCGCTTCCGCTTTGGATCGTGTCGATCGCCGTCTGCAGCGTGCCCGGCAGCAGTTGGACATCGTTATTGAGCAGGAGCAGATACTTTCCGCGGGCGAGTTCCGCGGCCTGGTTCACGGCCATCAGGAAATGACGGTTTTCCGCGTTGCGAATGATGCGAGGACCGTCGAGGCAGTCGAGCAGGCGATGGGTATCGTCGGTTGAAGCATTGTCAACAATGACTACTTCAATCTCCGATCCGGCTGTTTCGCGAATTGAACGAAGACAGGCGAACGTTAATTCCGCGCGATTGAAGAGGACAAGAATGATGGAGACGTCGGGCGTTGTAGAGGCAGCGATCTCAAGTCTGGCATTCGACGTCAGGAACATCTTGAGGGCTGCGTGATGTAAAGATGAATACAGTTCCTTGAAGTCCGCAAACGTGTCTACCGCTTCGACGCTCTCGAGGACTTCCGGGGCCACATCTCGAATCGTCGCAGATTGACCGTTCGCCGCATCGGATCGCCGCCCCAGCAAAAACGCGACGATCGCGCGGAACCGGCGAACGAGCCATCGCAATGGCGCCGTCAACCGCCACGATGGCGATTTGAGATACTGATCCAGTATCCACTTCTGATCGGCAAGCTCGCGCTCGGTTGCAGCCAGTTGCTTTTGAAGGGTCCGGATCAGTTCGTTCTGTTTATTCATTCACTGTCATCGGGACACGGTAAATTGTCAGGTCATCGACCTTCTCGGTCGAGAACCAAAACGGAAGCACGCCCCAGCCGTCGCTCCAGAAACCGGCGTGCGAATGCTGATCGAGAAGTCGGATCGGAGAACGGATTCGATACGATCGTACCTCCAGCCGTTCGAGCGACCGGTCGAACTCGTTGTTGAACGTCTGACCGAGCGCCACACGTGATTTTACGATCAATTCTCCGGGAAAACCGGTGGTATCGTCCGCCATGATTCCCCCGCCCATTGATGTCAGATAGTGCCGCAAACCCCATTCCGCGCTGAACAGAAAGGGATCGCGATTCCGGACATACTGTGATTGAAAGTCCCGGGATTCCCGGCGGCCGACATCGGCAAATTCGTAATCGGATTCCGCTAGATAAAAGCCGAGCGCGACCTGGGTCGCGAGTAGCGCCACGTAAAAAGGGCGGGTTCGACTTAAGGATCCGAATTGATGCTCGTCGGCGCGGATGAGCAGCAGCAACAGAGGAGGACATGCGGGAAGCAGATACCGGGCGGATCCCGAGAAGAACGCGATGACACAAGCGGAGATCATGCCGACGAACCAGAGGCACAGGAATCCTTCATGCAATGCTTCTCCTCGCAAGCGTGCTGAAGCAAATGCTGTGACTGCGCGTTCGAGAACCCAGAGCGTCGCGACAACACCCGCCGAGAAACATGCGACGAAGAACATTTTTTGCGCTAACGGATAATCCGAAAATTTGAGAGAGGCCACTGCAATGGCCAGTATCAGCGAAGCCAACGTGAGGCTCCCTTTCCAGCGCCGGCCCATTCTCCAGAAAACGAATGGAAAAAACAGAATGGTTCCACCGAGGTACGTCAGCGTCGTGATCGCCGTGCGCGCCTTTGTGGAGCTTTGATAGATCCCGCGAACCTCGAGATAACCCGACATCGTCGACAGGTAGATGACGCCCCTGTGCACGTACCCGCTGAATTGCCACGCTGCCATCAGGAGCAGTGGCACGCTCAAGACGATGACGACATGCCGGTTCAGCTGTCTCCGGCATAGCGCATAAAAACCGAGCAGCGGAATGAGCGCCAGGGCTTGATACGCGTAAAAGCAAGCGGCGGCAATCGGCAGTATCGCCGCGATCAGCAGCCCCCTGCTGCCCCGGTCGAGTCCGATGACAAACATCGCCGCGCCGCATAGCCATAGTGAAAGAAATGGAACATCCGCCATCAGCGTGTGGGCACAGACCACCAGAGTCGGGTTTGTTGCAAGAAGAGCGGATGCCGTTAAGGGACTGCGCACGTAGCGTCGCGCCAAAAAGTAAAAGGAGATCGTGGCCAATAACGGAAACCCCAGAAACGCAGTGTGCAGAAATGTTTCGGACGGTTGACGGTCGTGAAACAGCAGGAGACCTGAAATGAGGTATCCGTTCAATGGCGGATGCGTGTGTCCCCAGAAACTGAGGTGTTGTCCCTCAAAGATCGATGGGAGATCCATCGGGAATAACGGATGGTGATACACGTTTTGAGCGAGCTCGAGATACTGAATATCGTCCAGATGGAACGCCTGACCGATAAATGGTGCGTGCAAAGCGGCGGTAAGGAGTACGAGGAATGTCAGATCTCGAAATGTTTTCAATCTATCTTCCGGTCGCCGCGCGATCGATATAGTACAAACGAGCCGTGTCGTCGTTTGGGAGATCGTATATCGCTATGGGCTTAAACACCGCAGGATTGTTGCGAACGGTCTCGTTCAAGCTCAACGCCGCCGCCGTCGTCCACGACATCCCTTGATCCCTGTCCGTGGTTATGACGAAATCGAATCCTTCAAGATCTCTCACGGAACCCGCGTGCCCGAAGGCCATCGAAATCTTTTCACGAGTGGCAAAGAGTAAGAAGTTGGATGTGTCGAATCGTGGAAGGTCTGGAACCAGCGTCAATGACGGCCGCGCGCCGCGGGATCGGGCCTCGGTCGCGACACGGGCGATGATTTCGTTTTGACGCCAGTTTTCACGGCGTGGCGGTCCAAGAATTCCAAAATAGTGCTGTGAGTAAAGTTGCCAATCCCAGCGCAGCGAACCCTGATAGCCGCGCATCAAAATTATCTGTTGAGGGAGCCACGAGACTCCGAAATTTGTGACGTACGCCTGCACCCCGAGGATGACAACAAGCAACCACTTCGCGATCCGGCTGAAGCGCGTTCCCCCAAGTGACGCGATCATCGCGCCAGGCGCTAACAAGAGCACCGGCAGGAGAGGCATCGAGAACCGCGGATCTTTCGTCCGCAGAAGCGTTACAACCAACCAGCCGCCACCAACCGTCGCCGCCCACAAAAAGGGATCGCGCAGCAGGTGCTTCCGGAACACGACCGCGATTCCGGCGGCCGCCATCAAGAAGAGAAACGCGTAGAGCTGGTATCCTTCCAGAAGCCGAACGTAGTAAATGAGAGACTGAAACGAAATCACCGGCGGTTCACCTTCCGCCGCTCCGATCTTAGCGTTTTCACCAAAATAAAGGAAAAGCCGCGACAAATTAGGGATGTACCAGGTACCTGCAACGAGCGTCGTGAGAAGCAAAGCTTCGGCAACACTCCGAATCCGCGCCGTGCTTCGCCAAATCCGATGGCGTACGACGATCCACAGGAACGGCACCAGCATGAATCCCGCAAAGAGCCATTTTGTCAGGAGGCCCAAACCACAGACGATGCCAAAGCGACGGCTCTCGCGTCTCGAGTCGAAGCCGTCGGTTTTTATCAAAACCATCCATGCGGTCGCAACCCAGGCGGTTAACCAGTAGTCGAGTATGGTTTCCCGCGACATCCAAATGAGGTACGGAGTCAGCAGGGTGAGCACACAGGTCCAGCGCGCGTCCTCGGCGGATGCGAAACAGCGGCCCAATTCGAACGTAGCCCACAGCAGCAGGAACGTCGCGGGGAGATTGACAAACGCGGCGACATCCGGAGTCGGACGTCCGACGCTGAACAGCACCGCCATGAAGATGTGAACAAGAGGCGGATAGTTTCCCGAGAACTGCCAAACCGTCAATCCGTTGGGAATGAGGAAACCGGGGACATAACGGAGCGCGAAGAATTGATGCAACGCCATGTCCCACACCGGCGGACGAGTATCGATCGCAAGCCACACGGCGTTCAGCGTCCAAAGCGCCGCAGTTCCCGCGACGGCGACTACCCATGGCTTGGATTCAAAGCGAGCGAGCGACGATTGAGCTAGAATCGTGCCGGTCATCTTCGAAGAATCCATGCTATGCGTCGCAGTTTGAATCTTCCGGGTGTTGGTGAATGATCCTTGGCCGTGAACATTTTTATCAGCCGGGCCTGCCTGCAAAACCCGGTGAGCATTATCGCGCACTCGTTCGCTTCGCCCGCCGTCATGCAGGGCAATCCGTTCTCGACTTCGGTTGCGGATTCGCAGCCTACAGCAACGCTCTGGCGAAAGAAGGACTGAAATGCGTCGGTTGCGACATCAACCTGGACTATCTCCGAACAGCCGGCAAGCAAACGGTGCCGGTAGTCAACGTCGATTCCAGGCTGCCATTCGCCGACCGGACGTTCGATTCGGTTCTGCTTTACGAAGTCATCGAGCACGTCGCGAATCTCGACGCAATCTTAACCGAGGCGTTTCGTGTAGCGCGTACGAACGTTCTGGTCACGGTTCCGAACTCGGAAGACATCGAACTCATGCAAGCCAACGACGTGACATACGCGCACATGCTGTCGTCCGATCATGTGAACTTCTTCGATGCGGATTCTCTGCGAACCTTGTTGTCGAAATATGGGGCCGAGGTTTCGGTCGAAAGGTCCGATCCGATTTATCCGTTTTGGTTTCTTCAACGGTCGGCGCCGTTCTACGGCCTCCGGTTGCTGTACCGTCTCGGTCTGTTGAAACCGCGGTTCTATTGTCGACTGTATGCTGTTGCGCGCGTTCGCCAAAATTAATCTCGATCTGCGGGTTTTGGGGAAGAGGCCGGACGGATTTCATGAGATCCGTACGACTTTCCAAACGATCGACTGGTTCGACGAGATTCGAATCGAGCCCTCAACGCATTTTGAGTTTTCCGCGAGCGACGGTCCGCAAAATGAAACGAATCTCGTTGTGCGCGCTGTTCGTGCATTCGAAAAAGCATCTGCGCGCACAGCGAAAGTTCAAATCCGTCTCATCAAGAATATTCCGGCCGGCGCGGGTCTCGGTGGGGGCAGTGCAGACGCCGCCGTGACGTTTATGGGGCTCTCGCGTTTCTACGGTTCTCCCGTGGACACGTCAGTGCTCCGGTCGATTGGTTCCGACGTTTATTTCTTTACGGTAGGTGGCCGTGCTCTGGGATCGGGACGCGGAGACGTCATCGCTCCTCTCGAGGACGATCCGAGTTACTGGCTGGTGCTGGCAAATAGTGGAATCCACGTGGCAACGGCCGAAGCGTATGCGTGGTTGCCGCCGTCTTCTGAGTTGACGGTGATGGGTAAATCCAATAATATTGAGGGTTTCCGCGTGCGGCCGGATCCTGACAATGAGACTGTGGAGCCGGATAACGATTTCGAAGCTCCCGTTTTCACCCGACATCCACGGTTGCAGGAAATAAAGCGGGAACTTGTGCGCCTCGGAGCATTTCGGGCAGCTATGTCCGGAAGCGGTTCGGTTATTTACGGGCAATTCCGCACGAAATCGGAGGCCGAGAACGCAGCGGTGGTTTTGGCATCGAGATGTTCCGTGAGAGTGGCAAGGCCGCTGTCGCGCGCAGAGTATTTTTCGAGACTGATGGAATAGCGTATTGGGGCGTGGCCAAGTGGTAAGGCACAGGTCTTTGGAACCTGTATTCGAAGGT
>CAZPBY010000096.1:0-17135 GCA_964584785.1 uncultured Solibacteraceae bacterium
CGGGCAACTACAACTTTTTCACCGGGACGCCGATAACATTGACGGGAAGCACGACCAGCAATATCAACAACACGATCAAGATCAACCAGACCTGGGGAAGCTACGCGACTTCAGACCACGACCTGACCCCGACGAACTATCAAAGCGATTCCCAGGTGTTGCATTCACCGGTGGATCCCGTGACGGCGGCCAGCATCCGGCGTCTGGATCCCGCGAGAGTGGTCGGCGCGCAAGTCTTCGTCTCGGGCAACCTGCCGCCGAATGACGACGCGTATCGCAATCCTTCACGTCATCAGTGGGACCTTTCTCTGATGAAGAACTTCGCACTCGGTGAGGCACGCGGACGCTATGTCCAGGTTCGCGCTGAAGCCCAGAATGCGTTTAACATTCGCGGCTTCGGAAACTACCAGTCACAGATCGGAAACGCGAACTACGGGCTGATCACCAGTGCGGGCAACACGGCCCGGCAAATTCAGCTCTCGGCCCGCATTAACTTCTGAGGTTGAATCCGCTGTAGCGGCGGTCTTATGACCGCCGGTTTTATGGTACCTCGCGATAAACATGTTGATCGAGAGTCACAATAAAGCCGGCGGTCATCGACCGCCGCTACAGTGGAACGTTGTCGCATCGATCCTTGTCTCGATTTCGCTGCTCCCCGTAACCCAGCATTCGCGACCGACCTTCACCGACATCTCCTCGCAGTCGCAATTCAATTACGTCACGCGCAACGATTTTCGCGGCCGCAAGTACTTCATCCAGCCCATGGCCGGAGGCGTGGCCATACTCGATTACGACAACGACGGCAAAATGGACATCTTTTTCACGAACGGCGCAGAGCTGCCGTCAATGAAGAAATCCGCGGCATTCCGCAATGCGCTGCTGCGCAATCGCGGCGCGGGAGTGTTCGAGGATCGCACGTCAGCCGCCGGCCTCGCGGCTGCCGATACCGGCTACAACATCGGCGCCGCTGCCGGCGATTACGATAACGACGGCTACACGGATCTGTTCCTCGCCAATGCGGGTTCGAACACGCTTCTGCACAACAACGGCGATGGGACATTCACCGACGCGAGCAAAGATTCCGGAATCACAAAGCCTGCGAATACGCTGAGCGTCGCCGCGGCATGGTTCGACTACGACAACGACGGTCTGCCCGATCTCGTCGTCTCCGACTACACCCTCTGGACGCCGGAGGCCGACTACCGATGTGCCGATTCGCTCAAGCGCGAGATTTATTGCAGCCCCACGCGCTACGTCAGCGTTCCCGATCGGCTCTATCACAATCTTGGAAAAGGCAAATTCGAAGATGTTACCGAACCGTCCGGGCTTGGACAGTCGCGCGGCAAAGGCATGGGCGTCTCCATTGCCGACGTCAACAATGATGGCTTGCCGGACATCTTCATCGTCAATGACACCGAACGCAATTTTCTATTCATCAATCAGGGCGGCGGCAGGTTCCGCGAACAGGGAGCCATTTACGGCGTATCGTTCAACGACGACGGTGTTGCCGTCAACGGGATGGGGTCCGACGCAAAAGACTTCAACAATGACGGTTTTGTGGACCTCTTCTATAACGATCTCGCGACGCAGATATTCGCACTGTTCGCCGGAGATCGCGGCAGGTCGTTCCGATACGTCAGCTACGCAACCGGTCTCGGACGTCTTTCTTATCGCTTCGGTGGCTGGGGCGCCGGCTTCATCGACTACGACAACGATGGGTGGAAGGATCTGTATTCCGCCAATGGCGACGTGGACTATCTGGGCGACAATGCAAAGCAATCGGACACCATGTTCCGCAACGTCGACGGTAAATCCTTCACCGACGTGTCCGCCGGCATGGGGGCGGCTTTCACGCGCAAAGGTTTCCATCGAGGCTCCGCTTTTGCCGATCTGAACAATGACGGGGCGCTCGATATTGTCGTGACCGGCCTCAACGAGCGGCCCCGCATTCTCATGAATGCGGGAACGCCCACGGCCCACTGGTTGCTTCTGGATCTCGAGGGTACGCGCGGCAGCCGCGACGCCATTGGCGCCCAGATCCAGGTGACGACTGCGTCGGGCCGGAAGCTGTACAACCACGTCTCCGTCTCGACCGGCTTCATGTCGTCTTCCGATCGGCGCGTTCACTTCGGCCTGGGATCCGAGCGGACGACCGCGTCCATCGAAATCCGCTGGCCGAGTGGCCAGCTGCAGACGTTAACCGGCGTGAGGCCGGATCAGATTTTGCGAGTTCGCGAACCCGAATAGGTCTGTTGTACCGCCGCTACAACCGAAAGCAGCTCACTCCGCATGCAGGGCCGTTACCGGATCAATTCGCGTGGCACGCCATGCCGGAACGAAGCAGGCGACAAGCGTGATCATGACCAACAAAACCACGACACCGGCCAGGACAATTGGATCGCCGGGCTTCACGTCATACAGCATCGTTTGAACAAGCCGCGTTGCCGCGAGACTTCCCGCGAGTCCGAGCACAATTCCAGCGATCGCCGGTTTCACGCCCTGCCATAGGATCAAGCGCGCAATTTGTGTCGTGTCGGCGCCGAGTGCAATGCGGACGCCAAGTTCCGCGGTGCGCTGGCCGACAGAATAGGCAAGCACGCCGTACAATCCGACGCTCGCCAGAATTATCGCCAGACCTGCGAAGAGAGCGATCAGAGTCAGGCCAAAACGATTCTGTTGCGTCGAGCCGAACATCATCTCGTCCATGCTTCGGACGGTGACCGCGGGAAGGTCCGGTTCGAGGTTGCGCATTTCCCTCTGCACAGGTAACGACAGCGAGTTGGGATCACCCGAGGCGCGCACCATCAACGTGGCGAACGAGAATGTTCCCTTAAACAGCGGAAAATACATCATGGGTTCGGGCGGTGACGCGAGATTCTGTCGACTGTCGGCAACAATGCCGACGATTTCGTAGGATTCGCGATCAGAGATGCGGATTCGTTTCCCGATAGGGTCCTCACCGTTGAAATAAGCTTTAGCCATCCCTTCGGTGATGACCGCTTTGTCGGCAGCGTCGAGTTGGTCGATTGCCGCGAAGACGCGCCCTCGCAACAAAGGAGTCCCGACAGACTTGAAGTACTCCGGATCCGCGGCCCGGACGACGGCGTACGTGAATTGGCCCGGTGGCAGCGGCGGACGCCCGTCGACGGTAAATGTGCTGTCCATGAAATGCCCGCCCAGCGGAGGAACCGTGACCATACTCACACTTTGGATCCCGGGCGAACTCCGCAAGCGGCCAAGCAGTTCCCGGTAAAACGATGCGATCTGCTCGGGCGTTTTGTAGCGTTGCGCCGGTAACGAGAACCGGATGGTCAGAATGCGGTCCGAAACGAAACCGGCATCGACGGCTTGCAGGTGGGTAAACGCTTTCAGCATGAGACCCGCACCCACCAGAAGCATCAACGACAGCGCGATCTCGACGGCGATCAGCCCATCACGGAACCATCGGCGCCCGCGGCCTGCTGTCGTGGAGCGTGTGGCCTCATGCATCATTTGCTTCAAGCCGGTCATCGATGAGGTCATTGCCGGAAACACACCAACGGCAATGCCGGTGAGTATCGCCATCATCGCGGTGAACGCCAGCACGTCGCCGTTCAGGCTGGCGGTTTCGATTCGCGGAATATAACCGGCCATGTTGATCAACACGTCTGTTCCGAAACTGGCAAGGACAAGACCCAGCCCGGCGCCAAGGAACGAAAGAAGGAGACTCTCCGTCAGGAACTGGCGCACGATGCGTCCGGGACTGGCGCCCAGTGCGAGGCGAATGGCAACTTCTCCACGCGCCCCGACGGCACGTGCAAGCAGAAGATTGCACACGTTGACACATGCAATCAGCAGGACGCAGGTCACTGCACCCAGCAATACCAGCAACATCGGTCTAACCCGGCTCACCAGGCGATCGGCGAGCGCAATGACGTTGCCACCCTTGCCCGTGAGTTCCGCCGGATACTCCTCTTTGATACGGGCAGCGATCCCGTCGAGCTCGGTTCGAGCTTGCGGCACCGTGACGCCGGTGCGCAGCCGCCCGAGCACATAGAATCGATGGTTGCCGCGCTGGGTTTTGAAATTGGGGTCCAACTGCCGCCCGACCGGCAACCACACCTGCACGCTCGATGTCGGATAGTCGAAACCTCTCGGCATCACACCGATTACGGTGTGCAGTTCACCATCAAGCCGAATATTCGAGCCGAGCACTGCCGGACTTCCCGCGAACCGGCGTTGCCACAGCGCATAGTTGAGAACGACAACACGGTCTGCGCCTGCACGGTCGTCCTCCGCGTTGAAAGTGCGCCCCAGAGCCGGCTGCACGCCGAGCGTGGGGAAGAAGCCGCTATCGCAGATCGTTCCCGCAAGATTTTCCGGAAGGCCGCCGTCGGAAGGTGAAAAGCTCGACTGCCACTCGCCGTAGTATCCCATCGACTCGAAGCTCTTCGACCGCGCTCTCCAGTCGTAAAAATTGGGTGCCGAAACAACATTCGTGGGATTCGTGCCGATGACGTCTCTTTCATAGAGCATCACCAGCCGATCCGGATCCGCATAAGGTAGCGGCGCCAGAAGCACCGCGCGAACAACGGTAAAAATGGCGGAGTTGGCGCCGATTCCGAGCGCAAAGACGAGAATTGCCGCAAGACTGAATCCGCGATTGCGCGCGAGTGTGCGAAGCGCGTAACGAATTTCTCTCATGCGAGTGAAACAGCCCCTCCGGGCAAAAGGTTACACGGTTACCGGAAAAGTCGCAGGGCTGTGCGCAGCAGGAGCGGGGATAAGACGTTTGACCTGTCTAACAGGTTCTGGTAACTTCTGACGCGGTTCTACCATGCTTAAACCATCGCTCGTTTTGTTTTTCTTTACGGTGGCAGTGATTCTTGCCCAGACGCCTTCGCAGACCAAGTTCGGCGGCCAGCCGGGCACACTCCTTTCGAACGGCAAGCTTCAACTAGTCGTTCTGACGAAAGGCGGCAGCATCGCCAGCGTGGTGATGTCGGACGATCCGGAAAAGCTCAATCCGATGTGGAACACCACGGGCCGCGGCGGCGACTTCAACGGAATCAATGGCCACTTTGTCGCCGTGGATGGATTCGGACAGCCGTCCGCCGAAGAGCGCGCCGCCGGACTGCCCCAGCATGGTGAAGGTCACACGCTTCAATACAACGTGAAACCCGAGCGAAACGGCAATACGGCCAACGTGACCCTTACCGGTGTCATGCCGATCATGCAGGAGAACTTCACCCGCGTTTACACCATGGTGGACGGCGAGAATGTCATCTACGTCGACAGCAGGCTGGAAAACCTGATGGGCTTTGATCGTCCCGTCAACTGGGCGGAGCATGCCACGATTCAGGCACCGTTCGTCGAACCCGGCAAGCTGACGTTTTACGCTTCGGGTGCGCGCTCGCAGAACCGTCCGTATGCAACGGGTGCAGCTGCCGGCGGCCGCGGCGGTGGCGGAAGTGTGCGCCGCATCGTTTCAGGAGCGGATTTTACCTGGCCGATGTCGCCGGGTGTCGACGGCAAGCCTGTGGACTTGAGCATCGTTCCGGACGATCCGCATTACACCGATCACACCGCCACGCTGATGGACCCGGCGCGCCGCCTCGAGTGGGTCGCGGCTCTGAGCAGCTCGCGCCACTCGATCTTCGGTTACATCTTCCGCCGTGAAGACTATCCCTGGCTTCAGACGTGGGACAACTATCCTTCCGTTGCGGGACTGGTGCACGGTCTCGAATTCGGCACGCAGCCCTATGATCTTGCGCGTCGCATCATCACGGATGATGGTCCCCTGTTCGGCGCGCCGGTGTGGCGCTGGTTGCCGGCGAAGTCCACTATCGAATCGCACTTCCTTCTTTTCTACACTCACGTACCGGACGGTTTTAGCCGCGTCGATGGCGTCGAACTTCAGGACGCCCAAATCGTGATTGAAGACCGCACGGCACAAAAGAAGATCACACTCGCCGCGTCGCGCGGGCTTTAGAACAGATTGCAACCGTTTCCCCCGGGTACGCGTTTTTGCGCGTACCCGGGCCACCGTCCTCGCACGCCTGCGGCGTGGCCAGTCCGGAGGGCTGCTCGCAAATTAGCCCGCCGGCTCTTTCCCGGCGCCGGCAAACACCTCCGCCAAAAGAAGGCGGTTTCGAGCGACCCAATCCCCGCTTCCGAATGGAAGAAATTGAAGTCGAATTCTACCCATTCAAACCGGCGCGATCCCAATGACGCCTTTCTTACTGTGGCAGCGCGTAAGCGACCAGCATCGAGCCTTTCTCCTTCAGCTTCGGAGCGCGGCCGCTGCTGGTGGAGAACGCGATGTACTGGCGGCCGTTGACCATGTACATCGCCGGGCTTGCGGTGCCGGGGAACGGTAGACTCATCTCCGAGATCAGCTTGCCGGTCTTCGTGTCGTACACACGCATCTTGCTGTCGAAGTTGGATGAGCCGATGAACAAAAGGCCGTTCGCCGTGACGACGCCGGAACCGTAATTTTCGCTGCCGGTATCCTTGATGCCTTTCTCCGCCAGTTCCGGATACTCGCCAAACGGAACCTGCCAGACGAACTTGCCGGTGTTGAGATCCAGAGCGGTCAGCGTGCCCCATGGCGGAGCCGTCGCCGGATAGCCCTCGTGATCGAGGAATTTGTGATAGCCCGAGAAGCTGTAGCGAGATCGAAATCCCGTCGAGTCTGTCGAGCCGCCGCCCGGGCGGTCCGTGACCGCCGTCGTCCAGACAATTCGTTCGGAGTTGAAGAAGACGAGATGCGCGTTGGGATCGGTCATCAGGCCGCCCCATTCGACACCGCCGCTGAATCCCGGCGCGACGATCGTCTCCTGGTTGTGCGCCGCCGGCGTGAAGCGCGGGCCATTGACGAAGCTCTTGAACTTTTCGAGCGCGGCGGCGTGGGCTTCCGGTGTGCGATTGGTCAGATCCTTTTCGGTGATCGACGTCCACGACAGCGGAGGAATCACGCGCGGAACCGGCTGCGTGGTCGATGCCTCGTCGCCTTCAACCGTGGAAGGCGGAACGGGCGTCTCATCGTTCGGAAACATGGGTTCGCCGGTGTCGCGATTGAAGACATAGATGTAAGACATCTTGTTGGTCGCCACAACGACGTCGATGGTCTTGCCATCGCGGACCATCGTCGACAGCGACGGAGCAGCCGCGAAATCGGAATCCCACAGATCGTGATGGGTTGCCTGGAAATGCCAGAGCTTCTTGCCGGTGGTGGCGTTCAACGCGATGACGCAATTACCGAAGAGATTCTTTCCCAGGCGCTCCCCGCCGTAGAAATCGTCGGAAGGCGACCCGGTGGCGGCGAAGACAATCCCTCGCTTCTCATCGACCGTTGTGCCTGCCCACGCATTGGCGCCGCCCGCCCTGAGATAGGAATCCTTCGGCCAGGTGTCGTAGCCCTCTTCACCGGGATGCGGAATGGTGTGGAACGTCCAGAGGAGTTTTCCGGTGCGAACGTCCCAGCCGCGGAGATCGCCCGGAGACGCCGGATTCTGTTCGCCGACACCGCCGGCGGTTATAAAGATGTCTTTGTAGATACTCACCGGACTGCTCATGGCGATCCGGTTTTGCGAGGCCGGTCCACGCAAATTGTCGTTGAGGTCGATCTGGCCGTCCTTGCCGAAGCTCGGGATGACTTTGCCGGTGTCGGCATCGAGGGCGACGATGAAGTTCAGCCGGGTGATGAGGAGGCGCCGCTCCTTGCCGTCCGTCCAGTAGCCGACGCCGCGCGGGTTGCGTCCGCCGATCGGAGTCGGGCTGTATTCCCATTTGACTTTTCCGGTTGCGGCATCGAGCGCATAGGTTGTGGTCAAACCCATACCGTAGATCACGCCATCGATGACGACAGGCTGATTCTGGAGCTGCGCGGGCCCGCCCAGGTCGTAGCGCCAGACCTCTTTGAGTTTGCTGACATTTTGCGCGTTGAACTGCGTCAGTGTTGAATAGCGCTGCGAGCCGGGATTCCCGCTGAACGGGTAGTCCACATTGCGCAGCGGGGTCCCCCTTTGCGCGAGCGTGATGCTGACAACGACGACCAGAATGCCGGCCGCGCCGAATACGGTCGAGCGTCCGACGGAACGGGAGGTGAGCTGCATAGGGATCCTTTCTACTATAAGTAATGCCGGAAACCTGTTATACAGGTTATTGCGCAACGGTTCAAGGTGGTGTTATTCTCGCGCACGGATACCCTCTCGGAGCCGGCGAAAAAAAATCATGCGCGTTCATCAAGTTTTGACTATCGCGACGGTCCTCGCACTCGTCGCCGCCTGCAGCCATGCGAACGAGCCTGCCCCGGCGGCGCCGGCTCCAACGGCGGACCGTATCGTCCGTCTGGATGCAGGTCTGGACGCGGTGATCGCTTCCGACGCCGCATTGGAAAAAGTTGCGAGCGGATACAAGTTTCTTGAAGGACCTCTGTGGCGTTCGTCAAACAGCAGTCTTTGGTTCAGTGATCTCGTGGGCAACGTCGTCTACGAGTGGTCGCCGGCCGGCAAGACTCGCGAGGTTCTGAACCCCGGCGGCTACGACGGCAAGGACGCGCCGGCAGGCGCGTACATCGGGCCCAACGGCATGGTCATGGGACCGGATGGTGCCGTCATACTGGCGCAACACGGTAACCGCCGGATCGCGCGCATCGGCCCGGATCGACAAGTCACAACGCTGGTCGATCGTTTCGAGGGCAAGCGTCTCAATAGTCCGAATGATCTGGTCTACTCACCGGATGGTTCGCTCTACTTCACCGACCCGCCATTCGGCCTGCCCAAGGCGAATGACGATCCCGGCAAAGAACTGCCCTTCAACGGCGTGTACCGTTTGAGCGGCGGTACGCTACAAGTCGTGATTCGGGATATCGTTCTGCCAAACGGCATTGCGTTCTCGCCGGACTACAAGACGCTGTACGTCGCCAACTCCGAAACCAATCGCCGGCTCTGGATGCGCTACGACGTCAACGCAGACGGCAGCGTGAGTAACGGCCGCGTGTTTGCCGACGCCACGTCATCGAAGGACGAAGGAGTTCCGGACGGCCTGAAGGTGGATTCCGCCGGCAACGTCTACGCCGCCGGCCCCGGCGGTGTGTGGGTGTTCTCCCCGTCCGGTACGCACCTCGGCACAATGAAGACACCCGAGACACCTTCCAACTGCGCGTGGGGCGGCGATGGAAAGATGCTCTACATCACGGCAGTCACTGGGTTGTACCGAGTGCACACGAAGATCGCCGGAATGAAAGCTGTCTATAACTAAAGGAGACACGATATGAACAAAAAACTAATCGTGGCAGTTGCGGTCGTGGGAATAATCGCGGGGTTTGTCGCCGGCGTGATGGTTTCGGGACTGCCGCTCCATGCGCAAGCGACCCAGCGAACGACGACAGCCGCGCCCGCCGCGAAGCCTGCCGCCAAGGAACCGGTGGCCACGGCTGACGAATTCAAATCCCACGTCATTCACTATCCGGACCTGCCACCGGTAGAACTCGTCAAAGGCGCGAATTCGAAACTCATCGCCGGCGAGCAATCCATGATCAGCTTTCTCACGATGGACAAGAATTCGTATTTCGCGCCGCATCGCCACAAACAGGAGCAGATCATGATCGTCCTGGATGGCTACTGTGACGAGATCATCGAGGGCAAACTTTACCGGGTTAAGAAGGGCGATGTCATCGTCCTCCCGTCCAACATCGAGCACGGCGCGTACATGTACGACCAGGACGTTCAGGTCATCGATGTGTTCGGCGACGTGCGAGCCGACTATCTGCTCAAGATGACGCAGGTCATGGCCGCGATGAACACGAAGAAATAGTCACGGCGCAACGCGGATTCCCGCCGGTCCGCCGTTAATTTTAACGGCGCCGGCGGGTTTCAGGTTCCTTCCATCAAAGCTGAACACCTGGATCTCCTTCTCGACCACGCACTGAGCTAACACCGTGCGGCTATCTCGCGTCCACGCTGCGCCCTGACACCAGTGACCGATTCTCGCTTCAGTTACAGCCGTCAGCCTTCGTCCGTTGAGTTCAAGGATCTTCAGCAATCCAAAATCGTGAAAGAACGGTGACGCCTTTGAAGCATTGGTACCGTTCATCACCGTCACGGCTACATAACGTCCGTTCGGAGAGATCGCCACACCCTCAGGTGTTGGCCCTACCGCGATCTGATCGATGGCGCGCGGCGGGTTTGCCGCGAGATCAATGAGACTCACCACATCCACTCCACCGGTGGCGCCGGCGCCGATGTTCGCCACCACCGCCAGATCCCCAGCCGGCGTGATGTCCATTCCGTAAGGTTGCAGACCTACAAAGAAGTCGCGGTTGGTGTATTTGACGCTGGCGCCGCCATTATTCGTATCGATGGTGAGCAACGATATCCGGTTATCGCCGGCAGCGTTTCGTGAAACCAGGGCAGTCCTGCCGTCGGCGGCAAACATGACCTGACTCGGCAGACTGTCGGGAGCGCCAAGATCGACCTTGCCTGCGGGCGTGACGGTTTTGCCGGCTATGCGAAAGACCGACACCGTACCCTCACTCCGATTGGCGACGAGAGCAAGCGTTCCCGCGCGGTTAATCGACACCCCAGCCGCTCCGCGACCGGCTTCAAGCGTCGACAACACAACGGGTGGCGACGCTTTAAGATCGATCACGGTTAATTTATTGTCGGGAAGAGTCGCTTTCGGATTCGATGGATCGATCTTCGTCGACGCGGTTACCAATGCAATCGACTGGTCGGGCGCGATCGCCACGCTGTGGGGTGGCCCCACGATCGACGTCGGCGCGCGCAGCTCGCCCAGAACCTTCGGAGGCGAAGTGCCGATATCCAAAATCGTCACGGTATCCGGCTGCGGGTTCGGAACCGGCGTGTTGACGCCATCGACCAACATCACCTTACCGTCGTTTGCGGATACCGCAAGTTGAGCGGCGACGAATGCCGTACGAAGTATTTTCATATGTGCCTCATATGCCCGAACTGTAGCGGCGGTCTAGACCGCCGGCTTTAGGGTTCCTCGCGAGCCGGACATTTGCGCAAACGCGCGACCATAAAACCGGCGGTCTAGACCGCCGCTACAAAGCCCGTGGCAGCGCGAAGACCACGTAACCCGAAGGAAGAATGCTCGCATTCGGCTGCGCCGCTCCGCCACCGCCGCTTCCGCGTCCACCCACGAATGGGCCCGAGACGCTGATCACAAGATACTCTCGCCCGTCGATTTCATAGATAGAGGGACAACCGGTCGAGTTGCCGGCGATCGAATGCTCCCAAAGTACCTTGCCCGTGTCTTCATCGTAGGCGCGAACTTTGTTGTCGCCGCCGACGTTGAACACCAGCCCCGTCGCCGTCGAAACGATTCCGGTCCGCAGCCCGCGAGCTCCCGTTCCATGGATACCCTGAGCGGCAAGTACCGGATCGTCGCCGGCCGGAACTTGCCATTGGATAGTTCCATTGTTGAGGTCGTAGGCCGTGATTGTTGACCATGGAGGCTTCACCGCGTTCGGAGACAATCCATAGCCGCTGTTGTAACGATCTTCAGGAGTATCGAGCCCGACAGGATAAGGAACCATGCCGCCGTTTCCACCGTAGCCTGCCCGGGATTCCAGCGGATTCACGAAAGCAGGTGTGAGCGAGCCCGGCGCCGCGCCGGACTGAACCACCAACCCTGCGGGCCACTTCACTGCTGGAATTGGCGCACCACGTCCGCCGCCGCCTGTTCCCGCGTTGGCTGCGGCGGGATTCGCAAGGTAGGTGACGATGGAATCCATATCGCTCGTGCTCATACCGGCGAATGGCGGCATCGCACCCTTGCCGGTCGAAATGGTTCCCTTGATCGAGTCCGCACTCATGGTTGACGCAACGTCCGCAAGTGATGGACCCGAACCGCCGCGAAGATCGCTGCCATGGCACGAGGCGCAGTTCTGAGTAAAGATGTTGCGACCGGCCGCCGCTGCAGCGTTATTCGCACCGCGCCCACCTCCTCCTCGCCCTGCCGAAATTCCAAATGTCGCGTTGGCTCCAGTACCTCCCGGAAGACTCTGTTGAAGCTTCAGCAAAGCCGGGCCGTTCGTTCCGAGCACATAAACAATTCCCTTGAGCGGGTTCGCCGCGGTGACGCCCCAATTCGCGCCGCCGGGATTGCCGGGCATCTGCACCGATCCTCTCAACGAGGGCGGCGTATAGATCCCGTCATTACGGGAGGTTCGAATCTGCTCCTTAATAAAGGACTGTTCTTCGGCCGAAAGATACGGGTTGACGTCGTCGATCGTGAACTTCATCGATACAAACGGCGGCGGTTGGGTGGGAATCGGCTGCGTGGGTGAAGAGTGTTCGCCCGGAACATCGCTCTGCGGAACCGCGCGTTCGACAATCGGCCAGATCGGCTTGCCGGTTTCGCGCTCGAAGACATACAGAAATCCGTTCTTGCCGGCTTGCGCCACGACGTCCACATTTTTGCCGTTCTGCTTGATCGTCGTGAGTTGCGGAGCGGCGGCCAGATCGTAGTCCCAGAGGTCGTGGTGAATCGCCTGGAAATGCCACAAGCGCTTGCCGGTGCGCGCATCAAGCGCCACAAGCGAGTTGGCAAAAAAGTTATTGCCTTTGCGATCGGCGCCGTAAAAGTCGTAGGTCGCCGAGCCGAGAGGGAAGAACGCGATCCCGCGTTTCTCGTCAATGGTGACGTCGCCCCACATATTGGCGCCGCCCATGTATCTCCATCCGTCCTTCGGATTTGTTTCGTAACCGAACTCGCCGGGATGTGGAATGGTATGGAATGTCCACACGAGCCTTCCCGTCATGACGTCGTACGCGCGAAGATCGCCCGGAGGTGAAATGTAACCCTCGCCGGGCGCCGACCCGAGAATCACCAGATTCTGAAAGACCTTGCCAGGGCTGTTGGATTGCACCTGCGTGATCTTCGCCGGATCACGTTCGAAACCTTCCCGAAGATTGACGGCTCCGTCCTTGCCGAACGTCGTTATCGTTTTACCGGTCGTGGCATCGATTTCCTGTAAATAGCTGTTGATTGAAAAAATCAGCCGGCCGCCTTTGCCGTCTTTGCTGGCCCAATAGTTGATTCCGCGCGCCGTGATTCCGCGAAGGCCGTCGTGAATCCAGATCTCTTTTCCTGTGGTTGCGTCAAGCGCAATAAGCGCGTCGCCCCCTGAGACGTACATCACCCGGTCGACGATCAACGGATTGAAACCGAGATTGGCGTACGGATAGGACCAGGCAACTTCAAGCTGGCCCACGTTGCCTTTTGTGATCTGTTTGCTTTCGACGTAATGCGCGCTGTCTGTACCACCGCCATAGTCGGGCCAGGGTCTTTGCTGACCATACACGCGCAGAAGCGCAACGCACAGTACAACCGCAGCGGGACTCAACCAGGTCCGATTCCGTTTCTGAGGCATCCGTTTTCCCTTCCGGCTTGAACCCTTAATGACTAACAAACCTGTGTGACATGATAATAAACCTGTATTACAGGTTTGGGAATATGTATACTGCGCGGCAGAACGTTTAAATCAACTCCACGACGAGAGGGCCGACGTATGGTCATGCGGAAATACGGTTTTTGTTTGGTCCTTGTTTTGTGCATCACGATTATGCTCCCGGCAGCCTGGGGGCAGGAGTTCCGGGGGAAAATTCAGGGCCTGGTGACCGATCCAAGCGGAGCCGTCATTCCCGGTGTCACGATTACGCTGCACAACATCAAGACCGGGATTCAAACGGTCAAGATCACCAACGAGACGGGACTCTACCGGTTTGATAATGTCGATCCCGGATCTTACACGCTTACTGCGGAGTTGCCAGGATTCAGCAAGACTGTTCAGGAGAACATTTCCGTACAGGCGCAAGGAGACGTCACAGTTAACCTTTCGCTCAAGGTCGGCGAGGTAAGTGAAACCGTGACGGTCACGGAAACTCCAGTTGCTGTTTCGTTCAACACGGCGAACATCATGCTGACGATCGACACCAAGCTGACCGAGGAACTTCCCCGGCTTGACCGCAATCCCTTCAAGCTGTCCTATCTCAACCCCGCGGTGCAGGAAACTCGCCGCAATGAAACCAATCCGTTTCTGTCCTGGTCCGCCAACAGCATCGAAATGGGAGGCGGCACCGACAAGAAGAATGATCTTCAGGTCGACGGCAGTCCAATTGGCTCCGGCTACAAAGCGAGTTACATACCCAACACCGACTCGGTGCAGGAAGTGAATGTCCAACAGAATTCTGTCGATGCCGAGAACGGGCATAGCGCCGGCGGCAGCGTGAGCATGACCCTCAAATCGGGCACGAACGAATGGCACGGTACGGCTTCCTGGACTCACCGCAATCCCAAATGGAATGCGATTCAGGACCGCACCACAGGGAACAACGTTTCGAACCGGAACAACATCGGGGCCGCAACGTTGGGAAACCCGATCATCAAAAACAAGCTGTTCAACTTCTTTAGCTTCGAGAGATGGTTCCTGAAAACTCCCGGCACCGTTCTCACAACCGTGCCCACCGAACTGGAGAAGCAGGGGGATTTCTCGAAGTCTCTGAACTCGAGAGGCGAACTGCGGGTGATCTATGACCCTTACAGCACCGTCGTAGATTCCGCCGGCAACGTCACGCGAACGCCTTTCCCCGGCAATAAGATTCCCGCCGACCGTATCAATCTGCTGACGCAAAAAATCCTGGGCACCATCTGGGCGCCAAACAGGACACCGGATAGTCCCATCGGCACCAACAACTTTACGACAGCCACTTCGACGAACTGGAACTACTGGAACGTGTCGGACCGCGTTGATTTTTACGCCAACGACAAGCTGAAGATCAATGGCCGCTACAGCATTTTCAAAACGACTTCGCTCGTGTCCAACGACCTTCTGGATGCGAATGAGTACTACGTCAACAATGCAACTGTCCGGAATGCCTACAGCTACTCCGGTGACGCCGTGTGGACGAAAAGCAGCACGACGGTCGCGAATTTCCATTACACCTGGCAAAAGCTCTTGGACAACGCCGACTCTCCGAAAAAGCTGCCGCTCGGCGGTTTGTCGAAATACTGGCCGAGCAGCAACTGGTTCTCACCGTTTGACACGGCGGATCGAGCCTTAACGTGGTTCCCTTCAATCGGCATCGCCGGTTTGGGGCGTGGTGGGTACTATCAGCAGGAACCGGGTGGCTGGAGTTGGAGCGCCAAGTTATCGAAGCAATCGGGATCGCACTTCCTGAAAACCGGCTTCGAGTATCGCCACAGTGACGGCGACGGCGTTGTGGGCGCCGCCAATTTCTCGTTCGCATTTCCAGCGGCGCTTACGGCCAATACTTATCTCTCTCCGAATACCCAGCTCGTCGGGAATGAGTTTGCCACCTTCCTGCTGGGCGCACTCGACGACACCACAACGGCAAAAGCCGCGCCCATCCGAAAGATGAAGACCGAGATGTATGGAGCATATCTCCAGGACGACTGGAAGCTGAACCGGCGGATCACGATGAATCTGGGGCTGCGCTACGAGCTCGAGGCGCCGTGGCATGACCCCAATGACAAAGGATCCATAGGACCAGACCTGACGAAGCCGATTCCCGAAATCGTGGCGAATCCGCCGGTAATTCCGGCCTCGGTCACTGCGCTCAGAACAGGCGCCCCGATCTGGAATGGGTACTGGCAGTTTTCGACTTCGGATCAACCGTACATCTGGAAGACGCAGAAGCTGGTACTGATGCCGCGCCTCGGCATGGCTTTGCGCGTCGATGACAGAACGGCTCTCCGCGCCGGGTGGGCCCGTTTCGTAGCGCCGTCGGAGTACAACTTTGTCAATCAAAACCTGTATTCCGGGTCGGGAAACATGAGTTTCCTGGAGCCGCCGTATATGGGCTTCGATTCGCAGCAGTCGCCGCTCGCCCTTGCTTCAGGGATCCCTCAGGCAAACTTCTCCGATCCGTTCCCGAAAAACAGCAATCCGCTGCAAACTCCCCTGGGAAAGGCCTACGGCCGGAATTTTGGTTTGGGAGTGGACAATATCGTTTTCGCGAATCCGAACTTCAAACGCGGAGTCAACGACCGGATCAACGTGACCTTGTCCCGGCAGTTGCCGGGCAAGATTGTCGCCGATGCAACCTACTTCCTGAACCTCGGCCACGATCTGTCGAACCAGGCGCGCGACATCAACGCTGCGGATCCGAGAATCGGGTACGCGAATCGGGCTGCCATGGACGTTCAGGTCAACAATCCTTTCTATAATTACCTGACGCCCGATCTATTCGCAGGGCAGAACCGCAACAGGGCAAGGGTTGCGACCAAGACCCTCCTCAGGCCGTATCCGCAGTATGGCGGAATTTATGAGGCATTCCAGAGCAACCAGTCCGATCGTTATCAGGCGCTCCAGCTCAAGGTGCAGCGGCCGTTCCAGAATGGTTACAACTTCCTGGTCGGATACAACTATCGCCGCGAGCGAACTACGGGTTATTACGATGAAGTGGACGCATACTTGAACAAACTCACCTGGCTGGAGAGCTCAAGTCCACGTCATTCGGCGTCAGTTGCCGGCACCTATGAAATTCCTTTTGGGAAAGGGCGCCAGTTCTTAGCCAACATACCGCGCGCGCTGGATCAGGTACTCGGCGGTTGGCAGTTGGTCGGCGCGTGGTACTTCAACACCGGCAACTACCTGGTCTTCCCCGCGACGAACGCGACGGGAGATCCCGCGCTCGATAACCCAACGCCTGACAAATGGTTCGACACATCCAGGTTCAGCGTGCTGCCAACGTACACTCAGCGCACGAATCCCAGGATCTACCCGGATGTGAAAGGGCCCATCTATTGGGACATTCAAGCCTCCCTGGGCAAGACGTTCAGGGTGGCTGAAACAACTAAATTCCAGGCGAAGCTGGCCGCTTATAACCTGACGAACCGTCTCAATCGAGCAGACCCGGACGTCATTGTCACCAGTGCCACTTTCGGCAAGGCGCTCCGACAGGGAAACGCGCTGACCGGTCGTCAGCTGGAAGCTAGCCTGAAAATACTGTTCTAGTACTTAGGTGCACGCCGGAGGCCTCAAGTTTATCCATTTTGTGCACGCCTCCGGCGTGCAATAGCAACTTCACAAACCGAGGTTTCGACTTATGGCCAGGAAGATTTCTCGACGTAACCTTCTCGCGGGAGCAGTGACAGCGGGT
>CAZPBY010000097.1:0-17046 GCA_964584785.1 uncultured Solibacteraceae bacterium
TGAATACGTCAACTGTCGGGATGTCCAGTCTCAAACGCTTACATGTCGTTGTTAGATTCCCGAATCGTCAAAAGGGACGGCTGCTGGAAAATTAACAACGACAGCTAAGCATTTGAGATGGGACATCCCTACGCTTGACATATTTCGGACGCCGCTTCTGAATACGTCAGAACGGCGGAGCAGAGACCATCACCTGGGAATTGCCGTAGATTTCCCACGCCCAGACGGGCTGGTCGGACGTCAGGTGGATGTATCCGCCGTTTTGCGATGTGATCGAAGGGACGAGCGCACTGATGACTTTCGCGATCTGTTGATTGGGACCGATCGTGATCGTCGCGGTTGCCGGTGGTGCTCCTGCGGTTCCGTACACCGCGATGTCGATCCTGGTTGCGCTCGATCCGGTGGCAATGCTGAGTCCGGAGTAGAAGCCATCACCCTGACGCACAACCGGGAACGTCGCGTCCGTAGCGGGAGCTGGAGCGCCGATCGACACCAGGCTGGAGGCATTCTCGATATCCGCAACGGCCACAACCCGCGGTGTCCCAAAAGGCGCGATCGCGTCGATCCGCACGGCATCCGTCATCGAAGCGTTCGCCGGAATCCGGAAAAACTCGGGGAGCGACGCGCGAAACGCGGAATTCCGGTCGATTCGAAATATGCTCGACAGCCCGGCGAATGAGATCCGGATATCGACGGGGATCGAGGTCAGGTTGGCGAGCATCACCGTCGTCACATAGCCGTTACCGTTCAAGCCGTGCGGTATAACGACCGTCGTGCGGGCGGACGTTGCGGGGACCGGCGACGAGATTCCCAACTTGTTTGTTGAACCGAACCGCTCAAGAGAAGCGAGCGCCTCCGTCGAGCGAATGCGGCTGGCCGCCGACGGCGTGATTGAAATCCGGGTGCGAGGTGAAATGGTGATTTGCTTCGGAGCGGGCGAACCGAATTCGGAAATCGTCACGTCCGCGCTTCGCGTGGATGGGTTCACCAGGAACACGGTCGCTCCGGGATGAAAAACAATGAAGTCCCGCGACGTGTCGACGGAAACACTGCCGTCCATGCGCAGCGCGTCGGACGAGGCTGTTGACGTATAGACCGAAAGACCCGTTGTCGAAACTTCGATCTCGATCCATCCATCGAATGCGGTCAAGCCAAACAGGTCTTGCACGACACGAACATACGGCTCACCCGCCGCCAAAGTCACCGCGACCGGATTTCGCACACCGGATGCGGCGATCAGATTTCCGCTGGAATCGAGAGCCTTGAGCACGACCGACATTTCCGATCGCGCGAGCAGCTTGATCGTGCTGAATTCCGATGCGCTCTGAGGCGCTGACGGAATGATCCGGATGTCCGGCTGGTACGACGGATCGACAAGTGTCCCGCTGGATAATCCGATCTCGCTCACGATGCCGGAATTGCTCACCGCACGCACGGCGAAGTAGTATGTGGACTTCGCGTCGAGTGACAGACCGGTGACCGCGGCGGAGTTCTGCGTTGTCGAGGTAAACGGCAGAACCTCGGTGCCGCCGGAGGTCCTGCCGATCGCGTACTGATACTCGCGTATGTTCGAATTGTCCGGGGATGAGAACCACGAAGCGCTTAACGATGTCATGCTCGATGTCTTGGGAACAGCGACGACGACCGGCTTCGGCGGAGGAGTCGAGTCGCCGAGTTTGGCGACGTATGCCCCATCGCCAAAACGATAGGCCACGAAATATCCGCTGGCGAGCTTCGGTTCGTTGAAACTCGTCAGGACGGCGGTATTGCGCGCGAAATTCTGCAGCCCGACGGTGGCGCTCGATCCGTTGGAACGGGAGCCGGTCATCAACGGATAGAGGAATTCGATGTCGTTGCTGCCTTCGAAAAGAATCGCCTCAAACGTGATTCTGGCGTTCTGATCGCGTCCGTCGTCGTCGAGAATCGTAAGGTTCGTCCACTGCACGATCAACTGGCGGTTGGGCGCCGTTCCCGCCAATCGCGTGGATACCGAGCTCACGCCGGGTATCAGGGCCAGGTCGTCGTGAAACGGAGCGATCAGCGACGGCGGAATCGTTCGCGCAACACCGCTGGAGTCGACTGCGGACGCGGCCGGCAAGCGTCCATTCTGGTAGGTGTACGGATCGGTGACCGGTTCGAGGCTGATCCAGCCGTTGCTTGAAATAGTGATGTTCGTTCCGGACAGATAAATATCTTTAAACAGGCTGAAGGTGAACGGCAGCGGCAAGGTCGCTAATCCGTCATCATTGACGGAACCCCACTGGAAAGCCACGCTCGTCCCGCCCTTCGCAGGTGTGGAATCGACGAAGGCGTAAGACTCCGACGCGTGGTTCGCACTGACGATGGCCGGAGTGACGGTGAAATCCACGGCAGCCGTGGCGATCTGGCCGAAGACGCTCACTGAAAGCGGGCCGCTGGACGCGCCGTAGGGAACCAGGGCGATTATCCGTATGGGTGTTGCACTAACCACGCGAGCGGACACGCCGTTGAATCTCACGTCGATGTTTTGGGCGGATGAGTCGAATTGGGTACCGTCGATCGTGACTTCGGTGGCCGGCGGTCCGCTGAGTGGAGCGAAACCGATGATGGTCGGCGGCTGCGCAAGATAGTTGAAGCCGCGCGACACCAGGCCATTGGTTCCGTCCGCGTTGATGATCTGCACGTTCGCCGCCCCCGGAGTATTCCGCGGCGTGGTTGCAATCACATTCGACGAATCGATAACGGCCACGTCCAACGCCGGCAAGCCGCCGAAATAAACATTCAAGCCTTCTCGAAAATTCGCTCCCGTGATTTGTACCGTGGTGCCGCCTTCATTTGTGCCGGAGGCCGGCGAAATCTGCGATAACACGGGCTGCCGATCGACGATGACGAGCGCGCCGCTGACGATAGAGGCGTCGGCGCCTCGCATGACCGTGATGTTCCTGGGTCCGAGTACGGCGTTGCCCGCAACCGAGAGGTCCATGGCCGCGCTGGTCGGCGCCACCGACGAGATCGAGCCACCGTACGTGGGGCCGCCGATAAAAATGTCCGGACTCGAGATGCTGAACTGCGTGCCGGACGTGATGTCCACGCCGCCGATCGTCAGGACTCCGCTTGCGCCTCGAGGAACGCGGGGAGCGAAGGCGGGTCGCGTGAGATTCAGTCCCGTGGAACTCTTCGGCAAAACCTGGATGTTGATGGGACCCACCGTTGCACTCGGAAACACCGATATGGTTTGAGCCTGCGACGCGTCCGAGACGTTTCCATAGTAGGTTGTGCCGAAATCCGTCTTGAGGTTGCGGTACCACGATGTGCTGCCGCCACCGACGTTCTGCTCCGTCACCGGCTGATCCAGCGGCTCGGCGTAAACGGTGTACGTGCCCGGAGGAAGGAATTTCAATTCGAAACTGCCGCTGGGTTGAGAAAGTGTTGAAACCCATGCGGTGCCCGCCGTGTCCACGGCAACGACGTTCGCGCCGAAGACCGGCAGTGCGCCGCTCAGAATCGATCCGCGAATCCCGCCGACAGGAGGTCCACTTTTGGGATAGATCTCCGAAACCGCAGCCACGTCGTCGTACGAAAGAGTGCGCTGATGGACCTGACCCGTCGAACCGAATGGAACCATCACCGACGACACCATGGCGGCGTGATCCAAACCCACGAAGTGACCGATTTCGTGGGTCAGAACGCTTTGAATATCGAATTTGCCGGACTCGCCGCTGGTGGAATATAGAAGCGTCGGGTTGAAGACAATGTCCGCTTCATCGTACTGAGGCTTGTTGTTCGCGTCCGCGCGGAAATAGGAAATCGTCAGCGCAATCGTCGACGAGGACCCCGCCAGGGTCGTATCATCCGTGAACGAAACGAGATTCACGCCATCACGCCCGGCCGTGCGCACCGAAGTCGTACCGCGATACCTGAAGCTGACATCGGCAGTCGAAACCGCTTCCCACGTCCGGAAAGCCGAGAAAACCGCCTCAAACTCACTGGCGTTGCTGATTTGCGGTGACCCCCTCTCGTTGACCCAGAACGAGAGAGGCATGGTGGTCCAGCGCGGCATGTCGCCGGTTGATAGCGTGATCCGCGTGTAGGATCGCGCCACGGGTACAAGGAGCGCAAAGATAAATAAGAATATGAAAAAGTATCTCTTCAAGTGTTAACGAAGCCGGCGCTGAATTTCGCGTTTAAAATCCTGCAAACGCATTCTCAAAGGGACACCGGGACGGCCGTCGGGAAACGCGAGATCGCTGACGGTATTCGAAACTTCGGCATCTTTTACTGAGAATTTGCCCTGGCTCAGACCAACAACGCTCGAACCACTTCCCGCTTTTTCGATAAAGAGAACCGATTCTTCGCCGACTGAAAACGACGGCATGCCGGCGACAAAGACCGTGAGGTCGCCGATTCTGCCGCCGATCATCGTCAATTCGATGGATTTGTCGGCCGCTCCCTTGAGCGTTTCATCAATATCGATGGTGTATGTCGTCAGGATCAGCCTGCCGTCCTCGGACCAATGCGTGCGGGCGCTGCGGACCCGGCCGTGGACGATCGACTGCGCCTTCTTCACCATGTCGTCAAAAGACAATCGCTCGACCGTCGTGCCGAAACAGGGAATTGCAATCAGAAGAAGGAAGGCCGTGAATATACGTAATCGCTTCATGCTTATTAACCAGAATTAGATTGAACCTTCGCGCTTTCGTTAGACATCGACAGGAGCCACGACGTGGATGGTTGCGGTATCTTAGCACACGCGCATCAGGGGGAGGTCCGAATGCCGATATACGAATACGAATGCAAGGCATGCCATCACATTTTTGAATTCCTGCAACTTCCGTCGTCGAAGGCCAAGCCGAAGTGCCCGTCCTGCAAGGGAAAGAAGCTTGAGAAGGTGATCTCGAGTTTTGGATTCAGTACTCCCAGCACACGCAAGGCGAACGCGAAAAAGTCCATCGCCGCCCAGAAAGCCGCGTACAAGGACAAGGCCATCGCGGAGCATGAGGAATACCACAAACACACGCATGATCACTGAGGCGGAATTTGAAGTTGGACGAGTCCTGCATTGCTAATCCGAAAAAATCCGAAAACATAAATCTCAGATTGAACCGCGTGGCACCGTAACGCTTCTCAAGTCCAATTCGAAGTTTGTGTTTTCGGATTGGCAATGCCGGACTCGTCCAACTTCAAATTCCCCGCCCCGTTCCCTGTGCTACCATTCGCGTTATGGCCGTAAACCCAGAGCTTCTCAAAATATTGGTATGCCCTCTTTGTAAGGCTCCGGTGTCATTGACCGAAGGCGGAAAAGGCTTGAAGTGCAGCCAGTGCCGGCGCGTCTATCCGATTCGCGATGACATACCTGTGATGCTCATCAGCGAAGCGAAAATTGAAGACTAAGGATCTTTTCCATCAACTTCCGGCACGTTCGCGACTGCTTTTCATACGCCTTCGTTCGATGGGCGATTGCCTCCTGCTCACAAGTCCGCTTCGCGCGTTGAAGCAGGAGTTCCCGGGATTCCAGATTTCCGTCCTCGTCGAGCAGCGTTTTGCCGACTGCTTTGACGGCAATCCGGATATCCAGCACATCATCGTTGCTCGCGGTAAATACGGCACAGCCGCGCGGCTTGCATTGCGCCGGTATCACGCCATCGTCAATCTTCACGGCGGACCGACAAGCCTGGTTTATTCCTGCATGGCGTGGGGAAGACGGATCGGCGGGGAACACTATCAGTATTCAAAACTGTACCAGGGCCGTTTCCCTTCACCGGCGCCTGACGTCCACACCGTCGAGTCGACGCTGGGTATCCTGCGGTGGCTCGGCCTGCGCGCCGAAACGCCGCCTCCATTGCGTTATGAAGTGCATGAGGCGGAGTCGGACAGAATGCGCCACCTGATGGAAGACAAACCCTACGCCGTCATTCACCCGGGTGCCCTGATGGTGACCAAAAGGTGGGAGGCGAGCCGCTTCGCCGCCGTCGCTCGAGCTCTGCGAAAACAGGGATTGACGATCGTCCTGACGAGTGGACCGGGAGAAGAGTCACTCGTTTCGGCGGTCGGTAAAGAAGTCTCACCGACCAAGATGTTTCTGGGCCTCAAGATCCCCGAGCTCGCCGAGTTGATTCGGGGCGCTCGCATCTACGTCGGCAACGATTCGGGCCCGATGCATCTCGCGGCTGCCGTCGGAACGCCGACCGTTGCGGTGTGGGGCTCGTCCGATTCACGGCGATGGCGGCCCTGGTCGGTCGAACATCGCGTCGTCCAGAATCCTTTTGAGTGCAATCCCTGTCCGGGCTATCGTTGCCTGGTTGCGGATTCCCCGTTGTGCATCGAATCCGTCACGATCGATCAGGTGAATGAAGCCGTGAACCAGTTGCTGATCCCCAGCCATGCTCACTAGGAATCGCGTCGAACAGCTTCTATCCTCTTTTGACGGAAAGACGATCATCGTCGTCGGCGACGTCATGCTCGACGAATTCGTCTGGGGAAAGGTGCGCCGCATATCCCCCGAAGCGCCGGTGCCGGTCATCGAAGTTGTGGAAGAAACCTACCGTTTGGGTGGAGCGGCAAACGTCGCTGCCAATATACGCGCCCTCGGCGGCAATGTTTGTCCGGTAGGTGTGATCGGCAATGACCGCAGTGCGGACCAGATTCTCAAGTTGCTTTATGAAGCCGGAATCGCCGGCAGCGGCCTCGTGCGCGATGGCCGTCCCACAACAACGAAGACCCGAATTCTTGCGATTGCGCAGAAACAACAGGTCGCGCGCACCGACCGCGAGGACCGGACGCCGCTGGCTCCGCCAATCAATCGAGCGGTCGTAACGGCGTTCGAGACGGTTTTGCAGCAGGCCGCGGCGGTGATCGTCTCGGACTACGACAAGGGCGTCGCCAACAGGGACCTGCTCGCCGACATTCTTCCGAAAGCCCGCGCGTGGCGTGTTCCCGTGTTTCTGGATCCCAAGGTTCACCATGCCGACTACTACCGGCCCATCACGATGATCACACCCAATCATCATGAGGCTGAACTTCTGACGGGAACCGCTATTGATAACACGGCTTCACTCGAGGAAGCCGGACGGCGGCTTCTTCAGAAATTCGATTGCGAGTATGCGCTGATCACGCGCGGCGAGGAGGGCATGTCGCTTTTCGACAAGGCGGGATCGCGGCATCTGGAGAGTTTCGCCCGCGAAGTGTTCGACGTCACCGGCGCGGGCGACACCGTCATTGCGACGATTGCGCTTGCCCATGCGGGCGGTGCGACGATCGAGGAATCGGCGATCCTGGCGAATCACGCCGCGGGCATCGTCGTCGGCAAGATCGGAACAGCCACCGTCAATCGAACCGAGCTCCGGCGCGATTTCGATTTGCGCAATGCGCATTCTGCAAGTTAGTTCGGCACGGAATCTGGGTGGCGGCGAACGTCACGTCATCGAATTAACGGAAAGCTTGCGGCGTCTCGGACACGACGTGTGGATCGCCGGACGAGCGCGCGGCCCGCTAAGTCCGGACTTCACGCTGCCCTTCTTGAATTCCGCCGACTTCCTCTCCGCATTGAAACTCCGCCGGCTCCTGCGTCAGGAAAAAATCGATGTCGTGCACGCCCACGTCGCTCGCGACTATCCCGTTGTCGCGGCCGCGGCATGGCGGGTTCCCGCCGTCCGAGTCGTCTTCACCAGGCATTTGCTGTTTCCCGTGAAGCGGCACGCCCTGTACCGCCGCGTCGATGGATGGCTGGCCCCGACGGCGCAGATCCTCGAGACGCTGGAGCCGCTGAAACCGAAACGAGCCGCGGTGATCCCCAATTGGGTGGATCCCGGCAGGTTCGAGTTCCGCCCTCACGATGTGCATGATCCCGTAACCGTCGGATTGCTGGGACAGATCTCCCCGCACAAAGGCCATGACGACGCGATTGACGCGCTCCGGCTTCTTGGATCTGGATTCCGGCTGCTCATCGCCGGTACAGGCGAAGAGGAATATGTGCAGTCGCTCAAGCGAAAGGCGGCCGGTTTGTCTGTGGAGTTTCCGGGATTCGTGGCTGCGCCGGATTTCTTTCCTTTAATCGATGTGCTGGCCGTTCCGTCGTGGGAGGAACCTTTCGGGATCGTGTTGCTCGAGGCGATGGCGTCGGGTATTCCCATGGTCGCGACAAATCGAGGCGGCCCGTTGGACATCGTGACGTCCGGCGAACATGGCGTGCTTGTGCCACCGCGAGATCCGGCTGCGCTCGCGGCGGCGATTCGGGCTTTGGTGAACGACGAAGAATTCCGGCGAAAGATCACGCAGCAGGCTCGGACACGCATCGAGATGAAATTCGATAGGAGTCAGGTTATCCCTCGGATTGAGCGGTTTTATCTGTTCACCACAGAGACACAGAGGTCACAGAGATGATCAGACTGGGTTCCTCTCTGTGTCCTCCGTGTCTCTGTGGTGAACAGACGTGCTATCGCTCAGCGTTTCAGGATTATTCGATTTTCCGGAAGACCCGTTTGCAGAAGGTACTGTCGTGCGGCTTCGAAAGCGGCATCCGATGCGGGACCCTGGAGTTCGACCGCACCCGGAACGGCCTCCGCGAGACCGCGCGCGCGGGCGAGAGCCTCGCGGCCTGCCGGCGTGAGCGACTGGCTCTTGGGATCGTAGAATTCTTCGCGGAGCGGCACGATCAGCTGATTCTTCACCCCGTCCTGACGCCCCTGGATATCCGACAACGCGCGTGACGATGCGCGATCACGAGCGATCGCCTGATCGCGCTCCTGCGCCACCCGCTGATTTTCTCGATTCGCGGCCGCGGCATCGTTCTGCAATTTTTGGATCTGCGCGTTCGCGGCGGTTTGTTCGGTGGCCATCTGCTGGACGCGCGCATTTAACGTTTCAATCTGCTGCCGTAAAAGCGCGATATCGCCGCGAGCGTTTTCCAGGGCAACTGCGGATTCCTTCTCGCGCGCGGTGGTGACGGCCTGCTGCGAGCGTCGAATCACTTCGTTGGCCGCCTGCGTCACGATCTCCGGAGGGCTCGAGCGATTCACCATTTCCTCCATGGTGTCCAGCGCAACCTTTGCGCGGCGAAACTCCGGCTCCGCCAGCCGATCGGCTTGAGCGTTCTTTGCAATCTGAAACGAAACACGCGATTCCACAACGAGCGTTGGCGCGCCAACCGCGCCGTTCGGCTGAATCGACGTGTAGTCATAAGCCCCGATCGGCACGGAAACCGTTACGGTGCGGACGTCTTCTTTTCGGGGACTCTGCGTCACAAACGCCACACCCGAACTGGGCCGGTCGACCATGAAGTGCGGCTCGGCCGTGATCAGAAGTCCGACCTGCTCGAAGCGCGTCGTCGCTTCGAATCGTCCCTTGTCTTTTTCCAGGAAAAGCTCACCGATATTCTCGAAAGTGCCTTCCGGCGAAACCGACCATACCACATAGCTGTTGTACGCGACGCCGAGGGCAGACGGAGGAGCGAGATGGTCGATGTCGACTCGAACCCGGGTGATCGTGCCTTCACGTTTCATCGCGGCCCGTCCGCCGGGAGCCATGGGCAGCGCGATTTCGCCTCGCAGCAACGAAACGACCGTCACATCCGCAGTCCCGGCCGCCATCATGAGCAGCGAGAAAACAAGCGACAACGTGGCCATGCTAATTACACTTATCGATGGGTGAATAAGAAAGCTTCAACGATTCCTTGTCCACACGAATGGGAAGCCGCTTATGAAAGTTGTCGAGCTCGACGCAAACGACTACGGCGCCGCCCTGTCCCCGCGAATCCACAACGCGAGCGGAGTGCATGTTCCTGGTGTAGAAACCTTCGCGTCCGAAATCGTCAAGGAAGTCTTTCATCTTGTAGCGCTCGTCGGCGTCCCAGCTGGCGTAGGCCTGATCGTATCGTCCTTGAGTCACAGCCTCGAAAAACCGCGTCACGCGGCTCTCTTCCCGGTAGTTGATGAACTTGTAGACAAGAAAGCCACCGAGCGAAATCACAACAAAAACGGCCACGGCAATCGTCAGCTTTTGATTCAGCGGAATACCGGGCTTCGGCGCAACGTGGTCGCCGGTGATCAGATTGCCTATCAGTTTGCCTGACATGTTGTTTTAGACACTGGCGTTCGGACCGTTGTTCCGGCGCCGCCTTTATTTTAGCCGATCAGCGGAACCAACGCTCCAGTTCCTCAGGCGTTACACGAATCCTGGACTGAATCCGGCGACGCTTGCGCAATAGCCGCGGCATATGACGCACCACATACGCCAGAGCGGGCGCCGACGACCATTCGCGCAACATGACGTAAGACACTACCATGGCGTCCCGCGCGGTGATTGTCCAGAAATCGCGTTTGTAGAGGCCGGGCGTCATGTTGTTGAGCCGCAGCAGAAATCGATTCTTCACCGAATGATAGTTGATCAAGCCCGGAAGCTGCGAACGGCGCTCCGGGGTGACGCGCCGTTCATGCTGAGCGACGGCAGACGGCACATAGATCGAGTTCCAGGCCAGCAGGCGCAGCCGCCAGGCCAGATCGGCATCTTCGCGGTAGGCAAAAAAATCCTCGTCGAAATATTCGACGTTCGAATGGCCGTTGATCCGCGCATCGTCGAGCGCCGTCCGACGGTACATCGCCGCAGCGCCGCTCGGACCGAAGATGTCCTCGGGCTTGTCGAACTGGCCGGCGTCCGGCTGGTCCGCGCCACGATCGAGATGACGCTGGCTTCGCAGCATGATGATGCCTGTGGAATCGATCGTCGTGTTGTCCATCCGCAGCAGCTTTCCGCTCGCGGAACCCGCGTCGGGCCGTGAATCCAGCGCGCCAACCAATTCCTCGATGAAGTTCGGCCTGAGAATGGTATCGGGATTGAGGACGAGAACGTAATCCGACTCAAAGCCGCGAATCAGCGCGTTGTGAGCGTGTGAGAAGCCGGTGTTCACGGTCGAGGTGAACGTATACGCATCGACGGATTTCAATAGATCGAATGTCCCATCGGTCGAAGCATTGTCCCAGATGCGAATGCGCATACTGGTGCAGGTCTGACGATGCAGACTATCCAGACACGGTCCAATGTGCCTGGCGCTGTTGAACGTCACAATATTGACCGAGACCCTTACCGGCGCCATCCGCCCAATGCTCCACGAATCACGTTGAAATATGCCGCCGCGTTCGCGGGGCGCGCCGCGATCCGCGCGATCATTCCAGCGGCGATCGACGCCCTGACGCTGATTCGGCCCGCCAGGCCGAAATGCTTTTGCGCAAACCGAAGTTGATTGTGGTAGTAAGCGTCGGCGAAAGCCTTCGGACCAAGAACGGCGGCGCTGTACCCGCCGTCGTGTTGAAATTCGGCATCGCGCATGAAGTACATGTCCCAGCCGGCAGACTTCAGCCGCAGCGAAAAATCGACGTCTTCATACCAGGCCGGAAAAAACCGTTCGTCGAATCCGCCGGCATCTTCATAGGCATCCCGGCGAACCACCAGAGCCGACGCCGCCGGTTGTTCGACTTTTGAAACGGTGTCGAGTTGCATTCGAGGTGCGGGGACGCGCAATCCGAGATTCTGACGCACGATCGTGCCCGGCGCCGGAAGCGCGCGAGGCAGGTACTTGTCGTTCACGTAGCCGCCAACAGCTCCGGCCTTCGCATGCGTCTCGAGAAACGTCGCAAGGAGCTGGATGGATCCGGGCATCGGACGCACATCCGGATTGAGGATCAGCACGAAAGACGTCGATGTTGCGGCGAAGCCCTGGTTGACAGCGCCCGCAAACCCGCGATTGACGCTGTTGCGAATGATGTCGACCTTGTTTCGGTATGGCGTGAGCATTTCCAACGACCCGTCCGTCGACGCATTGTCGATCACCACGATTTCCGCGTTGGGAACACAAGCCGATACGGACTCGACGCAACGCTGCAGCAGAGTCGAGGAATTCCAATTCACGATGATGACACTCACCGCGGTCGACATGTCGGTATCTCACGAAGCACGTCGCTGCGCTCCGGGTTCTGAACGCCGTGGCTTGAAACGCCGGCATGTCCGGAACCCGGAGCGGAGCGACGGGCTTCGTGCTGCCACTGTGAGTTTATGTCCGTTTCCCAATGACGAGCATGATGTCTCGTGGATTGACTTGAACTGTCAGGCGCGACAAGCCGATGCTTCGCAGCAAACGGCCTGCAGGAGTGAACAATCCACTGTACCGCGACAGCCGATTCATGATCAGTTCGACGCTTGCGTATTTTCCAATCGTGAGAATCTCCTCCACCCGCAAGCCCGCGGACTCCATCAAACGCGCGATCGTTCCTGGGCCGAAGAAATAGTAGTGCTCCGGAATGAACTCGCGCCAGCGTTTACGAAACACTTTGAACGGCAGCGAATCGATGTTCGGTGTTTCAATCACAACCAAGCCTTCGGGCCGCACACGCTGAACCATTGCAGCGATAAAGCGACGCGGCGAATCCACGTGCTCGATGACGTGAAAACTGGCCGCCACATCGAACCCTTCCGCCGGCAAAGTCTCCACGACACCACCATAGATCGGGCCGACGTCACGAGCGGACGCCGCCAACTCGGGATTGGGCTCCACTCCTTCGACCTTGAAAAACTCGCCTGCCGCCCGCAAAAAATCGCCGCGCGCGCAGCCGACCTCGAGCAGGCGGCCGGACGAACAATACCGCCGAACGACATCCAGTCTCCAGTGAGCGTTGAGCAGGGCCAACCGGTGTTCTTCGCTGACATCGAGGTTTTGAAAACCCTGGTTGGCTTTCCGGACACGATTAACGACGGCCGCAGCCGAATCGGAAGGTCCAAACGTCAGAGCGGACCGGCGTGATCCCACGTAAAACAGCCCGCAGGACGGGCATCGGACAAGAGGGCCATCGAGGCCGGAAGAATCCAGAACGAAAACCGGTTTGTCGTGACCACAGAGGTCGCACTCGATCATCTATTGAGGGCTATCTTCATTCGACCACGAGAATGTCTGATCGCGCTGGGTGTACATGCGGTCGTAATAAGAAAGGTATGACGCGTCGCGAATCTCTCGAATCCAGTCCTGATGCGTGCGGTACCAGTCGATCGTCTGCCGCAGTCCTTCACTGAAGCTGATGGATGCCGACCAGTTCCATTCACGGGCGATCTTCGAACAGTCGATCGCGTAACGACGGTCGTGGCCGGGACGGTCTTTCACATACTTGATCAGCGATTCCGGCTTGCCCAGCAATCGCAGAATCTCCCGGACCACGTGGATGTTCTGCATCTCATAACCGCTGCCGACGTTGTACACCTCGCCCGGCGTGCCCTTTTCGAGTGCCAGCAGGACAGCGCGGGAGTGCTCATCCGTGAAGATCCATTCGCGCACGTTCTTTCCGTCGCCGTAGACAGGCAGCGGTTTGTCCTCCATGGCATTCATGATCATCAGCGGGATCAACTTCTCGGGGAACTGATAGGGACCGTAGTTGTTCGAACACCGCGTGATCACGACTGGAAGCCCGTAGGTTTTGAAATAACTCAACGCGATGAGATCCGAAGAAGCTTTGCTTGCGGAATACGGGCTGCTGGGCTCAATGGGACTGGTCTCAGTGAATGCTCCAGTCGGGCCGAGACTGCCGTACACTTCGTCCGTCGAAATATGCACGAAACGTCGGACTCCGCTCTTGCGGGCCTGTTCGAGCAGACATTGAGTGCCGAGAACGTTGGTGCGGACGAACGGCAGCGCATCGTCGATAGAGCGGTCAACGTGGGTCTCGGCAGCAAAATTGACGATGGCGTCGATCGTTCCAGCGGCGAAAACCTTTTGAACGTCCGCCGGATTCGCGATGTCTCCACGACTGAACCGGTAGCGCGGATCGTTGTCGACCTCTTCCACATTGCGCAGATTTCCGGCGTAGGTGAGCAGATCAAAATTGATGACTTCGGCGTTCGCACGATGTTTCAGCAGATAGCGCACGAAGCCGGATCCGATAAAACCTGCTCCGCCGGTGACGACAATCTTCATGTTTGCCTCGTGGGTTAGTTGCTCTTAAAGAATGATTGGAAACCTTTATAAAGCTCCCAGAGATCCACTTTGGAAGAAACGTCGTAGGTGGAATGCATACTGAGAATTCCGATGCCGACATCCATGACTTCCATATTCTGTCCGGCAAACCACGCGGCGATCGTCCCGCCGCCGTATCCGGCGTCGTACGAATGGGTCTGCCACCGGATTTTATCCTTATCCAGGAGTCCGCGGATCTTTGCAAAGAATTCCGAGTTGGATTGACGTCCGGCTCCATACTCTTTCACGACCATTCCGTATCCCAGTCGCGACGTCAAGGCAGGATTCTGGGGCTGCGGGAAATCCGGGTCCTGCGCGGTGGTGCAGTCCGAGACGAGCACCTGAGTTCTTGCAAAAGCTCGCCGCCGCACGAGATCGTTGAATTCGGCGCCTTTTTGAACGTACAGGACCTCATCGACGAGCGTGTTGAACCATTCGGAATTCACTCCCGTGTTCCACGATCCGACCTCTTCGTTGTTCACCATGTACGCGATATTCGTGTACCTCGGCGTCGAAGACATTTCGGCAATGGCTCGCATACTGATGTATCCCGTGGCGCGATCATCGTGTCCGTAAGCGCCGACCAGCGCGCGGTCCAGGCCGACGTCGCGCGGCATGGTTGCCGGGACGATCTGGATCTCGGCAGAAAGGAAATCCCTGGCGGTCAGGTTGTACTTGTCTTTGAGAATGTCGAGGACGCGGTCGATGATGGTTTTCTGGCCCGCGGCGGTGTCTGGAGGAAGCGACGCAATGATCGGATCCATTTCTTCAGCCTTAATCACGTCGGGTTGAAGCCGCGTCCGAAAATCCTTGTCGACGTGCGGCGCAAGATCGGTGATGAGCAGGACCGGATCGTCGGGCTTGTTACCGATGTCGATCCAGGCGGTCGTGCCGTCGGCTTTGTCGATTCGGCCGATGATCGCAAGCGGTACGTTCACCCACTGATAATTCTTCAAGCCGCCATGTTGTTGCGTGTCGATCAACGCGATCTGCTGGCTTTCGCGGAAGGGTTTCGTCTTGAATTCGAGCCGCACCGAGTCGATGTGCGTGTTCACGATCCGCATGCCGTTCTCGATGGGCTCGGTGCCGATGATGAACGCCACTATCGTTCGATCGCGATTCACGCTGTACCAGCGCGAGCCGGGTTTTGCATCAGCCGGCGCGGTTTTCGACTCCCATTTCTTAAACCCTTTGGACTCGAGGTAGGGGATGGCCTCGCGGACGAAAAACATTTCGGACTTGGCCTTACCCATGAAGGTTTTGAATTCTTCCGCGAATTTTGTGACCTGATCGCGCTCCGCCTGCGTCAGGTCCGGCCACGCCGATGCGAATCCCACGTCCTGCGCGCTCGCCGCCGTGGCGATCCATAAGATCGCAGCGGCAGCCAGAACCGATGCTTTCATGACCTTCCTCCCATTCGAGCCGAAGAGGGTAACTTTAACTCAAAACGCCCGCTCCAGCAGCCTCGCGCTTATAATTGGCCCGTTTCACATGACGACAAGCGACATTCAAATCATTCCGTCAGGCAGCGCCCTTGGCGCCGAAGTCCTCAGACTCGATCTTCGGCAACCGCTCTCGAGTGAATGTGTGAAGGTGCTCCATGACGCCTTCCTTCAGCACGGCGTTCTTCTGTTTCGCGATCAGGAAATCAGCGAAACCGACCAGGTGCGCTTCAGCCGGTACTTCGGGACGCCGCGCCCGCACGTCCGCGAGCAGCCGGACCGTCCTGTCGAAGAAATTTTTGTCGTTTCCAATGTCGAGGAAGACGGCAAACCGATCGGCGCGCTCGGATACGATGAACTCAAGTTCCACTCGGATCTTTCATACATGCAGGAGCCCGGTTCGATATCGATCCTCTATGCCGTCGAGGTCACCCAGACCGGCGGCGATACGATGTGGGCCAACGGTTATGCCGCCTACGAGGCGCTGGATGAGCCAATGAAGAAACGGATCGCAGGCCTGAAGGCAATTCATCGGCATCCCCGGGAGCAGCAGAATCCGGCTGTTCCCGCGTCGCATCCTCTGGTTCGACCGCATCCGGAGACCGGGCGTCCGGTGCTTTATGTCAGTCCCGACTTCATTCGCTATGTCGAAGGCTTGAGCCCGCCCGAGAGCGCTGAACTGCTCGATCGCTTGATTGCCCACGCAACACAGCCGCGTTTTGTCTGGAAGCATCACTGGCGTATCGGCGATCTGATGATGTGGGACAACCGATGCACGATGCATCGCCGCGAATCTTTCGACGGCCGGCAGCGGCGGATTATGAAGCGGACTCAACTCTTCGCGTCAGGTTCCGAAACAACGACTCGTAGGCATCCGTGATCGCGTCCCACGAGTTCACCCCCTTTGCCCTGGCCTCACCCTGGGCGCCGAGCGCCGCCACCATTGCGGGATTGTCCCGCGTCCTGCGGATCTGATTCGTCAGCGTCGCCGGATCGTTGAAGAACAGGCCACAGCCGCCGGCCACCTCGCGATTCTCCGGAGTGTCGTAGACGATAACGCAGTTTCCGGCTCCCATGGCTTCAATCAATGCCGGATGCGTGCCGCCGACTTCCGTCGCGTGGATGTAAACGTATGCATGAGACTGCAGCTCACGATATCCGATCCCATAGATACCGCCCGGAAATTGGATTCGGGAGTCCTGTGTGGATTTCAGTTCTTCGATGTAGCCGTGAGCATAAGGAGCTCCGCCGACGATAAGCAGTCGTTTGCCGGTACTCACCTGTTCAAAAGCGCGTGTCACGACATGCGCGTTGTTTTCGGGTTCGAGACGACTGACATACAAGAAGTATTCGCGCGGCGTGACGTGGAGTTTATCGAGCACTGCGGTCGTTTCCACTCGCGAGCACTCGGCGCCGTACGCAATCATTTGCGATGGCTTGCCGTATTCTTTGAGGTAGTAATCGCGAATGACCGCGGCGTCGGTGACGATGACGCTCGGTATGAGAGTCGCGAGATATTCCGACACTCGATAATATGCGCGTCCGGCCGCTCCCCATTTTTTGCGCTTCCTCTCGATACCGTCCACGTGCAACGGGACCGGCGACGCCGTCAGGCGCGGCACCGCCGCGAAGAACGGG
>CAZPBY010000098.1:0-16583 GCA_964584785.1 uncultured Solibacteraceae bacterium
GCGACGGAAAAGAGTTGTACTACAACGCCGCTGATCGCGGCATCATGGCCGTCTCCATTACGACTTCGCCGGATTTTGAATTCGGAAAACCGAAGCTGCTGTTCCGGCCGGCCCCCGAAGTCGGAAATGCTCCCAACAACATCACGCGCGACGGTGATCGCATCGTCATCGCCGTACCCCCGCCGGCGTTGCGGCAATTAACCGTATTCGATCGCACAGGAAGAGTTGTAGCGAAGGTCGGGTCCCCGGGAATTTATGGTCAGCCGAACTTTTCACCCGACGGCAAAAACATTGCCGTCATGAGAACGGATCCGCAAAAAGGCAAGATCGACATCTGGAATTACGAAGTCGCCACCGGCAAAGGCACTGCGATCACCAACGACAACTTTCCGACAAATGCGCCGGTCTGGTCTCCCGACGGAAAACAAATCGCGTACGTTTCCACGCGCCAGAGTTACGCGAGCATCTATCGGAAATCGGCGGACGGCTCTGGCGAGGAAGAACAATTGTTCCGCTACACGCCAGGAGCAGACGTGATCCTCACTGATTGGTCGCCCGACGGAAAGTTCCTGACTTTCTATACCGGAGTACTGTTGCTGGTGCCGCTCGATCCGAACGTCAAGCCTCTCGATCGGAAAGCCTTTGAGTGGTTGCGTGAAGATTACGACGCGGCTGTGGGACGATTCTCTCCTGACGGGCGTTTTATCGCATTCCTCTCCAATGAAGGGGAAAAGGACGTCTCGACCTTCCAGGTGTACGTCCGGCCATTCGATGCATCGAAGCCCGAAACTTATCCGTCCGGCAAGGCGATCAAAATCTCGAACAACAAGGGCGGTGCGTGGGCCATGATTTTCTGGCGTCAGGATGGAAAGGAACTGATGTATATGACGCGCGACTGGGAAGTCATGTCTGTCGACGTTACGACCGCGCCCACATTTCAGGCCGGCACTCCAAAACTTCTCTTCAAGATGGACGGATACGGACCTTTCCCGCAAAGCCTCGCGCGGGGGAAAAACGTCACGGCTGACGGCCAGAGATTCGTTTTCTCGATGCCGGTCCGATAATTAAAAGAAGCGTCGTAAACACACTGTCGTTACGCTTGACGTAACGCATATCATGAGTCTATCATTTATATGATCGTTAGTTATCGAGATAAGCAAACCGAGCAGTTTGCAGCAGGCAAGCGAGTGAAGACATTCTCCAGTATCGAACGACCGGCGCGCTTGAAACTCGACCGATTGGAATCTGCCTCCTTGCTCGGAGATTTGGCCGCTCTGCCGGGTAATCGGTTCGAGGCTTTAGTGGGTGATCGCAAAGGGCAGTACAGCATTCGCATCAACGATCAGTGGCGAATCTGTTTCGAGTGGCCAGACAAATCACCAGGCCCGACGAACGTTGAGATAGTCGATTACCATTAGGAAAGACGAAAAATGATTACAGCAATTCATCCCGGCGAGCATCTCGCGGAAGAACTTGAAGCGCTAAAGATGAGCGCAGCTGAATTGGCGCGCCAACTCGATGTGCCGACCAACCGCATTACATCCATAATTAATGGACAGCGATCCATCACTGGGGACACTGCCTTGCGCCTGGCCCATTTCTTCGGGACTAGCGCGGCGTTTTGGTTGAACCTGCAAGCCCTATATGACCTCCGCGTCGCCGAACAGAAATCTGGCAAGGCGATTAAAAGTCTACCCAAACTCAGACGGCGAGAGCCGGTACATGCTTAACAAACGGCGGGCATTCCGGCGCGATTTACTTTTGATGCGGCCATCGACGCTCAGCCTATTGACCCGCGTCGCTGGTGGCGCATTGCCAGGCTTATTCATTTAGCAGTACTCCGCCTGCTGACGACCGTTGTTGGGTTCACGCTCTGGGGATACAGGTATCTTTTAGGTCATTGGAGCTGCGTTCAATCATCCTTAAGATAAGGACTGCACGCCGCAATGACGAAGTGCAATCCCGGAGATTTCCGATGACTAAAATGATGGCAACGTGGACAACCGCGATTGCCGACGGCCTTTTACCGAGTCGCGGGAGAGCAGTTGCGAACGCTGCCGCCCTCCTCACCCTCGCATTGTCGTGCGCTGGCTGGGCGCAGCAACCCGAACCGCCGGCGACGCAGATCGTTACGCCGCCGCAAGCGGTCTGGACGCCGGCTTCGGATGCCCCCAAAGGTCTGCTGACCGCTCTCGAGGGCGAGCATCATGACCGATTCATCAGCAGGGCGCGGTCCGGTGAGATCGACATCGTCTTCTTTGGAAGCACGGCAACCGAAATGTGGCTCTGGCAGGACCGTGGCCGCAGGGTGTGGGATCAGACATTCGGATCGCTCAAAGCCGCGGACTTCGGCACGCAGGGCACGAGCTTCGGCAGTCTCCTGTGGCGGATGCGGAACGGAGAACTCGACGGCTATCGGGCAAAGCTGGTCGTGCTGCAGGCTCAAGGCGACGACGACACTATCCTAAGCGGCGGCAAGAGCCTCGACGACTACGTTGCAAACTACGCCGCCATCATCGCGGAGGTCCGCGCGCGCCAACCGCAGGCAAAGATTCTGCTCTTCGGGATCTTTCCGCGAAGCACGGCTCACACGGGGCGGCTCGCGAACGCCGCGCTCGCCAGGCTCGCAACGAACGAGACTGTGTTCTTCATTGATATGAGCGCTCGCTTTTTCCGGCCGGACGGCACCTACAACAGCGAGATGTGGTCGATGTCGAGTTCGACGAATACCGGAACACAGGAGCCCACCTTCAAGGCGTGGGCAGAAGAGCTTCAGCCCTGGCTCAATCGTTTCGTGCGATGAAGAAGGAAATCATGAGAAATCGGGTCACGCAAGCGTTGAGCATCGTGGGTTGGGCCTCTACCGCGCCTTTCGGCCGCTCCACTCGAGATACGACGCGAAACTCTGCTGGCCTGGCGCGCGAATCTGAAACTTGCCGTACATGATGCCGCCCTTCAGTTCGTAGCTCAATCGATATTGAGGACCAGGCTGGGATGCCTCTGACAAAAATACTACGGAGTTCGCGGCCGGAATTTCGGCGCGATAACGAATGACATGACCTTCGTTATCGAAATAAATAGCGGCGAATTGATTCGGACCTTCAGGATAAACGTATAAAAGATCCTGATGCTCGCAGTTGTAATCGGCGGGCCCTTTACATCTGCCGCCGGCTGTGTGGCGAGAGAGAATGTGTTCACGAAGGTCAAGCCGGAAAGAATAATCGCCGGTACTCGCGGCGCCCGCCGAACCTCCCGATGTTTTCGCTTCCCAGGTGCCGATCAAGAAACGAAGCGGCTTCCATGTATCGGCCGTTGACGCCGTCTGGCCCAATGCAACTGTGCCGCACATCCACAGCAGAAATACAAACTTCCTCGTCATCGATTGATTAGCTTGAACCAGGTTTCAGACATCGAAATGTTCCCACTCGTATTTGGCTCTCTGCATCAAAGAATCAAAACGAGGATCGCCATGTAGTTTCACCAGAATCTTGTTGTACTGAGAAAGATAGGGGTAATTGATGTAACCACAATCGATCGCGTTCGCCAGCCAGTCCAGAGCCTGGCCATTCTCATCGATCAAAGCATAACAATCCGCCATGACCAGCGACCAGTATTCGCCGCGCCGGGCGGCGGCCTTTAGCTGTTCGCTAACCGATGTCAGCGCCTCTGCCCGGCGTCCTGAAAGCGCATGTTCGATAAAGGCGCACTGCCGGCCTGAAATGGTAGGCGTCTTTTCCGGCGGGCTCGACGCCGCGAGGGTTTGCGCTTCCTGCATCCGTCCTTCGTTAATGAGACCCAGGACGCAAACGACGCGAAGCATCACGAATTCGGGATTCAATCGTAGAAACTCGATTGCAGCATCCAATTTGCGCTCCGGAGAGCCTGCAAACAGGTCAACGACAAGATCTTCGAGTCGATTGATGGGCGTCAACGGATCAAGAGCGATGACCTGGGCGTTGAAGGCTCGAGATTCCGCGACCTGGCCCGCCATGAAATTCATACGGCACAGCTCACCGAGTACCAAAAGATTATTCGGCTCGATCGCCAATGCGCGCTTTAAAGTCCGAATAGCTTCCTTGCGGCGGCCACGATGGTAGTGCACCAGGCCAAGAACCTGATGGCCGCCCGCGGATTCCGGATTCAGTTGAAAAACTTTTCGAGCGCACTCCTCTGCTTTGTCCAGATATATATCATCAGGCCGGATCGCTGCATTGACGTACTGCCAGTAAACGGTGCCCATCGCTGTATAGAGCAGTTCGTTATCGCCGGCTATGGCCAATGCGTTTTTGATCAGCAGAAGAGCATTGTCGAGTCCCTCTTCGGTAAATTTGTACAGCTCGTGTCTCGCACGGTGATAGCTCTCGAATACATGGATATTGGGAACAGGCCGTTCGGAAAGTTTTCGTTCTTCCTGAAACGAGAGTTTCATTTTCAGCGCATCGACGATCTTGCGCGAGATCTGCTCTTGAATGTCGAAGACGTCTTCGAGCTTTCCGGAATATTTGTCCGCCCAGAGATGTTCATCGCTTCGGGCATCGATCAATTGAGCCGTCACGCGCAGGCTTTCTCCGGCTTTGCGAACCGTTCCTTCCAGCACGAACTGGACTTTAAGGTCTTGCGCGATCGACTTGAGATCGTGGTTCGATCCCTTGAGCTGCATGCTCGAGTTTCGCGAAATCACGCGCAACGTCTGGATCTGCGAGAGGTCGGTGATGATTTCATCCGTGAGGCCGTCGGCGAAGTATTCGTTGTCGCGCGTGGCGCTGATATCGGCGAACGGTAGAACGACAATGGACTTTTTCTCCGGCGGAGGTGGTGCAGGCCTGCGTCCCGAATCGGATTCACGCTTCATGCGCTCGAGATCGGCTCGAAGGTCGGCGGCGCTTTGATAGCGCAGGCGGCGATCCTTCTCTATCAGTCTATCGATGATTCGTTGCAGGTCCTGAGGCAAGGCCGGATTGATCTGGATCGGCGCAATCGGAGCGCGATTCAAAATCGCTTCGAGAACAATTCCTGAGGTATTCCCTGAAAACGCCTGCCGGCCGGTCGCCATTTCGTAGAGCACCAGTCCGGCCGAGAAGAGATCCGATCGCGCGTCAACCTCTTCACCGCGAATTTGTTCGGGAGACATATAAGAAACCGTTCCGACTGTCATGCCTGGACTGGTCAAGTGATCGTCGCTTCCAGCGGTCGGCGCTGAAGTCATCGCGTTCGCTGCATCGCTTCTGGCTACGAGCTTCGCGATGCCGAAGTCAAGGATCTTCGCCTGACCGCTCGCGGTCACATGAATATTGGCGGGCTTGATGTCGCGATGGACCACGCCCCGCGTGTGCGCCGTGTCCAGGGCGTCGGCAATTTGGATAGCAAGCTCGATGATCTTCGCGGCAGGCAAACGTTCCGATTCAATCTTCGACTTCAGCGTCTGGCCTTCCAGGAGCTCCATCACGATAAACGGCTGGCCTTCGTATTCTCCGAGCGTGTAGATCGCCGCGAGATTCGGGTGATTCAACGACGCGAGAAGCTCGGCTTCACGATTGAATCGCGAAACGTGATCGGCATCGCGCGCAAACTGCTGCGTCAAAACTTTTATCGCAACGTCGCGCTTCAACTTTGTGTCGTGTGCGCGATACACCTCGCCCATGCCACCCGCGCCGATCTGCGCGACGACTTCATAAGAGCCCAGCTTTGTTCCTGAACGTATCGGCACGGCGGGGATTATATGCGAACGCCCGCTCCCCTCGAGTCGTTACTTTAATGGTTTCGCGGGAAGGCGTTTGAGGGTTTTGTTAACCGGATCGATGGTAATGCCGGCATTCTCCAGCGCAACCTCTCCCAGAATCGGCTCGACGTCCGGCGGCCCGAAGACCACTTGTGCAACCGTGACCGAACCGACGAACTCAACTCGAGCGAATCCATATTCGTACTCAACGGGTTCGCCATTCGCGAGTTCGTAGACCGCCTTTCCCTCAGGTTTGATCCCGGCAGCGCGTAGCCGGTTTCCTGGAGCCATGCAGTCAACAGAGCCGGTGTCTACGAGGCACTCCGCCTCGTACGGCCTGTTCTTACCGGTAAGAGCTCGCATCTTTACAGTGACGTGCGTTAATCCCATGGTGTGTTAAACGCAACCGAGTATAACACCGGCTCAATCGATACTGAGGACCGTTACCTGCCGGGTTGACCGCTCCCGAATCGCTTTATATAGTTCGGTCAATCTGTGACTTCAAAAAGACTGTTCGTTTGGCTGTGTGGCGTGCTGGCGGCTGCGGTTCCCGCATTCGCGCAGGAGGCTCTCGAACGTGAACGTTTCGCGTTCGAGGAGCGGATTCTCCAGGAAACGATTGCAGAGCAGGGAGGCCGCTCCCACGCTTCGGGAGACCGGCCCGAGCTGGGCCCGCTGCAGTTCCACATCACGCCGGCGTCTGTTGTGCCGCCGGTCCGAGTCGGAATCACTCCAACGCAATTTGCAGACAATGGCGCTGTTCTACAGGAGTACTGGACGGCTGCAGCGCACAATCACAGCAGCATCGAGATCACGTCCACTGGTGGTTTGGAAGTTCTCGATCTCAGTTCGGGAAGACTTGTCTTCATTGGAAACGGCGCCGTCCTCTCGTTCGTGAAGACATCCGATGGCAAGGCCATCACGATGAGCGCATCCGGCAGTCCGATCGGTTCCTTCAAAGGGCCGTTGATCACGCATCCCGTGAACGGCGCCGTTCTTATCGCGAACTCCATTCGAAGAATCAATCGGCTTGCAGGGGGAAATCTCACGCCGGCTCCGTATCGTGGCGATCTCGAAGTCCAGGCGAGCACCGCGGATATTACGAAGCTCAGGTTGATCAATATCGTCCGGCTGGATCCGGACTATGTCGCCGGCGTCGTTCCGAACGAAAGCCTCCCCAGTTTTCATGTGGAAGCGCTCAAGGCGCAGGCAATCGCCGCTCGAGGTTACGCCATATCCAACATCGGACGATTCGCATCACGGGGATTCGATATCGACGACTCCACGCTGTCGCAGGTCTACCGCGGCCAGTCTTCGGAAATTGGAGTCTCACTCACAGCGGCAGTCGAGACGGAAGGGCTCGTTCTGACTCGCGAGGGATTGATGGTTTCGACGTTGTATTCATCGTCGATGGGCGGACACACCGAAAGCAACGAATACGTCTTTCCGTCCCCGGCCGGCGCATATCCCGGGACGAATGCCGATCGCGCGCTTCGCGGCGTGCAGGATCCTAAGGATAAGGTTCCGGAAGATCTCTCCACAGAGCAAAGCGTCATGAGGTTCTACACCACCATCTATCCGTTCAGCAGCGAAGTTCATCCGGTGACCGGCATTCCTTTGACTTCACTCCACCGCTGGACTCGCACTCGCACTGCCGCAGAGTTGCTTGCGCAACTCAAGTCGGGTTTTGCGGTCCCGCTCACAGCCACGGCCATTGCCGATATCCGCACCACACTGCAGGGCGATTCCGGCCGCGCTATGCAAATCCGGATCAGCGGAGATTGGGGAACAACGGAAATCAGCGGATGGTCGGACCTGCGGCGATTCGCGACTCTCGACGGAGTAACTCCGGGCGGCACTGCCTCCAACAGCGCGCCCAACAGTCCATCGACATATGAGATCACGCGCAACGCCAATGGCGGAGTCGCCAGCGTGCTTTTCTATGGAGCCGGCTTCGGACACAACGTCGGCATGAGCCAATACGGCTCGCAGGGCAGGGCGCTTCGAGGCGAAACGGCAATGGAGATTTTAAGCGGGTACTATTCCGAGGCTGAAACGACGACGATTCCTCTCGACCTCTCATGGCGTCCCGTGACGCAAAGTTTCTTCTCACCCTCGGAGCGCGCAACCCTGGTAATCGACAACAGAAATCTTGAAGGCATCTACGTGCGGTTGAATAACAGATGGTTTTTCGTTGAGACGCCTTCCAATCAGCGAACCGAAGTGGATCTCGATGGTTTCGCCGCGGCGGGATCGAACTTCATCCTTTTTGTTCCCGTGACAGATTCGGCCGGGCACGCTTTCATTCGCGTGCGTATCGACCGAACCCGGTAGAATCAGATGCGATTCGAGGTTAATACGATGCGCAAACTCAGTTTTGTTTTTTTGATGTGTTTGATTCTGCTTGCCACGCTTGACGCACAGGATCGAGTCACGATCCGTGCGGGCACGCTGCTCGATGGAAAGGGCGGAGTCCGGAAGGATGTGAACATCGTCGTGCAGGGTTCGAAGATTCAGACGATCTCTTCGAACGCATCGAACGCGGCGTACGATCTGCGGGCGTTAACCGTGATGCCGGGAATGATCGACACGCATGTTCACATCAGTTGGCATTTCGGAAAAGACGGACGATATGAACCTCGAGCACAGTCGCCGGTGGAAGAGACCCTTTATACGATCGAGAATCTCTATCTCGATCTCATGGCCGGTTTCACGACGGTTCAAAGCGTGGGTGCGGCATCGGACGTTGCGATTCGCGACGCTGTGGCTCGGGGCATCATCGCCGGCCCTCGCGTGCTGACATCGATTCGCCAGATCACCGATACTTCCGCAACTCCGGAGCAATTGCGCGAAACCATTCGTGCCTTGAAACGAGACGGGGCGGACGTCGTGAAGATTTTCGCTTCGGGCAGCATTCGTGAAGGCGGGAAGCAGACGTTGTCTTCCCAGCAGCTCGCTGCAGTTTGCGGCGAGGCGAACGCCCTGGGGTTGAGAACCATGGTGCACGCTCACGGCACGGATTCCATCAGGGCGTCGGTTCTGGCGGGATGCGGTCAAATCGAGCACGGAATCTTTGCCGATGACGAAGTGCTGAAATTAATGTCGGACCGCGGCGTCTATTTCGATCCGAATATCGGCCTGGTCCTTCAGAACTACATTCGCAACAAGCCGAAGTATCTCGGCATCGGCACATATACAGAGGAAGGATTCGCTTACATGGAAAAGGCTGTCCCCACGAACTACGCGATGTTCCGCAAAGCCGTTGCGACGCCGGGTCTCAAGATCGTCATGGGCACCGACGCTGTGGCAGGAGCTCACGGATCCAATGCGGACGAACTTGTCGCCCGCGTGAAAGAAGGTGGCCAGAAGCCGATGGACGCCATCGTTTCCGCGACATCGCTGTCCGCAAAATCCCTGCATCTGGATTCGATGATCGGAACCCTGGCGCCTGGATTCGAAGCCGATTTGATCGCTGTGGATGGCGATCCCACAACCGATATCACGGCGCTCACGCGAGTTCGTTTTGTAATGAAAGGCGGGAAGGTTTACAAAAACGTGAAGTAGCCGCCGCAGCAGACGTTCCCATCAGATTTTCATCAGCGTGTTCAGTTCGGCTGTTGTGCTGCATCGATCGAGGAAATTAAATCGGCCTTGATCCTTCACTTCACGCGCGGCGTCGAGGAGACCGGTCATTGCCGCGCGATACAGCGATGTCGCAAGACTGATCCGCCTCACTCCCGCTTTTGCGAGTTCTTCCACCGGGAATGATTTGCCCTTGATTCCAGCCATGAAGTTGAACGGCTTCGACAGTGCCGCGCACACTTTGTGCACACTGTCGAGATCCGGCAGGCCGGGAGCGAAAAGCACATCGGCGCCAGCCTCTTCAAAAGCGCGAAGCCGGCGGATCGTGTCGTCGAGATTCGGCGCGGCATAAAGCAGATTGTGCGCTCGCGCGGTCAGCATGAAAGGAAAGGGAAGGGCGCGCGCAGCCTTTGCCGCAGCGCGGATTCTCTGAACAGCGAGCCGATCGTCGTAAAGAGGAGTATCGGGATTGCCGGTCGTATCCTCAATGGTGCATCCAACGAGACCCGCTTCGGCGGCGAACCGGATCGTTTCCGCGACGGCTTCGGGTTCGTCGCCGAATCCATTTTCCAGGTCCGCGGAAACAGGCAGGTCCGTTGCATCGGCAATCAAGCGTGAATGCGCGAGCGCTTCATCCCGCGTCAGTGCGCGATCTTTCTTTCCGATGACCGCAGCCGAGGCGGCGCTGGACGTTGCCAGCGCCTGAAAACCAAGCCCCGCCAGAATTCGCGCCGACACGGCATCCCATGGATTGGGAATGACGAAAACACCCGGTCCTTTATGAAGCGCGTGAAAACGATCCGCCTTTTCCTTTTGACTTACATTCATATTCACAAAGATCGGCACGATCCACGCCGAACCAACTGGGTTGGAATTGTAATCGCTTCGGCTGGAAGGTCGGGTCTGCTGAGACGTTCGAATGCCAGCCCGGCCATGCCGCGGCCGATCTGCTCCGTGAATACGCGGACCGACGTCAGCGGCGGATTGAGGGAAGCGGCTTCCGTGTCGTTGAAACCAAGGACGCTGATATCGTCGGGGATTCGCAGGCCCACTTCATGTATCGCTTTGTAAGCGCCCGCCGCCGCCGCATCGTCACCGGCGAAGAGTGCCGTCATCGGTTCGCCGCTCTTCAGGATGGACTTCGTTGCAATGTATCCGACGTCCTCTCCTTCACCTGAATCGAAGTCGTTCAACCGCGGCGGCAATCCGGCGCTTTCCATGGCGCGCCGGTAGCCTTCATAACGCCGCGCAAACCACGGCATCTGACAATTTCCGACGAACCAGATATCCCGGTGTCGAAGAGACTGCAGGTATTTTGTGGCTTCCATCGCTCCTTCGATGTCGTCGAAGTAGAACGCGTTGCAATGATCCTTGTCCCAGCCGCCAACAACGTTATTACCCATGACGACGAAAGAGATGCCGCGGTGATTCAGCAGGTCCAGAAAGTTCTGAGAGTTTTTACCAGCGAGGATTGCCGCTCCGACCGGTCCCGGCCGCTCAAGGATCGGCGGCAGATGCAGGTTCTGCCACCGCACATTGCTTCCATAGCGAATGGGAAGGAAAAGCAGCCCACAATCATGGCTCGCACAGTACGCTTCGGCTCCAACCATGATTGCCGCATGAAACGGATTGAAAACATCCCGGTTGGCCAGAATGAAAGCGATGATCTTCGCCTTTCCTTTTCCATTAAGCTCAAAGCTCAGGTCCGAGGCTGCCTTCAATACGCGGCCGCGCAATGTGGAGGACACGCGATCGCTGCCTGTCGCTACACGCGAAACCGTGGCGATGCTGACGCCTGCCGCTTTCGCCACATCCTCGATGGTGGTTCTTCTCCCCAGATGCTCTGTTTTCGCCGGCATCGATAGAGTTTTCTCTCTTCCTCTCTTAAATCGCGGTCGAGACGATAGGGATTTGCCCAATATAACTGCGGCCTGTAAAGACTACAAATAATCTCTGATATCCAATCAAATTGATAGCAAATCTTTGCAATCAATCATGAAAAAACACTCACATAAGGTGAAAGTTTTTCTTTGACCTCCTGTCGGTGTTTACGATAGCGTACGCACCCGAAAGAAAACAAAGTCATTTCCTGGCAGATCAGTGCATTTCTTCAATTGCACCCGTTCTGCAACTCAATCCGCAAAAAATCGGGGGGTCTTGGAGACACATGAAATCCTTAGCCGGCTACACGAAACTTACGACAAAAAAGACGCATTTCATCCTGGTCCTGGCGCTCACTGTTTTATGTTTGCTCGTTCCGGCGAGGGCGCACGCTCAGGAATTGCGTGGAAAGATCACGGGCAGAGTAACGGATGCGAGCGGCGCAGTTATTCCCGGCGCAACCGTCAAGGTGATGGACGTGGCGCGCGCAACGACATCCACTCTCATTACGAACGAGGAAGGTTTGTTTGATGCTCCGTATCTCCTGCCCGGAACCTATCAGGTGGTTGTGGAGCTCGCCGGCTTCAAGAAGGCGCTCGAGGACAACGTCCAGGTAGCGATCAACGATACTCGCATCCTGAACATCAGGCTTGATGTCGGCGCTGTAACGGACACGGTTTCGGTGACGGAAACAGCCGCCCTCCTCACTTCGGCTGATGCGGATCTGGGGAATACGATAGACCGGAAGCGCGTGGACGAGTTGCCTTCCGTCCACGGCGATCCCTACGCGCTGATGGCTTTGACGCCGGGTGTAACGTATACCGGAAGCACGCGGCTCGACAGGCCGTTTGAACCAACGCACATTGTGGGTTATGCGATGGCGGGTACTCGCGGAAATCGCAGTGACCTTTTGATCGATGGCGCTCCGAGCACGGCAACAGCTAATGCGAATGAAGTGATTGCGTCGTACGTGCCTCCTACCGACATCACGCAGGAATTCAAAGTGCAGACGGCGACGTATGACGCGCAATTCGGCAACACCGAAGGCGGCGTCACCAGCATTGCGATCAAGTCGGGCACCAACCAACTTCACGGTACGGCCTATATCTGGACGGAGCCGGGCGGAATGGCGGCCAACGATTTCTTCGGTAATGCAAGAGGCCAGGCCCGCCCGTTCAGTTATTCGAATCGCCCGGGGTTCAGTGTGAACGGTCCCGTATACCTGCCCGGAATCTACGACGGCCGGAACAAAACATTTTTTCTGTTCTCATATGAAGGAATTCGCGACTCGCGGCCGCGCTTTGACGCCAGCAACATCTGGGTGCCGACCGATGCATTAAAGAATGGGGATTTCTCCGCGTACCTTGCGAACATCAACATCTACGATCCGTTGACCGGTACTTTTTCAAACGGAGCAGTGACCAACCGCACCGCATTTGCGAACAACATTATTCCAGGCGGCCGCATCAACCCGGTTTCCAAAGCCATTCTCAGTTACTTTGGTTCGCCCAAAAATCCTTCGGTGCTTACCGGAAACATCAACGATTCAACGCTGGCCGAGAAGACACGGAAGTACGACAACTACACGACCAAAATCGATCAGAATCTCGGCGCGAAAGATCGTTTCTTTTGGCGCTACAGTCAGTACACTCGCGACAGTTCATACAACAACTACACAGGCACAAGCTACGTTGGAGACCGGTTCGGCTTCCTTTCGAAGCAGACTGTGCTGGATGGTGTTCATACTTTTAACGGAAACACTATTCTAAACGTGGGATACGGCTTCAATCGTTTCAGCCGCATTACAGACGCGCCGGAAGAGCAATACGGTCTGGACCTGACGGCTCTGGGGTTTCCTTCCTACTACAACGGTTTGGTGGCGGAGGGTATTCGGCGTTTCCCGCGTCTGGATTTTTCTTGCACCTCCTGCACCGGAGCAACGTTGGGCAACGGACACACCAATGAAAACCGCCCTGTCGACAGCCATTCTTTCAGAGCCGTCCTCAATTGGACGCACAGCAGGCACTCGGTCAAATTCGGCAGCGAGATGAGAATCTACCGCGAAGACGACAACTTCAAGAGCAACAACCAAAGCGGCCAGTTCAGCTTTGACAATACCTACACTCGCGTCGGCAGCGCGAGCAGCGCGGATTACCAGGGTTTGCAGGCGTTCGCGTCGTTTCTGCTGGGATACCCCAGCACGATGGCGATCGTGCGGGCCGCGGACTATTCGGAATACTCGAAGACCTGGGGCTTCTTCGGCCAGGACGATTTTCGCGTTTCCCAAAAACTGACTTTGAATCTTGGTTTGCGATGGGAATTCGAGACTCCGCTGGTCGAGCGCCAGAACAAGAGCGTGTCGGGATTCGACACCGGGTACACTCAGCCCATTGAGGCTGCGGCTCAGGCCAACTATGCGGCCCTGACCGACACCTTCCTGAAGACCACGGCGGGGCTCAGTCAGATTAACGTCAAAGGCGGATTGCTGTTCGCCGCCAAAGATACGGGCAGGGGGCTTTATAACACTCCAAAGAACGGCTTCCTGCCTCGCGCCGGATTTGCGTATCAGTGGAATGACAAAACAATCGTTCGCGGCGGATTTGGCCTGTTCCAGGGTTTCCTTGGAGAGCGCCGCGGCGACGTGTTGCAATCCGGATACTCCCAAACAACAACAACGCCACTGTCAACCGCTCCGAATGGAGCGCCGCTGCCGGTTTCGCTTTCGACTCCGTTTTTCAACACGACCATCATCGAGCCCACAGGAAACACTCTTGGGAAGCAGACCGGGCTTGGACAGACCGTCACGTTTTTCGAGCAAAATCCAAAAGTTTCAAAGCAGGCGCGATTTTCACTCGGCTTTCAACGTGAGCTTTGGGGTGGATGGATCGTTGAAGCGAATTACGTTGGCGACCGTGGTTATGACATCGAGATCACGCGTAATCTGAACGCTGTTCCGAACAAGTATTTGAACACCGATGGCTCCCGCACGCAGGCCATGCAGGATGCCAACACCAACCTGACGGGCACCGTCGCGAATCCATTCAGAGGCGGACTGATTCCGAATGCCAGCGCCACGATTGCGCGGCAATCACTGCTGGTGGCCTATCCGGAGTTCGGAACTTTAAACACCACCAACAACGATGGCAGGAGTTGGTACCATTCGGGTCAGTTTGCCCTCAGCAGACGATTCTCAAGAGGCTACGGCATTCAGTGGTCCTACACGCGCTCGAAGTGGATCCAACAAACGGAGTATCTGAATGCCACTGATGCCAGGCCGACCAGGATGATCTCTGATCAGGATGTGCCGAACCGGTTTACGACGAGTGGTTTTTATGAACTTCCGTTTGGTAAAGGAAGAATGCTCGGCAAGAACGTGAACAGGTTTGTGGACGTCATTATCGGCGGTTGGCAGGTTGAGGGAACGTATAGTCTCCAATCCGGGTTCCCTGTAGCCTTCGCGAATGACGCGTTCTTAACGGGCGCCGCGATTTCCATTCCGAAGAGCCAGCGGACCGTCAATCACTGGTTCAACACGGATGCCTTTGTCTCCGTGATTACGGCAAACGGCGCGTTGCCGGTTTGCGGCGCGTTTCCGTCAGGCTCGGCAAATTGCGCTTCCCCGGCGAGCCATGTGAGAACCCTGCCGCTCCGATTTCCCGGCGTGCGTTTGGACGGAATCAACAACGCGGACCTGGGTCTGCGGAAGGACATTCGCCTTGCTGACGACAATAGCAAGAAGATTCAATTGCGAATGGAGTTTATCAATGCCTTCAACAATCCGCTTCTGCCCGGACCCGTAGTCAATCCGTCCAGTAAAGGCGCGGCAATTGCCGGTGTTTGTGACAACACGCCGGCGAAACCGTGTCCGGGTGATTTTGGCACGATCAATTATTTGAATACTTCAAACCAGCTTAACTACGCCCGCCGTGCGCAGTTGTCGGCGAAGTTCATCTTTTAAGCGGAGCGCAATCGGAGAACTTATGGATCAGGCATTACGCGCGATGATCGATATGAATGAGATGACATGGAATCGTCTCAAGGAAGACTTGAAAGATCTGCCGCTCGAAGAGGTGAATTGGAAACCGTTGCCGCAGGCCAACAGCATCAATCTGATCGTGAGACATCTCCGGATCGAGGCGCAATGGAAACTGGCGGCCCTGGAGAGAGGCGAACCGGAGCCGATGGAAGCCACCGAGAGTGTGCAGCGGTTCATTGATTCGATTGGTTTCGACTATGAAATGAATCTGAAGGAACTGGACGCGTTGTGCACTCGATTCAACACGGTGTTGCGAGACATGGACGAAGGCACTCTCATGAAACGGAATCAACTTGTGTATGGCGAAAGGGCGCGATCGACGCACTTCCTGGGATTTCACAATTCGATGCACATGGCAATGCACTGGGGGCAGATCCGGAGCATTCGAACCTTGTACTGCAAGACGCGAGGCGAGCCCGTGCCCGCGCAATTCTATCCGGATAATCCGTCGTTTCCCCGCGGCGAATGAGTCAGGAATCGAAGTGATGGAATTCGTCGTGGCGAAGACGGCGGTCATGCGTACTCGTGTATTAAGATCGATGTGAACTACGGCGAAAAGCATTGACATCCTCAGACTCGATGAACACCTTGTCAGGAGAGCCCGGAAGGTTCTGAAATCGAAGAGCAAAACTCAGGCGATTGAGCTGCTGGAAATCATCGAGGCTGGGAAGCACTGGTAGCGACCTGGGGCATTCACGCAGATTGTGTCGAGGCCTTCGTTCAGATGTGGATGCATGCCGGAGGGGGGACTTGAACCCCCACGGTACTAAGTACCGGCAGATTTTGAGTCTGCTGCGTATGCCAATTTCGCCACTCCGGCGGCAAAAGACGAGAAACGAATGTAACCCGCGTGTGCTGAAGGAGTCAACGCCACTCCCGCGTTGAGATTCTCAGCGCCCGAATACCCGCTTTCGGTGCGACTGGGTAAAGATTTGGGTAAAGATTTTTTCACCAGCGCACTTTCGAGTTGCCGAACCGCATCACTGAGATTGTTTGGAGCCAGGTGCGCGTAATACTTCTCGGTCAGCGTCACGCTGTGATGCCCGAGCAGATCGCGGATAAACGCCATCGAGACGCCGCGCTGTGCCAGGTGAGCGCCGAACGTATGTCGCAGCGCGTGGATGCCGTGCCGTTTGATCTCGCATCGCTTCAAGAGCGACCTGAACGATTCCAACACCGACTTCCACGCCGTCCCGTCCGCTTGGTGAAACACCAGATCTGTTTCGTCATGCTTTTTCTGAAGCATTACCCGCAGCGCGGTTATGGCGGCTTCGTTCAGGGGAACGCGCCGTTCCTTGCGGCTCTTCGGGCCCTCGGTTATCACCTCAAAAGCGGCCAATCGTTATCACTTCAAAACCGGCCACA
>CAZPBY010000099.1:0-16190 GCA_964584785.1 uncultured Solibacteraceae bacterium
GTTACTTGCGGCCTATGTCACTCCACGCCGCTTCGAAGATCTGCTTATCGGCGTCCAACGATTTCGTGCCCACGGTAAGGAAGCTGAACGGAGCGGCTTCACCGTGCATGGTGTTGATGTCGATTCCACGGGCGCCCTGGCGGCCGGCCTCAAAACGGTGGATGTTGTCGCGCCGTGGCGAAAGCGTGTTGATTCTGCCGCGAGTCAGCGTTTCATTGTGGGTCTCGCGGATGTGGAATGTCTTCTTCGACGCATAATCGGGAGCCTCGCCGACGATTTCAAAATTGCGCAGGCGCACTTCACCCTCATAGCCGACTGTGCAAACACTGGCGTTCGGATGGTTGTGCGGCGGAAGCAGCGCGCCCGGTTCCATTCTCCACTGAATGATGAAAAACGGTGTGCCCCTGAAGCTCGGCCCAAACCATACACGGGAATCCACAGCCGTATAAGAACTGAGAGGACTGTCAGGGATGACTTTTAACCGTGTGGCCAGAGAACCTATTCGATAAAGATACTCGTCCACGCTGAACGTTGGTTGATCGATCAACTCCTGAGCGACGGGAAGCGACTGCGCGAGGAACTCGTCCCAACCGAGCTTGTCCGCTCCTGGAAGCGGAATGCGTTTGACGCTTTCTTGTGCCAATCCGCGTATCGGCAGGGCGCTGAGAGTGAAAATTGCGGCGGCGGTTGCAAGCGAGTGTTCCAGGAAGTATCGCCGCTCATGCACTCCGGGACACACTTCTTTCTCTTTTTCTGTTCGAGTCATATGTTTTGTTCTCCGAGCGTGATATTGCACGATTCGGTCAATCTCTTGACGTGCCGTTTGTCACCAATTGACGTCACGTTTTCCGGTGTGACATCCGTCGTAAAACATGACAAAGGTCACTGTTGATAGCCGTTGATCTGTACTAGATTGACAGCGTTGGGTAGGGCGGTGACTCACTATGTCCAAAGGCGCAAAGTTGTTCAGCAGCGGTCATACCGCGTTCGTGATTGTCGTTTGCGCCGCGTACACTTCTCTCACGGCAGCCCTGATCTACTCCGGACGTTCTGTGCCCGCATGGGAAGTTGTTGTGCTCGTGAGTCTCGGTGCCGCTTACCTCGTCGGGGGGACATATGGCTTCGCAAAGTGCCGCAGTTCGAAATCGCCACTCGCGGCGCCGCTTTATTTTGCGCTCCAACTCTCGCTCGCAGCGATTCTCATTGTCCTGCGCGGGTCATCCGGAGAAGTCGCACTGATGATTCTGCCGTTGGCCGGGCAGAGCGCCTTGCTGTTACGGCTTCCGTGGATGATTCCGGTCTGCGCGCTGATTTATCTCACCCTCGTCATACCCTTCATCCAACGCAGCAGATGGGGTGATGCGATTGCTATAGCTTTGATTTATGGCACCGGCATCGTTTTCGTCATCGTCTTTACGCGGGTAGCCGCGGGCGAGCGAGAAGCCCGTGCGGCGTTGGAGGAGGCCAACCAGCGACTGCGGGAACGTGCGGCTCAAATTGAAGAGCTAGCCACGACCAAAGAGCGAAACCGGCTCGCGCGTGAGATCCACGACAGCCTCGGGCATTATCTAACGGTGGTGAATGTTCAAATCAGCGCGGCGCAAGCGGTCATGGAGCACGACCGGCCGCGCGCATTGGATCATTTAGCTAAAGCGCAGACACTGGCGAAGGAAGGACTGGCAGACGTTCGACGCTCTGTTGCAACGTTGCGCGCGTCTCCGATCGAGGGACGTCCATTGGTGGAGGCGCTTGCGGAGTTATCGAAACACTGGGATTCCCCAGGACTTCGAACGCGGTTTGCGGCGAACGGTACGGTTCGCCCTCTCAGTGCACAAGCCAATCTCACTCTGTACCGTGCGGCGGAAGAGGCACTGACCAATGTCGGAAAACACGCTCACGCCACCGCCGTTGAACTACATCTGGATTACCGTGAAAGCGGGGTTCAGTTGAGTGTCAGCGATAATGGTGTCGGCGGCGGTACCTCCGAAGGAGGTTTTGGCTTGCTCGGCGTGCGCGAACGGGTGCTGCTGCTCAATGGCGAAGTCCGCGTTCATTCCAACATGGGTAAAGGATTTGTGCTGGAGGTAGAGTTGCCGGCGTGACTCGGATCAAGATTCTCCTGGTCGATGACCAACCATTGTTTCGTGAAGGTCTGCGGACGGTGCTTTCGTTGCACTCGGATTTTGAGGTTGTCGGCGAAGCCGGGAATGGAAGCGAAGCCATCCGTCTAAGCCGTTCGCTTCTGCCGTCGGTGGTGTTGATGGATCTTCAGATGCCGATACTGGACGGCGTGTCGGCCACGCGACGCCTTCATGAGGAGCAGCCATCCTGCCGCGTCATTGTGTTGACCACCTTCGATGATGACGAAATGGTGTTCGATGGTCTGCGCGCCGGAGCGATGGGGTACTTATTGAAAGACGTCCCTTCGGAAAAACTGGCGGAAGCGATTCGTGCGGCGGCACGTGGAGAATCCTTCCTTCAACCTTCGGTAGCCGCCAAGGTCGTCGCCGAATTTGCGCGGTTGAGCGGCAGGACCGCCGCAGTGATGGAGTCCCTGATCGAGCCACTCTCCGAACGCGAATTGGAAATATTGCGCCTGATCGCCCGCGGCACGAGTAATCGGGAAATCGCCAGCGGGCTCTTCATTGCTGAAGGCACCGTGAAGAATCACGTGACTAACATACTCGCAAAGCTCGGTGTTCGCGATCGAACTCAGGCCGCGATCAAGGCTAAAGACATCGGTCTGGTGTGAAGACACCTTGCGGTTAAGGTTCCTGGAGCGTATTGTGACCATTCCCAACGGCAACAACCTTTACCTCGAGCTGCTGAAGAAGTGTGTCGGTAATTTCATTTATGATGACGATTTGAATTTGCTGAACGGCGAATTGGCAGTCGATTCGAATACAGGAAGAGTCATCACCATCCACGGTGGTCCCTGCGATTCGACCGAAAAGCATCTCGGGCAGGTATGGCCGTCACGGGCGCATACGATGATCGGTCTGCCGCGGCTGAACAACCTTCAATACTGCATCGAGCAGGCGCTGAAGGACGACATTCCAGGCGACCTCATCGAAACCGGCGTCTGGCGCGGAGGCGCTGTCATATTCATGCGAGGCGTCCTGGAAGCCTACGGTGTGCGCGATCGGCAGGTGTGGGTTGCGGATTCGTTCTGCGGCCTGCCGCGGGCGGACTACGATCGCTACCCGAAAGAGACCCGGCTGGAATTCAACCGCTGCAGCCAACTGGAAGTATCGGAGGAAGAGGTCCGCCGGAACTTCTCCCGCTATGGCCTGCTGGATGACCAGGTCCGGTTTCTGCCCGGGTGGTTCAAGGACACGCTGCCATCAGCGCCGATCACGAAACTCTCCGTCATGAGATTGGACGGCGACATGTACGAGTCGACGATTTGCGCCCTGCAGAGTCTCTATGACCGCCTGTGCAAAGGAGGATTCGTGATCATCGATGACTACAACGCCGTCGAAAGTTGCAACGAGGCCGTACACGATTTCAGAAGCGATCGGGGAATCCATTCACCGCTGCAACGGATCGAAGGGGCGGGCGCGTTCTGGCGAAAGTAGACGAGCAACGGATCTTGCAAACGCTTGGTCCTACGTCAGGACGCACCGCGCCGACTACGGAAACCAAATAAAAAAGCCGGTTATTCACCGGCCTCAATTGCGGGGAAGGATTTGAACCTCCGACCTTTGGGTTATGAGTTGGTAAATGAATTCGACCGTCTTTGCCTTTAATTGACTTAGGTCGACCTTCTTCAACCGTTTTCTACGGTATTCCGGGCTGTTCTGTTGCTCAGTTGTTCCTTGATTTGTTCCTCAAATTTCGTTGGGCCAAATGACCAACGGTCATTGGGTCGAATAGTCCGAAACGGCTCCCTTGATCGTACGGTACCGCGAACCTTTGTCGAGGCCTTCGGGATTGAACTTAACTCGGCAAAACTCCTAACGACATGACGCGGAGTTTCGTTCAGAAAGTTGAATTAAAACGTTCGCAAAATCATTTCTACGGTAACGCGGTTATACAGGCCTGTGGGTCGCATGATAATTCTGCATTTGGATACTTCAGACTGCCCACGTCTGATAAGACCACCGCGCAGTTCCAGTAGGAGAATATTGCTCGGCGCCAGGCTCGCACAATACGAGATCACGTCGCATCTCGGTTCAGGCGGAATGGGTGATGTTTATCAAGCCACCGACTCGAAGCTGGGCCGGAGCGTCGCCGTCAAGTTCCTTCCCGAAGCCCTTGCTGGCGATACCGATCGTGTCGCGCGATTCGAGCGTGAAGCCCGCGCGCTCGCCTCGTTAAATCATCCGAACATTGCCCCGATTCAATGGACTGGAAGATTCTGGGGGCAGGAAATTCCTCGTCATGGAACTGGTTCCCGGCGAGACGCTGTCCGAGAGAATCGCGCGCGGAGCGATTCCGTTCGAGGAATCGTTGGCAGTGGCGAAGCAGATAGCCGAAGCCCTGGAAGCGGCTCACGAAAAAGGGATCATCCATCGGGATCTGAAACCGCCGAACGTGAAAATCACGCCGGACGGCCGTGTCAAGGTGCTCGATTTCGGACTGGCGAAGGCATTCGAGAGCGAAAAGTCGAATCCGAACCTGTCGAACTCGCCGACCATGCTAAGCGGCGGTTCGATGCCGGGAGTGATTCTGGGAACGGCCGCTTACATGTCGCCGGAGCAGGCCAAAAGCCGGGCCGTGGATAAGCGTACGGACATCTTTGCGTTCGGCTGCGTGCTCTACGAAATGCTGACGGGCCGGATCATGTTTTCCGGCGAGACGGCGTCGGAAACAATGGCAGCCGTCATGATGAAAGAGCCGGAATGGAATGCGCTTCGAGTCGGCACTCCAAACCGGCTTCGCGATCTGCTCCGCCGCTGCGTGACTAAAGACCCGCGCAATCGGATTCGCGATATTGGCGACGTACGCATTGCGATTGAGGAAATCAGCTCGAATCCGAAAGGGCCGGACGTACACCTGAGCACTTCTTACCTTGTTGCATTTCGAACAACGCACATCCAAGATCAGCTCGATCCGATGACATCAAGAAAGGCGCTGAAATGAACGACCTCGCACGCAACACGCGCATGCTCAAGATGACGTCGCTCATCTCGGTGGTGCTGTTCATCCTGCACGTCACTGGCGACCTGTCGCTCGGCTATGAGAAGGGATCGGTGTACCCAGTGATTCCGATCGCGCTCGTGTTCCTCATCGGCGCGACGATACTTGGCGACAATCTCGCCGGGCACATCATCATGTTCCTCGGAGGCATCGCGAGTGCGTTGATGCCCGTGCTGCACTGGAAGCTCTACGCGGTCGCGGACCAGGGCGCGCTCGGCTACTGGTTCGCGGCGATTGTGCTCTCTATGGGAGTGACGGGCGCTTTCGGTGCTGTGCTAGCCGCGCTGGTGATGTGGCAGACGTGGAAACGGCGAAGGGCAGGGGCGCTGCCGCGATGACTTACGGCTTCGCGCTGCGGATACCTGCGCCATCCTCTTGAATCTTCGACGCTCTGGATTATACTCAGCGAAACTTCAAGGAGGCCGCGATGTCTCGTGTGTCTGCGTTAGCATCCATTACTTTTGCATTTTTGCTGACCGCAACTCTGGCGGTCGCCCAGTTGGGCGACGCTGAAATCACAGGGCTGGTGAAAGACCCGAGTAACGCTCCAATACCCGGCGCCACTTTGACCCTGGTAAACGAAGACAGCGGCGTGACTCGAACCGCCACCAGTGACGAAGTAGGGCGGTACCGCCTTCTTGCGCTCCCGCCGGGACGCTATTCGCTCAAGGTCGAGCTGCCCGGATTCAGACCGGAAACAATTACGGGTATCGTCCTCAATATCGGGACCCACGTCGACCGTGATATTGCGTTATCTGTAGGTAACCTGCAGGACGCTGTCACCGTCACCGGGGAAGTTCCGCCGATCGATACCAGCAGCGCGACTGTTGGCGGTGTGTTGCGCGCCGAACAGATCGCGACTTTGCCGATCAACACACGTCAGTACCTGAACCTTGCGCTGCTGATGCCCGGCACTACTCAGGATGCTTCACGATCGTTCTACAACAACGTTCAGTCCGGTGGCGGGGGCCGTTATTACGCCAACGGATTCTCCGTCGACGGTGTGACCAACACCTGGGCGGAGATGGGCGAACCGCGACAGAACTTGCCGGCTGGGTCCGTGCAGGAGTTCAAGATCAACACCAACCAGTTCAAAGCCGAACAAGGCCTGGCGATGGGAGGAATGGTAACGGTGGTGACGAAGAGCGGCACCAATGAGTTCCACGGCGACGCGTTCGAATACTTTCGTGACGCCGCTCTGAACCGCGACAATATCTTCCAAAAGCAGACCGAACTCTTGCAGGGAACCGGAAAAGCGCCGTTCCGCAGAAATCAATTCGGCGGAGATTTCGGCGGTCCGATTGTGCGGAATCGCACCCACTTTTATGCAGCCTTCGAACGGACTCAAACCAGGCAATCATTCACGATCTTCACAGGCGCGGCGGGACACCAATTCTATTCGGCGAACGAAGGTACGTTCAATCAGCCTATACACGATCAGCTGTTCAACATCAGAGGGGATCACGAGATCAGCAAAAATCAGCATCTGTTCGGCCGCTACTCGCAAGAGTGGAATCTGCTGAGTTACCAGGGCTGCGGCGGAGCGTCCGAAGCGAATTGCTATACCGGCGAGATTCCGCGGAAAGCCGTAGTGATTGGCCACACCTGGACACCGACGCCGACGATTATCAACGAATTTCGCTTTCAATACGGCTACGCGTCCTATCAGCTCGGGCCTCCGGGAGCGCCGAACTGGACCGATCTGGGCAGCTTCCCGTCGCAACGCACCGCGCTTCTGGGGACGGTTTACAATTTCCCGAGCTTCTCGTACGGATTCGGCTATGGCGATCTGGGTAAGGAGAGCAGGTACCAATTCAAGGACGACGTCTCGCTCGTGCTCGGCGCGCATGTCTTCAAGTTCGGTTTCGATACCAGCCACATTCCATTCGGCGACGACACCGACATCAACCTGAATGGAACCTGGACGTTCGGAACCGACCAGGTATTCGATCCCAGGAACCCGGCGACCATCGCCGCCTTGAAGAGTCCGACTCAGTACACAGCGGCGCTTCCCCCTCAGTACACTCAGGTGCCAGTGACACAGCTTGGACTTTTCATACAGGATGATTGGCGCGCGCGGCAGGACTTGACTCTGAGTTTCGGATTGCGATGGGATCGCGAGTACGGATCGTTCAATGAGAAGCTCAATCCGAAATCGTTTCCGCAACCGATTCCATTTCTCGGCGACCCCAGCAAGCGCGGCGACACTAACAATTTCGGCCCGCGCTTCGGACTGGCTTGGAATGTACGTGGCAGCGGCAAGGACGTGGTCCGGGGCGGCTTCGGAGTGTATTACAACAATCTGCAAACCTTGCAGAACTTCAACGAGAATCGCAATCTCTTGCAATGTAACGTCCTGATCAGCAGGCCAAACTACCCCGATCCCTTTGGCGGCAACAGCCCCAGCGCCTTCTGCTCCACGGCTCCTCCGAACATTACCCTGCTGGCAGGGAATTATGCGAATCCGTATACGGAACAGTTCACCGGCGGATACTCGCGACAGCTTACGGGAGATTTTTCGATCCATGCAGACGGCATTTTCACCCACACGCTCCGCGACTACCGCACCGTGGACCTGAACTATCCTGTGAATGGCGTACGTCCATTACCTGCCTGGGGCCGGATTCTGATGCACGATTCGATCTCTCAATCGAAGTACAAGGCGATGTACCTCCGCGCCGAGAAACGGTTCTCCAGGCGCTACCAGTTCCTGACCAGTTACACGCTCGCATCCGCGCGTGATGACAGTCCGCAGTCGCAAATCGTTAATCCCTCCAACTACAACCTGGATTGGGGACCGGCTGGTGTCGATCGCCGGCATGCGCTGGTAGCCGGAGGATCGGTTGAGGTTCGCTGGGGCGTCACGATCGGCGCCATTTGGAATGTGCGTTCGGCTTTACCGTTTAGCACCCAGTCGGCCACGCTGGACGCCGACGGTGTGCGACAGTACGTACCCGGAACATCGCGCGGCCAGGGGAATCGCGATTTGAACCTGGACACCATCAACGCGTACCGCGCGACGTTGAACCTCGCACCAATTCCGGCGTCCCAGATCGACAGCAGCCGCTTCAACAGCTTCGATATTCGCGCCACCAAGTCATTCCGCATCCGTGAGCACCAGTCCGTGCAGTTTATCGGCCAGGTGTTTAACCTTTTCGGTCATCTCAATCTCACGGGTGGCACTACGGGACGCGCGGATTCCGCGAATTTTGGCAGGATCTTGTCAGCCGGCAACCTGCAACAAGCGGAATTCGCCATGAGATTCGCTTTCTAAAGCTCGTGTTTCCTGCGGCGCTGACATGACCGACCTCGCAAGCAACACCCGCATGCTGAAGATCACCTCGGTGATCTCGGTAGTACTGTTCATCCTGCACGTCGCCGGCGACCTGTCGCTCGGTTACGAGAAGGGATCGGTGTACCCGGTAGTTCCGATCGCGCTGGTGTTCCTCATCGGCGCGACGATACTTGGCGACAATCTCGCGGGCCGCATCATCATGTTTCTCGAAGGCATCGCGAGTGCGTTGATGCCCGTGCTGCACTGGAAGCTCTACGCGGTCGCGGACCAGGGCGCGCTCGGCTACTGGTTCAGGGCGATTGTGCTCTCGTTGGGAGTGACGGGCGGGTTTGGTGCTCTGCTGGCCGCGCTCGTGATGTGGCAGTCGTGGAAGCGGCGAAGAGCGCGGATTGGCTGAAGCGATCATCCCATTTGCTCAGCATGGTTAACCATTGCCGGCGACTCGGCGACAGTTTTCTTTGTGACGGAGGCATTCTTCTCCGGCGCATTGCCCCTTGGATCCGGTGCTCCGACGATTTGTCTTGCGACGCAATCAACTGGCGGGGACGTGGCGTCGATCAATTCCGGCGCGATGTCCATTTGCGGTAAGTGGCGGAAAGTTGGTCCGAGGCAAACAACGATTAACGGCGCCGTAAAGAAGATCGGCAGCGGCTCGAAGACGGTCGTTTTTGCGTCAAAGACCATCGACTTTGAGGCATTTCCAATCGTCGAAATCGGGTATCGCACCAACTTACAGAAAGCAAACAAGATGGCTCGTGTCATTGACGATTGACTTTGACGCAAATCCAATCAACTATGACGCTTTGCAAATTGACAACGAGCCTTTGCGCATTGGATCCGACCTGTCGCCTGTTTATTTCGAGGCGAAAACAACTGGTGATATCACGTGGAAGGTCTTCTCGACCGTACCGAAAATCGGTGGCGTCCCGCCGATGACTCTCGCCGGGGCGCCATTAATTTTCGCCGCGGCGACATTGCTCGATGTCGCTTTTGACAACACATCGATCTTTATTTAGTCAGAAGACGGCGCGAGTTGTTTATTCCGCACTTCGTTATCGCGAATTGCCAATCCGCACCAAACGCGCTTTCATTGTCTTTCCAAGCCTCCCGAACCGCGTGATTACATTGTAGTCACGTCCTGATTCACGGCCAGAAGAAAAGATGATCTGAGGACAACTTGGCGTTTTCCGGATCTCGCTGCCGACTGAGGCCGGTGCCGTATCCGGGTCTCAACGAACAACTGAACCTTTGTCGTCTTCTGTCTGTCGTCTTATAAAGAACGAGGACTCGCTGAACATGTGGACAGTTGCACGTTCGATCGGAGAAGACCTGCGTTATGGCTGGCGTGAACTTGCGGCCGGGAAAGTGTGGACCGCCGTCGCAGTGATGTCTCTTGGAATTGCGCTCGCGGGCACGGGCGGCGTTTTCGGAATCGTGCTGCCATTCATCGAGTCGCTGCCGGCATCGCATCCTGAGGAGTTGGTAGCGTTCCACTACCGTGGGGCGGGGCCTTATTACGCGGTCACATCGCGGCTGGTGTGGGAGGAGATGTACGCGGCCAACCATACTCTCGCTAGCATGTTTGCTTTCACGCTAGTGAGTAACTGCGGTCCGCGTGTGGTCGCATGCCCAGGCCGTGTCGGCATCGAAGCCGGCGGCCAATTGGATGTGGGTAGTGTCCAGTATGTATCGGGAGAATTCTTTAAAGGTCTGGGAATCGGCGCGATTCGAGGCCGCACCATCACGCCCGAAGACGATACTGCTTCAGCGCCGCCAGTCGCAGTCTTGAGTCACCGTTTTTGGGAAACGCGTTTCCGAAGCGCGCCAGACGTTCTTGGGGCAACGATGCGCATCGACAAACTTCAGGTCGTTGTCATCGGCGTGCTGCCGGAGCGAATGAAAAACCCGGCTGGCGCCGGTGCGCCGATGCCGGACATCTTGCTTCCGCTGGCGTTTCATCAATCCGATTTTGAGGTGCTCCAGCGAGCCGGAGTTTCGGTTGGCCCAGGCATTATACCCATCGCGATGGATCTGGCCATCATGGGACGCCGGCGGCAGGGCGTCCCGATCGCTGAAGTTGAGGGGAACTTCGCGGTTGTCGCCGAGCAGACGTTGGCGAAGGAATACGCAGCGGCGGTAAGCATGATGAACTCGAAACCTCCGGGAATCCAGACGTGGTTTCCGCGGGCGCTGGCCGTCCCGGGAAACCGAGGCGTTCTCGACACTGCCACAGACACCATGCGCAATATCGAGTTTCTGGCGGTCATCTCGGGTGTCCTTCTTTTTATCGTGTGTCTGAACGTCACCAGTCTTCTTCTCGCACGAGCGGCGGCAAGGCAGAAAGACACCGCATTGCGCGCCGTTCTTGGCGCATCGAGTGGCCGGTTGATCCGGCAGGTTCTAGTTGAAAGCGTTCTGCTCGCGGCCTTCGGAGCAGTGTGCGGCATTGGGCTGGCCGGTTGGCCGAAGCTCTTGTTCCGTCTGGCCGCAGTGTACGAGCGCGAGGTTCCTCAGGTTTTTCCCTCGCTTTTCGATCCGCGCATGCTCGTCTTCGAGTTCACGCTTGCAGTTCTATCGGGCGTGGCTTTCGGTTTTGGACCAGCAGTCAACGCGGTGCGTTCGCTCGATTGGGGCCGCCGCGTCGGTGGGTTTCGCTCTTTCGGCGGCCCTCGCTCGCGCCTGGCCCGAGCGCTCGTGATTTCACAGGTCGCGTTGTCGCTCGCCCTTCTTGTCGTGGCTCAACTGCTGCTCAGCAACCTGCGCAACGTGCGTGCAGTGGATCTGGGTTTTAATCCTGACAACGTCGCGCTAGTTACCGTTCATCCCCCCGACGTTTACAACACGCAACTGCCTTTCCCGCCCTACGAACAGATCCTGAGCGAAGTCCGGAAAGTGCCGGGAGTTCGCGTGGCTGCATTTTCTAACAAACCCATTCTTGCGGACGGAGGACGGGAAGGGCCGCTGCCGGTTTTCACCGGTGACGACAACAGTATTCAACAAGCCGCCACCAACTTTCGTATCGTTCATCCCGACTTCTTCAGGACGATGGAGATTCCACTGAAAACCGGTCGCTTCTTTACTTCAACATTGGAGACAACTGCCGCTGCGCTGCCGGTGATCGTCAATGAAGCTTTCGCCAGTGCTTTTGTAAAGACGGCTAATCCGGTGGGAACCGTTTTCCGAATCTGTTGCCTGAATGAGAGGATCGGAGTCGAGCGACGACCCGCCGAGATTCTAGGAGTTGTCGGCGACGTCAAAGGGGACAACCTGAAAGCGCCGGCGCCGCCAATGCTTTTCATGCCCTATCAACAAACGCCTACCCGCGTCGTGACTTTTGAGATTCGCGTTAACGGCAACGTCGAAGCCGTATTTCCGGCGATTCGCAACGTAGTGCGGCACATCGATCCGGAGTTGTTGCTGGACGGCCTGACCAGCCACAACGCAGCGACTGAACTTCGCCTCATGGGCGATCAGTTATTGCTGGGACCGTTGATGCATGTCATCGCCGGTCTTTCTCTGATCGTCGCGATGATCGGTCTCTTCAGTCTCATGTCTTACACCGTCGCGCGTCGAACTCGCGAAATTGGCATCCGGATGGCGATCGGCGCCGAGCCTCGCACAGTCTTGTTTGCGGTGTTGAAAGAAACCCAGGGTCTCGTTGGGATCGGTATCGCCACCGGCATCGCCCTCGCTCTGGCGTTGACACCGGTGATCGAGATGCAGTGGTTCGGGCTCAGTCCGCACGATCCCAAAACCATTGTGGCGGTCAGCCTGTTGATCGTCGCGGTGTCCTGCATCGCGGGCTACCTGCCCGCAAAGCGCGCGTCGCAGGTAAATCCGATGGTCTCGCTGCGATATGACTGAACAGGCATTCCCCAGATATAGGGCCCTCGCTTGTCTTCCTCTGGAGCAGCCGTCTTCGAACTTCTGATTTCTATCTTGTATAGTGTTCGACCATGAACAGACGACGTTTCCTGCAGGTTGGTGCATTCGCGGCCGGCGCGGGCGCAGTTAGCTGTACAAAATCGGAAACCCCCGCACAAGCGCGCTCACACGACGATCAGTCCCTGCCCGCTCCGATCGCCGCGCTTCAGCCGATGACGGCGGGCGTGGTGGCGATCTCCGATGACGAGCGAAAGGCACGCATCGCGAAGGCGCAGAAGCTGATGAATGAACAGAAGCTCGACGCGATCTTCATGGAAGGCACGACGAGCATGTTTTATTTCGTCGGCATGCGCTGGGGCCAGAGCGAGCGCACCTTCGGCGTCGTCATTCCCGCGAACGGACCGATCTGCTATGTCTGTCCCGGCTTCGAAGAAGGCCGCGCGCGCGAGCTCATCAAGCCGGCATTCGGCAGCGAAGTCCGCGTCTGGCAGGAGGATGACAGTCCGTACAAGCTGATCGCCGGCATTGTGAAGGATCGCGGCGTGAAGTACCACCGCATCGGCATCGAAGAGCGCGTTCGTTTTTTCATTGCAGACGGCGTGCGGAAAGAGGCCGCCGGTTCTGAGATCGCCGATTGCGTCGCCGTCACTGCAGGCTGCCGCATGTTCAAGTCGAAGGCCGAAATCGCCTTGATGCAGCACGCGAATAACGTGACGATTGCCGCGTACAAAGCCGGCCTCGCGACGATGCGCGAAGGCATGCCGCAGGACGAACTCGCGCGCAACATCACGATGGCCTACACGCGGCTCGGCTATGCCGGCGACGTGAGCGTTCAGTTCGGGAAGTGGACGGCCCTTCCGCACGGCAGCGCCACTCCACAGAAACTTCGCGAAGGCGACATCGTCATGATCGACGACGGCGTGAGGTGCGAGGGATATCAGTCCGACATCACGCGGACGACCGTCTTCGGCAAACCGACGCAGCGGATGATCGACGTCTGGAATAGGGAAAAAGCAGCGCAGACGGCAGCGTTCAACGCGATCAAGATCGGCGCGCCTTGTGAAAGCGTCGATGCCGCCGCGCGCAAGGTGATTACCGACGCGGGCTTCGGCCCCGGTTACAACCTCCCTGGTCTGCCGCACCGGACCGGACACGGCATCGGGCTCGACGGACACGAATGGACCAACTTCGTGAAAGGCAACACAACCCCGATTCAGGTTGGGATGTGTTTCAGCGATGAGCCCATGATCGCGATTCCGGGAGAATTCGGCATCCGCCTGGAGGACGACGTCTACATCACCGAAGACGGACCGCAATTCTTCTCGAAACCGAGCATCGCGATCGATAAGCCTTTTGCGGATTAAACGGATTGTCGCATCGTAAGAAGAGCCGCCAATATCATTTTCTCAGGTGAACAACCGGACTCTCTCATCGCCGTTTCCACGACTGCCACACAGACGACATAGGGCGATCGTTCCTGCACTAATCATTATGGAAATGCGACCGCCACGCTCTACAATTCCCGCCGAGGTAATCCCTTCATGAAGCGTCGAGAGATTTTGCGCATTGGGGCGGCTGCCATTGGCGGCAGCCTTGTGCGTGTTCGAAAGGCATTGGCAAGCGAAGGACCCGGCACGTTGGGGACGCCGCTCGGTCCATATACCGATCGATCCGTTTATGAAAAGGCAATTCGGTACGTGCGCCAGTCGAAGACACCGGAAACGGGTTCGAGTTTTTCGCCGCTGCAGGACTCGGTCGGCACGCTGACGCCGTCGGCATTGCATTACGAACGACATCATTCCGGGATTCCGGATATCGATCCGGCTCAACATCGACTGGTCATTCATGGAATGGTAGATCGGCCGCTTTTGCTTTCCGTAGCGGAGATCAAACGATTGCCGTCCGTGTCTCGCGTAATGGTGTTGGAATGCGGCGGCAACAGCGGATCCGAATGGAGTGCGAGCGGTGGAGCGGATGTACAGCGCAGTTATGGTCTGGTGAGCTGCAGCGAGTGGACCGGTGTTCCACTGTCGCTCTTATTAAAAGAGGTTGGTATTCAATCCGGCGCGAGTTGGGTGATTGCCGAGGGCGCCGACGCCTGCCGGATGATGCGCAGCGTCCCACTGACAAAAGCGATGGACGACGCGCTTATCGCCTACGGTCAAAACGGTGAGGCGCTGCGACCGTCTCAGGGGTATCCGCTGCGCTTGTTGTTGCCTGGCTGGGAGGGCAACGCCAATGTGAAATGGCTGCATAGTGTGAAGCTGACGGATCAGGCCTACATGGCGCGCGACGAGACCGCGAAATACACCGACCTGATGCCGGACGGCAAGGCGCGCCTGTTCACCTACAAGATGGAAGCGAAGTCCGTGATTACCTTTCCGTCAGGCGGTCAGTCGCTGCCTGGTCCCGGATTATATGAATTGACCGGATTGGCTTGGTCTGGTGGCGGACGAATCGAGCGCGTCGAAATCACGCTGGATGGTGGAAAGACCTGGGTCGACGCCAAACTGCAGGAACCGCGTCTGCCGATCGCATTCACCCGCTTCCGATTGCCGTTAAGGTTTGAAGGACGCGATCTGTTGATTGCATCACGAGCGACCGATGAAACCGGATACGTCCAGCCGTCTCGCGAAGAATTGGTCGCAGTGCGCGGGACAAATTCCGGATATCACTTCAACGGAATGAAATTCTGGAAGATCCAGGGGAACGGTACGGTGACCAATGTTGCGTTGTAGTGCAATTGTTTTGCGGATGCTGCCCGTCCTGATTGCCACTCCCCTGGTAGCGCAGTCTCCGACCTATGGAGTGGGGAAGGCGCCGAGCGCAGAGGAGGTTCGCGCGTTAGGTTCGCAGATCGCACCGGATGGAACGGGATTGCCGGAAGGCTCCGGAACCGTTGCCGCCGGCCGTGAGGTTTTCGCTGCACAATGTGCGCGATGTCACGGAGAGCAGGCGAAAGGCGATGTCGGTCCGGCGCTGGTCGGAGGACAGGGCACGCTTGCCACAGCCCGGCCGGTGAAGACGGTGGGCAGCTTTTGGCCGTACGCGACCACGTTGTGGGACTATATCAATCGAGCGATGCCGTTTGATAAACCGGGGTTGTTGAAAGCACCCGAAGTCTACGCGGTCTCGGCGTTCATCCTCAATTTGAATGGCATCATCGCGGATAACGCGACGATGGATGCGAAAACTCTGCCAAAAATCAGAATGCCCAACCGCGACGGATTCGTAAGCGACCCTCGTCCGGATGTCGGCAAACCGAAACCCAAAGTCAAACCGTAGGGCGAACGGTAGTCGGGTTCTCCTTCTGGTCCAGTCAGCCTTCGCTTCCAGCGTGTTTCCACCCGCCCCGCGCGCGGCGCACGCATCATCGCGATCTTGCCATCCATGTCTTTGGGCAATGCCGTAGATCATGAATTCCAGCGGTTCGGTGCCCGCCTGCGAGATCGAGCGTACCCGGGATAAAGGCTCACACTCACGTTCATCCATTGCGGGGTTTATCGGTCGCATCATCAAAGGCGAGCCAGTGAATCCCCGCATCTACTTTTGTTCACTTGCGTTGAGAAAGCCTCAACAAGCCAGTTGGCGCATTGTTGACCACCAAGAGTTGGAAAGGCGCACCTCGAAATTCGCAACTCAATGAAAAAGGCCGCGTTGTACGCGGCCCTTATTGCGGGGGAAGGATTTGAACCTCCGACCTTTGGGTTATGAGTTAGAGAATTGAATAGACGCTCTTGTCATTTCAACCAGTTGACTACGGTCCATTTCGGTTAATTCCGGCCTTTTTAGGCCGATTTGCCCCCGATTTTGCCCCGGCAATCTTCGTCAACGCCGGAGGTCTTCTAGTTGGACGCGCTACACGCCG
>CAZPBY010000100.1:0-15896 GCA_964584785.1 uncultured Solibacteraceae bacterium
GGGTGCCTGTATGAAAGGCGAGGTCAAACGCCGTCAGCGTGTCCGTTAACATTGGGCCGGAACTGCCGCTCATCCATGGATTCGGAGCGGAGCTGAATCAAGTCTGGGCGAACATTGTCGACAACGCTCTCGATGCGGCCGGAGAAGGAGGCCGGGTCGATGTCCGCGCAACGCATGAGGGCTCGAATGTGCTTGTTCGCATCATCGACAATGGACCCGGAATTCCGGAAGCGATTCGCAACCGGATCTTCGACCCATTCTTCACGACAAAACCGGTGGGCTCCGGAACCGGTTTGGGTCTGGATATCGTGCGACGGCTGGTGGAGCGGCACAATGGACAGATCGAAGTCCGCTCCGAGCCCGGCTGCACCGAGTTTCGAGTTTGTTTGCCCATCCGAGAGGTGAAGTAACGCATGAGCGAACCGATCATCCTCGTTGTGGATGATGATCCGCAGGTTCTGTCGGCGATCCGCCGCGACTTGAAAGATCGTTACCAGACGGAGTACCGGATTCTTGCCGCGCCATCGGGCGAATCGGCCCTTGAAACGATTCGGGAGCTCAAAACGCGCGGCGATACGATCGCGATGCTCCTTACCGATCAGCGAATGCCGGGAATGCTTGGCGTCGATCTCCTGGCTCGGTGCCGAGAGTTCTATCCACTCGCTCGACGTGTTCTGCTGACCGCTTATTCCGACATCAAAGCCGCGATCCGGGCCATCAATGAAGTAAGGCTGGATCAATATCTCGAGAAACCGTGGGACCCTCCGGAAGAGCGTCTGTATCCGGCCGTCGATGAACTCTTGCAGGGGTGGCAAAGTGAATATCGTCCCGAGGTGACGGGCATTCGCATCCTCGGCCACCCGTGGTCGCCGCGATCGCACGACATCAAAGAATTCCTCGGATGCAATCTCGTCCCTTATCGATGGCTCGAAGCCGACCGAGACCCGGAAGCGCAGATTTTGATGAATGCCGCGAATATCAGTCCCAGCGAACTGCCGGCGGTTATTCTCGAGTCGGGCGTGGTTCTGCGAAATCCCGATCAGAGCAGAATCTGCAGCGAGCTCGGCCTGGCGCAGATAGCGGCGTATGACCTTTACGACTTGATCATTGTGGGAGCCGGCCCGGCCGGATTGGCGGCTGCTGTCTACGGCGCTTCCGAGGGCTTGCGTACGCTGCTGTTGGATGCGCACGGACCAGGCGGTCAGGCCGGATCAAGTTCGAAGATAGAGAACTATCTTGGTTTTCCTTCCGGCGTCAGCGGCAGCGAGTTGACACGCCGCGCAGTCACACAGGCAAAGCGCCTGGGTGCGGAGTTGCTCACGCCGATGGCAGTCACCGCAGTCTCGGTGGAAGGGGGCTACAAGCGACTCACGCTGCAAGACGGGCGCGAACTCGTTGCCCGGGCCGTCATCGCAGCGACGGGCATGACGTACCGCGAGCTTCCGGCCGAGGGCGTCGCCGATCGGCAGGGAGCCGGCATCTACTACGGAACCGCGCTGACCGAGGCGCATTCATGCCGAAACCGGCGGGTGATGGTGGTGGGGGGTGGAAATTCAGCCGGCCAAAGTGCCATCTACCTCTCGCGATTCGCCAGCGAAGTTCATATTGTTGTCCGCCGGAACGGCCTTACCGACACCATGTCGCACTATCTTGCTCAACAAATCGCCAAAACACCGAACATCCACGTTCGATTCTCGACTGTCATCGAAAGGGCGGAGGGTGATCAGCGACTCGAGCGCATCTGCCTGAGATCCACCGACAACGATCAACAATGCGTCGAAGACGTCGATGCACTTTTCGTGTTCATCGGTACCCGTCCGCACACCGATTGGTTGCCCGCCGATGTCGTGCGCAATGAGAAGGGATTCGTCGTCACCGGCAGCGACCTTGAGTTCACCGAACAATATCCAAGAGTGTGGAAGCACAACCGGTCGCCTTTGCTGCTCGAGACCAGCGTCGCCGGGCTGTTCGCAGCAGGTGACGTCCGAGCGGGCTGCATGAATCGCGTTGCTTCCGCCGTCGGTGAAGGCTCCACCGCAGTGAATTCCGTATTCGAGTATCTCGATCACCCCTGATGACGAAAAGGCAGTCGCATTGAGTTGTTGCTATGAACACTGTGAGTCTCGGATTTCGTGCGAAGACGGCTAAGGCGATCGCCATCGCACTATCCGGCGTGAAATCGGCGCCCGCATTTGTCGCACGATGGAGCGTCTTGTTGTATGACCCCGGCGTTCCCGCAACCGGTCAACCTCACCACGAAGTCATGGAATTGCCGTGGGCCGAAGCCAGGGCGGCTGTGCAGCCGCTGGAGCGCCGAATCGAGACGGTTGCGATCGAGATGCTGGACGGGTTGCTGCGCGAGATGGAGTCGCAGCAATGCCGCGTCGGCGGAATCGGAGTGGTCGGCTCACCGGATCGCAATCTCGACCGCATCGGCAATTCCCATATCCGGGCCCACGCGGCGGAAGGAATCCTCTTTCGACACGTTATCGAAGTTGCCGCCCATCACCACAAGATTCCGCTCCGGAGCTTTTCGGACCGGAGTTTTGAAGCCACCGCACCCTTCCTTGCATCGATCGGAAGGTCCGCCGGCAAACCCTGGCGTGCCGACGAACGCGCCGCCGCCATGGCGGCCTGGCACATGCTGCCCAACTAACAGTCATCGACAATCGAGGAAATCCGCGAACCACAACACCGCGCGATTTTTTCTTCTGCCAACCTTCGATATTGTGTCGGTTTCGATAGAATCAACACTTCGCTGGAGGATAAGACAACGATGTTCGGGAACATTAGCAAAGACATCATCTATGCGCTGCGATCGCTGCGGCGCACTCCTCTCTTCACGGCGGCTGCGATTCTGTCACTCGCGCTCGGCATCGGGGCCAACACCGCGATCTACTCGCTTGTCGACCAGGTGTTGCTTCGATCGCTTCCTGTTCGGAATCCCGAACAGCTGGTGATCGTGAAATCTCCCGGTTCCCGAATCGGGTCGGTGTATTCCGACGAGAGCGGCGGCGCCTCATTCTCGTATCCGATGTACAAGGATCTGCGCGACAAGGCCGAATCGCTCAGCGGACTGGTCGCACGCTTCGGTTTCGGCGCGAACATCGCTTTCAACGGTCAAACCGAACGCGGCAACGGTGAAATGGTTTCCGGAAACTACTTTGAAGTCCTCGGCGCAAGACCGGCCATCGGCCGGCTTCTGACGCCGGATGACGACATCGCGCCGGGCGCGTCCTCCGTTGTTGTTCTTGCCCACGAATTCTGGAAGAAAAGCTTCAACGCGCGATCCGACGTCCTCAATCAGCAGATTCTGGTCAACGGCCGGTCCATGACAGTTGTCGGCGTGACGCCTCCCGGCTTTTTCGGCTTCCAACTTGGTTTCAGGCCCGACGTCTTCGTGGCAATCACTCTGAAGGCACAGATGACGCCCAACTGGAACGGCCTCGACAGTCACCAAGACTATTGGTTGACGATGTTCGGACGTTTGAAGCCGGGCATTTCGATGAACCAGGCCCAAACGCAGTTGCAGGCTGCGTACCGCCCCTTGCTTGAAACGGAGGCCGAGCAGTTCAGGTCGCCCGCGACCAAACAACGGTTCATCTCGAAACCACTGCTGCTCGAGCCGGGAGCCTCCGGACGCCGGATCTTGAGCAACGATACGCGCCAGCCGCTGCTCGTTTTGATGGGAATGGTTGGACTGGTGCTGCTGATTGCGTGCGCCAACGTCGCGAATCTCCTCGTGGCTCGCGGAACAGCGCGAGAGCGCGAAACCGCAGTACGCCTGGCGATCGGAGCTTCGCGCTCCCGGCTCATCCGGCAATGTCTGATCGAAAGCCTGGTGCTCGCCGGCGCGTCCGGCATCGCCGGGCTGGTGATCGCGAACTGGACGATCAGCGGTTTCCTGGCATTCGTTCCGGAACAGAGCGGCACTCGCGCGCTGACGTCGGCACTGGACACGCGAGTGCTCTTGTTCTCAGCCGTTCTATCCGTTGCCACGGGAATTCTGTTCGGATTGATTCCCGCTCTTGAAACAACGCGGCCCGATGTAGCCACGGGATTGAAAGCCGGGACCGCGAGTTCTTCGGCGTTCCGCCATGGGCGAATGAGAAAAGTCCTTGTGGTGGCGCAGGTGGCCTTTACGCTTCTGATGTTGATCGGAGCCGGTCTGTTCGGGAAGACGTTGCTGAAACTCAAGTCCGTCGACGTCGGTTTCAAAACGGAAAACCTCATTCGCTTTCGCATCGCGCCGGATTTGAACGGCTACAGCTCCGATCAGAGCCGCACCCTATATCGACGCCTTCAACCGTCGTTGCAGCTTATACCGGGAGTCGCAAATGCAAGCCTCGCGAAGATTCCGATCTTTGCGGATGCGGATGCAGGTTCGAACATCACCGTTGAAGGTTACACCGCGGCTCCCGATGAAAACATGGACGTGGCCCAAAACGGAATCGGCGCCGGATATTTCTCGACCCTGGGAATTCCGCTCATCACCGGACGCGAATTCGACGACGGCGATGACCTGGTGCACCCGAAGGTCTGCATCATCAATCAGGCGACCGCCGACCGATTCTTTGCGGGGCGAAATCCGATCGGCTATCACATCATTTTCGGTTCGGGGAATGTCGTTCCGGACATGACGATCGTAGGCGTCGTGAAAAACAGTTTGCACAGACGTGTCGACGAAGAGGTCAAACGATTCATTTACACTCCGTACCTCCAGAACAAGAGCATCAATCAAATGACGTTCTATGTCCGAACCGGCGTGGAACCGCTCACTGCAATCCGCAGTATCCGAACGAAAGTTCGCGAGTTGGACGCGTCGATACCCGTCTCGGACATCAAGACGCTCGACGCGCAGATTGACGAGAGCATCACGGACAAGCGAATGATGACCCTGATGTCCGCGTCGTTCGGCCTTCTCTCGGTGCTCCTCGCCGGTTTCGGCATCTACGGTGTGATGTCGTACCTCGTATCACGGCGAACGCGTGAAATCGGCATCCGGATCGCGGTTGGCGCTCCGGTCATCACCGTCCGATGGATGATCATAAAAGAGATTCTGGTGATGACCTCCGCAGGAATTGCCATCGGTCTTCCTCTGGCGTTCGTTCTCGGAAGAGCCGCTCAATCGTTGTTGTTTGGCGTCACCGGAACAGACGTCCAGGTCACGGTCCTCTCCGTGATTGCCATCACGGTCCTGGGATTTGCCGGAGGCTACGTTCCCGCGCGGCGCGCGACGCGTGTGGACCCCGTCGCTGCCCTGCGAATGGAGTAGCCGTATGACGATCGGTTAGCCCGGTTTTTCCGTTGACAGCGACGTGTGTATCGCACAGGCTTTGGCGACAAATTGGAGGATATCGCCATCATGAAAAAGCTCGACGAAACTCGCCGGCGGTTCATGGCTCACTTCGCGGGAATCGGTTTGGGAACAACGCTTGTGCCGGGAATCCTGTGGGCCCGAATGCAGGACGCCGGCGCGCAACAAATCACAGCTCCGATGGTTACGGAAGCTCTGAAACTGGCGGGCCTGGAGTTCAGCGAAGAAGACCAGCAGGCTATGGTACAGGCCGCGAATCGAAGCCTGACAAGTTATAAGCAGCTTCATACGCTCCACGTGCCGAACGATGTTTCGCCGCCATTCCATTTCAGCCCCATCGTTCCAGGAATGGAAGTGAACCGCACGAAGCTGCCGATGCGGAGCAGCGCCGTGACGGTCAAGCGTCCCGCAAATCTCGAAGAAGTTGCGTTCTGGCCCGTTCGAAATCTCGCCGAGCTGATCAAGACGAAACAGGTCACATCGATGGAACTGACGAAGATGTACCTCGACCGTCTTCACAATTTCGGCAGTCCCGACAAACTGAATTGCGTCGTGACCTATCTGGATGAGCTGGCTCTGTCGCAGGCTAAGCAGGCGGATGCGGAAATTGCCGCGGGCAAATACCGGGGACCGCTGCACGGAATTCCCTGGGGAGCCAAAGACATCATTTCCGTGAAGGGATATCGCACGACGTGGGGGTCCGGCGCATTCAAGGAGCAGGTCCTGGATTACGACGCGACCGTCGTGAATCTGCTGCGCGACGCCGGCGCCGTTCTCCTCGCGAAGTTGAGCAGCGGAGAAATGGCGCAGGGTGACAACTGGTGGGGCGGTCAAACGAAGAGTCCATGGGACATGACGCGAGGCTCGAGCGGATCGTCCGCCGGTCCGGGATCCGCGACAGGCGGAGGGCTGGTCGGATTCTCGATTGGAACGGAAACGAGCGGTTCGATTCTGAGTCCTTCGGCGGTTTGCGGCGTCACCGGTTTGCGTCCGACGTTCGGCCGCATCAGCCGATACGGAGTGATGGCGCTTTCCTGGACGCAGGATCGCCTCGGTCCGATGTGCCGTTATGCAGAAGATTGCGCGCTCGTCTTGCACGCTGCGTCGAAGCAGGACGGCAAAGACTTGAGCGTGACGGATGTCCCATTCAACTGGAACGCCACTCTCGACATCAAGAAGTTGCGGATCGGATACATCAAGGAATCCTTCGACGCCATTGCCGATCCCGTCGCCAAAACCGCTGCTCAGAGTGTCCTGGATACGCTGACGAAACTGGGCGTCACGAAATTCATTGCGATGGACATTCCGGAATGGCCATACGACGGTTCCGCCATCACCGTGGAGTCGGCAACGTTCTTCGATGAATTCGTTCGCTCCGGCGGCATGGATCGAATGACCAACCCGCGGAGTTGGTCGAGCTTCAAGACAGGCCGTCTCGTCCCGGCAGTCGAATATCTGCAATCCCAACGCGCTCGAATGATGATGATGATGAAACTCGCGGAAGCAACTGCAGGAGTCGACGTTTACCTGGTCGCTTCGGCAGGAGGTTTTGGCGGCGGAGGACGCGGAGGCGCTCGAGGGGCTGCCCCTGCCGAGGGAACGCCGCCAACAACACCCGCCGCGACACCACCGGCAGGCCGTGGGGGCGGAGGGTTTCCGGGAGCCAACAGCGCTGCCGGACGCCATTCGAATATGGCCAACCTGGCATGTTATCCCGCCGTGAACATTGTTCCAGGTTTCAATGCAACGGGATATCCGCTCAGCATGACGTTCTTTGCACGGCCTTATGGCGAAGGCGAATTATTGGCTGTCGCGAAAGCGTACCAGGATGCGGCTGGACATCACCTCAAGCATCCAACATTGACGTAACGCGAACGTCCGATCGCGGATTTGTGGTTTCGTATCAAGGTCCCACCGGCAGACTGAAGCTGACGGTGGTTCCCTCCCCCGGGCGGCTTTCCGCCCAGATCCTGCCGCCGTGTGCCGCAACGAAGTTCCGCGCGATCGTCAACCCAAGGCCCGAACCTCGTGACGTCGATCCCTTGTAGAATCGGTCGAAGATCTTCGGCAAATCTTCCGGCGCAATGCCTGAACCGGTGTCCGCCACCGATATCTGCAGGCTTTTCTCAGAGAGCCTGACGGTGAAAGATACGGTGCCGCCATTGGATGTGTGACGCAAGGCATTCGAAAGCAGATTCGTCAACACCTCTCTTATCCGCAACGGATCGACACTCGCGAGCGGGAGATCCTTTGGAGGATCGAACCGCAAAACAACGCCGCGATCGCGGGACTCTACGGCGAAAGCACCGACGGCATCGCGAATCAATAACGGAATGTCCGTGGGTTCTTTGTTCAGCGTCAGCATCCCGCTTTCGGTATTGGCGAGTGTCCTCAGATCGTCGACCAGCCGGGCAAGGATTCGGGTCTCTTCGAGCACTTCGCCGATCTGCGCGTCGTCACGCGAATAGACACCGTCGAGCAGCCCTTCGAGCCTTCCTTGAATAACACTCAAAGGCGTACGCAATTCGTGCGCAACGTCGGCCATCAAATGACGGCTTTGACGGTCCTGTGCTTCCAGGCGTTCCGCCATGCTGTTGAATGCCCTGCCGACACTACGCAGCGACCGCGGGCCATATTCCGTGACCCTTGTGGAAAGATCGCCGTCCGCGACTCGATTTGCGGCTTCGACGATCTCGCCAAAGGGGAGGCCAATGCGCCGCATCGCCGGCAGAAACACGCCCAGGAGCAGGAACGCACCGACGACGATCACAACCTCCGTCGAAGGGAAAAACGTTCCGCGAGGAATCGCTCTCGGCCCGACCAGCCGTGAGAAAAGGGTCGAGGCACCGTAGAAGCTGAGCAAGAACATGACGGCGAAGAAGAGACCGAAGCGCCGGGCGAGTCGTCCTCTTCGCCGCCGCCACATTGCCGACCGGCCCGCCGGCGGCCAGGGTTCGTTCACCGGCCACCACAGCGGTGGTCGATGCCAATCGTTCCGGAACATTCTCATGACTCGGCGAACTTGTACCCGATTCCATAAACAGTCAACAAGTATCGGGGATTGTGCGAGTCTCGCTCGAGCTTGCGGCGGATGTTTTTGATGTGCGTATCGATCGCGCGTTCGAAGGATTCGACATCCGTCCCGCGAACAGCGTCCAGCAATTGCGCTCGTGTGAAGGCGCGGCCGGGCAGACGCGCCAGCGCCGCGAGAAGTTGAAGCTCGGTTGAAGTGAGGTCCAGCGATTCACCGTCGCGAGTTACTGTCATTTTTGCGGTGTCGATGGTGAGGTCATGGCGCCGGAAAATATCGCCGCCTCCCGTTGCGGGATCGACCCTTCGGAGAACCGCCCGAACCCGCGCAACGAGTTCGCGCGGGCTGAAGGGCTTGGTGATGTAATCGTCGGCGCCGACGTCGAGTCCGGCCAATCGATCGGATTCCTCCACGCGGGCCGTCAGCATGATGATCGGAATGTCGCTCTCGCGTCGAAGGCGTCTGGCAACTTCCATTCCATCCAGCCGCGGCAGCCCCAGATCGAGAACCACCAGATCCGGATGCCGCTCCCGCGCCAGGACGAGTGCCTCGCTTCCATCGCCGGACGTGACCACCGCAAATCCCGCGTGGCTCAGGTAGTCGCGGGCAATTTGCGCGATCTGGCGCTCATCCTCAACGACAAGAATTGTCTTCATCCGAAACTATGCTTGCGACGGCGGCTTCGTGTTCATTCGTTCGTGGGCCCGCCGGTGCCACTCTTCAAAGCCCCGCGGAGCATCATCGTAGAATCCGTTGTAATACCACCGCCGGCGGTGGTAGCCGCCCCAGAACAGTATACGGAACAGAAACATCCAGAAGACGACGAAGAACAGGGGGCCGAAGAAGCCAAAGCCCCATGGACGAAACCAGAAGAACGGCGTCCCCACGGCGGTCTGTGCTCCAGCCGCGGGTGCGCCGATGGACTGACCATGCACGACACCCGCGTTGTATGAAATGACGCCTATGCCAACCGCAATGAGAACAGTCCCCAGCAATGCAACCAGACTGAATCGGCTATTCATTTATTTTCTCCTCGACGCAAGAATGCCTCGAGATTGTGGAGAAATTATGAAGATGGCAGCGCTCCACTGCTGGTGAACGAGTGACGAAGAAAGCGGGACTGTTGGGCAACAGTCCCGCTCCGTTTACTGGTTGGTCCTGTCAGCGGCCGGTTTTTGCGGTTGCAACCTTCAACATATTGTTCACGCGCTTCACACCATCCGTGTCCTTCGCGACCTGGACTGCTTCCTCTTTTTCCGCGGCCGAATTCACTGTTCCACGCAGCGTGACGACGCCGTTATACACGTCGACGTTGATCTTGCGCTCCGGCGTATCGCTGTCAAGGACGAGCTTCGCCACGATCTTGGAATGTATCCAGGCGTCGTCGATGCTGCTGCCGACGGTTTCCTTATTCGACCTGGCCCGCTCCACTTCAGCGCGAGCCAGCTCTGCCGTGTACTCTGCACGAGTGATCTCACGAGGTGTGACTGAAATATTGTCCGCGACCACAACGCCCTCGTGTGCCGATTTGGCTAAGTCGATGGCCTTCGTCCGGAGGGTGTCGGATTCCACTTTTCCCGAAACGGTAGCCATGTTCCGTTCCGCGTCGGCACTGATGTCCAGATTTGCCGCTTGCAGTTGCGGATCGGAATTGACTTTCTCCTCGATCATTTTCTTCAGATCGGCATCCGACATGGTACGCGGCGGCTCTTTGGCTGCGTGCGTCGTCGTTTCATTGCCTTTGTTACACGCCACTTGCAGGAACAAACAAAGTAACAGACTCATTAACAATATCTGCCTCATCGCTCCTCCAGGGGTTATCAGGATCGAACCTGAGTTGTAGGGTGCAATCACCCTGCCAGGCCGAACCAACGGCGAGTGAACAGCAACGACCAGAAGGCTTTGAGGGCAGAATCAGTGGCTGCTTTCGATCACAGAGCCATACGCTTCACGGAAGCGCTCCGGCAGCGGGGCTTCAACCGGCACATCGAGCTCCGCGCTCATCATGACTGCATTGGCCACCGCTCTCGCGTTGGGGTGGTTGTTGAAGAAGACATAGGCCTTTTGAACAGCGCGCTCCTCGACGACTTCCTTCAACCGAACCGCGTATGGCTGAATCTCTTCGCGCCTGTACAAATAGTCGTAACGTTCGTTCCGATGTTCGTGCCGCCACCACTTCTCCGCATTACGGCCGTGGAACCGGAGGTAAAGGATACTTTGCGATGAACCGAGATCCTGCCGAATGGAATCGCGAAACTTCGGCTCGTCGATGAACGCCAAAACGGTATCGAATTGCTCGAGGACTTGAAGGTTGTCTCCCCACGACCGGTGACGCAGCTCTACGGCTTTGTCGAATTCGTCAAACACGCCCAGCAACGCCTTCAGCCGTTCGATGGACTCCGCTGTGCGTTGGAAACTGGCCGGAAATTGAAACAGAATGCAGCCAAGTTTCTTTGCTTCCACCAAAGGGGCAATGCCTTTCTTGAATTCCTCAACATCACCGGGAAGCCATGCTTCCTTTTTATGTGTGAATTGCTGCCAGGCCTTGAGTGTGAATTCGAAGTCGTCGGGTGTGCGCTTAACCCAGCTCTCGGCGGTTTTCGGAGCACATGGCCGATAGAAAGTGGAATTGATCTCGACCGTGTTGAAGTACTGCGAGTAGAACTTGAGCTCATCCGTTCGGGCCAGCGGATAAAAGATACCCGTCCATGAACCCGGACCGCTGGCTGGCGGATAGCTCCAGCCGCTCGTGCCGATCCGAAAAACGTGGCGGCCCAATTTCGTCAGGCGGATTTTTTGCCCGCAGATTTGGGAGGCTCCACCGGCACCGCCGGCGATCCCTTATCCAGAGCGATCAAGACGACGATGGCGAGGACGACAAACAGGTCTGCAACAAGGACAGTTAAAGTGAAGTTATCCATCGCCGGAGATTATACGTGATCTGCGATCGAAGAAGAGTCAAACCGTGAAGCCACCTGGTTCGTCGGGATCGTCGACACCCAAATCCGGCTCGCCTTCCTTCAATTCATCCTTGCCGACAGGCTGGAAGTAGGCTTCGAGCAGTTCCTCCGCTTCATTCACGTCCGTCTGTCGCACCCATATTCGCACTTCATCCAGGTCGCTCGTGGCGGGCAGTGCGATGGCGGAGTGTTCGCCCTGCAATGTACATTCGATGCCGTTGTTCTGGAGCATTTCCTGAATCATTTCTGCTTCTGTGGGCCCGCAGATTTTCACCAGCGCGAGCGGCTCTTGGTCACTCATAGCGTTCTTACTGCTCATGGTCGCTCCTTTGATGCGTGCGAGATACATCCGTTAAGTAGTTTATAATCCGCGCGAGGGCAAAGCGTTGTAAAAACGCCCGCGGCGGATCGAAAAAAACTCAATGACGCCCTACGAAATCATCCGCAAGAAGCGAGACGGCGAGACTCTCACGGCCGAGGAAATCGCGTTTTTCACGCGCGGCTACATGGACGATCAGGTCACCGACTACCACATGGCGGCATTCCTGATGGCGGTGTATCTGAAGGGTATGGACGCCGATGAAACCTTCGCGCTGACTCGCGAGGCGCGCAACTCCGGCACCGTCCTCGACCTGTCATCCATACCCGGAAAGAAAGTCGATAAGCACAGCACTGGAGGAGTTGGCGACAAGACTTCGATGATCATCGCGCCCATTGTGGCCGAGTGCGGCGTCACCGTTCCGATGATCACCGGCCGCGCGCTGGGACACACCGGAGGAACGCTGGACAAACTTCAATCGATACCGGGTTTCGATCCATATCTTTCACCTCAAACGATCCTTGCGGTATTGAAACAATGCGGCGCTGTGATCATGGGGCAGACTGCGGATCTGGCGCCGCTGGACCGCCGAACGTATGCCTTACGAGACGTCACGGCATGTATTGAATCGGTTCCGCTCATCACGGCGAGCATTCTGTCGAAGAAGCTTGCGGAAGGAATCGACGGACTCGTCATGGACGTCAAGACCGGCTCGGGAGCATTCATGTCGACGCTCCATCAGGCGTCGGCGCTTGCGAAATCGATTGTCGACGTGTGCCGCAAGATGGAGACGGCCGTCGTGGTGGTGATCTCCGATATGGATCAACCGCTGGGACGAGCCATCGGCAACGCTCTCGAGATCCGTGAATGCATCGACCTGCTCAACGGATCGGCCGCCGTTGACCTGGAAAATCTTTCGATCGCGCTCGCCGCCCACATGATCCGGCTGGGCGGCCGCGCGAAAACGTTCGACAGAGCATCCAGGATGGCTTACGAGGCTGTTTCGATGGGCGGAGCCGCGAAGCGTTTTCGCGAGATCATTCGTCTTCACGGCGGCGACGAACGCGTGATGGACGACCCGGAAATACTGCCGAAGGCTTCCAACGTCCAGCCGTATCGCGCTTCCGCTGCGGGATTCGTTACTCGCTGCGACGCTAAACAGCTGGGCCTCGCGTCCAACGCACTGGGGGCGGGCCGGCGGCGCGTCGATGATACGATTGATCCGGCGGTCGGGATTTATCTCGAGAAGAAAGTCGGCGACAAAGTCGCGCGCGGCGAACCGCTTTGCCGGATTCATTGGAACGACGAAGACCGGCTTCGGCACGCGCTCCCATTCATAAAACGCGCTTACGAAATCAAGTCGCGTCCATTGCAGGTTAGACCGCTCGTTCACGCTGTGCTATCAGGATAGGAGATTTGATGAAATATGATGTTGTTGAGCAGGCAAAAGGCTTCCTGCTCGACAAAATGGGCGCCAGCCCTCTGATCGCCGTCATCATGGGCAGCGGGCTCTCCGCCGTAGACGAGATCCTCGTCGGCGCAACGCGTATCCATTATTCGTCAATACCGCACTTCCCGGTGCCCACGGTTGTCGGTCATCGCGGACAGGTGATTTACGGAAAGACCGCCGGCGGCAAGACTGTCGTTGTGTTTGAGGGCCGCGTCCACTACTACGAGGGAAGCGCGATGGAGGACGTCACGTTCTGTGCGCGCGTGATCGGCCGGCTCGGGACTCAATCGCTGATACTCACGAACGCCGCCGGAGCGATCAATCCCGATTTCGCCCTCGGTCAACTCATGTTGATTTCCGATCACATCAATTTCATCGGCGTCAACCCGCTGCGCGGCGCAAATGACCAGCGATGGGGCCCGCGGTTCGTCGATCAAACCGAAGTCTATGACGCCGCCCTTCGCGAAAAGCTGAAGGCAGCGGGCGAGTATTGCGGCCTTCGTCTCGCCGAAGGCATTTATGCGGCGATGCCTGGGCCGTCGTATGAAACTCCGGCCGAAATCCGGATGCTGCGCACGCTCGGCGCCGACTGCGTCGGGATGTCCACGGTTCCCGAAGCCATCGTCGCAAGGCACATGGGTGTTCGGGTGGCCGGAATTTCAATGCTCGCCAATGTCGCCGCTGGAGTTTCCGGCAAATTGATCAATCATGAAGAAGTCCTCGAAACAGCCCTGAGGATCAACGCCGACCTCGGAATGCTCTTGCTGCGGTTCTTCGAAATCTATGACCAATGATCTCATCTCGCGCGCAATTTCGGCACGCAACCGCGCGATCGCGCCTTATTCATCGTTTAAGGTCGGAGCCGCTTTGCGAGCCAAGAACGGTCGTATTTACGATGGCTGCAACGTCGAAAGCGCCTCTTACGGTCTGACTATCTGCGCCGAACGGGTCGCGCTCGTAAAGGCGCTTAGCGAAGGTGAGCGCGACTTTTCGGACCTTGTCGTCGTCACCGATGCACACGACATCACGCCGCCTTGCGGCGCATGCCGGCAGCTTTTATGGGAATACTGCGGCGACATTTCGGTGTGTTTGCACTCCGCTCGCGGTGATGAAGAGAATTACCGGCTTTCGGAATTGGTACCGCATCCCTTTGATCGTCGCAATCTGGAGTGAGCACAAAAGGGCCGGACGGCGAATTGCTCATCCCAACTTGTCGGGTTGAATGACTCCGATATAAGGCAGGTTGCGGAATTGCTGTTTATAGTCCAACCCGTAGCCAACCACGAATCTGTCGGGAATTTCGAAGCCCACGTATTTCAAATCGATGTCGATTATCCGCCGGGCTTTCCGGTCCAGAAGCGAGCAGGCTTCGAGTGAATTGGGATTGCGGCTGAGCAGTGTGCGAAGCAGATACTTCAGGGTGAATCCTGTGTCGACGATGTCTTCCACAAGCAACACGTCCTTCCCGGCGATGTTCTGCTCGAGATCTTTAGTGATCCGCACGACACCTTCACTCCCTTCGCCATAACTGGAAATCGAAAGGAAGTCCATCGCCAGCGGTAACGCAATACGGCGCGCGAGATCGGTGGTGAAAAAGATCGAGCCGCGAAGCACTGCGACCAGGACCAGTTCGTGGTTCTTATAATCGGAGGAAACCTGATGGGCGAGCTCGTCGACGCGGCTCCTTATCTGCTCTTCGGTAAAAAGAATCTGGATCTTGTCGAGCATCAAATTCCCCGTTGACACACCGGTTCAGAGTGCTAATCTGAATTCGAGGTTCCAAGAGATCGGGAACGAGTTGAATCGACCACGCGATATGGAACCGGCGACCGTTGAAGTACCGTAGAAAGTACCGAGATCGTCGGCTACTGGCGCCCAGCCAAGAAAACGTACCCATGGAACGATTAACTGCCGTGAGCACGGCAGGAACAGCTCACAAAAACCTGTGGTCACTTGGAACCTCAATTTATTTTATCCGAACTTTTTCTGGTGTTGACCGTTGCTTCCGCCGTTGTTCCCCGTGCCCCCGCCGTTCTCCTCGGAATCGGGTTCGCTCAATCCGTACTTCCAGATGAGATTCCGATAGTCGCGTTCGTACAGAATCTTGATGTTCACATCGGGATAGAGCTCGCGTAATAGTCGAACTTTGCGGTTCTTCTTGGTGACCAGACTCTGCTTCATCGTGGTCAGTTCAATGTACAAGTCGAGGTCGGGCAGGTAAAAATCCGGTGTAAAGGCGGCGACGACATTCTTGTCTTCGTCCCACTCGATCGGAAACGTTTTCGGTTCGTATTCCCAGCGTATGCGGTAAAAGTCCATGACTCGCGCAAACTCGCGTTCACTGGAATGCGCAAAGGCCGGCAAACGGTCATCATCGGGCTCGATGTGTGCAAGTTGCGCGACATCCAGTTTGGCAGTGAGAATCTTTTCCCTCAGCTCCGGCGGCAGCTCAACGGTTTGCGCTTCGATGCCCTTCGCCCGCGCCGCATCAATGATCAACTGCACGGCGACATCGTTCGAGAAATGGTTGAGATTGATGACGAGGTCGTAGTGCTGTGGATCGCGCCAATCCGTCGAATAGAGATGTTCGAGAAAAAGCCGTTTCTCCTCGTCACGGTCGCGAATGATGTTTTCGGCGGCTGCCCGGTCGACATTGGCGACCCGCATGACGCGTGCGATGCGATACGCCAGTGGCGCCACGATCTGAACGTGTAACGACGCCGTGACTTTCGAAAAGAGGAACTGACCGCCGCTGCCGAGGATGAGCACGTTGCAGAGCCGGGCGACTTCGGCGATCGCCGACCGCACCATCTCTTCGT
>CAZPBY010000101.1:0-15812 GCA_964584785.1 uncultured Solibacteraceae bacterium
TTCGAAAAACGTTTATCCCACCGGACGGTGAGGGCTTTGTAGCGCGAGTAACCATCAGTGGTGAAAGCAGTGATGCTGTTGGTGGGAAATGTGCCGTCACCCAGTCGGATGGGCGCGCCGTTGCCGGGAAAGAAATTGGCGATATCGGAATCGCGCATGAATTCGTGAGTCGTACGGGTGTAGAGGTAGTTGGCGTCGATCACGGAATTCCACGGGAGTTCCCGCTGCACACCCGCATTCATCTGCGTTGTGTAAGGTACTTTGAAATCATTCGTCATAATGGTGCCTGTGCGCGTGATCGTGAGACCGGGAAGGGCGTTGGCGGGCGCGCCTATGAAAACTTTCTGACCGGCCAGGATGATGGGCATAGCCGAGGCTACAGTGGCGCTGGTTGAGATGGCTGGAGTGAAATCGAAGGTAGCTTTGCCATCCCTGCTGAAGTCGGCCAGGGCGTTGGTGCCACGCTGGAAGTTGAAAGTCGTATTGCCGGAGTTGAAGGGCGCAAGCTGGGCGCGTTCGTTGGTGACGAGGTTGGAAACCTGCATCGCGTAGTAGATGCCGGCGCCGGCGCGGACGGCGGTCTTGCCCTTGCCGGTGGGATCCCATGCGACGCCGATCTGGGGCGCAAAATTCTTCTTCGGAACTCTGGTGGGGGCGGTCCCGTTGGGCAGCACAGTCCTGACGAGATCGGGTTTCGGCAAATCGTTATTCAGAGGATGCGTGTCGTATTCGTAATGCACACCGCCGCTGAGGGTGAGCCGCCCGCTCACCCGCCAGCTGTCGCCGGCGTACCAGGAGAGCCGGTTGTTGTGGTGCGCGTTATCAGGCGTGCCGGGAAAGCGGATGCCGTTGCAATTGCCGACAGTGAACTGAACGAGGCCGGATGCGAGGATCTCCGCAGGATTGCGCGATGCAGGCGACAGCGCCTGAATCTGCGGCGCGCAGGCGACGAAGTTGGAAACAGTGACGCGACGTTTGGTGACGTCGCCGCCGTAGCGAAGGGTGTGGCTGCCGCGAGAAAGCGTCTGGTCGTCACGGAACTGGAAGAAGCGTTCGAATGTTTGCTGTGGACTGCTCGAGGGCGGGCCGGAAACGAGAAGGCCGTCATCGGTGTTAAGGCCAAAGCCCAGAGTTCCGGGGACTACAACAGCCGCGGCATCGCCATTGGCGCGCAGAACGTGGTTTTTGAAATCGGTAAAGCCGAAACGGAAACTGTTGCTGAGGCGCGTGGAGAGCGGAGTATCGACACCGGCCGCGATCTGGTGGGTCACGTTGTTATTAGTGACACCGACGGACGGCAGCGCGTTGCCGCCGAAGCCGCCGAAACTGTCGTTGTCGTTACGGCTCCAGCGGAAGAAAACCTGGTTGTTCCTGGGCGCGTTGTAATCGGCGCGGATGTTGGAGGAGCGCTCGTCATATGGCGCAGGGTATGAGCTGAGCAAGGGAAAGTAGGGAGTGGATATTCCGATCGCCGACGATTCATGACTCTTTTCGAAAGTGCCGTACCCGAAGAGCTTGTCCTTCTTGATCGGAGCGCCGAAGCTGACGCCCCACTGTTCACGGTTGAAATCGGGCTGCGTGGAAGCAAAGCCGGTGCGGGCGGCTATACCTGAACCGCGGCCGTATGCGAAGGCGCCGCCGTGGATATCGTTAGAGCCCCGCTTGGTGACGATGTTGACTCCGCCGGTGGCGGAGAGGCCGGTGGAGACATCAGAAGAAGAAGTGGAGACCTGGAATTCCTGAATGGCTTCCTGAGTGAGGTTGAGAGTAGTAGTGCCGACATGCTCGTCGACGGCGTCGATACCATCAATGGTGATGCGAGCTTCGCGGCCGGAGCGGCCACCAATGGAGACGCCGGTGTAGCGGGCCTTCGTCGGGTCGAAGGCGCGGCCTTCGTTGATTTCGACGCCGGGCTGGAGGCGCGCGAGTTCGAGATAGTTGCGGCCATTCAAAGGCAACTGGTCGATCTGGCGGGTATTGACCACTCCACTAATGACGGACTGCTGGGTATCGACGGCGGCGACATCGCCACCGGCGACCTCGACGGAGACGGTATCTCCACTGATTGCGAGCGAGGCGTCAATGCGGACATTCTGGCCGACAGCGACACTAACACGCTCGACTACATAGTTGCGGAAGCCGGGCAATTCGACGACGACCTTATATTCACCGGGCAGGAGGGTCGGGATGAGGAAATAACCCTGATCGTTGGTGGTGACTGCGCGTTTTGCTCCGTCCGAAATGGACGTACTGCTGACGGCAGCACCGGGAATTACCGCGCCCGACGGATCTTTGACGACGCCGGAAATGGAGCCCACCGGAGTTTGCGCGAGAAGCGGCGTACATACGACGAGTGCGGCAGCGATGCACGAAAAGAGTTTCATGAGACCCCCTTATGCGTTCCATTCTAAACCCACCAGTGAAGTTTGATAATCTTCCGCGCATGAGGATGTATATTTCAGAGAATTGTTCCTGTAGAAGGTGAAGACGACAAATACGGGCCAGGTTGGAAATCGGTGAGGTGTTACTCACCGACGGCATATGCAACGTCTTCGTCTAATTCCTGCTCTCCGTAATGCCGCGCAATTCCATGCTGTGTCACAAGGTCTGCGAACCGAAAGCGGTCTTGGACGGCAAGCTCGGAAGCCTTTCCAAAAGACAGCAGCCCTTGTGCATAGAGAGCGATAGCGAGTTCTTGACGTAAGCGCTGTTCAGCTTCAGCTTTGGGTATGCGCAGACTGCGGGCGATAGAATCGGGGATATGAAGCGTGATCATCAATTTCTCTCGAAAGCCACGATAGCAAATTGGCGAGCAGAATCAGGGCACCCGGAAAGTGCAAAAAATGCGGCAAATCGCCCAAAGTGCTCCTTTGTCATACAAAGTGCACTTAAGTTGTTGAGAGGAAAAAGTGCCGAGGGACGGAATTGAACCGCCGACGCCGGCCTTTTCAGGTCGAACCGGCCGCTTGGCATTTAAGTCTGCAAGTCGCTGAAATGTGGCGCGAGTATGTTTCTTGTTCAAACTTGGCGCGTTGCGACGTACAGCCGCTTACAATTCGAAACCGAACGATGCCGTTGAAGTCGGTATGGAAAAGTGACAAAAATCTGCAAAGCTTTTATGAGAGCTATCTAGTTGATTGGCCACCATCGATATGCAACACCATGCGCGCTGAGGCGGCAATGCACATTCCGCCAAGACCTGCGCGAGTGATCATCTTCTTACCAGATGAAGACGAAGTCTGTGGCTTGGCAGGAGGGAATCACCAAGCAATGGGGTGGACGAGTTGCCGACGCGCGACAAGGCATTTACGGGTTCGTGAACGGCAGTCCCATGACAGACGTAATGGTGCCTTTGATGTCCGTTCGGTGATTATTCTCCAGCCTGACGGAGGACAGCGGCTTCGAGTCTGGGTTCGAGGAAGAAACCGGCTTTGCCCTTTAAACGTTCGATCTCCGGCTTAATGTTGGTGATCCGTTTCATTTTCTTGGCGCGGAGCAGCACACCCAATACACCGATAACAGGAATACTTAAGTGCCTCGCCATCGCTCGCCCTTCCTTTTCGTCGATGAGTAACTGATGTGCGCGCATCTCCAGAGCTAAAGTAATCGCTTCGGCCTCTCCCTGGTGGAGTTCCAGATTAAGAACCGATTATGAGTTTGGTGTCGACCGCCGGCCTGGCTTTTAGCCAACTGGATCGCTTCGCCTCTTCGACCATTTCACGTGCTTCGCTGTCTGGAATATTCCGCAATTCCGTCTCGACTGCGACGGGTATGTATAAGTCCGAAAATTGTTCGCGAAGCAAGTGAAGCCGACCGATACGCGCCAGATTGTAAATTGGTGAAGTGTTACTCGTCGGCATAGGCGATATCTTCGTTTAATTCCTGTTCTCCATAGTGGCGGGTGATTCCATGCTGCGTCACAGTGTCTGCGAAACGAAAACGGTCTTGGGCGGCCAGTTCGGAAGCTTTTCCGAACGATAGGAGACCTTGCGTACAACGCGACCGCGAGCTCTTGCCGTAAGCGCTGTACAACTTCAGCTTCGGGAATGCGAAGGCTGCGAGCGATTGAATCTGGGATATGCAACGTGATCATCGGTTCCTCTTTCGCAGTTCATAACATCAAATTGACAGGGCCAGCGCTCGGCCGGCATCCTTCGGCCTGACGGTTGTACTGACTCAGCCGCGAAGCAGATAGCTTCTTGGTGTTGTGGACGTTCCGGCTTCTCCAAGGCTGTAAACTGTTGTTCAAACCGCCAAAAACATCTTTCCGACACCGATTCCCGCACAACTTTCAACCTTGACGTCCAACATGTCTTCTGCTTCGAAGAGAGACCGAAGCCTTCATTTTGACTCGCGGGTTGATCGCACCAATCGGAGGTTCGTTCTACGTAGGCCAGACCAATTTCTTAACAGGGTTGTTTTCCGCCATTCTTTAAACGAGCGATTTCTCTTCGTCCTGCGATTCTCGAAAAGTGGTCATCTTGCAGTCAAGCCGCAACCTTTCATCCTCGGGGGTGCCCCGGCAGTGCCCTGAGACTTTCTTATGGCGCCCTTGCGGGTCGGTGACCTTGGATCGGTGACCTTGGATTGACAGACTCTCATAGCAGGTGTAGATTCACCGCGAACCAGAACGGTATAAATCGACCAATTAAGGACGCGCGATGGTTATGAACTGTTCTGTCTGTGGTGACGCGTTGTCGGAAGGCTCGTTATTTTGCGAGTCCTGCGGAGCCGATTTGCGCGGACAAATTGCTCCTCGGACAGTATCGGGTTCCGGTGGTACCGCAGCGGCACAACAAACAATCAGCGTGCGTCAACCTGTAGCGACTCCTTCTCCTGCAGCATTTGTACAACTTGGTGGCGAGCTTCTTAAGAGTATGTCGCTTGGGGAAAAGCTTGCAGGGATTGGCGCCGTAGCTGCCACGCTGGGTTTCTTTTTACCGTGGGTAACCGGACCGGATATCCGATCGCTGGGCAACTTGTTATCGCTGGGCAACTTGTCTGAATTGCTCGGTAGGCCGGGGGGCCCTCCAAGCGCCAGTTTCTCGGGTTTGGACGTGGCCCGGCTCTGGGGCGGTGTTTATCTCATTTTGTTGGCGGGCATTGCTTCTGGCGTGTTGTTCATGGTCTCACGCAGGGCGTCGTTTGCACGAAAACTCAGAGTCGGCGGGTTTCAAGTCATGATCGGTTCGATGATTGGTCCGCTGATTATCGCCGCGCTCCTGTTCGTACCTTTCATCCAGTCTGTAGCTGGAACCGGTCTGTGGCTGCTCGGATTGGGCTTCTGCTGCGTCATAGCTGGAGCACTCGTGACGCTAAGCGAATTAGGACGGCTTGTGCGCTGAACCGCTAAACCGTCTGATAGGAATCAGCACGCCGCTTTTGGATCGCGTGCAAGCGGAGAAATGCATGCAGTGTCCGAAATGTGACACGGAAACGCTTGAAGGAAAGAAATTCTGCAAAGTTTGCGGCACAGCACTTTTAAATCCTGCTCAGCACGAAGCACGCAGTTGTCCGCAATGCGGGTCCGTCGTAAATCCGGGTCGGTCGTTTTGCGGCCGGTGCGGAGCCCGGTTTGGCTCGCATCAAGAAAAGCCGACGGGCCCCCCCATTCCTCCGCCAAAGCGTTTACCCCCTCGCGAACGCAAGCCCATCAATTGGGGTAAGGTCAGCCGCACGGTTGGAATTCCCGCTGTGCTCATGGTTGCAGTAGCCGCAGTATGGATTTTGCTGCCCCGACAACCTTTACCACCACAACGCGTTGGAACGATTCTGGACCGCGCCACCACCGGCAACTTCGTCACGTTTAATGATTCGGAGGCTCGCAATACCTTACTACTGTCGACCGGAACGGATATTTGGGAGATTCCCAGTGGCAAATCTGTTTACCAGGGACCGAACCTCGGAGTCTATATATCCTCGGATGGACGAACTGTGGGCCGGGCCAGCGATCTTTTCAATTGGGAAGCGAAAACAGGCATCAATCTGGAAACTCCCCCCCCTCAACAACTCCACTATCAGCTTCTCAAGTTTTCAGGCGATGACGCTTTCGTCGCTGCTAGCAGAGCTAATGGCTCACTCTACGTACTAGACTCCAAGACGGGACGGATCAAGCACACCCTGCGCGTTGGGTTAGGTACACCTGATCCAAACTCCGGTCTGCCACTCTGCGATGTAACCAGCCTGGCCTTTGCTCCAAATGGTTCCTTACTCGCATCCGGCGAAGCCAACGGCAATATTAGTATCTGGAAGTTGACCACAGGGGACTTGATTCAAACGTTGCATACAGACGACAGCTTGTCGTGTGACAGTGGTGCGCCCTCACCTGGACGGCGAAACTCGGTGTACACCGTGGCTTTTTCTCGCAACGGCAAGATGTTGGCATCGGTAGACAGCTATGGAGTGATTCGGATTTGGCAGACGTCATCAGGCAGCGTTGTCCTGGTGTTGCCTTTCAATTTCAGGCCAAGAAACATCGTGAAGTTCAGTCCCGACGGCCGCTTCCTGGTGACATCCGGAAATCACTTCTTCGGGCAAATAATCACGATATATACCGTCTGGGATGTTGCGAACGGTCAGTTCCTGCGGGCCGTTGGTATGCCGGGGGCTGGCGCGTTTGATTTCTCACCAGCCGGCGAACTGATTCTGGCCCAGATCTTGAACGGGCGAGTGCGCGTCGAAAACTGGACCTTACCGGAACGTTTCAGAATTCCCCTTATTCGTAAGTCCGTTGCGCCTATGCTGTCCGATGACATCGTTTTGAACGCTTACGAGGAACAAGCAATCCTGCAACTCAACCTTCTGCAGAATCGCATCGGCTCTTACGTGTCGCGAACCGGTAATAGTAGCTTTCCTCAGAAACTGGACGACGGCGTTGAGATAGACCGAGGCTGGAGATCGGACGGGCAGAGACTTGGTTACAAATACACCTACATGCCCGGGCCCGCCGACAATCTCGGGCACATCACGACCTATACGGTTTCTGCGACACCACTCCTATATCAACAAACAGGAAAACGTCGATTTCGCGTGGATCAAACCGGTCAGACTCGGGCGACGGAGGAAAATCGGGACGCGACGGAAGCCGATGCGGTGTTTCGAACTCTGACCGCTACTGTTATACCGAGCGAGCCGCAAAAGTCGGACGCCGACGTGACTCCAGCGACGGCTCCGAAGGCCGAGGTAAGCGCCAATCCTCCTGCTCCTGTGCGTCCTGCGCAGGCCGCTACTCCAAACCCACCGTCTGGCCCTGCAATCGCTTCACAGGTGAATCAGCTGTTCTCTCGCGCGCAGAGCCAGTTCGAGCAAAGCGATTATGCCGGCGCACTTCAGAGCTGCGACGCCGCGTTACGCCTTGATCTCGGTAACGAAAAGGTCAGGGATTTGAAAGCGAAGGTCGAAAACACCATGCGCATTTTGGGTAAGTCGCCCAATGGGGAAGGCAGTTCTGGCACGGCACCGCCTTCAAGTGGAACCTCGGCTGGCGGCGTTTTTCGAGTCGGCGGCGACGTCAGCGCGCCAACTCTCATCAGAAAAGTAGACCCGAAGTATTCCGACGAAGCGCGACGGGCCAGAATACAGGGGCCAGTCGTTCTTGAAGCGATCGTTCAAAGGGATGGAACCGTTCAGGTTCTTCGCGTCGTTCGCAGTCTCGGCAAGGGACTCGACGAGAAGGCGGTTGAAGCGTTGAGCCAATGGAGGTTTAATCCTGCCAAACAAAATGGAGTAGCCGTCCCGGTTGCGCTCAACATTGAGGTCAACTTCAATCTTCATTGAGATGACGATCATGAACATCTCCGACACTCGCAAGGTCCTTGAACTGATACTGCCTCTGATCCTGACTCTCACGATTGGAACTTCGCTGCTGAGCGGGCAGGCCCAGACACGCATTACCGTAGAACAAATCCAGCAACTCATTCGTCTAGGCACTCCGGACACTGCGATCGCGCTTGAGATTCAGCGCCGCGGCTTGGAATTGCCGCCCAACAAGGACCTTGTGCAGTCGCTGCGAAGCTTGGGTGCAGGATCGGCAACGCTTCAAGCGATCGATGATCTGATTCCGATGCTCGTTGAAGCCAGAGAAGCCATACCGGGCACGCTGACTCAGATTTATCAGGCGCTCGATCAGGCAAACCCACAGGCCGCTCGTGCAGTCCTCTCAAATGAATTAGCCGACAATACTCGAAAGCTGGACGCGATCTGCAAGCCTTTCACGTACCGAGCGCACTATATTGAATCGATCGTCGAACGGCGGAATCGTGTCTTTGAAGTGAGAGTTCGAGTCTTGTTCCGGCCGCTGGATGAGCATGCTTACGCTCTCATTTTTGCAGTCTCACAACACCAGTTTGTATTGCAGGATGTCACGGATCCGCCACAGGACTGGTTTGGCCCCGAATTCGCCGCAGCGTCGGACCTTACGCGACGGTTTTTATATGCCATGAAGGCCGGCCGCCAGGACGTTCTTGCACAGACTGTGTCGCCAGGAGTCAACACAACCGTCTATGCCACCGATTCATGCCGGCAGTTATTACTTCGCGATACCAATGAATTTCAAATCAACCGCGTTGGACTCAAGTCGTACAAGGGGCTGAAGATCGAAGTTGGCGCGAATTCGCCTGGAACATTTCTCGTCGAGAAAATCAACGGCGAGGCTAGGATCGTCGCCGCCTTCATTGGGATGGCCGATCAAGACATCAGGTGCAGAAGTGCCGAGGATCGCAGCCTGGAAACATTCACGTTGAAGCGCTTTGGACTGCCGGTGCCGACAGAGTCCGACGCATCCTTGAGTGAAAAGCCTGTCCTGGTTCCTGACGATGCTCTGCGTACACAACAACCCACCGCATCGGATCCGATTTCGGGTGCTTGGGAAATCAGAGCTTATGCCTGGAGAACAAAGGATGGGCGAATGCTCCCAAAGAATCCGGACACAACGCGAGCAATGTTGAAGCTGGAGGGCAGCAAAGTAACAGGCACAGGAATCGGTGCGAGCGGTGTTTCCGTCAACGTTCAGGGTCGGTGGGAAAACAACAAGTTGGAGTTTTCGTACCTGGACCCGGATCTGAAAATCCCAATCAATGTCGCCGGTCATTTGGAGGAAAACAAACTGGTCGGAGAAAGCCACGCAATGGTTCCGAACGGCAGAGCCATCTCAGTCCCCACCGGTGGCGTGATGTACCCATTAAAAGATCTCGCGATTATCTGGGAAGGTACTCGAACCACGGCGGTCATCCAGAATACCAGCGCGAACGCAGCCGCACAACCTCCCGCTCGAAAATCCCAATACCCGATCAGTTCCGGCGTGGGTGTGCGAACCAAGTTTGGTATCGATAATGAGACGTTCCGCACGATTCAGGTTTATCTGGACGAGAGCGACACTCCAATCGTCATCACAGGGGCCCACCGCTATCAAGACATGCTCGAAATTGGATCCACGCATGTCATGAAAGCTATTGTCGGAGGGCGAACCTTTCAAGCCAGGTTCACGGTTCCACGCGTGATGCGCGATGTGCACATCACCGACAGGGGCATTATTCAATAAGCCACGCTCGAAAATCATGCGCCGATGACCATATCAACTGCTGTAAGTGATAACGGATCTGAGCTTCGCGGCGACCGTGTTACAGTCGGTGGAGTTGTCCGGAACTCAAAGCTCTTGGGACACGCCAAACCGCCAAACCAACCATCGCGCAGAATATTTATGTCCACTGGCGAGACGAACAAATCCACCAGGCGGCTCTAAACATCTCGTGTGGGCTACCCAAGTGTCACCGTGCCGTTCGTGATGGTTAAAAATTCAAGCGGGCCGCCGCTGCCGGAAGGCTTCGATGCCAAGCCGATGCCAATGGGAATCACGTTCACGGGTACGGCCTGCAGCGAACCGCGGCTGATCGAACTGGCCTATTCATTCGAGCAGGCGACCAGGCGCCGTCAGCCGCCGCCGAATCTGCCCTAAGGCGCAGAATGCGCGGGCGCCATCGCCAGCCGGAGGTTGTACGCAACTAACCGAAAGTGCCGAGGGACGGAATTGGATTGACCGTTTTTGTGAAATCAAAGAACTTAACGGTTCATTGCAGCCTCGTGATCCGCCCAAGACAGCCGATACGCGCCGTTGGGACAAATTTGATACAACCTCTACTTGTATCCGACGGTCTTCCGTGTTTTCGTTTTCGTTAAGGTTCGGCCCGAAGCGGCCAGCCGCTCAAGCAAGGGAGGACCCGAACCGCGGTTAGCTGAGCGGCCGTGGTAAAACTCCAACCATGACTCGAGCGTATGAGGAGATTATCGACTTCCTGGCAGGTGGGTTCACACCGGACTCTCTCATTGCGTATCGGCCTTCGGAGGACACGAAAAGGCGTGTTGAAGAGTTGATTTCGCGTGAAAAAAACGAGGTCTTACTCCGGAAGAAGCCTCTGAGCTCAATCATTACATCGAGCTAGACCACATTCTGACTCTTGCCAAGGCACGCGCGCGCGCGGCAGTCAAATGGGTAAAATATGTTCCGGCGGAACTTCGTCGGGTCGTGGCCACGCGCGCAGAGCATCTTTGTGAGTACTGTCTGATTCACGAGGAGGACCGCGGGTTTGGCTGCCAAGTCGATCACATCATTGCGGAGAAGCATGGCGGCCTAACTGATGGAGATAATCTTGCGTATGCTTGCGCACCCTGCAATCGCGCCAAAGGGAGCAACGTCAGCTCGGTAGCAGAGCGAACTAGAATTCTTACGCGGCTTTTCAATCCACGCACTGCTAAATGGAATGAACATTTCAAACTGGAAGGCGCTCGAATCGTCGGACTCTCAGAAATCGGTGAAGTCACGGTGAGGGTTCTTCGGATGAACAACACCGAACGCATTCTCGAACGCGAGACACTCCAGGCACAAAACCGCTATCCGGGTGCTGCGGCCAAGAAACGAATGCGAATCCAGGCTTAGACGAGCAGCACGCTCAACCACACATTTCGTAAAACGTTTGGACGCCTTCATGTCTTGACGATGATGACCCGTCACGAGTGAGTTGGACGACGACGCTATGCCAACCCGTTCTCGGGGACTGGCCCCAAGCCGGGCAATGCCGAAGATTTGTTCAGTGCGTCACAGCAATTGTGGCCCTGGCAAATCGGAGTGTCATGCGCTGACGTGGCGTAAAATGCCGAGGGACGGAATTGAACCGCCGACGCCGGCTTTTTCAGGTCGAATATGTGCTTTTCATTTGGGTCTTCCAAGGTCACAGGAATGTCAGGCAACCATGTTCCTCGTCTCGACTTGGCGGATTGCAAGGTACAAGCGCTTACAACGCGAAACCGAACGATGCCGTTGAAATCAGTATGGAAAAGTGCCAAAACTCTGCAAATTTCGTACGCAGCCCGCTTGGAGCCATAGTTAAAGATGATGCCTTATAACGCGCGGTCGCCGGAGATTGGATGGAGCCTTCACATGACGGGAGGCTGGCGAACGCAGCTTGATCGAGTGCGTCGTTGGTATTGCCGTGCGTCAGCGGCCCAAGCCGAGGACGACCGCTATGACTTTCTTTATGCGTTCTTCGAGAATGCGTTTCACCTTCGGGATTGGTTGAAAGACACAGGAGCTTCATCCGAAGAAGATTTGGAAAGGTTGTTCGTAGAGAGCGTGGACATGCGCTTGTGTCGCGATCTTGCGAATTCTCACAAGCACTACTCGCTCAGAAACCCAAGCCAGCCGGCGCCACCAACAGAAGCTCAAGAATACGCTCCAGCTTGTGGAAATATAGATCGCGACGTTTCGTTAGTGATACTGAGCGATGGTGTCAAGCATGACGCATGTGAACTCGCAGCGCGTATTCTTCGAACCTGGGAGCAGTTCGTCGATTCTCGTGTTTCAACGTGAGCGACGCTGCCTATCAAAGCTAGAGACCGCCGAGCGGCGCGGGTGTCGTTTGCGGCTTCATGCAAGTTGTCTCTCACGCCACCACGGCTGACCGGCAAAAACCGTTCGCGCTCACTCTCCAGCTTGGTTAAGAACAGAAGCTTCCAGTCTTGGTTCAATGAAGAATCCGGCCCTGCTCTTCAGCCGTTCGATCTCCGGCTTGATATGAGTGATGTGGTCCAGTTTCTTTGCACGGAGCAGCACACCCAAGACACCAATGACAGGAATATTTAATTGCCTCGCCGTTATCCGACCTTCTTTCTCGTCGAAGAACTGCAAAATCGAAAGTTTGAGAGTGCCGCAAAGCGGAATCAACGACTGAAAAGGATTTCCAAGGTCCCGCATGTGGTTCTGTGATCAACTTGAATAACTATTTCCGCGATGTCAGGTACGCCGGAGTTAATCGCTACCTCTGCGACACTACACGCGACTCCACTCCTGCGAGTGAACACGGGATATTCCTCAATGCTCTGAAAAGTACGGATGCCTCTCTTTGGCGGTGTGTACAACGTCGAACCTGAGTTGATGCGCGAGAGAACCACTCGGTATCCATGCCGCGCGAGCAGCGCTGCGGTATCTACAGTAATCACACAGTGCGGCTTCGTTTTGTACGCTCGGGCTCCCAACATTCGATTCAACCTCTCGATCGTCGGCCAGAAAAAGACCTTGTTATTCAGGAGTTGGAGGAATTCGGGAGGCTCCATGCCTTCCAAGCATCCGCCCAAGGCGTCGATCGACATAGGTTTCTGATCTCGCACCTCGGCTTCGCCGTGAAGAGGATGACTAATTAGGACGGACTCCGGTCTGTGACAGCTTTCGATCTGGCGACGCTTTTCGCCAATGATGCCAAAAAGGTCGAGAAGCGCCGTTGTGCTCAGTAAACCGTGCTTCGCGATGCTCGGCCAACTGCCGAAGGTCGCCATATGGTAAAGACGTGGATACAAAGCGGCCAAAGTTTGTGGAGTGAGTGTCGCCATCACCACGCACGCCGATCGATGATGCTTCGATAATGAAAACGTGTGGAAATCAGTGAGACAGGCGCACCCGCAACTCGCTCCAGCTCCTCAACGAAGCGAACCGTATCTGGCTCGAGTTGCTCCAAACGCCGCGCTTCTCGGTAGCGGACGGACAAGTAGTCGACAAACGTGAGCGCGATGTCGGTAGGACTGTTCAATGTCACTGCTTTCCGAAACAACACCCAATCGAACTCTGCAACACGCCTTCGCCGATTAGTCGTCGTGGTGCGCTCTCGTCGTTCAAGTTCGTCGATATCTACGCCCGATCGTCGTGATACCTCGGTCCACTCGATCTCTTGGCTCATCGGCCCCGATGTTCCCCGCCTAGGATCTTGAACGCGGATCGGATAAGTTCGGCAGACAAGAATGATTTTTCGCACGCGCATAGGAGGTACACCGACTTCACTCATGAGACCTGATGCCGTGGTGTCCCCGGACGTGACCCAGGGATAGCTGCCGTGATAGAGGCTGAGGCCGGTTCCCTGAGTTCCTTCGAGGAATACGCGCTTTTTTCGCACGTAAGCGTCTTCAAGGATTGCGTGCGTCTCTTTGATGTAGGGACGAAGGTCCTTCACGCTTTTCGCGAGCTTCGTCGTTTGGCGTCGCTCCATAATCCTGCGCGCTCGCGCTGCACCCACGCCGCGCCCGGTGGAACCGATGCCTTTCCGCAGTCCGTTCTCGCGAGTCTTGTCTTCCGGCATGATGATCGTCGCCTGCGGGTCGATCGCGAGCCGGTCTGTGCCGACACTGAACTGCACAATTTCGCTTAGGAGTTGCTGGACATCAATAACTGCGCCGGGGCCAAGTACCAGGAGCGCCATTTCATTTCTGGATGTTCCCGACGGAAGCTGGTGCACTTTTGCGTTCGTCGGGTACTCGAAGATGGTATGCCCCGCGTTAGGCCCGCCGACACGAATGAGGATGTCATACTCGGAGGCAAGAAACGACGCGATGTGGCCTTTCCCTTCACTTCCGTATTGGCCGCCGACAAGCACGTCTACGAGAGGATCTGCGCTCCTTGCATACAACCCGAGGTGTGCAGCGGCCCGCACGAGAACGTCTTGCGCAACGCATCGGTCCGTGTCGATGACAACATCCGCGAAGGCGGCGAGGTCATCGACGCGTCGTTCAGTTCTGTTCCTTGCGACATCGGCATACGAAGGAAGCTCAGCGAGTTCCGAAACAGGACGGGTTGCGTAACGCTCTTCCAAAACCGGGATTGTCGCCTTTAGGTGAAGATGGACCACGCGCCGGCCAAACGCCTGGCGGATCGCATCGATCTGCGGTTTGATCCGTATGGCATCGACTACCACGATCGCGTCATCAACCAATGTCGCCGTCTTCTGTACGAGCAGATCCGCAACCCAGCGTCCCTGAGTCGTTCGATCTAGATAGTCTCCCCGATGCTGAAAACGTCCGCGTTGCCGCTCCAGTTTCGGGGAGAGTTCACCTATAAAATCGCGAGTGCTGTAAACAAGTGCATTGAATTTGGTTTGAAGCGCTCCAGCTAGGGAGGATTTGCCGGAAGAAACCCGGCCGGAAAGCAGCACGACGGATCGGAGCACTCAGACCTCACGGCCCTGACGCCCTAGAGCGCGAAAGTCGAGTGCTCTCTGAGTCGCCGATGGTCGGTTGGGCAACTCGTACACCGTCACGGAGAGTCCCCGCGCACACAGGATCTCGGCGATTAGCTCTTCGACGATCGGCCACGAACCTCCAGCCTCTCCCGAGCCGATCGGCGGCATGTGTATGGATGCCTGTCGCTCGTGAGCGATGTCGCCAAGACTCTCAAGGCACCGCGTAAGCTGGTTGTATCGAATTCGCGGATGCGGCGCTGGACGGAAGCCTTGCTGGCAGACCATATGGGCAAACGCGAGATTGGGGGTGGCGTCAGTTATGCGCAGCATACCAAGCTTGAAATCGGCCCGATGCTGTTCGGCCCATGCTTGGAACTGGCGCTGCACCTCCGGAAAGCGCTTTCGAACGGCGAGCCCGAACCCGCTGCCCCATACTGGACTACGGTCGTTCACAATGTGAGCAATGATGCGAGGCCCATCTTCAAGGGGCTGCGTAGCGTCTCCGACCACGTAGTGAACGGTCGAAGGCGGCGCGTCGGCGGATTCAATAGACGGAAGAGCAACCCCAACCACACGAGGGTGGCTCTGGTTGGGATAGGGCGGAAGACCGATGCATTCTACTTGAAGCTTTCCAATCGCGCTTCCCCACTCCTCCTCGCTTTTCCCTCTAACGCCGATGGCATTACAGTCCGCCACCACAGATTGTGACGGCAGAGTTGCGGGCGTTCCGTGTGACCACGCTGCTGAGCTGATCACATAATCCAACTTGTGCCGTCCCGAAGGCCGCACGGACGCTGCGAATGTGAACGCAGGGACTTTCGCGAGATGGATTGCTCTCAGAAGGATGGCTTCCGTCGAAACCTGATAACGCTCGCGCAGAAACAGCAGACCATCGAGATTCAGCGTTTGCTCACGCAGTTCCGGAAAGCTTCCGACTGGCATCAAGAACTCGGCAGCAGCTATATTGCACAGGGTCTCAACCTGCCAGTCTGAGCTGCCCGTCATCTGTTCGTGCGTCAAACGGTGGCGTACTCGCTCCTGCCAGTCGGGGAAGAGTGTATGCGCCAATTCGTGTGCGATTGAAAAGCGAACACGCCCACGAGGTCGATTAGGGTTGAATTCGATAGTCCCGGTCCCGCCCGCAGGCACGGTGCGCGCATCCATTACGTCTTCGCGCGCGACCACAGTGATGCCGAAGAAGACCGCGAGGGCAATCGGGTCAAAAGGTGGTCCCGACCAGCCCTGGTCAATCGCCGCGAGCGCCTTAACCTGACTTTCGCAGTTGATGAGTATTTCACCGCTTAAGTTCTTTGGATTCAG
>CAZPBY010000102.1:0-15812 GCA_964584785.1 uncultured Solibacteraceae bacterium
ATAAAGGACGAAACTTTGGCCGGTGCCTTCTGCAGGACGCATTTAGGGATTTCCGCAGCCTGGCTAAAAAGGTTCAAGTTGCGCAGTCCTCCTACGAGATAGATGTTGCCGAGTTGCAGTTTGGCGTCAACGTCATCCGGGAAATATTCGAGGAGCGCGGTTAATTCTTTCGCCGCGGAATTGAAATTCTTTTGATTGAGATAGCTTTGGGCCAGCAAGTACCGGGCTTCGCGATTTCGGGGGTCTTTCTGAACCGAGTTCAGGAACTGAATAATGGCTTCGGGATACTGTTGCTGCTCGAAGTATTTCTTACCGCTATCCAAAAACTGCTGCGATGTGCCTGGCGCTTTCCTGATGGTGTAAACAAGCAGACCACCGATTAAAACCGTCCCCAGCAACGCTGACAAGTACAGGAGTCGCTTCATGGAGTGATTACTCTAATTCACTTCATGCGTTGGGGCAATGTGGCAGCCGCAACGCAGAAAGGGCGACCGAGATATCGGTCGCCCTTCGCCGGTGAGGCTGTCGTAATTCGCAACTATTTCTTCTTGGGAAATCGGTTCATGGCGGCTCCCATTCCCGCAAAGGCAAATCCGAGCAATAAAATGGAAGCGGGTTCAGGAGTGTTTGTCGTCGGTTTTCCGATCACGCCGACAGGCCCGGTGTTCCCGTTCGGACCCAGAACGTCGGCGACGAAAATCGTTCCCACTGAATTGGCAGCCGTCAGATCAGCGATGCTCGCGTTTTTGACATGAAACACGATATCCGCCGTAAACGCACCACTAGAGCCGTTCGAACACGAGGGACACGTGATCCCGAATGCGAAGTTCCCCGTGGAGTTCCCATTGAAATTGCCGGTGTCGGCCACCAGGGCGGGGCTATGCGCGTCAACCGTGATGTCTCCTAAAACGACACCCGTTGCGTTGAATTTGAAGTTTTGGAGGTCGGCAGCTCCCGTCTGCACGAATGAATAACCGGCAGTAAGGTGTACTGTCACATCGACGTTGGCTCCATTTTGCGCCAGCGTCACGGTGCCAAACGGAGCGGTACCACACCCGCCGGTACAATGGTCGCTCGTAAAGTTGAAGCTGATTGCATGTAAAGAGGTCGGCGTCGCCAGCATACCGACCAGGAGAAACACTGAAACGAGGCCTATCCGAAGAAGATAGCGGCTACTCGCCTTCCATGGGTTTTTCGAAGATGATCGTCCTGTCATCATAAAATTGTTTCCTTTCGCGTCCTTGCTCACTAGCACCAAGCGACGAAGCAATCGAGGCACCACAGTTTAGTGTAGGGCACTTGACGACACAGAATCAGCGTATTAGGTATTAGTACCCTGATACTGGTGTGGGCACTTTAGATCGAAAAAATGTAAAGCATCCTGACACTTTTGGGGGAATCTACGAGCTAAGCTCTCAAAATAATGGGGTTAGTAACCAATAACAGAATGTAAGGATTGCCGACAACGCCGAAGGGCGAAAGTACAAAAGGCGACCCAATTTCAGGTCGCCTTCCGTTTCGAACGAGGCAAGAGTTGTAAATACCGATTAATCTTTTTTCCGAAACCGGCGCACCGTCGCCCCCAGCCCGGCGAATGCACATCCGAGCAGGAGAAGAGAGGCGGGTTCCGGAGTCGGTGTTTGTGGTGTTGTGCTGACGTCAATCGGCCCGGTATTGCCATTCGGGGCGAGAACGTCCGCAACGAAAATCGCACCCACGCCATTTGGAGCCGTCAGATCGGCGATAGTTGCACCGGTAACATGAAACACGATATCCGCTGTGAATTTGCCACTCCCACCGTTGCCGCAGGAAGGACACGTAATCCCGAATGCGAAATCGCCCGTGCCGTCTCCGTTGAAATTCCCGGTCTGTGCGACAAGAGCCGGAGTGTGCGGATCGATGACGATGTCCGCTAAAACAACACCGGTTGCGTTGAATTTGAAGTTTTCGAAGTCCGCGGCTCCCGTTTTAATGAAGGAGTACCCGGAATTGAGGTGAACGTTAACATCAACGTTTGCACCATTTTGTGTGAGCGTTACCGTGCCAAACGGGGCCGTACCACAGCCACCGTCACAATGGTCGCTTGTAAAGTTGAACGTGATCGCATGCAACGAAGTCGGCGTCGCTAGCATACCGACCAGGAGAAACGTTGAAACGAGTCCTACCCGAAAAAGGTTCGCGCTGCTAGCGATCCATGCATGTTTTGAAGTGGATAGTCCTGTCATCACAATTCTTCCTTTCACTCCTATAGGAACCGAATCCTATGTGCAAGCGAAGGACCAAAATTTGTCAAGGGCACTTTGGGCCAATCTAATCAGTAAATTGACTACAACAATGATTGCGGCGGGTGCTGGCACGGTCGCCCGGAAAACTGTAAGGTATTTCGACACTATCGAGGGTATGCCTCACTAATACTTTCAGATGCTTTGGATTAAGGGTGATATAGACGCGTAAGAATTACCGACACCCAGACTCGGCTTTTGGTGGGGTGCTGGGCGCTCGTGTCCCAGGCCCCGTCACCCATATTTCTTGAGGAACACGGGTGCCTCGTGGATCAGCTGTAAATGTAGGCGCCGGCTTGAGCTGGGGCGTGCGCCGATAGGCGCAGGGTGTTTGAGCACCCACCGACAGGCAGTTGGTTATCGAATTATAGTCCAGGAATTCGTCAAATACCCTGCGCTTCGCGCACGCGCCGGCTGAAGCCGGCGCCTACAGCTGCCGCTACCGATTTCATTGTGACAGTGCACTAACCTAGCACGAGACGCATTTATGGCTGTTTCTCGAACCCAGGAATTCCACAAGAGCCACCGTATCGGCGTAAGGCTGGACGCGTTGGATTGGCCCGTTCGCCATGTCCGCTACAGTTTGGCCGCTGCGGGTGACCGCATCGACGCGAGCACCTTTCGAGACGAGGTAAAGGATCATTTCGTTGTCGCCCCGGGACGCCGCGTTATGCAGCGCCGTGATACCTCCGCCGCGAGGACCGAATTCTTCACCGAAGCCTCCGCCAGCCGGTGGACGGTCTGACGCATTCACGTCGGCGTGCATTTCTTCGACAAGAAAGACGACTGCGGCCATGCGGCCCTGCGGAGCAACGACCTCATCCGTGCCGAACTTGCCGCTCACGCCGGACGCCGCCAGCATCGGAGTGACGCCGTTCGCATTCGCCATATTGGGGTCCGCACCGCGGGAAATCAGAAGTTTCATGGCATCGACATCAGCCGCGTATGCGGCGCGCCAGAACGGTGTTGCACCTGTGGATTGAATTCCGCCGCCGCCATTGAAGCCCGTGTACCAGAGATCCTTGCTCAGTTTCACATTCGGATCGGCGCCGTGATCGATCAGCGAGCGGATCAATTCCAGGTGACTGGCCTTTTCCTGTTTGAACGTCGGTTGCGGATAAAACACCTTGGGAGCCCACTGCACATTAATAACGCCGTAGAGGGGCGTACCGTTTGCCATGCTGGCCAGTTGTGGATTGGCCCCGCGTTCCAGCAAGAACATCGCCGTATCAAACTTGCCGTTGATGCAGGCGATCATCAAAGGCGTTGTGCGATCGGCCGACGTCGCGTTGATGTCGGCCCCGCCGTCGATCAACGCGCGGACGGCGTTGATCTGTCCTTCGCGCGCCGCGTACAAAAGAGGGGTCATGCCGCCCGAAGGGTCCGGAGCCACGAATGGTCCCTCATCCATATTGTTGTTTTGGGCCTGCTGCTGCGCGGCGGGCGCCGGCGCCGCTCCTCGACCTTGAGCAGGCGCCCCTGCCGGAGGTTGTGCTCCCGCCTGTCCACGCTGACCGCCGCGTTGTCCGCCGCCCTGCAGAAATGACGGAACCGCAGCCGGCGCGACGACCTTCGTTGCCATCCGGGAATCCGCGCCGCCCGCAAGAAGCGCGGTGATCGCTCGATCCCGATTGTTCGCCGCGGCAAACATCAAAGCGGTCTGGCCGTGAGTCTTTTCTTTGGCGTTCGGATCGGACCCGTGCTCGAGTAGAACGTCCACCGCCTGTGGATCGCCTGATGTTGCGGCCAGCATCAGCGGAGTCAATCCGACGGTGGTTGGCAGTTTCGCATCAGCTCCCGCGTTCAACAGCAACTCCAACATCGGAGCGGAACCGGCTTCGGCGGCCAGATGAACCGGAGTGATGCCGAGACGCGTGCTGGCTCTGACGTTCCCACCGGCATAGAGCAGGACCTGGGCCAGTTCGCGATTCGCATTGACGGCGGCCCAATGCAAACCCGTCATGCCGTCGCCCTGAGCCGCATTCACATCTTCGGCCTGCTTGAGCAGCGTACGCACCGCAACGATGTCGTTTCGCATCGCGGCGTCCGCCACGCGGGATTCCGGAGGCGTCGCAAGGAAAGTTCCCGAAGCAACCCACACACCGATCACTATCAAACAAAGACCGCCAATCCGATTTCTGTGCGACATCGCCGTATTCTCCGATCAGATCACCAGTTCACCGGTGCTATCTCCAAACGTGTCGATCTGTATCCCCAGCCGACGCGCCACCGTCAGCCACGCGTTAGCCATGGGTGTTCCATCCGGCGCTTTCACGTGCAGATTCCCCTTGAAGGCGCCTCCGCCATGGCCGGCGAAAAAGAGCGGACACCGTTTGTGATTGTGAAGATTGCCATCGCCCATCGCGCCACCATAAATCACGAGTGTGTTATCCAGGAGCGTGCCGTCACCGTCGGACGTCTTCTTCAATTTATCAAGGAAGTAAGGCACCAGGCTGACGTGATACTTGTTCAACTGCGCGAATTCCGCGAGCCGCTGGCCCCTCGAACCATGATGCGACGCGTTGTGGAAGCCCGTGCGAACACCGCTTTCGGGAAATACTCTTCCTGAAACGTCGCGGCTCAGTTTGAATGAGGACACTCGCGTGACGTCACCCGCGAAGGCGACCGCCTGCAGATCGAACATGAGTTTGACGTGCTCTTCGAACGAATCCGGTACACCGACCGGCGCGTTGGGTAACTCGCGGACTTCTCCGCTCATGTTCTTTTGTTCGATCCGCTGAATCCGGCGTTCGATCTCGCGTACATCTTCGAGATACTCGTCCAGTCTCGCGCGATCCGTCGGCCCCAGATCTTTTTGCAGCCGGGCAACGTCGCGCGTAATCCAGTCCAGAATGCTCACTGTTGTTTTCCGTCTCGCCGAACGGGCTTGCGGTGACCCTCCCGCGCCGAACAACTGATCGAAAACGATGCGCGGATCGCGGACCTGAGGCAGCGGTTTTGTGGGCGACGCCCAGCTGACGGAATCGGTGTAGACGCAGGAATAACCATACGAGCAGCCGCCCGCCTGGTCCACACTTTCGATCGACAGCTGTATCGACGGCACCGGTGTCTGATCGCCGACGCGTTGAGCGTAAAGCTGATCTAAAGAAGTTCCGCAAAAAACATCGGAGCCTTCGGTCTGCTTGGGATGAACCTGCGTCAGGAAAACGGCCGCCGAGCGGAAATGATCGCCGCCGATTTCGTTGATCTCGATGGCTTCGGCGCCACGCGAGTCCGTATTGCTGACGATTGTGACGTACTCGCGATGCGGCTGGAGTGGAAGGAGGCTTGTCGGCGCAAGATCAAAGTTACTGCCGGCCGCTGCAGGCGACCAGTAGTTCTTCTCAATGCCTTCCGCGGCGCTGCCGGCGACGCCGTGAACCATCTCCAGGCAAGCCAACCGAACGGGCTTGCCGGCCTCCATGCTGCGGGCCGGCGTCATTGCCGGAAGCATTCCCTCGAGGAACGGTAACGACAGGCTGACACCCATACCCTTCAGCACTGTTCGGCGCGAGAGATGTTTCTTCGTGATGATCATGGTGCATCCTCCGGATCTGCTATCTATCGACCGTGCTCGTTTCGGCCCGGCTCATCTGAAACGCCGCGCTCTTCACGATTCCCAGAACAAATGATGAAAATCGATTGTTATTCCTCGCCGCTTCGCGGGTGATCGAGCGAATCGCGGTCATATCATAATATTCCACACGACGGCCGAGCGCATATGTCATCAGGTGCTCGGTGAAGTTGCCGATGATGGCTTCCGAGTGCTTTAACAGAGCATCGCGCAAATCACCGGGACTGCTGACGGGAGTGCCGTCGAACAGTTCGGTCGAGGTGTCGATCCGGACGCCCTTGTCGAGTGTCCGCCACTGGCCGGTGACGTCAAAATTCTCCAGTGCCAGACCGATCGGGTCGATCATTCGATGACAGGACGCGCACGACGGGTTCGCCCGATGAACCTCCATGCGCTCGCGCACCGTAAGCGGCTTGCCGTTATCGGTCGATTTCGTGTCCGTGAACGGCGGCACACCCGGTGGAGGCGGCGGCGGTGGAGTACCGAGCAGAACTTCCATCACCCACTTGCCGCGCTGAACCGGCGATGTGCGGTCTGCAACCGACGTCAGCACCAGAACGCTTCCCTGACCCAACAGTCCCAAACCACGACGATTCGGATCGGTGACTTCAACTCTGCGGAATCGTGTTCCGCGAATTTCCCCGAAGCCGTAGTGTTTGGCCGCTCTTTCGTCGAGGAAGGTGTAATTCGCCGTCAACAAATCCAAAATGTTTCGATCTTCACGAACGATGCTGTCGAAAAACATCTCGGTTTCGCGCTTCATCGACGAAGTGACGGTGCTGTCGTACTGCGGATAAATCAGCGCGTCGGGATGCATTCTGGTCAGGTCCGGCAGCCGCAGCCACAACGATGCAAACTTTGTCGACAGCGCTTCCGACCTTGCATCGAGCAGCATGCGGCGAGTCTGCTTTTCGAGAACGAGCGGATCGTGTAAGCGACCCTGATTGGCCAGACGGATCAGTTCGTCGTCCGGCCCGGTCGCCCACAGGAAGTACGACAGCCGCGACGCCAGTTCGAGGTCGCCCACTCGATACGTCTCGCCCGGTTTCACCCCGGCGGGGGCGCGTTCAAATCGGAACACGAAATTCGGACTGGCGAGAATCGCTTGAACCGCCGTGCGGATACCGGTCTCGAAGTCAGCGGCGCTCCGCGCCTGTTGGTAGAAACTGATCAGGCCTTCGAGATCCTCCGGAGTCGTGGAACGCCGATACGCTTTACCTGCGAAATTCGTGATGATCTTCGTCGCGCACGGCAGTTCTTCCGCGGCGCTCGAGGGCCGGCACACAAACACTTTTCGACGGCTCTCCGTGTCGGACACTCCGGTTGTCTTAAAAGGACCGCCTATTTCAAATTCGCGCAGATGCGGAAGAGTCGAGATGTTCTTGTAGATGCCGATATTCGTATCCGCAAGCGTGTGCTCGATGGGTGTGATCAGATCATCGATGAGCAGCGATGTCCGCTGCACAAACACCGCCGCAACTTTCTGAGGGCCTGACTTGACCGTGATCGGCCCGGTCGACAACGTCAAGCCTTCAGGAGTGCTTTCCGACATGCTTGGCGCAATATTCAATAACGCCTTGCGTTCGCCATCGATAGACACTTCGATCTGATCCGAGCCCGCGTAGTTTCCCCCGCTGCCGTACAGGGCTCCCGTCGGCGAACCATGCAGCAACATCTTGAAAACGTATTCGCCATCGGCCGGAAAGTTATACGTGATGACGATGCCACCGCGAGTGCCGAACGGCGCGCCGTCCACCCGGCGCAATTGCGAAGCGGTTCGGTCCAACTTGAAAGTGGCAGACGCGGGTTCTGCCGAAGGATCACCGAGAGCTTCGCGCGAAATCTTTTCGGCCGCTCGAATGTAGCCTTCCATCAGCGCAGGCGAAAACTGCTGCGAGTCGGCGATGTTGTCGAACCCGCTGCTGATGGTGTCCGAAGGCAAAAGACCTTCGACATCCACGTCGATTGCGAGGAGATCATGGATGGAATTGGCGTATTCCGTACGCGTCAGACGTTGGAACGACCGGCGTCCGGGTTCCACTCGAACGGCGGCGAATTGATCCACCGTCTTTTCCAGGTAGCCGGCGAGCGCTTTCGCGGCCTCCATGTCCGGACGAGGACTTCCCGGAGGCGGCATCATGCCGGCGCGAAGTTTTCGAATGATTTTCTCGGCGGCCTGCGCGTTCTTCTCCGGATGGGCGACGTCGAATTTCGTTAACGAGAGTCCGGCTTTCGGAGCCGTGTCTCCATGACATCCGGCGCAATACCTGTTGATCAACCCGCGGCTGCTTTCAATCTGCGCGGCATTCGAAGCGGCCGCCGGAGTTGCGATGGCAGGCCGGGGTGCCGGCCGTTGCGCAACGAGAATGCCCGAGGCGAAGCACAGGCTTGCGGCAACGGCCAGAACTGTAATGCTGGGTTTTGACATCAAACCGTCCTCAAAACTTCCACTTCAAACCGATCTTAAAGATGCGAGCCGGAATGATGTCGGTCGGCTTCAGGTACGCCGACGAACTGCTGTTCGTACTCATACCGGTAACCGCGTTCGTATTCGTCATGTTGTACACGTCGACGCCCGCTTCGAACGTCTGTCTCTCCGCCCACTTGAACCGCTTCGCGACCCGGTTATCCCATAGCGTGACGCGATCCTTTCGGAAGAATTGACCTTCAACTGTTTGCGTGACCGTCGAGTTCAATGCATTCGTCACCTGCGCCGTCCTGTTGTACCAATCGCCGCTCTGCGAGCTTAATGTGGCGCCGTAAACCAGTCCAAACGGTAACTGGTAGGTTCCGCTCATCTTGAAAACATTGCTCCAGACCGGAAGCTGCCAGTTGTACTTATCCTGATTGGGATTCAGCGGAAAGTTGTTGCTCACGTGGCCCAGATCCGTTGTGAAACCTGCCAGGAATGACCATCCTTTGGAAAAGTTCTTGTTGAAGGTCACATCGTAGGCCGTGTAGCTATTCTGACCTTCGTTCTTCGACAAATCCACATTCGAGAACAGTTTGTTGGTCACGAGCCGGTTGGGATTGCCGCTGGGGACGGACCACGCGCACACCGAACCGTCGTCGGGTGTCCCGGTTTTGCCGTCGCGGCCCGGATCCACAGCGCAACGGACGTCGCTATACGCGCTGTACGGCAACAGCGTATCGATCGTCCTTGATCCGCCGAAATCGAATTTCCGAATGACATTCACTCGGATGGAATAGTCGCGGCTCAAACCCACGTCGACGCCGGCAGCGTACTCATCCAGATAAGACGTTCTGAGATTCTGGTCGAAGGCATAGATGCCGGGACCGCCGGTACATGCGCCGGAAAGGTTGATGTCGTCTGCGGTGCCCATGATTCCATCGGGCCCGAAATTCCTGCGGACATCGTACGGGATCGTTCCATCCCACAGGTTGTACGTACAGCTCTTCGCCGAATTCAAATTCACGCCGGTCGTCGTCGCGTTCGGCCCGATGCCGTTGCTGTAACGGCCCCAACTTCCCTTGAACGCAAGCCGTCCACTTCCCGTCAGATCGTAAGCGAACGAAAATCTCGGCGACCAGCGCGTGTATTTCGGAAACTCATCGCCGCCACGCGCTGCGAAGATCTTTTTCACGGCCCATGGACCCTCGCCGGGATTGCCCTGCTCTGGTAGCCAGGACGTGTAATGGTCGAAACGGATGCCGGCATTGATTGTCAGTTTCCGATTCACCGTGATCTTGTCGTTAAAGAAGCCGGCTTTCCACTTGTCGCCGCTGGAAACGGTGTTGGAGTAATCCCACGCCTGGACCGAATTCGGAACCTTGAAGAAGTTCGGACAGATCACATTGTTTGGACACGTGTCCGCTTTGTCGCTCTTGTAACGGAAAACTTCCTGATACGGGTATCCGAAATTAATGACGTAGTTCTTGTTCCAGTGCCCGTCATAGCCGAATTTGATTTCGTTTTGCTTGCCGAAGATCGGAGTCACCCGCGCGACGGATGCGGTCCAATTCCACTTGACGGCGCGCGAATAGTTATGGAAGTAGGCGCCGAGGGTCGCATTGGTGGTGATGTCGAGTCTCCTCGGATCTTCCGTCCATGCCGTCATCGGCCACCACCAGCCGCCTCGGGCAAGCTGGAACGTGAAGGTCGTTTTCGGATCGATGATATTGGTGTACCGCGCCGAAGGCCCGATTGTGGAGTAGGCGTCCTGATCCTGCGACGCCTCCAGCGGCAACAGGTTGCTCGCGTCGCGATAAGGCTGCCACTTGCGATTCAACGTCCAGAAAACGTCGACTTTTTGTTTAGAGGTGAGCTGATAAGTCAGTTTCGCTGTGGGATCGACGATCTTCGTAAAGTATTCCACCTGCTGGCCGGTTTTCAGGCTGATAAAACCTGGAATGAGCGTGCCTTGATAGCCGTGCGTAAAGGCACCATAGAACCAGAGTCTGTCTTTGATGATGCGGCCGCCGATATCGCCGTAGATGTTTCGGTACTTTGTGAACTTATTGCCACCGGTCGGGTATCCGCGATCGAGCAAGTCCTGGTCGACATTGGTTCCCTGGAACTTGTGGTCTTCATAATCGATGGACGCATTGCCGTGGAATGTATTGCCGCCGGACTTGAGGATGGCAACGAAGTTCGCGCCCGACGCAACCTGATCGGCACTTTTTGACGCGGTGGTGAAGTTGACTTCCTCGAACGCTCCGTAGTCGGCGTAAGTTCCCGACCACAGAATTCCGTCGAACGAAATCTGTGAGCCGCCGTTCTTCCCATATGTCCTGGCGGAGATCCCCGCTCCGCTGCCGAACGATGAACCGCCGACGTCATAGGACGTTTGATACAGACCGGGAATCATCTGAGTGAGACTCTTAATGCTTCGCGCATACGGCAGTTCGTCGAGCTTCTTTTGATCCCAGTTCACGCCGACCGTGGCGGCTTCAAGATCGATGGTCGGAGCTGCGCTCGTTACGGTCACTTCTTCGGCAACGGTGGCAACATCCATCGCGCCATTGACGGTGCGGGTGACGCCGACGGCCACGGGAATACCGTCGATGTTCAACGTCTTGAAACCCGAAAGAGCAAAACTCACACGATAAACACCGGGCACGAGTTCGGTAAACCGGTACGAACCTTGTTCATCGGTGATTGCGCTTCGCGAACCGCCGATCATCGCGGGACTGCTGATCGTGACTTCGACACCGGGGATGAGAGCGCCGCTGGTATCCAGCGCCCTCGCGGTGACGGCGCCGGACGTCTGCGTTTGTGAAAACGCCGGCAGCGTCAATAAAAAAATCGCAAGACAAACGAATACCCCTACCCTCATAGGGAATCGTGCTGACATTAGTAATCTCCTCTCCCACCTCGTTTTAGGGGTGGAGAATAGTTACCCGGTCGCCGGTAGTCAACATCAATATGCTCCGGCTTACAAACGGGCTCCTGCGGCATGCCGATGATTTTCTTCAACGGCAAAACCCCCGTCGATGCCGTGTTGAAGGCTTTTTCCGCGACTGCGGCTGTTGTCGCGCCCACGACGGCCATCGCGAGCGCGTCAACGAAAACGCAATCCGTGCCACGGAAAACCGGGCGGGTGCCTTCGCTAACCCTCGACGGCGGGTCAAAAATTGCCTTCGTCGCAAAGTAAACTCTCAAAGCCAGGCAAAAGATCGACAAAATCGAGTATGGCAGCAACTAATTGAATCCATGGGAATAAGCTTGCGTCATTGTCAGTCGGCAATAAGCCGGAAAAAACCTTCTCGTCGCCGTTGCACGTTTGTTTTGCAGTGCCGTTGGCCTTTTCGCTTTCGAAGATCGTTGGAAACGGACTGCGAAATACCTTCTGCCTCGCATCGAATACCGGTTCCGCCGCAAACAAGCCTTTCTTCGAACCGGTATCGACTCTCGGCTTCATTCCGTTAGTTTTTTCGGCCCCGAAATCAATCCGAGGCGGTTTCAAATCCACCGTCGACAGCGTTGACATGGCGTTGTATCATATGTCGCTATGAAACATATCTCAGCGATGCACGAACGGGAGCTGAAGAAAGGCAGCGCCGAACTGCTGATTCTGTCGCTGGTTGAGGACCGCCCCCGCCACGGATACGAAATCGCCAAGCTCATCGAAGTTCGATCGGACGGCCGCCTCCGGTTCAAGGTCGCCTCGCTGTACCCGTTGCTGTACCGGCTCGAAGAAAGAGGCTGGATCCAGGGGAAATGGATCGAAAAGGCGGGAGAGCGCCGCCGGCGCTTCTACCGGATCACATCCACAGGCCGTCGCGTGCTTGCCGAGCAGCGCGACAACTGGCTCGAGTTTGTGGAGGCCATTCGGCGCATTACGGGAATAGAACATGCCTGATTGGAAACGACAAATTTATGCCCGCCTTGCGAAGATTGAATCCGGCTCGTGAAGAGGAGATCGTCCAGGAACTGTCGCAACACCTCGAAGACCGGTGCAAGGAGTTCCGATCCGGTGGAAAGGACCATGATGAAGCTGTTCGACTCTGATTATTGTCGAATGTTGGGACGTCCCATCTCAAACGCTTACATGTCGCTGTTAGATTCCCTCGCCGGCATACGCGAAGAATATCGCAAAGCCGGGATAATACCGCTTTGGGGATTTAACGACTAAATTTGACGTTGGAGATCGGACACCCCGACAATTGACGTATTGCGGACGGCGCTTCTGATTATTGTCAAATGTTGGGACGTCCCATCTCAAACGCTTACATGTCGCTGTTAGATTCCTCGCCGCGCAAAGCCGGGATAATGTTGTTTTCGGGATTTAACGACTAAATTACGTTGGAGATCGGACACCCCGACATTTGACGTGGACGCCGCTTCTGAATACGTCAACGGTCGGGATGTCCAATCTCCAAGGTGAATTGTACCTGTCCATTTCTGGTACGACTCTTGCTTCTCACGCCAACCGTTATGAACGCTCACTCCTCCAAAGCCGACATCCTTGAAGACCGACTCATCAATTTCGCAGCCGGGATTCTATCGTTGCTGTCTGGGCTGCCTCGATCGCCACAAGCTCGACATATCGCGAGCCAGATAACACGGTCCGCAACTGCAGCAGCAGCCAATTACGCTGAGGCGCGTGGTGCGGAGAGTCGCGCTGACTTTGTCCATAAACTACGGATCGTCTTTAAAGAGCTGAATGAGACAACCGTCTGGCTGGAGTTAATCCATCGGACTAGGTTACTTTCGCCGGAGGGAACAGCTCAAGTTATCGCGGAAAACCGCGAACTTTGTCGCATTATTTGCGCTTCTGTGAAGACCGTGAGAGCATCGGAGAGATCGAACAAGAGAAGTTGACGTTGGATTATGGGAATCCCGACGTTTTGACACATTCCAGACGGCGCTTCTGAATATTGTCAAATGTTGGGACGTCCCATCTCCAACGTCAAATTTAGTCGTTAAATCCCGAAAACAACATTATCCCCGCTTTGCGCGGCAACGAATCTAACAGCGACATGTAAGCGTTTGAGATGGGACGTCCCAACATTTGACAATAATCAGAAGCGCCGTCCGCAATACGTCAATTGTCGGGGTGTCCGATCTCCAACGTCAAATTTAGTCGTTAAATCCCGAAAACAACATTATCCCCGCTTTGCGCGGCAACGAATCTAACAGCGACATGTAAGCGTTTGAGATGGGACGTCCCAACATTTGACAATAATCAGAAGCGCCGTCCGCAATACGTCAATTGTCGGGGTGTCCGATCTCCAACGTCAAATTTAGTCGTTAAATCCCGAAAACAACATTATCCCCGCTTTGCGCGGCAACGAATCTAACAGCGACATGTAAGCGTTTGAGATGGGACGTCCCAACATTTGACAATAATCAGAAGGGGCGTGGGTGTCCCATCTCCAACGTCAACTTTCGTTGTTCGATCTCCAAGCGCTACCGTCGTACCAGAACACGCTATATAATCCCGCCACCAATCCACTGGGAGAAGCCATGAAACTGTTCGTCGCCGTCCTTATCATCATCTCGTTCGCGTCTTTTTCCTTTTCACAAGCGATCACGGGCAGCATTAGTGTCCGAGTTACGGACACCAGCGGCGCTCTTATTCCTGGTGTTGAGGTGACGGTCAGCAGTGCGTCAATGATCGGCGGCAACCGCTCGGCGGTGACGGACGAGCAGGGCAGTTATCGTTTCAATGAACTGGTGGTCGGCACCTACCGCGTTACGTTGTCTCTTCCCGGATTCAAGACAATGAACGTCGACGGCAATCTGGTGCAGGCGGGCCGGACAACGACCGTTCCTGCAGTGATGGAGGTGTCGGCCGTGAGCCAGGAGGTCACCGTCAGCAGCCAGGCGCCGACGATCGATCTGGAGCAGGCCACGGTCGGCGTAAACTGGGATCGCGACAAACTCGAAAACCTGCCGTACTCCCGCAGCATGACCGGCCTCACGACTTTGATTCCCGGTCTTTTTCAAACCGGAACGTATGACGTTGGGGGCTCCAATTACGGCACCGGTCCGGCGCCGACCGTCCGGACGTATGGCCGCAGCGGAAATGCCGTCGTGGCGGTGGATGGACTTGTCTGGGATCAGGGGCAAAGCGACTGGAACAGTTTTGAGGAAGTGAACGTCATCACGGCCGCCAAGGGCGCGGATCAGATGAATGCCGGCGTGACCGTCAATCGTGTGCTGAAGTCCGGCGGCAACGCATGGCACGGTGGAGTGATTCAGGACTATCAACGCGGTAGTTTTCAAAGCAACAACGTGGACGAAAAACTGATCACGGCCGGTTACCAGGCCGGTTCGAACAAATTCACCAAACTTCGCGAAACGTATGCCGACGCAAGCGGGCCGATCAGGAAGGACAAATTGTGGTTCTACTTGTCTTACCGTGACGGCTACAGCGGTCAATACCAACCCGGCTTCATCCGCATGTCCGATGGCCAGCAGCAGGAGTTCTACACCAAGCTTCAAACACCGACCGCCAAGCTGACGTATCAACTCACGGATAAACAGAAGGTCGATGCCAGTTGGTCCGTCGGACGCAAGTGGCAGCCGTATCGATCCGGCGGAACATGGACGCCGGCGGAAGCGTCACAGAATCAGGATTCGTGGTCGGACTACGGGCCGAACTTGAAGTGGACGGATATTGTCAACTCGCGAACAACCGCCACGGCAGGCATCAACCGAGGGGGATACTGGTGGCCCGATAAAGCGTGGACGAACATCTGCAACACGTTTGCTCCCTGCACGGACCCGAATGGCGTCCGGCGGACCGATCTCAACACCACGTCCGCGGGTTCGCTGGGACCCATTCAAACCATATATCGCCGTCCGATCCGATGGACGTGGAATGCCGACGTCAGCCGTTTTACAAACATCGCCGGCAGGAACAATGAAATCAAGTTTGGCTACTATGGCTGGTGGGACAAGGGATACAACTCCAACTTCGGTTTTCCGAACCAGCAGCAATACCGTTATCGCGCGACCGCGGCGCAGGCTTCTGTCAAGAATCCCACGGCGGCCGACTTTCAGGCCCGCTTCGTGCCGGCGAACGCGGACTCCGTGATCGTGTATGACTTTCCGAGTCGCGTTTCGTCGTTAGGCAAGTACGCCGCGTTTTACCTCAACGACAAGGTCACGTGGAACCGGAAGCTGACCTTCACACTGGGAGTGCGATTCGATCGATTCTCATCGGAGCAAACTGAACAGGGAAACACCGGTGAAGGTCCGTTCGCGGCAAAGCAGATCATTCCATCGCTCGGCGCCGGCAACTTTCCGATCTACACAACGGCGGTTCCGCGGCTGTCGTTGGCCTACAACATCACCGGAAACGGCAGATTCGCGCTGAAGGCGAGTTATGGACGGTACATTGACAGCAGTTCGGGGCCGAACAGTCAGCCGGGACCTGGAGCAAGCGAGGTGAATCCGAACGCGAACAAGAATTGACCGTTCAATGGCTGGAATGGCGTGATCCACTTCGTTCACGCAACCGGCCCGCGGCCCCACACACGACGCA
>CAZPBY010000103.1:0-15581 GCA_964584785.1 uncultured Solibacteraceae bacterium
AGGACACAGCCCTTTCAAGGCTGCAGCACGGGTTCGAATCCCGTACGGGACGTTTTCCCTTGTTAAAAAGGCGCCTCGGACAGCACTTCCTGACGGACACAAATATCCTCAAACGAATCGTCGGGTTTGCAGGAATCAGCGTGAGCGACAGCGTCGTCGAGATCGGACCCGGCGCGGGTGCGTTGACGAGAGAACTCGCTCGTTTCGCAAGACGCGTTGTCGCCATTGAAATCGACAGAGAACTGATCGAACCGCTTCGCGCGAATATGCCTTCGAATGTGGACGTCATCGAAGCCGACGCGCTCGAAGTGGACATGGATCGCGTCATCGATCAACCATTCCGCATCGTCGGCAACCTTCCCTACAACATAGCAACGCCCCTTTTCAAACGGTTCATTGAGTTTCGTCGGAGAATCCTCGACGTCACCGTGATGATCCAAAAAGAAGTTGCGGATCGCATCGTTGCGAACCCTGAGGACGAGGCTTACGGTCCTTTATCGATTCTCGTCCAGTACTACGCTGTGCCCGAGTACGGCTTTACGGTCCGGCCCGGCGCTTTCCGTCCCCGGCCGAAAGTGGATTCGGCGGTGGTCCGGCTCGAATGGCGGCCGGACACTCCCGATGCCGCGGCCTTCACGGACTTCGTACATAACGCGTTCGGATCCAGGCGCAAAAAGTTGATCAACAATCTGAGTCACATGTTTGCCGGAGTGCCTCGCGACAGACTCGAAGAGCACCTTCGTCAAGCGAACGTGCCGGTGAATGCGCGTCCCGAGAATCTCTCGGTTGAAGAGTTTCACCGTTTGTATAATCAGATTTGCAGGCATTGATGCACACCGGCAGCGACAAAACACTCGACGTCATAGCTCTTGGCGGGCTGGGCGAATTCGGCATGCACATGATGGCATTCCGCTGCGACGGCTCGATCATCGTCGTCGATGCCGGCGTGATGTTTCCCGACGAAGAACTTCTCGGCGTCGATATCATCGTCCCCGACATCAGTTTCCTTCTGGAAAACCGCAGCGAAGTCAAGGCTATCGTCCTGACGCACGGCCATGAAGATCACATCGGCGCGCTGCCTTTCGTCATTCCTTATTTGAACGTGCCGCTGTACGGCAGCAGCTTCACGATGGGCCTGGTGAAAAACAAGCTCGCGCAGCATGGTTTGCTGGAAGACGCGCAGATCAACGTCGTCAAAGGCAAAGACAAACTGCAACTGGGCTGTTTTGAGGTCGAGTTCTTCCACGTTACCCATTCGATCGTGGATTCTTTCGCGTTGGCAATTCGATCACCCCTCGGCACCGTGATCCATACCGGTGATTTCAAAATCGACCCCACACCGATTGATGGGAAGTTGTTCGACCTTCACACGCTCGCCGCCTACGGAGACCAAGGCGTTCTCGCGCTTTTTTCCGACAGCACGAATGCTGAGAGACCCGGCCACACGGCGTCCGAGCGCACGGTGAACGATCGTCTGGAATCGATATTCCGGACCGCGAAGGGGCGCATCATCCTATCGTGTTTCACCTCGTCGATCCCGCGGCTCCAGCTTGTCGTCGATCAGGCGAAGCAACACGGACGCTTCGTCAGCTTCCTCGGACGAAGGATGTCGGAGAACACCGAGATCGCCGAAGAATTGGGATTCCTGAAAGTGCCGCCCGGCCTGATCATCCGCTCGAAGGACATTCGGAATTATTCGCGCGAGCGTCTTTGCATCGTGGCGGGAGGCTGCCAGGGCGAACCGATGTCGGCTATGGCGCGAATCGGACTGGACGACCACAAGGAAGTAAAAGTGGAATCCGGCGACACGGTCATCCTGTCCGCGCGCATGATCGCGGGCAACGAGCGGGCGATCACGCGCATGATGGATCACTTCTATCGACGCCGCGCGGACATTTACTATCCCGACGGAGGTCAACCGCCCGTTCACGTCAGCGGTCACGCCAGCGAAGAAGAGTTGAAACTTGTTATCACGCTCGTCAAGCCGAAGTACTTCATCCCGATTCATGGAATGTACCGGCAGCTTCATCGTCACGCCAAACTGGCCGAGAAAACCAGCGCGATTCAGGAACGAGTGATCGTGGCGGAAACCGGCGACATTCTTCGATTCAATACGGATGGCGCCGAGATCGTCGGAAAGGCGCCTGTGGGACGCGTGTTGATCGACGAAGGCAGCCTCGAGGAAGTCGGCGAGATTGTGATTCGCGACCGCCGCCACATTTCCGAAGACGGCATCGTGCTGACGATCATCGCCATCAACAAGCAGACCGGCATGATGGAAATACCGCCGGAGATTATTCTGCGCGGCGTCGCGTTCGCGGAGGAGGAACGATTAGTGAACGAAAGCCGCCAGCTTGTCGTCGATACGGTGACATCCGCATCGATCGAAGAACGTGGTGATTATTCGTTGATGAAGGACACGATCCGGAAAGTGTTGAAGAAATTTTTCTTTAAGCAGACATCCAAGCGTCCGTTCATTTTGCCGGTGATTATGGAGATATGAATTTATTTCAATCGATCATCCTTGGCGCGGTTCAGGGTTTGACGGAATTTCTTCCGATCTCGTCTACAGCACATCTCATCCTGATTCCGAAACTCCTCGGCTGGGAGGATCCGGGCCTCACCTTCGACGTGGCGTTACACCTCGGCACGCTCGTTGCATTGCTGATCTATTTCCGTCGGGACTGGATCGACCTGGTCAAATCGGGCATCCAGTATCTCCAGGGTCGAAGCAAAGACCCTCTGTTCTTCTATATCGTCGCCGGAACTATCCCTGCGGGAGTAGCCGGACTGTTCCTCGAAAAACTCGCCGACCGCGAATTGCGCGACATCCGAATCATCGCGCTGGCGCTGATTCTCCTGGCGCTCGTGCTGGTCGTCGCTGAGTTCAGGGGACGCAAGCAGAAAAGTCTTTCACAAATGTCGTTCGCTGACGCGATGACTGTCGGTGTCGCCCAGGCTCTGGCGATCGTGCCGGGCGTCTCACGCTCGGGCGTGACGATCACGGCCGGACTTTTTCGCGGCATGAAGCGCGATGCCGCCGCTCGATTCTCTTTCTTCCTCTCGACGCCGCTGATTGCAGGGGCTGCGGGGAAAAAACTGATCGACGTGATGAAAGAAGGTCTACCGTCGGCCGACATGACGCCGTTCATCGCAGGCATTGTGGCATCGGCGATCGTCGGGTATCTCGCCATCAAAGTTCTTTTGCAGTACCTTCAAGGCCACTCCACCTTCGTGTTTGTGTATTACCGGATTGCGCTGGGTATCGTGTTGTTCCTCGCGTTCTGGCGCGGCGTTCGATAATTGGGTTTCAGAGTGCCGCACAAGATTCTGCGCACAAGTTCGGCTATTCCCGCGACATGTTGTAGAATCAGGCCGATATGACTTTCAGCTGGACGGCTTACTTCGTTCCGACGGAGCATCGGCGATTCAATGAGTTCGTCGGGCTTTTATTGATCACTACTGCAGTTCTTATAGGTCTCAGCCTGATCTCTTTCAATGTCAACGATCCATCGTTCAACATCAGCAGGAATCCGAATCTTGGTGCCAAGCCTTCAAATTACGTGGGCGTGATCGGAGCTTATACCGCAGATGCGATGTTGCAGGGATTCGGGTATACGAGCTTTTTCTTCCCGGTCTTCCTCGGCATCTACGCGTTCTATTGGCTGGCATCGTGGCCCGTCGAAAACTTTTGGACGAGGCTCACGGGAATGTTGCTGATGATCTTCACCGTGGCCGCGTCTTTCTCGATGACGCAGTTCATACCAAGCATTCGCGAATACATCCCCGCCGGCGGCTTGTTGGGAAAGTTGCTGGCGGGCTGGCTGGACTCGGCCCTGAACCCCGTTGGGGCAGCTGTGATTCTGATCTCCGGATTCTTTGTCTCGCTTTTCCTTTCGACGACTTTTTCGTTTGCATGGGCCATCGGAATTCTGAAACCCCGATTCGCCTTCGTTTCAGACTGGGCGGATCGATGGACTGAATGGAGAGTACGGGCACGCGAAAAGAAGCCACTTAAAAAGCAACTCATCGCGACCGCGCGGGAGACTCCCCAGCCGGCGGCGCCCGTCGAAACGAAGGTTGCCGTGGCAGCATCGCCGGCAGCGGTAAAGATGGAACGCGCTGTGACACCGAAGCCGCTAGCGCCGGCCATAGCGCGCACGCCTGAACGCCAATCGACTGCACCTTCGAATCTCCCGCCGACGACGCTGCTGCACGCACCCATCGCCGCCGGAAAGATCAATGAAGACGAACTGCGGCAGCGGGCTGTGCTGCTCGAACAGAAATCGCGCGAGTTCGATGTCGAGGGCGTGGTGCAACAGATCCATCCGGGTCCGGTGGTCACGACTTATGAATTCAAACCCGAGCCAGGCGTGAAGTATTCGCGCATCACCGGACTCGGCGACGACCTCTGCCTGGCTCTCGAAGCGGAGTCGGTTCGCATCGATCGCATTCCGGGAAAATCCACCGTCGGAATCGAAGTTCCCAACAATGAGCGCGCAACAATCTTCCTGCGGGAAATTCTGGAGTCCGCCGAATACAGCCAGTCACCGGCGAGGCTTCCGCTCGCGTTGGGCAAAGATATTCGCGGCAAGATGGTGGTGACGGATCTTGCCCGAATGCCGCATCTGCTGGCCGCAGGATCGACCGGCACGGGTAAGAGCGTCTCGATCAATGCGATGATTCTCTCGCTGCTGTTCCACACACGGCCCGATCAGGTGAAGATGATCATGATCGACCCGAAGCGGCTGGAGCTCGGTCTGTATCAGGATATTCCCCATCTGCTGGTGCCTGTCGTGACCGAACCGAAGATCGCGCAGAACGCTCTTCGCTGGGCCGTGACGGAAATGGAAAACCGTTACAAGAGACTCGCAAAGCGAGGCGTGCGCACGCTGGAGGTTTACAACGAGCAGGTTCGTCAGCTGCCGATTCCCGGGCTAACGGCGCAGACCGAAGACGATGCCGATCGCGAACCCTTGCCTTACATCGTGATCGTCATCGACGAACTGGCCGATCTCATGATGACCGCCGCCCGCGAAGTGGAAGAATCGATCACGCGACTGGCCCAGATGGCGCGCGCCGTGGGTATTCACCTGATCCTGGCAACGCAGCGTCCGTCGGTCGACGTGATCACGGGTCTCATCAAGGCCAACTTCCCTGCCCGCATTTCCTTCCGCGTCGCATCCAAAGTAGATTCTCGAACCATTCTGGATTCCAACGGCGCCGAACAACTGCTGGGCCGAGGGGACATGTTGTTCCTGCCGCCCGGATCCTCGCGTTTGATGCGCGTGCACGGACCTCTCGTGACGGAAGAGGAAGTCATCAAAGTTGCGGAGTTCTTGAAACGCCAGGGTCAACCGACGTACAACGAGAGAATCCTGGAATCGACGGAAGAGACTGCCGACATCGAGGTTTTTGCGGACGACAGCGAAATCGATGAAATGTACGACGAAGCCGTTCGTGTTGTGCAGGAGATGGGCAAAGCCTCCACTTCGGCGCTGCAACGCCGTCTGCGCATCGGATACGGACGGGCAGCGAGTCTGCTCGATGCGATGGAACGCAACGGCATCATCGGCCCGCCGGACGGCAGCAGGCCTCGCGAAGTATTGATCGGCCGGTCCGAAGATTTCCGGGAAAACGAATAGTCGCAGGTGCAACAACATGGGCTTCAAGACTGACGCGATCCACGCAGGCCAGGAACCGGATCCCACAACCGGGGCCGTCACCATTCCGATCTATCAAACGTCGACCTACGTGCAGGAAGGGCTCGGCAAACACAAGGGTTTCGAGTACGCGCGCACCCAAAACCCAACACGGATGGCCCTGGAAAAGAACATGGCGACGCTCGAAAAAGGCGTGGCCGGTTATGCCTTCGCTTCCGGAATGGCCGCCACGACCGCACTGACCCATCTGTTGCTGAAGCAGGGCGATCATGCCGTCTGCTCCGACAACGTCTATGGCGGCACGTTTCGATTGTTCGACAAGATCGTAAAGCACTACGGCGTCGATTTTACCTACGTGAATACGTCGAACCTGCGCGACGTCGAGAACGCCGTGCGGCCCAACACGAAAATGGTTTTCATCGAAACGCCGACCAATCCGATCATGTCGATTACGGACATTCGTGCGGTCGCCGAAATTGCACATCGCAACAATGCGCGCGTCGTGGTGGACAACACGTTCATGTCGCCGTATTTTCAACGTCCGCTCGAGCTCGGGGCGGACATCGTGGTCCATAGCACCACGAAGTATTTGAACGGGCACAGCGACAGCGTGGGAGGTGTGGCCGTCTTGAACCGGAAGGATGACGCGGTTCAACTGCAATTCATCCAGAATGCAGCAGGCGCCATCCTGTCACCGTTCGATTCATGGCTGGTGCTTCGCGGAATCAAGACGCTCCCTGTCCGGATGGAAGCGCACAACGCGAACGGAATGGTCATCGCGAAGTATCTGGCCGAGCACAAGAAGGTAGGCAAAGTCTATTATCCGGGCCTGCCGTCACACCCGGGATTCGAACTCGCGAAGAAGCAGATGTCGGGCTTTGGCGCGATGATCGCGTTCGATCTGGGATCGCTGGAAAATGCCTCTCGATTCCTTGGCCGTGTGCGCTTGTGCTCGCTGGCCGAAAGCCTCGGCGGCGTGGAGACGCTGATTTCACATCCCGCCACAATGACTCACGCGTCCGTGCCGGCCGAGCATCGGATCAAGTTGGGAATCACGGATGGGCTGGTGCGGATCTCCGTTGGAATCGAAGATGTCCAGGATCTGATCGCCGACCTCGACAACGCGTTTGGTGCTTTGAATTAACCTGCGCCCAGCAACTCTCACGCTCGCGCACGGCGGCCGGGTCTAATGTTTCCGGTGAGCGCTTTCGATTCCTGAATGGATACGTTCGGATCTGCCACAAACGAGATTAATTCATTCGTGCTGTCGCCACGGACCAGACCCTTCGATCCCCAGTGATACGGCAATCCAATCTGATGAATCGTGTGGCCTCCGATTCGCAAAGGCGGAATGCGTTCGGTGATAAGCACACGAGCCTCGATCGTGGCCCGAGCCGTCGTGATTGTGGCCCACCCGCCATTCTTCAATCCTCTCCCGGCGGCGAGCTCGGGTGACACTTCGCAGAACATTTCGGGTTGTAGTTCGGAAAGCCATGCCAGCCATCTCGACATGCCACCCGCGGTATGGTGTTCGGTCAATCGATACGTGGTGAGGACGTAGGGATACTGAGCATCCGCAAACGCACGGTGGTAAGGATTATCGCTTCGACGCCACTCCATTCTCGCCGGATTGCTTTGACGCGTGTAAAGAGGGTTCTTCATGGGTGACTCCAGAGGTTCGTAGTGCGTCGGCAACGGACCATCCGAAAGCGTATGGACGAACAGCGACCCTTTACCCTTCTGAAGCATGATGAATGGGTCCGTTCCAGAGATCGCCTCGACTCCGGCGGCACCGTGGCCGGGCCGGTAATCCGGCGGCCGGTCGATGATGAAATCCGGCACATCGTGACCTTCCCATTTGCGTTGGTTCGCGTTCCACCAAACGTACTTCTTACGTTCCGACCACGGGCGGCCCTGAGCGTCGGCGGATGCGCGGTTATACAACACGCGGCGATTCGCCGGCCATGCCCATCCCCATTCGGGCGCAACCCAATGTTGTTGATGATGAGGCGTGCGGCGAGCGGTCTGATTCACACCGCCGGCATAAGCTCCACAGTAGATCCAGCAGCCGCAGGCTGTCGAACCATCGGCCTTCAGTTCACGGAATGCGCTTAACGGTTGACGATCCGAAACTCTGAAACCATTAACCTCCTTCAGAACCGACTGGGCATCGGGTTCGTCATGGTCGCCGTGCGTCGGGTAGTCCCATGTCAAGTGCCGGATCGGCTGATCGCGGCGCTCGCCGGAATGCGCCAGGAGCTTCTTCAAACGCCTTCCGAGGTGAAACATAAAGTGCAGATCGCTGCGGCAATCGCCCGGCGCTTCAACAGCTTTATGATGCCACTGCAACAGGCGCTGCGTATTCGTGAAGCTGCCGTCCTTTTCAGTGTGGGCAGCTGCCGGGAAGAAGAACACTTCGGTCGCAATGTCCTGCGGTCGCACTTCACCGCGCTCAATCTCGGGCGCGTCGCGCCAGAATTCGGCGGTCTCGATCAGTGAGAAGTCCCGAACGACCAGCCAGTCCAGCTTTCGCAGTCCTTCACGATGCAACGCGCCGTTCATCGAACCGACGGTGGGATTCTCACCAAGGATGAAGTAGCCCTTCACTTTCCCGTCCGCCATGTCCGCCACCGTCGCCATGTGCGAGTGATTGCCGTTAATGCGCGGCAGATAGTCGAAGCAATAATCGTTTTCGGCTGTCGCCGCTTCGCCGAAGTACGCCTTCAAGAGGGACACCGCATACTTTGGAAACTCGTTCCACCAGCCGGTGGAAGGTGTGTTGGCGTCGAGGTAAGACTTGAGACTCGCGCCGTCATCGGCCGTCGGCATCGGAAGGTAGCCAGGAAGGAGGTTGTACAACGTCGGTATATCCGTGGAACCCTGAATCGAGGCGTGGCCCCGAAGCGCCAGGATTCCACCACCGGGCCGGCCGACATTGCCGAGCAGCAGCTGAATGATGGCTGCCGTCCGAATGTATTGCACACCGACGGAGTGCTGAGTCCATCCGACGGAATAACAGAAAGCGGAGGTTCGCTCGCGGCCGGAGTTGTCACACAGAAGTTCGGCGACGCGCAGGAAAAGACGCGTGGGCACACCACAGACGGCTTCGACCAATTGCGGTGTGTACCTGGAATAGTGCCTTTTCACGATTTGCAGTACGCAGCGCGGATGTTGGAGGGTCGGATCGAGGCGGCCGGAAGATAGCTGCCACGTTCGGTTATCGTACTTCTTGGATTCGTCGTTCCAGCCGCTGAACAAGCCATCGAGATCCTCGGTGTCCTTGAACGCGTCATCAACGACTGCCGCTGCGTTGGTGTAATTCACCACGTACTCGTGGAAGTAGCGGGCGTTCTCCAGGATGTATCGGACGATTCCCCCCAGGAACGCGATATCCGAACCGGCACGAATCGGCACGTGGATATCGGCGACGGCGCTGGTTCGCGTGAAACGGGGATCGACGTGAATGATTTTCGCGCCGCGCGCCTTCGCTTCCATCACCCATCGAAAACCGACCGGATGACACTCGGCCATGTTCGAGCCTTGGATGACGATGCAATCAGAGTTTTGCAAATCCTGCTGGAACGTCGTCGCGCCGCCGCGTCCGAACGATGCCCCCAAACTGGGGACCGTTGCGGAATGTCAAATACGCGCCTGATTCTCGATCTGAACAATGCCAAGCGCAGTGAAGAGCTTCTTGATGAGGTAGTTCTCTTCGTTGTCGAGCGTCGCGCCGCCGAGATGGGCGATCGCCATCGTGCGGTGTAGATCCTCTTCCCAAAACGAGTCTCGCGTCTTTTTCACTCGCTCCGCGACCATATCCATGGCTTGTTCGAGTGGAATTCGTTCCCACGCAACGGCGCGCGGACGGCGGTAGAGAACATGCTGCTCACGATAGGAACCGGTCACCAGTTGATATGTCGCCGCACCCTTCGGGCAAAGGCATCCTTGCGAGATCGGCGAATCCGGATCGCCTTCGATGTCCGTGATACGTCCCTTCTCGACAAACACGAGTTGCCCACATCCCACGGCGCAGTACGGACAGATCGATTTCACGACTTTGTCCGCAGAGCGAGTCCGCGGCTGAATATTCAAGGTTCGTTCGGAGAACATGGGTTCTCAGTCTAATGCAACGTTGTGCCGAAAAATAAATAAATGCCGGGAAGAAACAGCGGTTCACCGCCGTCTGAAGGTGGAGGAATCCAAAAATGAAGAGTTCACTCTCGACCTTGATCGCGATTGGCCTGACCGTGTCTGCGATGGCTTCTTCGCCGAAACCGGAAAACCCAAACAGCGTGATCGTCCACGAATGGGGCACCTTCACGTCGATCGCAGGCGAGGACGGCAAACCCATAACCTGGACGCCCTGGAACGGACCGAGCGATCTACCCTGTTTCGTCGATCGTTTTAAGAACAACACCAAATCGAGCTATGCCGCAAAGATTCGAATGGAAACGCCCGTTCTGTACTTCTACGCACAGCGTCCGACGCGCGTTGACGTGAACGTGCGGTTTCGGCAGGGACTCATCACCGAGTGGTATCCACGAGCGGCCGTTACACCGGATCAGTACAGGGACCAGGTCGCCGATCCGTCGTTTACCAGCACCATCACGTGGAATGACGTGAAAATCCGGCCCGAGACCTCACCGCAGTTGCTCCGCGAAGCCGGCGCCAGTCACTACTATGCCGCTCGCGCCACTGACGCGTCGGCCCTGGAATCCGGCACGCAGCATGAAAAGTTTCTGTTCTATCGAGGCATCGGCAATTTCGACGTCCCGATAACGGCGACGATCGAACGCGATGGCGGCATCGTCGTCAGTAATCCTGACGGCGAGCCCATCCCCGATTTGCTCCTTTTTGAAAACCGTGGCGGCCGCATTCGCTTTCGATCGGCCGGACCGACGAACGATCGGACCGTCGTCGCATTGCCGTCCTTCCCTTCGGACGTTGCCTCTTTGCGTCAGGAACTGAAACGCGAATTGACCAATGCCGGCCTGTTCGAAAAAGAAGCAGAAGCGATGGTCGAAACGTGGCGCGACTCGTGGTTCGAAGAAGGCGCGCGGCTGTTCTATGTCGTTCCTCAAAGTATGGTCGATCGCGTCCTGCCTCTGGAGGTTAGTCCCGCCCCTGCGCGAACGGTACGCGTGTTTGTCGGACGCGTTGAACTGATGACTCCATTGACTATGGAAACAATCGAGCGCGCGATCCACGAAGGGGACACCGTCACACTAGAAAAGTATGGCCGGTTCCTCGAACCCGTCCGCAACCGAATCGTCGCCAGGATGTCCGCCGCCGATCGCAGGAGCGCCGAGATGTTGCTGCAATCTGTCGCGTCGTCGTACTTCAACCGGACAGCATCATTGTGCAGATGATGTCACTGCAAACCACCGCGCGAGCGGAGGAACGCGGCCATTTCCTCTTTCTTGTGTTCAAGGGCAAATGCCACGGGCGTCTTTCCGTCGGCAGTGCGTGCGTTGATGTCGGCACCAGCTTCCAGCAGCGCTTCCGCGAATTCCAACCGGCCGTTAGCGGCGGCTTCATGCAGAGGCCGGAAATCCTGGTCGGCTTTGAGATTGGGATTCGCGCCATTAGCCAGGAGCACCTGCGCAATTTCCAGCCGGCCCGCAGCGGTTGCGGAATGCAGAGCGGAGACCTTCATCGACTCTCGACTGTGCAAATTCAGGTCGGCGCCCGCGGCGATCAGGGCCTTTACGGTGTCGCTATGTCCGAAGAATGCGGCGAGCCCCAGCGGAAAGAATCCATACGGCGCGTAGGCATTCACCAGCGACGGATCCGTCGCGGCCAGCTCACGCACACGATCGGTGCGTCCGACAGAAGCTGCCTCGAAGATGTCGAGAGGGATGTGCTTCGCCAGAATGAGTTCCTCAATGGATTTGCGCGATCGGAAAACCGCAGTGAGCAGCGCGGAAACGCCGTTCTTGTCTTTGGCCATCGCCAACGACGGATCATGCTCGATCATCTCGCGCACCTTTTCCGAATCACCCGTGGCAACGGCAGCGATGAAATCCTGTTGAGCCATCATAACGGTTATCATCAAAACGATCATTGGGCGCCTCCTTTCAGAAGCAGATGGATTAGTTCTTCGTGTCCGGACTCTCGCGCCACATCGAACGGAGTCGCACCACGTTCATCCTTAGCGTTGACGTTCGCGCCGTGCGCCAGAAGCGGCTCGACAAGATCGCCGAATTCCAATCCGACAGCATAGTGAAGAGCGGTCCAACCGGCGCGCGGCCATCCGCTGCCTCCACGAGGGATGTTCACATCGGCTCCGCGGTCGATCAGCATCCGCGCCGAATCGATTTGTCCTCCGAAGAGTGCGGCGTGGAGCGGCGTTACTCCGAGCCGGTGTTTCGAAACACGGTTGAGATCCGCACCGTGATCGAGCAGCAACGATACGACGGTCTGATGGCCGAAGTGCGCCGCCAGGCCGAGCGGAGTGAAACCTTCCGGTGACCACGCATCCACTCGCGACAAATCGTCGCCGAGAAAACGCTTCAAACGCGTCACATCGCCGATCGCCGCCGATTCCCACAGATCGGGCTCCACTCCAGCTTCTACCAACAGCTCCGCCAGTTCCCGGTAACCGGAGTTCATCGCGATGACGAGTGCCGTGTTGCCGAGCGGGTCCCTCGCGACGAGCAATCGGGGATTCTGCTGCAACATCCATTTGATTCGCTCTGTGTCGCGCGCACGAGCTGCGGCGATAAATTCGACAATCTGTTTCGCAAAGGCTTCCGTCCGTGATGGCCGGCGCGACCGCAGGTCGTCTTCGACGGTGTCCATGAGGATCTCGCGAAGGTGAGTCCGCGCGTCGTGCAGACGTTTCTTGACTGTCGTGACCGGAACTTCGAGAAACTGCGCTACCTCTTCCTGCGAGTAACCGCTGATGTAGTAGAGGACGACGGCGGTACGCTCGTGCTCGCGGAGTGATTCGACAGCCTGGCGAACTGCTGCGTTCATTTCACTCTCCTCCAGAGTGTCAGCTGGACTCCTGCTATCCAAACGCGCTGGAATCGAGTCCAGCGGCACAATCAACGGCTTCGCGGCGCGGGTCATCCGGTCGCACTGCTTGAACACGATCCGTCGAAACCACCCTGCAAATGCCCGCGGTTCGCGCAGCTTCGCCAGGTTCCTGTAAGCTTCAAAAAAGGCTTCCTGGGCGGCGTCCTCCGCAAGCTGGAAATCGCGGAGGATCGAATAGGCGTAACCCACAGCCATGTCCTGAAATCTCCGGATGAGAGCGCCATACGCGTCGGGATTGCCGGCAATCGAGGCCTCGATCAGTGTCTCCAGCTTTTCCATTCAGTAGTAAGGTCCCAGATTTTTGGAAAAAGGTTACCAGAAACGATCAGATGCCGAATTTGGCGACGGCGGATTCATCCCAGCTCAGACCGGTTCCCGGTCGTTCCGGAATGACGGCTCGACCATCGCGAATCATGATGGCCTCCTCCAGAACGGGGTTCGCCCAGTCGGTGTACTCGAGCCAATGGGAGGTTGGGGTAATCGCAAGCAGATGGGAGCTGATCTCCGGGAAAAGGTGACTCGACATCTCGCATCCGAACGCGTGAGCCAGCGCCGCGGCGCGCAGCCATCCGGAAACGCCCCCGATCCGCTGAACATCGGGCATGACGTAGTCCGAGGAATGGGCCATCAATGATTGTTGCATTTGATGAACGCTGCAGAAATTCTCACCAATCTGAACCGGCGTATGAAGGCCGGCCGAAACCTGTGCACAACCTGAAAAATCGTCGGCGCGGACGGGCTCCTCAATCCAATACAAGTTTTCCTCGTCGAGCATCCGTCCTCGGCGGATCGCCTCCTGGACGGATAACGCCTGATTGAAGTCGACCATCAACAAAACATCGTCGGGAATACTGCTTCGAACGGCACGGACAGCATCGACGTCGGCTTCCGCCGTTGGCCGACCCAGACGAAGCTTGATCGCGCGAAATCCTTCCTCTACCAACTCAACCGATTCGCGCACCAGATCCTGTGCGTTCATGATTCCGAGACCGTTGCTGTTGTAAGCAGGGATTTCTTTGATCGAACCACCGAGCATTACGGCTAGCGGCATACCGGCTGCGGCGGCGCGGGTATCCCAACACGCCATGTCGATTCCGGCGAGAGCCATGCCCAGGAGATAGTAAGGTCCGGGCAGCATCGTTCTCGAGCGAAGCTTGCGCTCGATCTCGAATGGAGCAACGCTGTCTCCCTCGATGATTTCTCCAAGCGCAGTCACCAACTCGCGCAATGGCTTCAACGTGTACTCGGTCACGCCGAAGAGATAGGAGTGCCCGGTGACGCCTTCGTTTGTCTGTAGATCGATCAACAGCAGAGGGGCGCGCGTGACCTCACCCGCGCTGGTTTTCAGCGGCCGCTTCATCGGCACGATCACGGGCCTTGAGCGAATGGCTTGAATGTACAGAGTTGACCGCATGATGCGAACGCATCCAGGATCTACCGTTTGGTACCGGGCAGCGGCTGGATTGTTGTTTTGACCAGAGCGCTGCTCGAAAAGTCGGTTTGATCGCCGGCTTTCTTTCCTGGAGCAGGAAGGAGCCTGGCGGCCAGCGGCTTGTTCCATCGATAGGCGAGCCATGCGACATCGCTCAGGATGCGGGCGATTTGATCTTCGGTGACGTCGCCGGGCAGCGGAACCGTGTCGACACCTCCGGCGCAGACGGCGGAATAGGCCAGAATCGAATCCAGCGTAAATGTTCCTTCCGACCAGCGTTTCGCCAAAACGTTGTCTTCCATCACCGGAATCATTAGTCCGGAGTAACCCGTCCGCTTCACCGGTGTCGATTGCACGGCCCGCGTGATGATGCCCGAAGCTGTTTCCGTACCGACGGACCCGAACGGTCCACCGATGAAGTATTCCATCGCCGTCGCTATCGAACGATCGCCGAGCGGCGCCGGCGTTGCATCGATGCCTTCGTAAGTCCATCCGGTTGTCTTCGCAAGCTGGGTTGCAACGACCTCAATCTGCTTTGTGTAGTTCGTCAGGACTTCGGAGAGATGTTTCTCCGCTTCGGCCGGATCCTGATACTGTCGGAACACGTCACCCACGACTTCTGCACCCTCCATGGCAACAGCAAAGGCGTGACCTTTCCCGACGTGATACGAGCCGGGGTAGTAAGGCCCGTATGGCTTCATCATGGCAATCGCGCCAAAATTGAAGTTGCCGTCGCCGTGGGGCGAGCGTTCCGAAACCTGCTTGATGACCCTGGCCGCCTGACGAATGGCCTTCCAGTGAATCCCCTGCTCGTCGGCGGTGATCAGGTTGGCGTTGACGCTGACCTTGCTGAGAATGTCGACCAGCAAAGTTGCCCCGGCAGGGTCGTCATTGTCGTGGACCATGGCGGCGCCAATGTTCAGACTGCTCCTTCCCTTGGATGCCGCCTCGCGTAAATTGCCCACGAACGCCACCGCGTCGTCATTCGACATTCCTTTGGTGTATTGCGGAAAAGGTTGCGTCGTAATTCTTCCGCCTGCTCCCTCAAAGCCGGCTTTATTGAGAGCGTCCCTGGCGGTTGCCAGAAACTTTTGCGCCTCCTCGATGCGAGCCGTGTAGTTGCTCGGATCGATCTCAATGAATGCCGTGACAGCGCGGATTCGGGGACGAACTTCGGCTGCGGAAGATCGATGAAGATCGATCGCGAAGGCCGACAACATGAGGGCCAGCACAAAGATGAGTTTTCGCATGGAGTGCTTATACACCAGCTTTCGATCAAAGCAAGAAGCTTTGCGGTAGCCTTTGTCGACTCGTCAGGGTTCTTAGGAAAATCACGACGTCATTTTGTAGGATTAGGGGAGTGTTTCCCCGTTGACAACCCTGTGACCCACTGCTAGTGTAGTGTCCCCGAAATAACTGCGCATATTCATTCCTCGCGTTTTTGA
>CAZPBY010000104.1:0-15101 GCA_964584785.1 uncultured Solibacteraceae bacterium
GAAGCAGGTGGGATTGTTCCCTTGCCGCGGGCCGGTGGTGCCCTGTCGCACGCTGCCACAAGTATCCGCAAATTGTGCCGGCACTGTCAAAACTTAACCCGGCGCTGGCGGATGACTTCATAAAGGGCGAGCGCTACGGCCGTCGATAGATTGAGTGATCGGACCTGCGACGACACGATAGGTATTCCGACAAACCGCTCTTCATAGCGTTCGTGCAACTCCGCCGGCAGACCATGGGTTTCACCTCCGAAGATGAGGACCACGCCGGGCGACTGACCGAGTGGCACGTCCCAAAAGAGCCGCTTCGCTTTCGCTGAAAAGAAGTACGGATCGCCGAGGTCCGGAAGCGCCCGTTCGAATGCATCCCAGCCTGGCCACACGCGCGGCTCGACATGCTCCCAGTAATCCAGGCCGGCCCGCTTCACTTGCCGGTCATCCAGCGAAAAGCCGAGAGGTTCGATGAGGTGCAACATGGCGCCGGCGGCGAGACATGTCCGTCCGGCGTTTCCGGTGTTCCAGTGAATTTCGGGATGCACAAGTGCGACGTGCGTTGCCAATGATTGCTCTCGCTGAACTTTGAATGAGAAGATTACCCGAACAAGGAACAGCAGGACTACATGGATAGCGCGCTCGCCATTCACCGCCTGCATTTTGCCTTCACCGCCACCTATCATTATCTGTTTCCTCAGCTGACGATGGGCCTCGCGCCCTTGATCGTGATTCTCAAAGCGATCGCGTTTTGGCGCGTTGACGAGCGGTACAACAAAGCGGCGCGGTTTTGGGCGAAGATTTTTGCCGTCAACTTTCTCTTCGGCGTCATTACCGGGATTCCCCTGGAATTCCAGTTCGGCACGAACTGGGCACGGTTTGCGCGTTATTCCGGCGGCGTCATTGCCACATCACTTGCAATGGAAGGCGTGTTTGCTTTCTTCCTCGAATCGTCTTTTCTGGGAATATTGTTATACGGCGAAGGACGCTTCGGTCAAAAGCTTCACCTTCTGTCGTCGGTGATGATTTTCGCCGGCTCGTGGTTGTCCGGTTACTTCATCATTGTGACGGATGCGTGGATGCAGCATCCCGTCGGATTTGAGGTCTCGGCGGACGGCTCCGCTCACCTGACAAGCTTCTGGTCTCTGCTGATGAACGAGTGGGCACTTTGGCAATACCTGCACAACATGTTTGGCGCTTGTGTGACCGGCGCGTTTTTCATGGCGGCCGTAGGCGCCTATTACTGTCTGGCTCGGAAACAGGAGGAATTCGGCCGTGTGTTCTTACGCATCGGAATCGTCTCGGCATTGATTTCATCGGTCGTGCAACTTTTCCCAACCGGTGATCGAACCGGCCAGCTTGTGGCGCAGCATCAACCCGCGACGCTTGCGGCGATGGAGGGTCTGTTCCACTCAGAAACAGGCGCCGCGATCGTTCTGGTGGGCCAGCCGAATACGGACACGCAGACTCTTGACAATCCGCTCTACATTCCGAGGGTTTTGAGCTTCCTCACTTATCGACGGTGGGGAGCCCGCGTTATGGGACTGAATGAATTTCCCAAAGAACGATGGCCCGACAACATTCCGCTCCTTTATTACAGCTACCACATCATGGTTGGCCTCGGAACCATCTTTATCGCCATCTCGACAGTCGCGGGCTTCCTGCTTTGGCGGAAGCGCTTGTTTGAGACGCGATGGATGCTGTGGATCGTGATGCTGAGTTTCCCATTTCCTTTTATCGCGAATACGGCGGGCTGGTTGACTGCGGAACTGGGACGGCAGCCCTGGCTCGTCTACGGACTGATGCGGACCGATGCGGGCTTTTCTCACAAAGTATCGGCGGGCAACGGTCTGTTTACCTTGCTGGGTTTTATGGGAATGTACGCGGTGCTCTCCATTCTGTATCTCTTTCTCGTCTGGCACGACGTGCATCGCGGAGTCGACGACTGATATGGAAACGCTGTGGTTCATTCTCGTCGCTTTTATGCTGACGGCCTACGTTGTCCTCGACGGCTTTGACCTTGGCGCGGGCGTGATCAGCCTTTTTGTCGCGCGCGGATATGAAGAGAGAAGTACGGTGCGGCGAACGATCGGTCCCGTGTGGGACGGCAATGAAGTGTGGCTGCTGGCGGCCGGCGGTGCGTTGTACTTCGCATTTCCGATGTTGTACGCCTCGGGCTTCAGCGGCTTTTATCTGCCGCTGATGATGGTTCTGTGGCTGTTGATGCTGCGGGGAATCGGTATCGAACTGCGTTCGCACGTCGAGGATCCATTGTGGTGGTCCGCGTTCGACTTTCTGTTTTTCCTGTCGAGCTTGTTGCTCGCCATTTTCTTTGGCGTCGCGATTGGGAACGTCGTGCGTGGCGTGCCGCTGGATCGCGATGGATACTTTTTCGAGGCGCTTTGGACGAACTTTCGAGTGGGGCCGCAGCCCGGCATTCTCGACTGGTACACCATACTGACCGGACTTCTGGCCCTCGTTGCGCTGAGCGTTCACGGCGCCCATTACGTTGCGGCGAAAACCGAAGGTCCGATCAATGCGCGATGCCGTCAGGCGGCTGCACTGGCATGGCCGGCACTGGTGGGATTGACAATCGCCGGTGTGATCGCGACGGTGTCCGTGCGTCCGGATGTACCGGAGAAGTTCACACGGCATCTCTGGGGCTGGATCATTCCAGTCGTTGTCGCGATCGGACTCGTCGCGATGCGCCTTTTCCTTGGCCGTGGACACGACCGCGCCGCATTCCTGGCGTCCGCAGCATATCTGGCAGCAATGCTTGGAGGCGCCGTTTTCGCGAATTATCCGATTCTGCTGCGGGCAACAACGGACGCGTCTTATTCGCTTACGATCTACAACGCGCGAACCGGAGACTATAGCCTGCGAGTCGGTCTGATCTGGTGGATTGCCGGAATCTTGCTGGCCATCGGATACTTCGCCTTCGTGTACATCTCCTTTCGCGGCAAAGTTTCGCCCCGCACGCCGGAGGCGTAGCAGGAATTTCCGGGGGTAAGCCAGCACCACCGAGCGCTGCAACCCGGTCGCACTTAAACCAGAACCGCACCCCAGCGGTGTGCGTGGAATCCCAATACCCTTCCGGGGTCGAATTCCATTGGCTAATGTCCTTTCACGCCTCCTGTTTGCTGCACGCCGGAGGCCTGCGAGGAGAATAGCCCGGAGTTAAGCGCGAAGCGCAACTCCGGGTTAACAATCGCGCGTTTAAAGACGCACCCCGGCAGGGGTGCGAGGATGGCATTACGCATCCTTGCGACGCCTCTGGCGTGGGAAAGCGACGTTCCGCCTTGACGAATTACTATGTATATAGGTATATTGCCGTCATGGATAGTGATACAGAATGACACATCCCAAATTAACGAAGCTCGAGTTGCACATCATGGAGAGTTTTTGGAAACGCGGTGCGTGTTCTGTTCGTGAAATTCAGGAAGCCTTCCCTGAACGGAAACGGCCTGCCTACACGACAGTGCAAACGACGGTCTATCGCCTCGAGTCCAAGAAAGCGCTCCGTCTCGTGAAAACCATAGGCAAAGCGAAAGTGTTTGAAGCGGCAATTACCCGCGACCAGGCACAAACGCGGCTAATCGACGATCTGCTGAGTCTTTTTGGCGGTGATGTAAAGCCTGTTATGGCGCGGCTCGTGGATTCCGGCAAGCTCACAATGGATGACGTTAAAGAGGTAGAAGCGATGGTGCGCGGCCATCAAGGAAAGGAAAAGTCGAAATGATTCCCGAATACCTGCCACCGTTAGCCAATCATCTCTGGCAGTCGACGATTGTGGCTGCCGCGTCGGCGATACTGGTCCTGATGCTACGCAAAAACAGCGCGCGCATCCGGTATTGTGTATGGTTCGCCGCCGCGATGAAATTCCTCGTTCCTTTTTCTTTAATCGTCACGATCGGGCATCAATTGGAATGGCGCGCGGCCCCGGCGATCACGCATGTTCCGATTTCGACCGTTGCGGGGATTGGCGTGCCCTTCAGGGCCACGGCTCCACTCCCGACATCATTACCCGTCGCATCGAAAGTTAATCCAATCTCCGCGATCCTGGTTTCTCTCTGGCTATGCGGATTTCTCGTCTCAGCCTTGTACTGGCTGCGTTCCTGGCTGCGCATCCGAACCGTTCTCAAACTCGCATCGCCCCTGAACATGGAATTGCCACTGGAGAACATGCCGATCCCTGTGCTGTCGTCGCCGGGCTTGCTCGAGCCGGCCGTATTGGGAATCATCAGGCCCGCTTTAGTCTTACCGTACGACCTTACCGACCAGGTAACTCCGGAACAACTCAAAGCGATTCTCATTCATGAGCTATGCCACGTCCGGAGACGCGACAACCTCGCCATCGCGATCTACATGGTGGCTGAAACGCTGTTCTGGTTTTACCCGCTGGTTCGCTGGATCGGAAAGCGTCTGATCGATGAGCGGGAACGTGCGTGCGACGAAGAAGTGCTGCTCATTGGGCAGGAACCGTACTCCTACGTCCAGGGCATTCTCGCGGTTTGTAAATTGAATTTGGAGCCTGCGCCACCATGCGCTTCCGGCGTGATGGGTTCCGATCTCAGGAAGCGTATCCAGGCGATTCTGGAGAGTCGCGCCGCAAAATTGAGTTTCGCCAAAAAACTGATGCTTGCTGCCTTCGGGCTGGTGGTCGTAATTTTCCCCCTCGCGACCGGCATGGTCCATACATCACAGGGTGCGGCGCAACCTCAGAATGTTCGACTGCAATTCGAGGCGGCGACTATCAAATTGAATAATCGAGGCGAGAACGGAGCCGATTTCGACACCCACCCGGGCGGGCTGCTGCACGTTAGGAATAACCCGATGCAGAATGTGATTCGTAATGCCTACGGCGTGGCACAGGTCTTCCTGCTGATTGGTGGACCCGATTGGATCCATTCGGATCGCTACGACATGGAGGCGCGAGCGGAAGGCAATCCCAGCAGAGACCAGATGATGAGCATGCTTCAATCGCTTCTCGAAGACAGAATCAAGCTCAAGGTGCACCGCGAAACACGGGACGTTCCCGTTTATGTCATGACTGTCGTCAAGGGCGGACCCAAACTCACTGCGTACTCTGAAGGCACCTGCATTGATTTCGATCCCAATAATCCGCCACCGCGGCCCGCTCCGGGCGAAAAGCCTCTGGACCATTGCGGCAATAATTGGGTTGGCAGTGGAATGTGGATCGCATCAAAGGCGGATATGGGAAGCATAACCGGAGCAATCTCTCTAATCGTTCGCCGAAAAGTCATCGATAAAACCGGACTGACGGGAATGTATAACATTCGTTTGGAACTTCCACCGGATCCTCTGAACACCACGGATGCCAGTGGTCCCTCAATGTTCACCGTCCTGGAGGAGCAGCTTGGATTGAGGTTGGAATCTTCGAAGGGGCCTGCCGACGTTCTCGTTATTGATCATATCGAACGCCCATCGGGAAACTGATGCGTCCAGGCCGTCCGGATGAGCTGCTCGATGAACAAGGCCTGCTCGGGGGCGAGCAGCCCGCTGACCAGGCGCAGGGTCTTGCCGTTCTTGAGTATGAGTTTGATCCGGTAGATCTCTCTCGGCTGGAAGATCGTGCCGTCCGAGGAGTCTGAAGAGTCGTTTATCACCCTCTCGCTGACGACCTTGTCGATATCGGCCCTGGCTATGTCTTTGAAGCCCGGCCAGGGCAGCGGTCCGTGAAGAACGGAGATGCGCGTCGCATCCACGCGGACGGTCGTTCGATTGACGACGTAGGCAAGCCACCTGTAGCTTGTCGCGGCCGCGGGAAGCGCCAGCAACAGTGCTATCGCCATGGCCGGCGCCGGCCAGGATTTGTCCGAAGAGTTGACGTAGGAGTAGAGCATGAAGGCGAAAGGGACAATGAAGATGGCGGCGAAAATGATCCCTCTCATGGCATGCCACGAGAACCAGCGCCACGAGACGCGCTGCTCCAGGCCGTTGTCTTCGAATTGAAATCCGGCAGGCAATGTGACTGGGACGTCCCGGTGCGCGTCCAATGGCTCACTCGCGTCGCCGAGGCTGACGGAGCCCCGAACTCTCCAAGTCCTTTTCCCCTGCCGCGCGACATCGGGAATCCCGTCGCCGTCGCTGTCCTGGAGTAATGCCCGAAACTCCTCCGGCACGTCCTCTACGCGCGCGTACTCCTTGCCGTTGATGGTTATCTTGATTTTCCGCGACCAGTGGATATCGAACAAGCCGAGCCCCCTGACACCAGGAAATACTGTAGCTTCAGGTCACCGAAAGATTTACGCGTATGAGGGTTGAATCGCCAATTTCTTCGCGAATTCGCGAATTCACGAAATCCTCACGAAAAATAGCCGCAGGATTCCAATAAAGACCGCAGTTTGCGTTTGGCACGATTTCTGCACTGTTGCGCGTTGAGTTGATTCAGAGAGGACTGAAAATGAAAACAGGTCAAGACGTGCGCGAGTTGGGACTATATGCTTCGGATTGCTGTCTGCAGGAATTGCTTTTTCAGCCGAATGACTCTTTTAGTCGCTGTCCCCGATGCATGCGGCTGTGCGAATGGGAATTGGTGGATAGTGTTGTGGCGTGGGATGAAATGGAAGATGTGGACGTCCATGTTCACGCGGCAGCTTGAGGGCAGGGAATTCCGGGCTACATCCCGACGTTTGACATATTTTCAGACGCAGCTTCTGAATGCTGTCAGATGTTGGGATGTCCCATCTCAAAAGCTTACATGTCGCTGTTAGATTCCCTCGCCGGCGTGAAGAATATCGAACCGATCCACCTCACTTGACAATCAATAAGTATCCGCTTATGTTTTAGGGATGTCGACTGCAGCCGTCGTCGAAGACAAGATTTTCCAGGCGCTGGCGGATCCCAGCCGCCGGGCGATCTTCGAGTTGCTCACGCGCGGCGAGGCCGCGGTGAAGGATCTCACGGCGCGCTTCGACATCTCGCAGCCGGCGGTGTCGCAACATCTCGCCGCTTTGAAAGACGCCGGCCTGGTGAACGGCCGGCGCGATGGGCGCTGCGTCTACTACCACGTGGAGCCGCGTGGGATGAAACCCCTCATTGACTGGATCGCACACTACCGCGCCTTCTGGGCGGAGCACGTCGATCGTCTTGAACAACTGCTGGAGAAAATGGACGAATGAGCTTCATCGACAAGACCGCCCCATCGCAAACCGAGTCCCTTTCGTTCGAATTCGATTTGCATCATTCGCCGGAGAAGGTGTGGCGCGCGCTTACCGACCCTGCGTTGCTCACCCAGTGGCTTCTGCCCGTCGTGGAGCTCAAGCTCGAACCTGGCGCCGCCTTCACCTTTAAGACGCAGCCGTACCCCGGATGGGACGGCACCGTGAACTGCCGGATCCTCGAGATCGAAGCGCATAAGAAGCTCCGCTACTCGTGGCTCGTCGTCGACATGGACACCATCGTGACGTTTACGCTAACGCCCACGGCGACGGGCACCCGACTGTCCCTCGTGCAGTCGGGCTTCAAGGCGCACCAGAAGCAGAACTTTGGTGGAGCGCGCTACGGCTGGAAGATGATGGGCGGGAAGCTCGTCGAGCTGCTCGCGAGGATCCCATGAGCCGAGCGAGGCTCATGGCCAACTAGATTTTGCCCGATCCCCAACGGGCTCGTCTTCAGAGGAGGTCGCATTGAACTGGAACAACTGGATTCGGCAGATCCACCGCTGGGTGTCCATCGCTTTCACAGTGACTGTCATCGCCAACATCGTCGCTCTAACCAGAGGAGGGATGCCTCCACCCTGGGTGACTTACTCGCCCCTGCTCCCGCTCGCCTTATTGCTGTTCAGTGGACTCTACTTGTTCGTGTTGCCGTATGCCACGAAGTGGCGCCGCGGGCAAAACACCGACTGAACAGGCCACCGGCCGCAGTTCTACTAGATCGGAACGTAGTCGTATTCGCCTATTCCCTGCAGAACAAGGAACGTTGCGGACGACTCGCCAGCGTTGGAGACCAGATGGGGGCGCCCTGGAGCAACCGAAAAGGTTTCGCCCGGACGGAGTGTGACCTCCTGCTTAGGTTCCCGGAGAAATAGCCGGATACACCCCTCAATAACGTAGAAGGTGTCCTGAATATTGTTGTGGTAGTGCCAGGGCACCGTCTGAGTCGTAGAAAGTTGCAGCTCCGAGATCCGGAAACCCTGCCGCTCCGCGTGATACGCACGGCGCTCGACCTCGTACAGATGACTGCCGTCCTTCAGAACATCCGTTGAAGTGCGATGGCGATGGTGTTCATTGGATTTCATATTGTCTTGTAGAACGTACAACACCTTGCACGTGAAAGAACAGGCGCACTACGGTACGCGGAATGACTTTCGCCCCATGGTTACGGTCGAAGATGCGGCGTCGCGAACGACTTCAATTTGAAAATTCCCTCGGGGCAGCCGGCCGATAGAGGCCGTTATAGACCAGGGCGTCAGCGTCTCGATACAAGACACTCCTGCAGGTGCAAACTGCAACTGGATGCGGACGAGCTGTTTCGTGATCGACACCTTGGCGCCGCGGGGAACACAACCGTCATGCCAGGTTCCGGAGAGTCGCGCTGAAATTTCGTCCTTTGCCGTTGGTTTAGCGGGAAGGACGCGAATCTCGGCCCTGTCCAGCTGCTGTGCCCATGCGGCGATGGCGAACGGCAAAAGGATTCCAATAATGATGAGAAGCGATTTCTTTCCTGCAAACATGGGTACCTCCCGACAGCTGTCATTGTAAATCGACGAGGAAAATCCGGCCGTTTGCATTTCACGTTGGACATCCCGACGTTTGACGGTTGACATTTCGGAAACCCAGAGGGCGCTCCGAAATATGTTCGATGTTCGGATGTCCAACGTCCAACGTGAAATGCAAATAGCCGGATAGGATTTACTCAGCGGCTAAGCGCAGATGTGCGAGACCGGATCGCTCCAGTCCGTGTGACCGTTCGAGCCGCCGAAGGCGTGCTGTCATTGTGAATCGACGAGGAAATCCGGCCGTTTGCATTTCACGTTGGACATCCCGACGTTTGACGGTTGACATTTCGGAAACCCAGAGGGCGCTCCGAAATATGTTCGATGTTCGGATGTCCAACGTCCAACGTGAAATGCAAATAGCCGGATAGGATTTACTCAGCGGCTAAGCGCAGATGTGCGAGACCGGATCGCTCCAGTCCGTGTGTCCGTTAGAGCCGCCGAAGGCGCGAACCTGGAGTGAATAGGTCGTGCCCGGGGTGAGGTTTTTCACGATCATTCCGCGTGTACTGCGGAAAGTGCCGCCGTTTTGCCATGCGCCTGGAACGCCGTCCGGACCGATCGCCGCAGTCCGCACGTCATAACAGCGCGCGCGAGCTACCGGATTCACCTTGACGACGAGCTCGGCGGAGTTGCCGAACTCGACGCCGGCGATGCCGGGTTTTTCCACCGGCAAGCTCGCGCGGTTGGGAGTCACGGCGAGAAAACCGCTGTTCAGGACGACGGCGCGATCGCCGCCGCAAGTGTCCTGGACATAGAGCGCCAGTTTGCGGACGATCCGGATCAGTTCATGACGGACGTCGCTCTTATGCGCCGTCGCCGCCCGGCCTCCGCTCGGTTGCGCTGCTATCGCCGCAACAAGATTGTCCACGGCGGCTTGCACCACCTTGAGGTCCACCGGCGGGCTGGCCAGCGCCGGGTTGCCGGTCAGTCCTTTGATGACGGCGACGGTGAAAGCGATCAGTTGCGCATCGGTTTGTCTTCCGAAATTCTGTAAAACGCGAACATGTTGTTCAGACATGGCTCTTTCTCCTTTAGTTACGTTGTTGGTTTGTTCCTGCGTAGCGAAGATCGGCGGCGCCTCGCCGCCGATTTTTTCTGCGACGAAGACGGTTTTCGTTGTCGCAAAGAACTCCGGTTCGAAGCGGTGAAGACGGGCATTGCTCCGGTAAAAACATGTTTTGCCGCCGACACAACCGAATCTGAAGGGAACAAGATGGACCGCGACCCGAGGAAGGCCGATGCGGGGTCCCGAAAGATTTTTGTTGCGTCTCCGTCTATCGACAAGGCCGCGAAAAAACTTTTTTCATGACAATGTAAACTTACAAAATCGGGTATAGCTGCAACCCCCTGAATCTGCGCGATCAACCTCCTGCCGTTGTCAACCTTCAATGAGCGCGTGCAAATGGACAACGCCAACCAAAAGATGGCCTTCGTCGCCTGGAGCGTCATCTTCGACAGGGAATAAACTGCATCCTTCACGAAATCCATTGAAGCCGTAACCGCACAGGTCTTTCTCAGCGCCCCGATGATTGCCGGGATCCGGTCGAAGATCTCCTTGGTCACACGGGCTGCCGCCGCTGCCGTGAAATCAACATGCGATGAGTTGAATCCGCCTTGTTTCATGACGCGCTATAAGGCACGGCGCGTTCCATAACTGACGCGGTAAGGTTGTGAGAAAGTTCAAGGGGTTACCGGCGAGCGTTCGGGGAGAAAGCTTCGATTCGCGGACAGAGTTGGCCGCAGCGGCCAAGGCTGGCAAAAAAACAGTTGACTTGAGTCACTGATCATCTTACTGTGTCGATAACCACTCCATTTCAAGGTAAGGTGACATGAAATTAACGGACTCGCTCGGACAATTCGAACAGCTGATACTGACTGCAATTACAGTTCTCGAGGATGACGCGTACGGCATGCAGATTTACGGCAAGGTTTGCGAACTGGCCGATCGCCAGGTGAACCTCGGTTCCGTGTACGTCACGCTCGACCGTTTGCTCAAGAAAGACTACATCACTTCCAAGATTGCCTCCGGTGGGCCGGAACGGGGCGGCAAGCCGCGCCGGTTCTATACGATGAGGCCGAAGGGGATGCAGGCGCTTCGCGAATCGATCGAAACCGCGACCCGCATATCGGAGAGCTTCTGGAGCATCACCAAAAAGAAGACAGGAAAGACCAGGGCTAAACTCGAACCGTCTCGATGAAAAGGCGACTCGGGGGCAATGATGCGCGCCATACCTCCATGGATGATCTTCGTCGCCGAAAAGCTGACGCCGCACTACCATCGCGACGTCATCATCGGAGACCTCTGGCCGCTCCGGGATGAGGGACGCCGCAAGTGGACGTGTCGTATGAGCCGGGAAATCGCCGGCATCATCCGCAGCCAGATGCGCGACGCCTTCAGTTTCTGGCTGCTCTTTGGCGAAGCGGCGTTTGTATGTCTGCCCATCTTCATTCTACAGCCGCAAAGTCCCGTTTTCCCGTCCATCGTTATGCTCGCGCTCCTGCTTTCCATGCTTCGTTTGCGCGATGCTTACGCATATCCCGCGCAGGGAACGATTTCGGAGATGGTTCTGGATGCCGGCTATGCGCTGGGAGTGGTGATCTCGTTCGAAGCTGGTTTCCAATTCGTGAAGCCCGAACTTGCCCTTCCGGCGAGTACGGTCCTCATCGCGGGCATCGGCGCTGTTGGCGTGTCGACCTGGAGGATGGTTTTTCGCCAGGAGGATCCGCCGGATCCGGTTCGAAGGCGATTCAAAGAGCAGCGAATCGCGATCTGGCATCTGAATGTCCTTTTCGCTGTTGCCGCGCTGCTTATTCTGTTCACCAGTGTCGGAAGCGTTCCCGGAAGCGATGTCCGCAGTGCTGTCCTGGTGTTCCTTCCGATGGCGCTGATGACGGTTGCGCTGCGGCAAGGGAAAGCGGATTGGAAAGGCGTGAATTACGAGCCGCCCATCCGTTTGTTCCGTGACCCTCAGCTTGACGGATGGCAACATCAGCGCTCCATTCTCCCCGTGCCGGAGGCGGCGGGGCTTCCCAGGGCTTTCATCGAGATTCTGTTCTTCGTCGTGATTGCGTTCCCATGTTTTCAGGCCGTGTGGCAGGAGGTGACAAACCAGCCGTCCGCTGCGAGCATCGATTGGCTGCAGGTCGAAGTCAATTCTGTGGCTGTATTGATTTTGGCAGCCCTCTGGACTCCGATCCGAAAATGGAATCGTCAGCTGGCCGACGCTATGGATCAACAGATCTCTCAGCGCACGAAAGCGACAGGCCTATGAAGTTCGTAGCGCATGACCTTGTCGGCGAGAGTCCCTCCATGCGCGACACCGTCGATTTCATCGCTAGGGTGGCTCCTACGACCGCGACCGTCCTGATTCGTGGAGAGAGCGGCACCGGCAAAGAGCTCGTCGCTCGCGCCATCCACAGAAACAGTCCGCGAGCGGACGGACCGTTTGTCGCGGTCAATTGTCCGGCCGTGCCGGAGGAACTGCTGGAAAGCGAATTCTTTGGTTTTGAAAGAGGCGCATTTACCGGAGCGGTGGTTCGAAAGAAAGGAAAGATCGAATGCGCGCACGGCGGCACTCTGTTTTTGGATGAGATCGGCGACATGAAATCTTCCCTGCAGGTGAAACTGCTGCGCGTCCTCCAGGAAAATGAGTTCGAACGGGTCGGCGGACTGAACCCGATCAAGGTGGACATCCGAGTGATTGCCGCCACGAACCGCGATCTGGAGGCAGCCGTGGCGTGCGGTGAGTTTCGCGAGGACTTGTACTATCGCCTGAAAGTGCTTTCTGTGATGCTGCTTCCACTCCGCGAACGCGCTCAGGATATTCTGCCTCTTGCTCTCACCTTTGCATCGAAATATGGCATCAAACATGGCCGAAGAGTTCAGGGAATTGCCCCGAAAGCGCAAGCGCTCCTTCAGCGATACGACTGGCCTGGAAATGTGCGGCAGCTCGAGCACGCCATCGAATCCGCTGTCGTGCTGGGTTCGGGAGATTTCATCGAGGCGCACGACTTGCCTTCAGAGGTTGTATGCGATCCGCCGGAGTCCATCGCCACGAAAGCAAACGGACTGAAGAGAATCCGACTGCAAGTCGATCGTTACACGATCACCAATGCTCTCATCTCGGCCGGCGGCGATCCGGAAAAAGCCGCACGCATTCTCGATGTCAGCACCAGAACCATGCGCCGGTTCATCGCCAGGGCCAAACGCGAATTGCCGGGATGACGATGCCAGGAGGATCCGCACCCTGCGGAGTGCGAGGAATCCCAGCACCCTTTCAGGGTGCGGCTTTCAGTGGCTCCGTAGTCCGGTGGTACGCGCTGGAAAACGCGCGCGAACCACCGGCTACTGTCCTTTCACGCCTTCGGCGTGGTTTGTTTTAGCGTTTTGCGAGGTCACTCACGGCGGCAGCCAGAAGTTTCATCCTGGGCTGATCCGATGAGCCTGTGACGTCGCCGTTCAGCTGCGTTGCAAGCTGTGTCAACGCCGTACGGCGCTGCTGCCCGCCTGCTTTTTCGGCGGCGGCCAGTGCGTCGCGCGTCGACTGGATTTTGGGTGCAGGGAGTCCCTTCGAGCGCTCGAGTTGATCGACGTACGCTTTGGCCAGAGCAAAGCTCGGCGGCCAGACGAACTTCTGCTGGTCCTGGGTGTTGTAGTAGGTCACGCGCACCGTTTTGGCGGCGTCGATTTCGTTTTGAGTGATCAGACCGTTCGGCACCAGTTCATAGATGTCGAGACCGCGGGCGATCTCGGAACTGACGATGACTCCGTTGTACCAGTACGCCGACCACGAGCCGCCGCTGACCATGCGCGTGGCATCGATCGGTCCGCGGTCGTAGAAGCCGATCTCCTTCGGATGCTTGGCGTCGGTCCAGTCGAAGATCGTGAGCCCGCCTTGATAGAACGCCTGCACCATGATGTCGCGGCCGGGGATCGGGATCAGCGACCCGTTGTGCGCGACGCAATTCTCTTCGCTCGTCTGCGCGGCAGGCATCTTGTAGTAGCTTTGGAAAACCAGCTTTCTGTTTTCGATGGTGAAGAGCGCGTCGGCACCCCATTCGGGTTTGTCGGTGGCCCGGCAGCGCGGTTGGCCGCCGCCGCCCCATTCATCGGAGAACAAAACCTTCGTGCCCTCATTGTTGAATGTCGCCGAGTGCCAGAACGACATGTTGGCGTCCGCGGCCATATCGATCCGGACAGGATGCGCGGCGTCTTTGATGTCGAGCAGCAGACCGAGTCCGGCGCAGGCCCCGCCGGCCAGACCGAGTTCCGGATAAACGGTGATGTCGTGGCACTGATTCGGACCCGTTGGAGGAGCGGGCGGATTATTGCCGCGTCCACCTGCAGCGCCCGGCGCGCCGGCCGCGCCCGCAGCACCACCGGCCCCGGGAGCTCCACCGCCGCCGCGGTTGCCGCGTGATGCGGCATCGACCGCAGCGCGTTCTTCATTGCGCGGCGGCACTGGCAGGCCCTGGAAGATGCGTGGCGAGCTGACGATTCCCGCGGTTTGCGGCTTTGCGAGCGGAACTTTGATGACTTCGAGTCGGAACCGCGACGTGTTCGGATCGTCGATGCCGCCGTCCTGGCAGCCGGGCAACTCTTCTTTGGGGCGAACGCCCGACGTTCCGGAGACATAGATGTAGACGTTGTCCTGATCGCCCGGCTGCGTCACCACGGTGTGCGTGTGCGATCCGCGGCAGGTTTGCACGGCCGTCACAAGCTTCGGTTTCTTGGGATCGGAGATATCGAAAATGCGGATTCCGCGCACGCGGTCCTCGCTGGTCTGTTCCGGAATGCCGCCGAATTTGCAGTCCACGCGGCTGTTGGTTGCCTCGGAGGACATGAAGAGCAGGTTCTTGAAAACCGATACATCATTCTGCGATGCCGGACATTCATACGCATTGGCAAGGACGGGCTTTGCGGGGTTTGTGATGTCCCAGATTTCAAATCCGTTGTAATTGCCCTGAATGACGTACTTCCCGCTGAACGCCAGATCGGAGTGTGTCGCGCCTGCCGATGATGGGCTCGGCGGCGTTGTCGACACCATGCGCATGTTCCAGGCGGCCTGAGCGGCGTCCCAACGTCCGGCGCGAAGGCCGACGCGCGGGTCGGGGCTGGGCGTCGTCGCCGATACAATCGGCGCAACGGGCGCCGGCATGACCGCCGGGGGTGGAGGAGGCGGAGTAGGCCGTGCGCCAGGGTTACCGCGGCCGCCACGGTTTCCGTCAGCCGGCGTCCCGGCAGCCGCGACAGCTGTCGCATCACCGGAGGCCGCCGCCGGAGCAGCTGCGCCGCCCGCGCCTGCGCCGCCCGCTCGGGCGCCCGCTGTGGCTGAAGACCGGCATCCGTCAGAAAGCCGCGGCGGCGGCA
>CAZPBY010000105.1:0-4512 GCA_964584785.1 uncultured Solibacteraceae bacterium
GAGATCGGAAATCTCAAAATGGACACCCGTGCGCGTGGGAGGTGTGAGATTCGCCAGCATGACGGAAGATTACCGCAAGATCCAGGAACGGAAGGAATTTTGAAAGCGGACGAAGTGGATCTCTAATCCGAGATCCGAAATCTCAAAATGGACACCCGTGCGCGTGGGAGGTGTGAGATTCGCCGGCAAAACGGAAGATTACCGCAAGATCCAGGAACGGAAGGAATTTTGAAAGTGAACGAAGTGGATCTCTAATCCGAGATCCGAAATCTCAAAATGGACCGGGAGCGTGGTCGGCGTGAGTCCAATTTCGGATTTCGGATTTCGGATTAGAGATCCACTTCGTCCACTTTCAAAATTTTTTCAGCGGGGGTTCTTTCAGCCAGATGCAGGTAGCAGGGATCAGGAGCGTGACGATGGCGGCGAGGTAAGAAACAGCGATGAACCCGAAATCTCAAAATGGACCGGGAGCGTGGTCGGCGTGAGTCCAATTTCGGATTTCGGATTTCGGATTAGAGATCCACTTCGTCCACTTTCAAAATTTTTTCAGCGGGGGTTCTTTGAGCCAGATGCAGGTAGCGGGGATCAGGAGCGTGACGATGGCGGCGAGGTAAGAAACAGCGATGAACCCGCCGGCATCGAAGAATCGGGAGGACACGGCGGCGACCGCGGCGATCCCCAATTGGGACGCCGCATTTCGGATGGCGACGTACTCGCCTCGGGTTTCGGCGCCGACAAGTTCCGTGGTCAGGGCGTGCAACGGAGCCTGCCGGGCCGACGCGGTAATGCTCAATGCGGCGATCGTCACGATCAGCGCGATTCCCCAGTCCAGCCTTGCCGTCACGACGAACAAGACGGCGAGCGCCATATTGGCCCACACGATGACGGCCCGTTTCCCCGCGTGATCCGACAGCCAACCCGCCATCGGCGACGCAACCGTGGCTGCTGCGCCCGAAGCGACGAACAACAACGCGACGCGTTCCACGGTGATTCCTTGTTCATTCGTCAACCACGCTCCAACGTAAGTCAGAAAACCCACGATACCGCCCGACGTCAGGAGCGCAGCAATCATGCCCGCCAGCCGGTCCGGCTTGACGAAATGTTGGCGCAGTCCGCGAACCGAATAAGGTGAGACGTTGCGCCGCGAGTCGTTCGGAAGGAAGATCAGGACAACACCCAATACCAGCAGTGCCGCGACCGAGAATCCCACGAAGACAATCGGCCAGCCGAACCGTGCGGCGACAACGGCGCCCACGGGGACACCAATCACAAATGCGGCAAAGTACGCCATGGACAGGATACCCATGGCGCGTCCGCGCATGGCATAGGCGTAGTGGTCGGCCGCATACGAAAGCGAACATGTGGAAAGAGTTCCCGCCGATATACCTGTCAACATTCGTACAATAAGTAATGTCCTGAAGGATGTGATGTGATAAACGAGAACAGAGGCAGTAGAGAACAATAAGAGCCCGACCGTTAAGACTCTCTTTCGGCCGACGCGATCCGAAATCGGGCCAATCACCAGTGCAAATGCGGCGGCCGCCAGCGAATATGTAGTGACGATCATGCCCGCGCTTCCCGGGCTGATCTCGAAGTGACGAGCAATCAGTGGCAGAAGAGGTGCCACTAACTGGGTGTCGGAGACTCCAAGAAAGAGGACGCCAAAGAGAACCAGAGCTACGTTCCACTGGAATCCGTTGTCGCCGGACACGGGCGGATTCTAGCACAACGGTATAAACACTAATGAAACGCGACTTTGAAGAACTCGAGAACATCCAGCAGAAGATTCAAACGATTCCGCAGGAATTGCCCGTCCTTCCCGTTCGCGATGCCGTTATTTTCCCTCACGCCGTTATCCCGCTGACGGTCGGCCGTGAGGCGTCGGTCCGGTTGATCAACGACGTCCAGCAAGGCGACGGCATGCTCGTCGTCCTCACGCAACGCGACAAGAGAGTCGACACTCCGGGACCGCCCGACCTTTACGACGTCGGAACCGTCAGCATGGTCCATCGCGTGATGAAAACGCCGGAAGGCAACCTGTTCGTGATCATCATGGGCGTCTCGAGGACGCGCGTGCTGCGGTTCGTCCAGCTCGATCCCTACCTTCGCGCCGCGATCGACCCCATGCCGGACGATCGCGAAGACGAAGGCGTCATCGATTTTCAGGCATTGCGGCGGACCGTGATCGGTCAGTTCGAAAGAATCATCAAGCTTTCGCCCCAGCTACCGGACGACCTGCAAACGATCGTCATCAATATCGAAGACTCGAGCCGGCTTGCGGACTACATCGCAACCAACCTCCCGAACCTCACGGTCGTCGCCAAGCAGGGCGTGCTGCAGGAATCGTCGGTTCGCCGGCGATTCGATTTCCTCAACACCGAGATCGCGAAAGAACTCGAGGTGCTCGAACTGCGCAGCAAGATTCAGACGCAGGTCCAGGAGGAAGTCGGCAAAAGCCAGCGCGAATACTTCCTGCGCGAGCAACTGCGCGCCATTCAACGCGAACTTGGCGAGTCCGACGACAGTCAACGCGAGATCGACGAACTTCGAAACAGGATCGAGGCCGCGGGCATGCCGGAAGAGGCACGCAAAGAGGCCGACCGCGAACTGGGGCGCCTGTCGCGCATGTCGCCGGCCGCAGCGGAGTACACGGTGTCGAGAACGTACCTCGACTGGCTGGCCACGCTTCCGTGGAACGTGGTCACCACCGAGCGGATCGACATCGTCAAGGCGAAAGAAACGCTGAACCGCGACCATTACGACCTCGACAAAATCAAGGAGCGGATCCTCGAATACCTCGCGGTGCTCGAGCTGAAGCCACAGGGGAAAGCGCCCATTCTGTGCTTTGTCGGACCGCCGGGCGTCGGTAAGACGTCACTCGGACGCTCCATCGCCGAGGCCATGGGCCGAAAGTTCGTCCGCATTTCGCTCGGCGGCATGCGGGACGAGGCGGAGATCCGCGGCCACCGGCGCACGTACATCGGCGCGTTGCCCGGACAGGTGATTCAGAACATTCGCCGGGCAGGCTCGCGCGATCCCGTGTTCATGCTGGACGAAATCGACAAGCTGGGCGCGGATTTTCGCGGAGACCCCGCGTCGGCGCTGCTCGAAGTGCTCGACCCCGAGCAGAACTTCTCGTTTCGCGACCACTATCTGGACGTCGCGTTCGACCTCTCCCGCGTTTTCTTCATCACCACGGCGAACGTGCTCGACACGATTCCGTCTGCGCTTCGCGATCGTATGGAAGTGATCGAGCTTCCCGGCTACACCGAAGAAGAGAAAATCCAGATCGCGAAACAGTACCTTGTGCCTCGCGGCCGTGAGGCCAGCGGACTCCGGCCCGAGCAGATCGAGTATCAGGACGAGGCGCTCAGCACGATTGTGCGTCACTACACCCGCGAAACCGGCGTGCGAAACCTCGAGCGTGAAATCACCAGCATCTGCCGGAAACAGGCCCGGCGGACGCTTGAAGGCGGGCCGGAAAACATCCTGGTCACGAAGGATGTTGTCGTCGAGTTGCTTGGATCGCCGAAGTTCCGGCTGGAAGAAGAAGTCGAGGAACGCGTGAAGCGCCCGGGCGTCGCAGTGGGCCTGGCGTGGACGCCCGTCGGTGGAGATGTTTTGTTCGTTGAAGCCAATATCGCCAAAGGCGGCCGTCACATGATCGTGACGGGACAGATTGGCGAGGTGATGCAGGAGTCGACGAAGGCCGCCCTGACCTGGGTTCGATCCTATGCCAACGAACTCGGACTGGACTCCGACTTTTACAAGGACAGCGATATCCATATCCACGTTCCTGCCGGATCGATTCCGAAGGACGGCCCGTCCGCCGGCGTTACCATGGTGACCGCCCTCGTTTCCGCCTTGACCAACACACCGGTTAAACCAAAACTGGCCATGACGGGGGAAATCACGCTGAGCGGTCACGTGTTGCCTATCGGCGGGGTCAAGGAGAAGGTGCTGGCCGCCCGGCGGGCTCAGATTGAAGAGATCATTGTCCCGTCGCAGAATGAGAAGAATGTGCGAGAGGATATCCAGCCCGAGCTGCTCAAGGAGCTGAAGATTCACTACGTTCGGACGGTCGAGGACGTGCTGAACCTCGCTTTCCCCAGACCGGTCTTAAGGGTTCTTCCGGCGCCTGAACCGATTTCGCAGGCGATTTAAGCATCCCATCCCAATATCTCAAATGTTGGGATGTCCAGTGTCCAAAGTGAAACGCCAATAGCCGGATTCGGCTGTTGCGTGCCGGAATCCGGCTATCTGCATCTGACGTTGGACACTGGACATCCCGACATTGGAGATATTCAGACGCAGCGAGCGGAGTTGCCCAACGAATTTCCTCCTACGTTCCGGAGCGATTTCCCAGGCGATTTAACCATCCAATATCTCCAATGTGGAGACGTCCAGTGTCCAACGTGAAACGCCAATAGCCGGATCCGGTGGAGTGTGCCGGAATTCGGCTATCTGCATCTGACGTTGGACACTGGACATCCCGACATTGGAGATATTCAG
>CAZPBY010000105.1:4612-14862 GCA_964584785.1 uncultured Solibacteraceae bacterium
TCTCCAATGTGGAGACGTCCAGTGTCCAACGTGAAACGCCAATAGCCGGATCCGGGGGTGTGCTGGAATCCGGCTATCTGCATCTGACGTTGGACACTGGACATCCCGACATTTGAGATTTTCAGATGCAGCGTGCCGAGTTTCCCCAACTTGGCGTTGACACTACTTCCGGCCCAACCCTATAGTACATACGCGATTTAGCTACACAAAATGGCCTGCCCCCTCTTCTAACCGCATGAATTTTCAAGCATGGTTTGAATGTTTCAACGGGTGTGGTGTCCGTTACGATCTCGAGCGGATTGTCTACCGCTGCGAGCAATGCGGCGGTTTGCTGGAGGTTCGTCACGACCTTGACGCGCTCAAGCAGCGTCCGGCGGCGGAGTGGAAGCAACTCTTCGACTCGCGGTTTGGCCGCGAAAGCGGCGTTTGGTCGAAGAAGGAAGTTGTCCTTCCCAATCTGGATCCATCGCGCATCGTATCGCTCGGAGAAGGGAACTCGCCGCTGATCCGTTCTGACCGGTTCGCTGAGACGCTCGGTCTCGGTCAGGTCCATATCAAGCAATGCGGAACCTCTCACACGGGATCGTTCAAAGACCTGGGAATGACGGTCCTGGTGTCGATGGTGAACCAGATACGGCACAAGATCCGCGCCGTGGCCTGCGCTTCGACCGGGGATACATCTGCGGCGCTGGCGGCCTATTGTGCGGCCGCGGGCATCCCGTCCATTGTTATCCTTCCACGGAACAAGATCTCGGTTGCACAACTCATCCAACCGATCGCGAACGGAGCCGTCACGCTGTCGCTCGACACCGACTTCGACGGCTGCATGAAGATCGTTCAGGAGGTCACCCGGGACGGTTCGATTTATCTTGCTAACTCGATGAACTCCCTGCGCGTCGAAGGCCAGAAGTCCATCAGTTTCGAGATCGTGCAGCAGCTGAACTGGCGGACGCCCGATTTCGTCGTGGTCCCCGGAGGGAACCTCGGAAATGTCTCGGCTATCGGAAACGGCTTCATGCAGATGCGCGAAATGAGATTGATCGACCGCCTGCCGCGGCTCGTTTGCGCGCAGACCGAACAGGCAAATCCTTTGTACCTGGCGTTCCGACGCTCTTTTGATAGACTGACACCCGTGCAGGCCGGAACGACTCTGGCCACGGCGATACAGATAGGAAATCCTGTGAGCTTCGATAAAGCCGTCAAGGTTCTGAAAGCGACTAACGGATTGGTCGAGCAAGCCAGCGAAACCGAACTTGCGGCCGCGGCGAGTTCGATCGACCGATTCGGATTCTTCAACGATCCCCAGACCGGCGTTGCCCTCGCCGCGACCATGAAGCTGGCGCGGAACGGGACGATACCTCCAGGGTCCAGTGTCGTGGTGATCAGCACCGCGCACGGCCTGAAGTTCATCGATTTCAAGTTGCAGTTTCACAGGAATCCGCCGGTCGAAGTTCCGGCAAACGTTCAGGCGGTTCGCGCCGCCCTGGATGGCAGGTTACCTGCTTGATCAGGAGGATTGACTCCGTAGTCGCCTGCTTTTTCAAGCGGTTAGCGGCGGCACGAACGGGACGTGTGAGTAATCGCTACACAATTCGAAGCAGCCTTTGCACACTGGCTCTCCTGCTATTTGCCCAGTCGGGATTCGCTCAATCCGTGCTCAATTTTCCCCGCGCAATCGCCAATCAGACCGGTATCGCCGTGATCAACCCGAATCCTTACTTCGCCGACGTGCAGCTCACGTTTTACGGTCCCGATGGAAGCCCGGTCGGCGACGGGGCGATCAATCCCGTGAACTACAGGATTGGACCCAAGAGCGAACTGCAGATGATGGCCCGCGACCTGTTCGTGTCCGATCACGCTGAAGGCTGGATCCAGGCCACCAGCGCGTCAACCGGACTGACCGGGTTTTACTTCACCGGCGATTTCAGTTCCGCGCTCGACGGATCGGCTCCGGCGGGTTCCATGACGGCTCAGGTTATACCGCTGATCCGGGAAGAAGGGAGCACTCACACGGACCTTTTGATCATCAATCCGGGCAGCGCTCCGGCCAACGTCACAGTGACCTTTTACAACCTGCGTGGGGATACCGTCGGCTCGACGGTGAGGACCGTCGCGCCGCACAACGCGTACACGTTCCGGCCCTCACAGAGTTTCCCGATCTTCGGTAGCGCCGGCACATCGGCGCGGGTGACGTCGAACGTGCCTGTCACGGCGACGGCGCTGATCGGCGACGGCGACTCGATGCTGTCTGTAAACGGCCAGCCGGTCGATGTGACCGCGACGACGCGGGTCATACCGAACTTCCGCACCGGCAACGGCGTGAGTTCTCAGGTCATATTGACGAACCCCAACGGCACAGCAGTCGACGTGACGATCACCATTTACAGTGCAAGCGGCGGCTCGATCTATTACTTGAAACCCGGTCCGTCATCGAAAACCGTCACGATTCCGGCGCGTGGCCTCGTTTCGCTCGATACAAGCACGATCGCCGAACTTCCTTTCGCTCCGCCCGTCAACGGATGGCTGAGGATTGAAACGGGCAACCTGCCGCTGAACGGCGTTGCGATTCTCGATGGCGGCAACGCCGTGTCCGCGATTCCGCTGCAGCGCGTGGCGTCCACATCCCTGCTTTTTTCGCAATTGACGGATTCGGCGGATCTTTTCACCGAACTCGATCTCGTCAATCCGTCGACCACGGCGGCGACTCTGGACATCTCGGTGATCCGCACGAACGGCACGCTTCTGGTGCAGAAGAGACTGACCATCGGCGGCAACGAGAAAATTTCGCGCGATGTCCGCGACCTGATTCCGGAAGCGTCGGGTCAGAACGACGGGTTTGTTTCCATACATGCGTCGTCGGGCATTTACGGTGTCGAGATGGTGGGAGGCCGGAACCAGAAGTTCGCGGTGACGGTAGATCCGCAGCGTTCGAATCTCGACTTTGTACCGAACAGTCCTCCGGAAATTCCGAAGATCAACAGGATCGAACCCGGAACCGAAGTCGTCGCAGGCTCCAGAATCCGGCTGTATGTCTCGTCGTTGAGCAGTGACACCCAGGTGATGCTCGGCAACCAGACGATCGCGGCGCAGCTCATTCAGCCGTTCTCGATGATGATCGTCGATCTTCCCGCGATTGAAACCGGCTATGCCAGGCTTCGCATTCGCGTTCGGGGCGTGGAGTCCGAGCCGGTCACGATGCACATTCTTCCGTTTGAAGGACAGTCCCTCACCCCCATCAACGGCCTCGCGTTCTATCAAAAAATAGAGGTCAATGATTCCGGGCTGGACCTCAATCATCCGTCGATGACGCCGATTCGCAGCGCGCGCGTCGAGGTGCTGGACGCAGTGACGCGAACGGTCTTGTCGGTTTCCGAGACGGGCGATCGCGGTGAGTTTGTCGCCGATGTGCCGCCAGACGCGCCCGTGACGATTCGCGTGTTGAGCCGCCAGCGATCGACGAACCTGCAGGTGGCCGACAACACGAACGGCAACGCCCTTTACAGCATTGCCACGGACTTCGATTATCGCGAAAGCCCGCGCGCCATGATTGTCGATCGCGGCCGGACGTCGGGCGCGTTCAACATTCTGGAGATGATCCAGCGCAGCAACGACCTGCTTCATCTCACGGACGTCTCGCTGCCTCTGCCGGCGCCCACCATGTATTGGAGTCCGAGGAATACGAAGGCGCTCATCGGTACAACCTTCTTCAGCGTCAGCACGAATAGCGCGCGCATTCTCGGCGATCGCAGCGACGATTCGGATGAGTTCGATGATTCCGTCATCGTCCATGAATACGGCCATCTTCTCGCCGCGCGCTTTTCACGCGACGATTCGCCGGGTGGCGTTCACGGCGTCGGAGATAATCTCGATCCGCGTCTCGCATGGTCCGAGGGCTGGGCGAATTTCTTTTCGGGCGCGGTCCGCAACGATCCGGTCTTTCGTGATTCGAAGGGGCCGAACGGAGCGAGCGTTCTGAAAATCGATCTTGAAGACAATCAGCCTCCGAACGATCAGCCGGGATACGGCAGCGAGGCATCCATTCATTCGCTGCTGTGGGATATGTTCGACGCGCCGAACGATGCCGCCGATACGGTCCAGTATCCCTTTTCCGAGATCTGGGACGCCTTCACGGATTTAAAAAACGACCGGTTCGTTTACCTTCCTTACTTCCTGGAACATTTCCTGACGCGAAATCCCGCGGACGCAGACGCCCTGCGCACCATGGTCGTCGCCCGTTCGATCGATTTCTTTCCGAACGTTCGTCCAAGCGTGAGCAACCCGTGGCCGAGGCCGATGACGGTGGGAACCGCGCTTCCCGGTTCGGTCGATTCGTACACCGAAAAACGCGATCACCTGGCGCGGTCGGCGCATTTCTTTACGTTCACGTTGACCGCGGATCAGATGGTGGCGATTCGATTGAATATCACCGGACTCGGGACGGGCGGGAATCCGAACTTCAACGACCTCGACATCTTCCTTACAGACGTCAACGGAAACCTCATCGATAAATCGGATCGCGGATTGAACGGACAGCCGGAATTGATCACGCGCCGGCTCCCGGCAGGTACGTACGTCGTGGAAGTGAGAAGCTACTACAAGAACGCCGAAACGAATTCGATGATCTACAACTCCGGCGACTACTCGCTGATTCTGATCACCCAGCCGTAACCATGACGTCACGAAGCCCGTCGCTGCGCTCCGGGTTCTGACAGTGTCGGCACAATATGCCGAACCCAGAGCGCAGCGACGGGCTTCGTGACGTAGAGCAGAAACGGTAACTGCTATTTCTGGCTGGTTCCGAAGGCTTTTTCGAGCATCGGGTCAAACTGCTCCGACTTGATTTCGCCCATGGCGATGTACGGATTGTTCAAGTCGCCATTAAACACGATGATCGTGAACGGCGTTCCCCACGTGCGTTTGTCGCCGAGCGTATTCCGGAGCAGGTACTGGAACGTCTCCATCCGGATCTTCTGCCGTTCGCTGTAAGCGCTGGTGCTCCCGATGATGACGGGATAAGGAGTCTGATGTCTCGCGAACATCTCTTTTAATTTGTCGACATCGGTGTATTCGGCGCGCGACACGATCTCCAGTCCGCGCGAGTGATACTTCTTATAAATGTCGCGGAGGTAGGGCGCTTCGTAATTACAGTTTTTGCACCAGTCGGCGATGTAGGTCATCATCAGGACTTTCGCCGGCTTGTAGCCTTTTTCCCTGGGCTGATGGAAGTTCACGTATCCACCATCCTGCGTCTTCCCAACAAAATCCCGGAACAGGAAAAGTTCTTTGAGTTCCTTTTTCTGCGCGTCCGTGACTGGATGTTCCGAGACGTACTTGTTGTAAACGTCGGTCAGGTTGACCTTCATCAGGTCGATGTACTCGTGGTCGTTGGCGGGAGCGGGGGCCGGCGTCTGCTGCAACAGCATGGCAAGCACCAAACTCAGAATCATGGTCACCTCCGGAAGCCCGATTATATAGCCGTCAGACCAGGACTTGACAATGATTTGGCGGGCGCGGCATAAAGAATACAGCACTCAAGCGGATAATCGATTAGCGCTTTCTCAAGCTCCGACGGCCTTTGTACTTCCTTTTTCTTAAGGAGGTCCTATGAACGGCGCGTTCATGAGTTTGTTGGTTATCGAAAGCGTCCTGACGGCGGCGGCGGTGGTGATGCTGGTTTACCGCGCCATGCTCGACATGAGGGAGGAAGACCAGCTCATCCTGGATTCGGCGGAAGAACACCTGGAACGCGAACAGGAAACCATCCGGCACAAAGTGAATACGGTGACCCGCTATATCAAGATGGTCGGCATGGCCTGGGGCGCCATGCTCGTCGCGATCATCAGCGTCTGGGTCGTCCGCGGATTGTCTTTGATCTGAAAGCCGGCTGAATCCGTCCGCTGAAAAACCTTCTTGTAACGGATCGGGAGACGGTGTTGCCGAATTGTCCCTTCGCCACGATCGTAGTCTGTCTGCGGCGGCTGACTCTCTGCGAAAGCATTGCGAAAAACGTTCTGATCGAAAACATCTCTACGGAGACACCGCAAGAAACGCGCCGATCGAGAACATCTCTACGAAAGCAGCGCAAAAAACGCGCTGATCGAAAACATCTCTACGGAAGCAGCGCAAGAAACGCGCCGATCGAGAACATCGCTACGGAAGCAGTGCAATAAACGCACTGACCGAAAACATCTCTAAGAAAGCAGCGCAAAAAACGCTCTGATCGAAAACATCTCTAGAACTAAATAATTCGCGACGGAGGAGAATTTCGGAAGATTCGGATGCTTACGCAGTCATCCCGCGACAGCACTTTGGTTGCGATTCAGGTGATGTAGTGTCGCGACAGGAACCACCAGACCTTTGATAATCTCGAGCCGATCTGCGGCTGCTGCGATTTCGGGTTCAATTACCGAAGAGGCAAAAAGAAGATCGACTCAATAGAGGGTATTCCTCGGGCGGTTTCAAGCGGACCGTGGCCAATCGGGATACGACTTCATGCTCCACCAGTGCTTCGATGCTCGTGATCCGGTTATTTTGATCGGAAAGAGGGGCAACAGAACACGTGGCCCGATAATGTAAAAAATGCCCGCGCCGTTGCTCGCGGCGCTCTGGCGTATTCGCGCGTTACGTCGGAGGATTTCGGGGACGCACACCGGAATTATCCATTTGCGATTAGTATCGGTTAAGAGAAATTCTCTATACCCTTGCGATTCGTCGTCGATAACCCTGATTACCGAATATGTGTCGAATCGCGCGCGTCGTTCTTCCGGATTTTCCGCATCACATTGCTCAGCGTGGAATCCGCCGCTTTGATGTCTTCCGCGACCGCGATGATCGAGAGCTTTACCTCGATCTGTTCGAAGAAAACAGCCGGCGTTTCGGATTGAAGATCTGCGCTTTCTGCTTGATGACGAATCATGTTCACTTTGTGGTGATTCCGCAGCGCAAGGACTCGATCTGGAAGGTTTTCCATCGTTGTCACGGGATTTACGCCAGCCAGTTCAACTTGAAATACGAGTTGGCCGGACATCTGTTTCAGGGCCGGCCCTACTCCAGCGTGCTGGACGATCGGCATTTCTGGCTGGCATTACGTTATGTCGAGCAGAATCCGGTGCGAGCGGGAATGGTTGCGCAAGCGGAAGACTACGAGTGGTCGAGCGCTGCCGCTCACTGTGGTGAACGGGCCGAAGATCAATTGCTCGATGCGGAATGGATGCGCGTCGCTCAAATTGCGAATTGGAACCGCTCCTCGGCTGACCACCGTTCATCGACTGTGAATCCGCACTCGGCTTGCGCTACATCCTGATTTGTCGACAAACCGGACAATCTGATCCGCCATAAGTAGCTCGGCGTTTACTGAGCGGTTGTGAACTTCTGAGAACTCGTCGGCACGACAATGATGTTTTTTCAAGAAGCCCAGCGGAACGGAGTCGAATCAGGTACGTTCGCCACGAATCCGTACACCGGATTCATCGACAATCCAGAGACGATTTTCTAAAGTTTCGATCGAGAACAAAGGAAGAAAACTGCCCAGCAGTTTGATCAAGGACGGCTTATCTTGTTTGGCTGGCCGGAGCACCACAAAACCCGGAAACGACTCGGGCGGATATGATCTTATGTCCGCAAAATCCAAATCGAGCGTGATTAGGATTCGGTTTTCTCTGACGCAGACTGTCGCGACCGTCGCGTCTTCCGCTCCTGCGAGATTCTCAGAAGGCACCGTATCAGCGAAGTGCCCCGCTTCATCCAAGATCTCTTTGAATTCAGCAGGCAGGTTTTCATCGACTTTGAACTTCACTTCGAGGACACGACCGGTAGAGGAATGATTCGCTCACGGGCAAGTTCTGCAGCGTAGGCAAAGGCAGCGCGAATGTCGTCATGACCAATTGTCGGATAGCTCTTGAGAATATCGGCTTCTTCGATACCGGCGGCGAGGTTATCGAGGATCACAGAGACCATTACGCGCGTACCGCGTATGCACGCTTTTCCATGGCAGATTTTCGGATTTGTCTCGATGTGATCACGCCAATTCATAATAAACATCCGTGACAAGATTCTAGCATTGCTGATCCATCCAGCGTCGAATGCCGGAAAAACTCGTGGAATTTCGGGGACACACACCGAAATTGTCCACTTGCGATTAGTATCGGTTTAAGAGACACCGGTAGCCGGTAGACCATGGGGCGACGATGATTTCGTGCGCCAGGTCGAGGAGAAAACCGGCAGACAACTGCAACCACGCAACCACCGAAACCGAAGCGTGGGCCGAAGCGGTTGTGGATATGGAGTCGGAGGCGATGCTGTGGATTCGCGATGACATTCGGCTTTGATCAATCCAATTTGCGAATATTTCGGTGTGCGTCCCCGAAATTCCATTACCGGTTCCGTTTCCGTTTCATCTTCCATTTCCGAGCCAGTTGGGTCTGTGTGGTTAACCGGATCGTCAGCCGTAAAGACGTAGCGGTTCAACGTGGACGGCCGCAGTAACTGCCAACCCCCATTGTCGACGGACTGCATGCGCCCGAAGTTGTTTGCGTAATAGCGATCGTTCGCATAATCGAGTCCGGATTCGATGTCGCGCTCGTAGTTCTGGAACTTTTCGGTCGCGCGGGTCGGGAAGGAAAAAATCGAGGTCTGCCCGGTTGTTTCTGAATTTAGCTAAATGGGTAACAACCGGGCAGACCTCGATTTTTCAGGTTTGACCTCGATTTTTCTCGTCGATTTGGGCCGAAAGGGCTGTTGACATGGAATCGGAGGCAATGCTGTGGACTCGCGATGAAATTCGGCATCAATCGGAATTACCAAACATTTCGGTGTGCGTCCCCGAAATTCCCCGCGTGACAGCACGAGTGCAGCGGCAGAAGCGGAACGATAAGGACCAAACTACACAGTCTCATCTTGTCCCTATATAACCTGTCCGACGCCCTCCAAGATCGCGCGGGCCAAAAATACCAAGTACACAATCCCTAACAGCACGTCAGCCAAAAGGTCACGCATCGATGGCCGCCCCGTCGTTATGCGGGCAACAACCTCAGTTCCAGCTACTATCACAAACAGACCCGCGAACCACAGCAACCACACAGACGGAACCCACGTTAATGCCCGCGCCAGGGTGGCTTGATTTGGACGAGGCGAGCTCGCATCGGCCAAAATGTATAGGTTCATCAACAAGCCGGCACGCAACAGCCAATGAACAACGCTCCAGTACTGAAAACCGACTTTGTTCGCCGTATGTTCCACGAGCTATTGACCTCCGGGCTTACATTTCTCGGAAACAGTTTCATTGAAATGTTTCCACACGCCGTCCTCGATCGTGTGGGCCACACCCGCAGTGAAGGCAAGGTCGCTTAAGCGATCTGCGGCGTAAGCATCCACATTGATCTGAAAATTCATTCCGCCGCCAATGATGTCGGTTGCTGAAAACGCTATCGTCGCCGGGTACACTAAAGGCGTATTGTTCTGAACCGTGAACGTGAATGAAGTTCCAGTCACCGCAGTCACGACCACATGAGTCGTTTGATTCAAGACTGTCACTCCACCAACGGTCACGTTGTGTTCGATCGAGACCCCTGCTCCCAGCGTGATGGCCGCAGGCGAGTTCGTCCCTTCCTGTCGGAATGTCAAGCTGGCCGTTCCGGTTCCACCCAGAATCGAAAACGATGTATTTGCAAAGTTGGAAAAGTTGCTTTGAATGCTGCTGATCATGTCCGTCGCGGATCTGCTGCAGTCCATCGTACTTCCGTAAGTTTTCTTGACATGCGTGTAAGTTTCACCGCCTCCGGGTTCTAGGCCCTCACAGGGGGAGAAAGCTTGATGCCTATTACCAGACCCTTCACCTCCAAATTCAATACACGGATTTTCCGTTTCGCCCGGAGCGCCAAACGCACTCGGTCTAAACGGCCGTGGAATATCATCGTCATCTTCATCCTGATTGCCTGACGGGTCCGAATCGTTAACCGGGTTAGCCGAAACATACGCGTAACGGTTCAACGTTGACGGCCGATATACCGTCACGGGGCCTTTGTCGACGCTGACGAATCGCCCGTAGGAATTCGACATGAAGCGATTGATCGCGTAATCCAAACCAGATTCGGAGTCCCGCTCATACGTTTGGTTTTTCTTGGTGGTCTGCGACGCAATTTGCGGGCTCCAGAGTTCGCCGTAGGGCAGAGTGCGGTTGTTTTCGAGCACCAAGCCACTAGTGTAGTGTCCCCGAAATAACTGCGCATATTCATTCCTCGCGTTTTTGACGG
>CAZPBY010000106.1:0-14773 GCA_964584785.1 uncultured Solibacteraceae bacterium
CTGAAATTTGCTCTCCGGCGAGCTCACAACATTCAGATCCAGCACGTCGACATCGACAAGGCCGGGCGCGCCTCGCTGAAGCACCAGCAGCCGTGCCTGCTGTGGTTCACGGGGCTGTCCGGGGCGGGCAAATCGACGATCGCGAACCTTGTCGAGAAGAAACTGTTTGGGATGGGGTACCACACCTACCTTTTGGATGGTGACAACGTCCGTCATGGACTCAACAAGGACCTGGGGTTCACTGCCGAAGACCGCGTCGAGAACATCCGCCGTATCGCGGAAGTTGCCCGGTTAATGCTCGATGCGGGTCTGATCGTTCTGACAGCGTTCATATCGCCGTTTCGCGCCGAACGGCGCATGGCGCGCGGCCTGGTTCAGACGAATGAGTTTGTCGAGGTCTTCGTCAACACCCCGCTGAGTATCGCCGAGCAGCGCGACCCGAAAGGTCTTTACAAAAAGGCCCGGCGGGGCGAGATCAAGAATTTCACCGGCGTGGACTCGCCGTACGAAGAGCCCGAGGCTCCGGAAATCGTCCTTCAGACGGCCGAACTCGGCCCGGAGGAGGCCGCCGATCGCGTGATTGCCGTGCTTCGTCGCATGGGTGTCATCGACCGTTAAGCGAGGCCGGCAACGCATTTACCAAAAAACAATTTGACAAAAAACCTCCCACTTTGTAAAAGAAGACGGTTTCAATGAGCACCGGAAATCCCGATGATGGGATTGAATTGGCGGTAGCGCGTTCCCAAGCCAACACCGTACGAAAATAATTCCTCTCCGCTTCACAAAATATCTTTCGCTTCGATCCTTTGAATTTCGCCCGAATCAGCACCCGAGGTTTTGAAAAATGCACTGCAAGATAGAGCGTTTTTTCTTCTTCATTATCTGCATCCTCGTTCTCACGATTCCCGTCTCAGCACAGAGCGGCGACTCGACCGAACGCCGGGATGCGAAACCGATGATCGCTCCGACGTACGTTGTCCAGCCCAACGATATTCTGGAAATCAACGTATGGAAGGATCCCGATTTAACCAGGAAGGTGCTCGTTAGACCTGACGGCCGGATTTCCTTACCCCTCGTCCAGGATCTGCCGGTCGCAGGTCTGACTCCGGGAGAGATCAAGCTGGCGATCGAGCGCGAACTGACAAAGTTCATCGAGGTGCCAAACGTAACGGTGATCGTCGATACGATTCAGAGCTACCGGGTTTTCGTTACAGGCAGAGTCGCCAAACCCGGAATGATCCCTTCGGAAAAGCCGATCACTGTACTTCAGGCGCTTTCGCTGGCGGGCGGATTCTTGGAATATGCGAATCTTTCCGGCATCGTCATCATTCGCAGCACTGGAAATCAAACTCAAGACATCTTCCGGTTCAACTACACCGATGCGATCAAAGGTGCGAATTTCAACCAGAACATTCTTCTGAAATCTGGGGATGTCGTTGTTGTTCCGTAGCCGAATCACGGTCCTCGCGTTGATGCTCGCCGCGGGCAGCATGAACCTTGAAGCCCAGGAGGGCCGCACGACGGCCGGAATGAGCATCGACTTCGTGAGCGGCGGTACCTCCGGCCAAAACCCGGCAGGCATCACGCTGCCTGGAAAAGAGGCACCGGGCTCCTTCTTTTACGAAGCGTATCCAAACATCACCCTGAAATCGACAGGCCGGCGTTCGACGTTCGACACTTCGTACACGTTCGGTTTTAGCCAGTTCAAAAGCGACCTCAGCTACAACTCGAATTCACATGCCGGTGCGATGGCGTACACAAGCTCCCTGGGCCGAAGCTTGAAAATCACGCTTTCGGATGCGTTTCAATTGACGTCCAACGCGGCGACGTTCAACGGCGTCCGGGAAGTTTCGCCGTCGCCGACGGTTTTCAGTTTTCTGATCGATTCTGCGGCATTAAGCAGATCCAGCCGAACCAACACCGCAACAGTTGCTGCCGACTATGCGGTGAGTGACAGGTCGACAATCGTGGTCAACGCTTCGTATGTTCTTTTGAAATACGGCGGCCCGCCATCCTTAGCCGGAACCATATCGAATCAGCAGCGCACGTCTGAAAACATCACATATTCGAAATCGACGACATCGCGCGGCACATGGAGCGTCGCGTACTCGACCACATACATGAGCTTCAATCAATTCGACGATGGACGTTCGCACGCGGCAAGCGTGGGCTACTCCTACCGGCTTCCGTCAGGGTTCGACGTGAATGTCTCGGGAGGTCCGACGTATGTGCAGTCGAAGGGAGCGGTTGGAAACTACTCGAGCTACAACACGCGAGTTACCGTCGGGAAGCTGATCAAGGCCAACGCCATCTCGATCAACTATGCACATGAAAGCGGCGGGACTGCGGGAGTCGGTTCCATCGCGGACAACGATCGCGCAGGGTTCGGTCTGAAGCGCACCATCTTTAAGGATACTTCGGCATTTGTGGACGTCTCCGCCTTCAATACTCGAAGCAAGCTGAGCGATACGTTATCGCTGCGCGGCGTTGCCGCCACAGCCAGTTTCGGTGTACCCGCCGGGCGCTACTTTTCGCTGCACTGGGGCGGACAGTACCAACGATACGCCCACACCGCTCTTTTCCCGTTTGAACAGAAGCGCGTTTACATTTCTGTGCAACTCAACGTTCCTGAACTCTGGAAATACTAACAATGAAACTGCTCAACTTCACAAGCCCGAAGGATTACCTGGCTCTGATAGTGCGTCGAAAATGGTGGGTCCTTTTCCCATTCTTCGCATTGTCCGCTGGGGTCATCGTGCTGACGTACATCCTTCCCAAAATGTATGTGTCTGAGTCTTTGGTGGTGATCCGGCCTCGTGACGTACCGCAGGACTTTGTGAAGGATCTCATCGCCGGCAGCACCGAACAGCGGCTGGCGGCCGTCGAGCAAACCGTTTTGAGCCGCACACACCTGGTGCAGATTCTCCACGAATTCGAGGAAGATCTGCCGGAGTACAGACGTTTCAACCTCGACCAGAAAGTCGAGAAGCTTCACGGCAAGATCAAGGTGGATTTCGAGGCGGAAAAGCGCGGGAACGTCCAGCTTCCTGTGACGTATTTCCGGATTTCCTACCAGAATCGAAATCCCGAGCTTGCTCAGAAGATCGCGAAGAAACTGACTTCCTTGTTCATCGATGAAGATAACCGGGCGCGCTCGGATCAGGTGTTCGGAACGACAGAGTTTCTGCAAGGCGAACTGAGCAAGGTTTCAGATGCCTTGAATCAATCGGAGACCAATCTCCAGAAGCTCAAAGCGCGCCATCGTTTTGAGCTGCCCGAAAACCAGGAAGGGAACTTGCGGACTTTGGACCGGTTGGCCCTGACAAAGCAGTCCAACGCCGAGGCGATCGATCGATCCCAGACCTTTCGGTTGACTCTCGAGCGTCAGATTTCGGAAACGCCCGCGACGCTTCCGCAACAAGGGCAGATGGCTGCTCCTCCAAAAGAGAATCCGCTGATCGCCGAGTACCAGGCGAAGCGGAATCAGTTGGATGAGCTGACGGCGAAGTACAAGGCGGATTACCCGGATGTGCAGACCGCGAGGATTCAGCTGGAGAAATTGAAGGCCAAGCTTTCACCCGAAGAGCTCGAAGCGTTGGAGAACCCGGCGGGCGCCGCGTCTGAAGCCAATACGGCGAAGCCGGCTGTGCCCAATCCGATTTATCAACAACTCCTTGCGCAGCTCGAAGGAGTCAAGACCGAGCTCGCGCTTCGCGAACGAGAAAAGAAGCAAGTGGAAGAAGCCATTGCTGTCTACAACCAGCGGGTGGCCAATGGTCCGCAAAGCGAGCAGGAACTCGAAGCAGTGATGCGCCAGAATGCGGATCTCAAGAAGCAGTACGACGAGCTAAAGACTCACCTTGCCGAGGCCAAACTTGCGGAGAGCCTCGAAAGCCGTCAAAAGGGTTCTCAGTTCCAGGTAGTGGATGAGGCGAATTATCCTCTGGCGCCCACCAAGCCTTCCAAGACAGCCATTGCATTGGGTGGTATCGCGGCGAGCCTTCTTATAGGTATCGTGATAGCTTTCGTTGCGGATATCTCAACTCAGAAGATCTGGACACCATCCGAAGTAGAAGCGCTGCTGGGTATGACGGTTCTTGCGGAAATCCCCGAGATTCTGACCACGACGGATCTGGTTGTAGCGCGAAAGAAACGCTACACCTTCATTGCATCGTCGGTTGCTTTAGCTGCGGTTTACGGCCTCTGTTTGTACGGCGTTTACGTCAAGCAGGGGTTCATCCTGAGACACCTGGACACCGTTATTCAGAAGTTTTATTGATTTATGACTGCCAATCTCTTGTTAGAAGAAATACGCGAGCTGTGCGAGAACCAGAAGAACGGCGTGCTCGCGCTCTCAAAGGGCGATAAGCGCGTCGATGTGTTCTATCGCGAAGGGCTGATCCAGGCCGCGTCGTCCAACCTCGACTCGTACCGGTTAGGCGACTACCTGGTGCGCGCAGGTCATCTCGACGTTGCCGATGTACAGCCCGTTCTGCAATTTGCCAGGAAGAATCGCATCTTGTTCGGAGACGCGGCCGTGCGGCGAAAACATCTGGAAGCCGTCGAGCTTGCCAGCATCGTCCAGCGTCAGGCTGTCGAACTGATGCAGCATGTGTTCGAGAACGGCTTCTCGTCGCGAGGCTTCACTGGCTCGCTGCGAACCTTCTATACTCCCGCGCACGTTCCTTTTGGACAGTTGTTGCTCGAGGTCAGCCGCAGCAATGCGGTTCCGTTCGAAGCAGACTCCTACGTTCTGATCGGGCTGGTCGAGGAAGAAGACCTGTCGCGGCTGGCGTGGTACCCGGAAGAATTGGCTGTTCTCACTGAACTGATAACGCCGGTCAGCGTTGCCGGACTCGTCAGCTCCACCAGTTTCAAAGAGTCGGTGATTCGAAAGATCCTGGGAGTCTTCAACGCACTCGGCATCATCAAACCCATCGCCGTGCTCGAGGACCTGGGTGATGAAGCCTGGCGCGACGGTAGTGCAACCGGTCCCGGGAACCCTGGTACCGCGGTTATCAAGAGGGCGCCATTCCCCTATGAGGCCTTCGTACCGATGGTAAGCAACGCGGTCATTTCGGAGAAGCTGGAAGTCTTGAATAACGCATCCTCATTCATCAGCGAACAATTCAAGACGCTCAAGGTCCGAATCGCCGACAGTTCCGAAGTCCCGCCGAAGGTCATCATGATTTCGAGCGGCGACCATAGCGACGGAAAATCGCTGATCAGTGCGAACCTCGCGTTGTCGTACGCAAGAGAGCGGGGAAGGCGCGTCATCGTTATCGATTGCGATCTTCGAAATCCAAGCTTGCAGAAATACCTTGGTGTCGGTGAGGAGCCCGGGCTTCTGCAATACCTCGATAACGGATCGATTTCGCCGCACTGCTACCTGCGGAGGCTGGAGAATCTTTTCTTTCTGACTTCCGGAGGCGTTGCTGAGAATTCGATCGAGCTTCTTTCACTTCGTAAGATGAAGGATCTCATCGAGTACCTGAAGCTGGATTTCGACACCATCATCCTCGACGCTCCCCCGTTTTCGCCGATCGCCGACGCGCGGCTGATCACAGGCTTAAGTGATGGCTACATCATGGTGGTGCGTCGCGGCAAGAGCTCGTACGCGAGTCTGGAGAACGCGTGCAAGGTCATGGATCAACAAAAACTTCTCGGCGTTGTGTTCAACGACGTCAAGCCGATGCTGTTCAACACATCTTACATCCACAGCCACTACGGCTACGGCCGCAACAATGGATATGCCGTCGCCGCCAGACCCAAAGCGCGCGTGGATCGCAAAAAGTATCTCAATCTGGATTGAATTTCCGCGGAGTGGAAATAACTAGCCATGGACGCTGTAAGAATTCTTGACGAACCCTCTTTCCGGCACACGCTTCTGCTGGAGCGTAAACGGTCCGAGCGGACCGCTGCCCCCTTCCTTCTCAGCCTGCTGGATTTCGATCCGCTGATCAACGGCCATGAGAAAGTCTCCATCGATAAGGTCGGCGTGACCCTTGCCCACACGTTTCGCGATACGGACGTGATCGGCTGGCGCAAACACCCTTCGATGATCGGAATCATTTTTACCGCGCTGAACGGGACGAGTCGTGTAGGGCTAACGGAAGTCATATCGGCGAGAATCGAGAATGCTTTAGCAAGGGTTCTCGAGCCGGATCAAATCAAGCAAATACACCTCTCGTTCCACTTCTTTCCGGAGCAGGGTGCGACCAGCACGACGGATGGGACCGTGGAAAGACTGATGTATCCCGGCGTTGAACAATTGCCCCTGACGAACAGGCTCTTCGCCGGAGTCAAACGCGGCATGGACATTGCGGGCAGTCTCGCCGCACTTGCGCTGCTGTCGCCGGTCTTTCTGATCATCGCAGCCGGCATCAAGCTCAATTCGAGAGGGCCGGTGTTTTTCCGGCAGAAGCGCCTCGGCAAGTATGGCCGGGAGTTCACGTTCCTGAAGTTTCGTTCGATGCACGTTGCCAGCGATCATCATATTCATAAGCAGTACACGGAGAACCTCATTCGCGGCAAGGCGGCAAAGAGCGGCGTTTACAAGATGCAAAATGATCCGAGGATCACATCTTTCGGAAGGTTCCTTCGAATGACCAGTCTGGACGAGCTGCCTCAGTTCATCAATGTGCTGCTCGGACAGATGTCCCTTGTCGGCCCCAGACCGCCGATACCCTATGAATTCGAGTGCTACGATCTCTGGCATCGACGTCGAGTGCTCGAAGCGAAACCCGGAATCACCGGGCTTTGGCAGGTCAACGGGCGCAGCCGCACGACCTTCGACGAGATGGTTCGTATGGATCTACAGTACGTGCGGACTCAATCTGTTTGGCTCGATCTCAAAATCCTCATCAAAACGCCGATCGCAGTTGTTAGCGGCGACGGCGCTTTCTAAAGACCACAACGACTGATTGGCTTACCTTTTCAGTTCTTAACTGAACTGCAGGACGCGGAGGTGAATCTTGACTAAAGAAGGCAAAACTGGACAAACATTGAATATTGGTGTCATCGGATACGGATACTGGGGACCGAACATCGTGCGGAATTTCCACAACGCGAATAACGCTGTGGTTTCCACGGTGTGTGATGTCAACCCCAAGTCTCTGGACCGTGTACGACGAAGTTATCCATCCATTGAAGTGACGACCGATACCGCGGATATACTTAACGATCCGAAGATCGACGCGGTGGCCATCGTTACACCGATTTCGCATCACTTTCCGCTTGCGAAGAAGGCCTTGGAGGCCGGTAAGCACGTATTCGTCGAAAAGCCCTTTACCAGAACCTCCTTCCAGGCCGAGGAACTGATCGAGCTGGCCGACCGCAAGAACCTCACCATCATGGTGGACCACACGTTTCTGTTCAGCGGCGCTGTTCGCAAGATCAAGGAGCTTATCGACACGGATGTTTTGGGAACCCTCTATTACTACGACTCCACTCGCGTGAATCTGGGATTGTTTCAGCATGACGCGAACGTCGTGTGGGACCTGGCGCCGCACGATCTGTCGATCATGGATTACCTGATCGAGGGTGAGCCGCAAGCCATCGTCGCGACCGGTGAGAAGCACGTGAATGGCGTCGAGAACGTCGCCTTCATCACGATCTACTTCTCGGACAAGGTCATTGCGCACCTCAATGTGAACTGGCTTTCACCGGTGAAAGTTCGCACCACGCTCATCGGCGGCGAAAAGAAGATGCTGGTTTGGAATGACCTCGAGGCCGACGAGAAAGTAAAGATCTACGACAAGGGCGTTGAACGCCACAACGGCAATGGCAACGGTGCCTACGACCTGCGAGTCAGCTATCGGGCGGGCGATCTTTGGGTGCCGCGTGTCGAACAAGTCGAAGCGTTAACGCGTGAGGCACAATACTTCGTGGATTGCATTCTGAACAATCAATCACCATTCAACGACGGCAAGTCCGGCCTGCGCGTGGTTCAAATGCTCGAAGCGGTGGATCGATCGATGGCGAAAACCGGTGGCCTGGCTTACTGCAACATCCGGCCTGTCGAGTCCATTCCGAGCGAAATCGCTCTGTAACTCCAAAAGCAATTTATTGCTGCGATGCTTTACGACCAGCCAAACCTTTCTCCCAAAACGGAAGCGCCCTCGGTAAAGTATAAAAAGTCATTCCTTCGAGGCGTGAGCAATCGGTTCCTGCATCAGCTCGCACGGATGCTGCCGGGAGCGACTTCGATTCGTCCGTTCCTTCATCGGCTTCGGGGGGTGAAGATTTCCGGCAACGTATTCATCGGAGACGATGTGTACCTGGAGAACGAGTATCCCGAAGCTGTAGAGATCCACGATGGCGTGCAGATCGGACTCCGTTCCACCATCCTTGCCCATACGCGTGGTCCGGGCCGGATCGTGTTCGAAAGGAATGCATTCATTGGCGCCAGCTGCATCATTGCCGCTTCACCGGCAAAGACGCTCACGATCGGTGAAGGCGCGGTGGTCGGAATCGGGTCCTGTGTCACAGCCGATGTTGCTCCAGCAACTTTCTATGGCATGGAGAAGGCAAAACCGATAGCTATGGTGACGGTTCCTCTTACTATCGAGACAAGCTACGACCGTTTTGTTAGAGGTCTGCGTCCACTTCCCAGGGACAAGCGTTAGCATGCAAGCGAACTATCAGGACGGGTCTGCTCAGGCAACTATTCTGACGTACGGAGGAGCAGAGTCCCGTGACCGAAAAATCGCTGCGCTTGCTGAGTATTACGGTGTTGATTGCTCGACCGCGGACCTTCGTCAGTCCAACTCAGCTTCCGTTCAGCAGGCTTCCGGCTGCATGATGATCGACGCCCGTTCGCTGAGTGCAGCGGCGCGTGATCGAGCCATCGGAACTGCGGCTCTGGTCGCGATACTGGATAAGGTGTCATTCGTCCTGGTGTACGGGATTACGGATCGCGAGGCGTCGGGAGTCCGCGCCGTCACGGACGGCTTGGTGTCATCCGCGGTGTCGTTTGAACGAGAAGACTACAAGTATCAAGTTGCCGATGGTGAGACCAATCTAACGGAAGAACTCTCGGGGCTGACGTTCGGTCCCATTCGCAATGACATCGATTACGGCCTTACATTAAGCCGGCACGATAACAGCTTTTCAGCGCTCGTTTCGATCAATCAGCTTCCGATGTTCGGTTGTCTCCGGAAAGAGCGTTCGAACGTATTTTTTCTGGCATGCGCTGACGTCGCCGAACCGCAGGCCCCCACAGACTGCACGCTGTTTGCCCGAAAATACTTTTCCACTGTAGCGCCGGTGATCATGTTTTTGCGCCAGGCATTCGGCGATCGAATCTGGCGCAATAAGCAGCGTTGCGCGAGCCTTGTCATTGATGATCCGTTATTGCAGAAGACGTATGGGTTTCTCAACTACTCGGAAATTCTGGATGCGATGGACAGTTCCAACTTCGCCGCAAGTATCGCGTTCATCCCATGGAACTATCGACGGACCGATCCGGCCACGGCGGAACTGGTGAAGACTCGACCGGACCGTTTCTCGATTTGTGTCCATGGCTGCGACCATACCGGCGGCGAGTTCGCCAGCGACGATGCCGCTGATCTCGACAGGCGAGTTCAACTGGCCACCTTTCGCATGAGAAATCACGAGCAGAGGACGGGCGTGCCGTACGCTGACATCATGGTCTTCCCCCAAGGCAAGTTTTCATCACTCTCACTGAGTGTACTCAAGAAACATAACTATCTGGCTGCCGTGAATTCGACGGTGAAGCCCGAAGATTTGCGAAACTCGCACGGCATCACGCTGGGGGATCTTCTGGCTCCGGCGGTTTGCAGGTATGCCGGCTTCCCGTTGTTCATGAGGCGTTACCCGCGCGAGTTGGCTGACTTCGCGTTTGATCTGTTTCTGGATAAGCCGGCTCTGGTGGTCGAACACCATGGATACTTCAAGCACGGTTACGACAAGATCCGCGAGTTTGCCTCGCAGCTGAATAAGCTTTCCGCCGGTCTGGAATGGAAAGGTATCGGCGACGTCGCGAAGCAGACTTACCTGCAGAGGACTCGTGGCGGCGAAGTGCACTATAGAATTTTCGCAAACCGGCACACTATCCGTAATCCGCAACCGGGCGCCAGGACATTCACTGTGTCGAAGGCGGAACATCAAAGCATTCCAGTTCAGGGACTGGCCGTGAATGGTAAACAACATCCCTATTCGGTTCAGAATGGCGAGCTTTCGTTTCAGGTAGAGATACCTGCTTCGGGATCCGCGGAGGTATCCATCACGTATGCGACCGTTCGCGACGACAGCCGGCAGCACAAAAGCTCTTTCAAACAGGAAGTAAAGACCTACATGCGACGTCATTTGTCTGAAGTACGGGACAACTATCTTGCGAAGCACGATGGACTCTTGTCCCTGGCTAATCGCGTGAAGAACGGAGGACGGTCGAACGTATGAGTGATTATGGAGACAACAATGTGAGGAACCGCGCGGAAGCGGCCGTCTATGCAGCAATCGATGGCTTGAACGAAATGCTTCCTCAGGCACATATGTTGAAGAAATCCCCGGAGACGGCATTGCTCGGCAGAATGGGAAAGCTCGATTCGGCAGGATTCATCAATCTGATCGTACTGCTCGAGGAACGATGCGAGGAACAATTCGGTATCGCGATATCTCTTTCGAACGATGCGCCGGGCTCGGAAGAGAATCCCTTCGAGAATATCGCCACCCTCATCGATCACATCGAGCGTCTCGTTAAGGTTAGCTTGCGGCTGACGTCCGACCGCCTGGTCTGAGGTCCGCCTCCCCCAAAAGTATTCAATGCGACAGAAAGCAATCCTCATTTCAGATTTCACGCTGAGCAACTTCGCGGGTTATCTCACGAACGACGCGAGTCAGCCTATCATCGACGCGACCATGGCTCCATTCGGCCAGGTGATTCAAACGTTGATGAATGGTGAGCTCGATTGTTGGAAGATTGCACACGACATCGCCGTGGTGTGGACGCGACCTGACTCCCTGATTGCCGCTTTTGAGAGAGCGCTGCGCTACGAAGAAGTCGGCGTCGACGAAATCCTGAAAGAGGTGGATCAGTACTGCACCGCACTGCGGAGTCTTCAGGAAAGAGTGCGATGGATCTTTGTGCCAAGCTGGGTTTTACCGGCGTACCGTCGCGGGTTTGGTGCGCTGGATCTGCGGCCGAATGCGGGAATTGCCTACACGTTGGTTCAGATGAACCTGCGACTCATCCAGAATCTCGAGAACGAACCCAACTTCGTCGTGTTGGACGCTGAGAAGTGGATATCGAGTGCCGGCAGCAAAGCGTTCACCACGAAGCTTTGGTATATGGGGAAGATCCCTTTTTCCGCCGAAGTGTTCAAAGACGCCGTACGAGAAGTTAAAGCCGCCATCCGTGGCCTGACCGGTCAGTCCAAAAAACTAGTCATCGTTGATCTGGATGACACGCTGTGGAGTGGAGTGGTTGGTGACGTTGGCTGGCAGGGCCTGACTCTGGGCGGTCACGACGCTGTCGGCGAGGCTCTGGTCGATTTTCAAAAGGAGCTCAAAGCACTCACCAACCGGGGCATCCTGCTGGCGATCGCCAGCAAGAATGAAGAGGCCACCGCGCTGGAAGCCATCACCAGGCATCCGGAAATGATTCTGAGGCGCGACGACTTCGCGGCCTGGAGAATCAACTGGAAAGACAAGGCCGCGAACGTTCTCGAGATCGTCGCCGAACTGAACATCGGTTTGGACTCCGCTGTGTTCATCGACGACAACCCCGTGGAGCGCGCCAGAGTGCGCGAAGCCCTTCCATCGGTGCTTGTTCCCGATTGGCCCGTAGACAAGCTGTTATACCCTCAGACTCTTCTTGCTCTCGATTGCTTCGACGCCGGCATTGTCAGCCAGGAGGATCGCGTTCGTTCGCAAATGTATGTCTCTCAGCGCGATCGTGAAATCGGGAAGGCCTCGAGCGGTTCCCTGGCGGATTGGTTGGAGTCGCTCGATACCCGCGTGACCATCGAACCGCTGAACACCGAGAATCTTGCGAGAGTGGTGCAGCTTCTGAACAAGACCAATCAGATGAACCTGACGACGAGAAGGCTGACAAGTACGGAACTGCTCCATTGGTCTGAAAAGAAGAACCGTATGGTTTTCGCCTTGCGCGTATCCGACAGATTCGGGGACTCCGGTTTAACCGGTATCGTCAGTACGGAGATCGAACACGAAAGAGTGCGTATCGTCGACTTCATTCTAAGCTGCAGGGTGATGGGCAGGAACATCGAAGATGCAATGCTTCACTATGCGTTCGAGTCCGCACGGGGCGAAGGCGCGAAGGAAGCCTGGATGGAATATCTTCCTACCGACAAAAACAAGCCTTGCCACGATTTCCTCTGTCGCACACTACTGACTCAAGGACCGGAAAGTGTTTTCACCTGGGAACTGGACAAGCCCTACCATCTACCCAGCCACATCAGCCTTCAGGCCGCCCCGCTGCTGGCCACAACATGAGGTTGTTAGACCAGGCGTTCACCAGGTTTTTCGTGCGAAAGGAAAGCTGGACGCTTTCCCGCAGCGGCAAGGTGGTTATCCTGGCCGGCTTTCTGACCGTCTTTTCTTTCATCCGCTGGGAGGCTCATCCGTTCCTGGCGGTCACCAGACCGGTCAAAGCCGACACTTTGGTCGTCGAAGGATGGATACCAACAGAGGTCGTCGACCAGGCGGCTGCCGAATTCGTGCGCGGTAAGTATCATAGTGTTGTAGTCGTACGAGCTTCGTACGATTCGGAAGAAGAAAACCTGTCGCACATTGAGCATCGTGTTGCCGCGAAGCTTGTCCGATGCGGTATCCAACGTGACATCATAGTTCCGCTGATCTATACAGGAATTCGGAGAGACCGGACCTACCATGCGGCACTGACGGTCAAGGACTGGTTTGAGAATAACGGCGGCGTTCCACAATCGTTCAACGTCGTCACATTGGGGCCGCACGCCCGACGATCCTGGCTGCTTTTCTCGAAAGCTTTTGGTCCTTCGGTCAACATTGGCGTCGTTGCGCTCGATGACAAGACCTACGACCCTGCACACTGGTGGCGGACCAGTGAGGGAGTGCGTGAAGTCATCGGCGAAAGCATCGCCTATACCTATGCCAGGTTTTTCTTCGGCTGGACGCAAGAAGAACTGAACTACTAGATCCAATTCCAATAGAAGTATGGCCCACATGAATATAACGACAGCGGTTCGAAGCTCAAGTGTGCACGGTGTACGGCCTTTATATGAGCACTACAGGTGCGCCGATGAGGTCCCCGACTTAAAAGTCGCTACAACGCTGAAGGCGCCGATGGGGTACTTCCGCTTCGGTGAAACAATCGTCTGCTATGGCCAGACTTCCGCGGATGTTTGTACTGTGCCGAGCGGCCTGCTGCACGACGTATCGACGGACATTACAACCAACGGTCGCGGTCCGGTCCTGCCGTTCGATCCCGCACAGGTTATAAACAACCTGCGCTTCGAGTCCTACGCCCTGTCCAATCACCGGTTGATCGACCGATCCTGGATCAAGGAAATCTACTACTGGCTTCGGCCGTTGCTTCCGGTCACGTTTCGAAAGCATCTCCAGAAGATTTACCTTCGTGATTGGGAACGGATTGCCTTCCCGGCGTGGCCATTGGATCGCACCGTCGACCTGATGCTTGAAAAGCTTCTCGTACTGACGATGCGCAAGTTGAGCGTTCGGCGGTTGCCGTTCATATGGTTTTGGCCTGAAGGCCGGCAGGCTTGCGCAATCATGACCCACGACGTCGAAACTGCTGCGGGTCGTGACTTCAGCGCGGCTCTTATGGACATCGACGACGAATTTGAAATTCCCGCTTCATTTCAGATCGTTCCCGAAAAACGGTATGGTGTGCCGGCATCTTATCTGGATTCCATCCGGAAGCGCGGGTTTGAAGTGAATGTCCAGGGCCTCGATCACGACGGCAATCTGTTCGAGCACCGGGACGCCTTCCTCGAAAAGGCGAAGAGAATCAATCGATATGCGCTGGAATTCGATGCCGTTGGGTTTCGATCACCGATTCTCTACCGGAATGTGAATTGGTTCCAGGATTTGAATTTTTCCTACGATATGTCGGTTCCGAACGTAGCTCGGCTCGAGGCGCAGCGCGGAGGATGTTGCACGATAATGCCGTACTTCCTGCCGGGAGGTGTCACGGAACTACCCGTAACAATGGTCGAGGATTACACCTTGTTCCATATATTGAAGGATTATTCGACAAACGTCTGGAAACAACAGATGGACATGGTTCTCGCCGGTAATGGTTTGATGAATTTTATTATTCATCCCGATTATGTGACGGCGGATCGTCCCAGACGAGTTTACCGAGACCTGCTGGATGAGATCCGCTTGCTTCGAGCCGACAAGAACGTTTGGGTGTGTTTGCCGCGCGAAGTGGATCGATGGTGGAGAGAACGACGTGAGCTGGAGTTAGTCGGCGCGAAAGGTAACTGGAAAATCAGCGGCAAAGGCAGCGAGCGCGCACGCATTGCCTATGCTCGCCTCGACGACGACCGAGTGGTTTACGAAATCGAATCAAGTCGCAGCGGAAAATGAAAGATTCACTTAGAACCATACTGCTCACGGCATTCACCTTGGTATTGCTCCTGTTTATGGCGGGACCCGTCCAGGCATTGATCCGCCTTTCCCTGGATTTGGACAACAAGCACGCGTCGCACATCATCATGATCCCGTTCATAACCGCTGCACTGATGTACATGAACCGGCGAGACATCTTTAGTAATGCCAGCTATTC
>CAZPBY010000107.1:0-14278 GCA_964584785.1 uncultured Solibacteraceae bacterium
GCGTGCTGCAGGTTGTTGACGACGGCGCTCATCTTGTCGAGGAACTCGAACGGCGATGCGATGTCCGCGCGAGTCAATAAAAGGTCCGCGTAATAACTCGTCACGCCTTCCACAAACCAGAGCAGCCGCGTGTTTGCTTCTTTCGTGTAATCGAATGGTCCGAGAATCTGCGGGCGTATGCGTTTACCACTCCACACATGGAAGTATTCATGCGCGACGACGTAGAGGAAACGCCGGTATGACGATTGGTTGACGAAGTCGTTTTCACCAACCGTGACGCGGCTGGAATTCAGATGCTCGCTGCCGCCGCTTCCGATGTTCGACTGGATCTTGATCAGAAACAGGTATTCCTTGTACGGCAGTTTTCCGCCGAAGATGGATCGCGCCGCGTCGACGATGTCCCGGACGTCGGAGGTCACCTGACCATCGATCATCGATAAATCGGATTTCGTGAATACCAGCCGGTGCGGAATTCCCGCGGCTTCAAAATCGAGGACCTTGAAGTTTGGACCGATGAAGGTGGGAGCGTCCACGAAGATGTCGTAGTCGGTCGCGTGGTAGTGATCGCCGCGTTTTTCGAGGGCCGTAAAGACCTTCCATCCTCCGGGCGCGCTGTATTTCACACTGACCGGCACATGCTTTTGCCCGACCACATACATGAATAACGACGGGCCGGCGATGTCGGCCATCTCGTCGGTGAGATGGGTGGAGAAAACCTGATAGTGAAGGGTCAGATCGTCGGTTGGCGCTTTCGTGATGCGCCAGGTGAGTTTGTCGGTTTGCGTCCAAACGAGCGTGTGACCGCGCGCTCCGGTGGCGCGGAAATCCTGAACGTTCTTAGCGAAGTCGCGAATGGTGTAGTTGCCGGGCTCCCAGGCGGGCATGGCGACCTCGACCCAAGCCGTGCGGATGCCTCGAATTCCCATTTCGACTTCGTAGACGTGCGATATCGGATTGCGAATCGTGACGATGTAATCGACTTCAACGCCGCGTGCTGGGATCTGGTTCTCGGAATAAATGGTCTGTGCGATCGCGACCGCAGGGAGAAGCGTGATCAGGAGCAGCGTGGACGCCGCGATTCCGGCCTTCACGTTTTCTTCTCCGAATCGGAAATGATGTGCTTGGCCTTTTTCAAGATATCCTTTTCCTGTTTGTAGCTTGCCTGCCGGATCGCTTCATCGATCGGGAACCATTCGACCCGATCGACTTCCCGGTCGTGATTCTCCACATCGCCTTCCGTAAACCTCAAAAGAAAAAACGTCACGACCTTGAAGATGCGAGTCGGTGGATCTTCCCATTTCGCCGTGTAAGAATATTTGATGGTATCGATCCGCGTACGGATTTCGCCGTTGAGTCCCGTCTCTTCGCGGGCCTCACGGCGTGCGGCCCGTTCGGCGGTTTCGCCCTGTTCGATCAAACCTTTTGGCAGGGCCCAGGCATCACGGTCGCGGGGCTGAATCAAAACGACATCGACTGCGTCGTCTGTGGCGCGATAGACGACGCAACCGGCTGAAATCTCTCGCCTGGCCATTGGCCTGAGATATTACAATATCGAGGGTAAGAACACTTCAAATGAACGAATCGTCGCGAGGTTGCCATGACTATAGCGGTTGATCTTCAGCGAATCATCGACTCCGATCATCAACATCTGGTCCATCCGCTCTTTCATCCGAACGAACAAAAGGAACCCTTTGTTTGGGTGCAGGGGAACGGCGCAACGATCCGCAGCGCCGACGGCAGGGAGTTCATCGACGGTTTGTCGTGTCTATGGAACGTCAACGTCGGTCATGGCCGGAAAGAGTTGGCGCATGCGGCGGCGCGTCAGATGGAACAGCTGGCGTTCGCATCCGGCTACACGGGCAGTACCTCGCTTCCGGCAGTGCAGCTGGGCGAGAAGCTTGCGGCGTTCATGTATCCGTCGATCAAGCGATTCTTCTTCACGTCCGGTGGCGGAGAATCGAACGACAGTGCGATCAAGACCGCGCGGTTTTTCTGGAACTCGCAGGGTAAGCCCGGCAAGACGAAAATCATCGCGCGTGAGCACGCATACCACGGCGTGACGCTGGCGTCGATGAGCGCGACGGGTATTGCCGCCTATTGGCCGATGTTCGGCGGCAAGCTGCCGGGTTTTGTTCACATCCCTTCGCCTTATCCGTATCGGTTCACGCCGGACGATAAGACCGTGAGCCCGGGTATCGCGGCCGCGAACCTTCTGGAGAAGGCGATTCTGGCGGAAGGCGCCGATACCGTCGCGGCATTTATTGCCGAACCTGTTCAGGGCGCCGGCGGGCTGATGGTTCCTCAGGACGATTACTTCAAGCGCATTCGCGAGATCTGTGACCAGTACGACGTGCTTTTCATCGCGGACGAAGTGATCACCGGATTCGGCCGCACCGGACGATGGTTCGGGCTCGAGCGGTATGGTGTTCAGCCCGACTTGATCTCGTTTGCGAAAGGCATCACGTCAGGTTATATCCCGATGGGGGGAATCGGATTTTCCGAGCGGATTTACCGCGTCATCGCCGAGGCGCCTCCCGAGCGGAGGTGGATGCACGCCTTCACATACTCCGGCCATCCGACCGCGTGCGCGGTGGCGTTGGCGAATCTGGAAATCATCGAACGCGAGGGACTGGTTGCTGCCGTCGAACAGAAGGGCAGGAGACTTCTGGCCGGGCTGCGGCAGTTGTCGTCGCTGGATCACGTCGGGGATGTGCGCGGCATCGGCCTCATGGCTGGAATCGAATTCGTCGAAGATAAAACGTCGAAGAAGGCCTTTCCGGGGGCGATGAAGATCGGAGAGCGCGTCTTCAAGGAATGCGTCAAGCGCGGCCTCTTCAGCCGGATTCGCGGCGACATCTATATGCTCGCGCCACCGTTCGTCGTCACGGATGAACAAATCGATCGCATCATCAATGTCCTGGGTGAAGCGATCCCCGCAGCCGTCGCGGCAAGCTGATGAAGATCTCGCGACAAATTGGCAAATCGTCGTAGCGGATTCTTAAATTAAACCACCAGTATGCTCCGGTGGTCTTAGTCACAGGAACTCGCTCGGCGCAAAAAACAGAATCACTATTTCCGCCGCGCTTCACATCGCATGATGCATATTCTCCATACTCTCGGCGGGTGCGGTGGGACTCTGCTGAGCCGTTGTATCGGCAGCCTGACCAATGTTGCGCTCTTGAGTGAAGTCAACCCTTCTTCGGTCAAACTCTTTCCGGAGTTCGATCCAATCTATCAGGATAGGAATTGGAACCATCTTCTCAGCCCCGCGGACCTCGAGCGATTTTCAACGATGGATTTTTCGGAGAGCGGCGCATTTCGGGAACTCTGTGCAACCCTGTATGCCCGCTCTGTAGAAAGCGGCCGATACCTGGTTCTTCGAGACTACAATTACGTCGATTTCGTCGGCGTTCCGTTTTGTGAATTGCCGCCGCGAGAGCTTACCGTTTATTCGGCTCTGCCCGCCGGCATTCCAACCCGGTGCATCGCGCTCATCCGGCACCCCATGGACCAGTGGGCCAGTCTGCGCAAACACCAGATCGTTTCCGAAGTCTTGACGCCCGGCGTTTTTTGTCAGGCTTATGCGACATTTCTGAGTGCGCTCAACGATATTCCGATTTACATGTATGAGGATTTCGTTGAGGAGCCTCAACGTTGTTTTCAAAGCATGTGCGACGATCTTGGGCTTCCGTTCGACCCTGGGTTCGTAGAGCGCTTCCATTCGTTCGACTCGGTCACCGGTGATTTCAGCCGTCACCAGGAGAAATCGATTGTTGCGCCTCCGCGCCGATCATTCTCTTCAGACGTTTTGGAAGAGTTTGCGGCAAGTGCGGCGTTCGCCAGTATCCTGTCGGCCACCGGCTATCGATGGGTCGAGGAGAACAATTCAGATCGACTTTCGGGGCGAACCCGTCTGGAGGTGACGGTTCACTATCAGGTCGGAATAAACTTCGCGAAGCTGGCGTAAAGTTCGTTCGATATGAAAATTCGCGAGATGCGCGGTGCCGGCCGCGCCGAGACTTTCGCGCAGCGCGGACTCCGTGCGCAGACGTTCCAGCGCCATCGTTAAGGCATGCACGTCACCCGGAGGCACGAGCAGGCCATGACCCGCCTCGCGCACAACCCATCCGACTCCGGAGCCCGGAATATCGCTGACGACCACCGGACGTCCGTAGCGCATGGCCTCGAGAAGAACGAGTCCGAAAGCTTCGGTTCGTTCGACGGAGGGCAGACAGAGGACATCTGTTGTCGCCATCAACCCGCACAGCAGGTCACCGGGAAGGTATCCCATCAACTGAGCACGGTCCCGCAGCTGATGGTCCTGGATGATTCGTTCGAGAGCCGAGCGGCACGGACCCTCTCCGACGAGCAACACCCGGCAATCCGGCAGGGCAGCGGCAGCTCGGAGAAGCACGTCGAATCCTTTGTAGTAGGCCAGTCGGCCAATGCCGAGAATTCTCAGTCGTGAGTTCGACCACTGGCCTGTGGCCCACCTGCGGATGCCCGGTGACGGCTCAGGCAGTTGTTGCGGTTCGATACCCAGCGGGATCACTACCGCGCGATGCCGCCATTTCGAGAGAGCCGGGCTCGATTCCAGATATGCGGGCGATGTGGCGATGATGCAAGCGCTGTGCGCGAGCACTGCCTGCTCCATCAATCGGTAGTATCGGTAGGTCCAGGCCAGCCCCCGATCGAGACGGGATGGCACGACGTCCGCGTGCCAGTGGACGACCCACGGCAGCCGCCGCGCCGCCGGCAGCGCAAGCGCGGCAAATGCCGACGTGTTGGGAAAATGAAAATGCAGAATGTCGGGCTTGAACCGTTGGATCGCGCGCTGCAACATGAATGGAAAGCTCGGACTCAGCGGTGCATGGAATAACTCTCCAAATGACGCCGCCCGAAACAAGGGATAAGGTAACGCTTCGCTGCTTCGTCTTTGCCAGACCCGGTGATGAACCAGCGCCGCCGCCGGAAGATCCGCCGCATGCGCAGCATCCAGCAGACTCGACAAAAACCGCTCGATTCCACCGGGATTCGGCGGGAAAAATTTTCCAATGTGCAATACTCGCGCCGCGGCCGAACCCACACGCCCCGAATCGCTCGGGACCGATGTTATGGATTGGCTCATCGTTGCGACACTATTACTTTGCAAACAATTCACCCTCGCGAAGGGATGAATTCTACACTATCGTTCAATTCTTCACCGCCGGTTTGACCAGATGGTACATTCATGCAATGCGCATCGCAGTCGTAGGCCTGTGGCACCTGGGTTGCGTGACGGCGGCATGCCTCGCAACGGCAGGTCATGATGTCATCGCCATTGATGAGAATCCCGACGTCATTTTGAACTTACGTCGAGGCAAAGTCCCAGTTGAGGAGCCCGGCTTATCCGACCTGATTCGGGAGCAGGCCGCAGCGGGCCGGCTCGAATTCTCCTCGCGAACCGGCGACGTCGCAGGCCGCGATGTCGTCTGGATCGCATTCGATACTCCCGTCGATGAGAACGACGTCGCGGATGTCGAGTATGTCGTGAAACGCGCGGCCGCGCTGTTGCCCGCTATGGCGGAAGGTGCCGTCATGCTCGTGTCTTCTCAGCTTCCAGCCGGTTCGATTCGAAGATTGGAACGCATTTACAGCGATCTTGCTTTCGAGAAGGGGATACGTTTCGCATACGCCCCGGAGAACCTGCGTCTTGGACAAGCCATTCAAGTTTTCACCAAGCCGGATCGCGTTGTTGTCGGTGTTCGCTCCATTGAGGACAAGCAGAGACTGGCGCCTGTCTGGGCACCGTTGACGGATCGCATCGAGTGGATGTCCGTTGAATCGGCCGAGATGACGAAACATGCCATCAATGCGTTTCTCGCGACTTCCGTGACGTTCATCAATGAGATCGCCAGAATCTGCGAGCAGGTTGGAGCAGACGCCGGCGAAGTTGAAAGAGGACTCAAGACCGATCTCCGCATCGGGTCGCGGTCCTATCTGCATCCGGGGACGGCGTTCGCCGGCGGAACGCTTGCTCGCGACGTCATGTTCCTTAGACATCTGGCGTCAGCAAACGGCATTGATCCGGCAATGCTCGACGGCGTATCGGAAAGCAACGCGATCCATCAACAGTGGATCAAAGCACGGCTGCACCAATGTTTCCCTGAGTTGAAAGGCAAGACGGTCTCGATTCTGGGCCTCACTTACAAGCCGGGCACGAATACGCTGCGACGCTCTCTGGCTATCGAGACTTCCGAGTGGTTGCTGTCCAAAGGCGCATTCGTCAAGGCTTTTGATCCTGCTGTGCGTGAAAGGACGGCGGAGATCGCGGATCAGATCGAGATCGCGGAGAGTCCGGAACGCGCTCTTTCCGGCGCAGACGCGCTGCTGGTGATGACGCCGTGGCCGGAGTTTCGCGCCATTCCGGCAGATCTCGTCGCACGCCAGATGAGAACAGCGATTGTGCTGGATCCTGCGCGTCATCTTGAAGAATCGATCTCCAGGGACCGCCGTGTCCGTTACTACTCCGTCGGACGAACCGCATGAAACTTGCCGGAAAGACCGCTGTCGTTACTGGCGCGAGCCAGGGTTTGGGATTTGAGATCAGCCGAACATTTCTCCGTGAAGGAGCGACCGTGCTGCTGTGTGCGCGATCGTCGGATGACCTCACGAAAACCTGTCACACGCTCGAGGCCGAAGCGCCCGGTCGAGTGTTCAAACAAACTGCAGACGTTTCAAGCGAGGCGGATGTCGAAACGCTCCGCGCCTCGTTGGCGAAGATCTCGACTGTGCTGGACGCGCTTGTGTGCAACGCAGGCATCTACGGACCTAAAGGGCCCTCCGAGGATGTCGATTTGGAAGAGTGGCGGCGAGCGATGGAAATCAACATCCTGGGAACCGTCATTTGTTGTCGTGCGTTCTTACCGATGCTCGAACGTGCCAAAAGGGGAAAGATCATCATGATTTCGGGAGGCGGCGCCACGAAACCCCTTCCATTCCTCAGTTCGTACGCTGCTTCCAAAGCCGCTGTTGTTCGGTTTGGCGAAACGATCGCTGAAGAACTCAAGGACCGTGGAATCGATGTCAACATGGTGGCGCCCGGAGCTCTGAATACCCGGCTGCTTGACGAAGTCCTGGAAGCCGGCCCGGATCGTGTCGGTCGAGCTTTTTACGATGCGTCAATACGCCAGAAAGAATCCGGCGGGTCGCCGCTTTCGCGAGGCGCCGAACTGTGCGCGTACCTCGCCAGCAGCGCCAGCGACGGCATTACCGGAAGGCTGATAAGCGCGGTGTGGGATCCGTGGGAGAAGCTGCAGCAATGGCAGGACGAACTTCGTGCGAGCGACATCTATACATTGCGCCGCATCGTGCCAGAGGATCGCGGCAAGAAATGGGAATGAATTCAATGATGGCGAACCGAACGTGATCATCACCCGCAGTCCGTTGCGTATTTCTTTGGGCGGAGGAGGCACCGACCTTCCTTCCTATTACCACGACCACACCGGCTTTGTGATTTCTGCGGCAATCGATAAGTACGTCTACATCACGCTGCACGAGACATTCGTCGACTACCTGATCGTTAAATACTCCCAAATGGAAAAGGTTGGCGCGATCGATCAGATCCAGCATCCGATCATCCGCGAAGCTCTTCGTTCCATGGAAGTCGGTCCAGGCTACCTGGAAATTACCAGCATGTCGGACATTCCGGCAGGTACAGGCCTGGGTTCTTCCGGAAGTTTTACAACGGCGCTCCTCCATGGTTTATACGTGATGAAGCAAAGAGTGGCCACGAAGCGTGAGCTCGCAGAGCATGCATGCCATATCGAAATCGATCTGCTCGGCGAGCCGATCGGAAAACAGGATCAATATATCGCCGCGTTCGGCGGTATTACATGTTTTCATTTCGGCAAGGACGGCGAGGTCGAGGTCGAACCGCTTCGATTGAGTCCGGAAACGCGATTGAATCTCGAAGACAATCTGATTCTGTTCTTCACCGGGTATTCGCGCACCGCATCTTCGATTTTGAAAGAGCAGGATTCGCTGACGAAGTCTCACGATCAGTCGATGGTCGACAATCTGCATATCGTCAAGGAAATGGGGCTGCAAAGCAGACGGGCGATGGAACGCGGCAATCTGCGGGAGTTCGGCGGGATCATGCATGAGCACTGGCTTCATAAACAGAAACGCTCGTCGTCCATGTCGAACGAACAGATCAATGAATGGTACGAATTGGCACTAGCGAACGGCGCAATCGGTGGAAAGTTGATTGGCGCCGGCGGTGGCGGGTTCTTGATGTTCTATACAGAAGAGAAGACCCGTCTCCGGCGCGTCATGAGCGCCGCCGGCCTCCCCGAAGTTCGCATACGATTTGATTTTCACGGAACGGATATAGTGGCACATTCTTAACGGTGCCCACTCTCGAAGGTTCAGAGCTTCCGTTGCGACAGGAAGGATCGAAGCGTCACCATGAAGGGCCATGAAGCGTACCATTTCAGAGGTACCTTTCCGGTGTGGCGCCGCACGACTTCCATCGCCTCCATATAGTGGTCGGCTCTTCTCCGCGTCGTCTTGGTTTGCCGATGCATCCGGGTCGCGGCGACGAACCTGCGAACATAATGAAAGGCGCCCGCGTGTCGGTACAACCGCCACCACAAATCGTAGTCCAATGCCATGTCCAGCGATTCGTCGACGCCTTCTACTGCCTCCCAGGCCGAACGGCGCACGAGACACGCTGGCTGAGCGATGAAGCAATAATTGGACAGCAGCCACGAAGAGAAGGGCGTCGTCAGGAAGGGAAGCAGGCGGCGGCCATTTTCATTGATAGTCCAGCATTTTCCATAAGCTGCCGGACATTCCGGAGATCGCTGCAGAGCCTCAACAAGCGTGTTCAGTCCCCCGGGAAGGAACGCATCGTCTGCGTTCAACCAGCACACGTAAGGCGCCGTTCCTCTTCGAATTCCCTCGTTGATCGCCACGGACTGGCCTTTGTCCGGCGCGGTGCGCCAATAAACGAGTTGTTTTTCCCACTTCCTTATTATGTCGATCGATCCGTCGACAGAGCCTCCGTCCAAAACCGCAACTTCAACGGGTATGCCTTGCAAAAAAATGGATTCGAGGGCTGCGTTAAGAAACCGTCCCTGGTTCAACGAAGGAATCGCGATGGTCACCAAACCGCTACTCATACCGTAACCCGCCGCTCGTCCACATCAATTCCAAGACACGGATCCGGAGGCGTTGTTTCCGTACCTCGCGAAACCAGCGAACACAGTGATTTTGAAACGACTCGCGGTTGCAAAAGGTGACGTGCCGATGTACATTACTGTGCCCAAATCAGAAGGTGATTCCGCACTGATTGTAGCAACTCACCATCATGTTTTTTAGGAGGATTGTTGCGAACCTTTGTCACAGGTTGCGCGGGTTTTATCGGCAGCACGTTGACCGATCGGCTGCTTCAAGCGGGTCACAGCGTGACCGGATTCGATAATTTTTCAAGCGGCCGCATGGAGTTTTTGCACCAGGCGCAGCAGTCGCCGCAATTTCGGTTGGAGCGAGGCGACCTGCTCGACTTGAATCATTTAACGCGCGCGATGCGTGGCTGCGACTTCGTCTTCCATATCGCGGCCAACGCAGACGTGCGGTGGGGACTCGGACATCCGAGAAAGGACCTGGAACAGAATACGATCGCGACCTGGAACGTGCTGGAGGCGATGAGGGCCACGGGGATCCGTCAGATTGCGTTCGCATCGACCAGCGCTGTCTATGGCGAAGCCAGGATTATCCCGACCCCCGAGGATTCACCGTTTCCGGTGCAGACATCGCTTTACGGAGCCTCAAAGCTCGCCGCCGAAGGGCTGATCGAGGCGTATACCGAAGGGTTCGGCCTGCAGTGCTTCATGTTTCGGTTCGTCTCCATACTTGGGGAGCGTTATACACACGGCCACGTCTTCGACTTTTACCGGCAGCTGCGTGAGCATCCAACCAGACTGGATGTGTTGGGCAACGGACTACAGCGGAAGTCATATCTCTACGTGCAGGACTGCTGCAGCGCGATTCTATGCGCCATCGAAAAGGCGCCCGGCCGCGTCAACATTTTCAACCTGGGCACCGACGAGTATTGTGAAGTGAAAGACTCGATACGCTGGATCTGCGGCGCGCTCGGACTTGATCCGGAGGTTCGATATGGCGAGGGAGATCGAGGCTGGGTTGGTGATAATCCCTTCATCCATCTGGATTGCAGCCGCATCCGCGCCCTGGGATGGCGGCCGGAGTTAACCATTCGGGAGAGTATCCTTCGGACGGTTGCGTTCGTGCAGCAGAACGAGTGGACACTTACCGCAAGGGCTTAAACCGTAATGTCGAGTGCTGCAAACACCGCCGGCGATTACGACGTTTTCTGGTCGCGTCTACAGGAGTCGGCGCAATACCATCCGGCAAACCGCTTTCGTTACTGGCTGATCGCCGGGAGCCTGAGAAAGTACATGCGGCAGGGGATGTCCGTCCTGGACATGGGCTGTGGCCGCGCCAGCTTGTTGCTGCGGCTGCGATCCGATTTTTCTCAAGGCCATTTTGTTGGTTGCGATGTATCGGATCATGTGATCCGTCAGGACCGATCGGATCACCCCGAAATCACCTTTTTCCAGGCGGATGTCACGGCGGCGGATTTCGTCCAGAAAGCGCAAAGCGGATCGAGGCTGAGAGCGTTCGACATTGTCATCTCTTCGGAAGTTATCGAGCACGTGGAAAACGATGAGGGGTTGTTGCGGAATGCCGCGGCTTTGCTGGCTCCCGGCGGTTACGTGATTCTCACAACTCAATCCGGTCCTCGCTATCGCCTGGACAGGGAATTGCTGCACCACCTTCGGCATTACGAACGTTCAACCCTCGAGAAAATGGCGACCTCGGCAGGTCTGGAGATTGTCGAAGCCTTCAACTGCGGTTTCCCGATCTTAACCATGCAGAAGATCGTCGCGGACGCGATGTTTGATACAGTTATGCGCTCGGCGGCTTCCAGCGGACGGCCGCCGCTGCTCGTGCGGATGATTATGCGAGTGATGTACGACTTGATGAGAATCACACCGAAGTGGTTCGGTCCACAAATCGTTATCGTTGCCAGGCGTCCGTTAGCCTCGAACCCGAACACATGATTATCGTCAGAAGCCCTCTACGCATTTCTATTGGAGGCGGCGGAACGGATCTGCCGTCGTACTACAGGGAGCACACCGGATACGTCATTTCCGCAGCCATAAACAAGTACGTCTACATCACGCTGCACGAAACCTTCACGAAACATCTCTCTGTCCGGTACTCGAAAATGGAAGTCGTCCAGGAGACTTCGCAGATCAAGCACCCCATCGTGCGCGAGGCTCTGAAGATGCTCGAACTCACGCGTCCGAATCTGGATATCGCAGCCATGGCGGATGTCCCCGCTGGGACCGGGCTGGGCTCGTCCGGCAGCTTTACGACGGCGCTGTTGCGCGGCTTACATGCGCATAAACGCATATTCATCTCGCCGCAACGGCTTGCACGGAAAGCGTGTGAAATCGAGATTGATATTTTGAAGGAACCTGTCGGAAAGCAGGATCAATACATCGCGGCCTGCGGCGGTATCACCGAGTTCACGTTTCTTCCGAACGAAGATGTGGAGGTAGCCCCTCTCAAGCTAAGTTCAGATACGCTGGCAAGCCTTGAAGAAGACCTGCTTCTTTTCTACACCGGTGAGACGCGCTCGGCATCCGGCATTCTGGTCGATCAGAATACAAGAACGCTGCAAGGCGACGCGCAAATGATCGCCAATCTGCATTTCATGAAGGAGCTGGGCTATCAGAGCAAAGTCGCTCTTGAAAAGGGGGACGTCGATGGATTCGCGGAACTCATGAATGCGCACTGGGAAAGGAAGAGAGCGCGCACCAAGGAAATGAGCAGTTCCAAAATCGACGAATGGTATGACATCGGCCGACGCAATGGTGCTGCGGGCGGGAAACTTATTGGCGCAGGTGGGGGTGGATTCCTTATGTTCTATGCCAAAGACAAAGGACGGCTGCGCACCGCAATGCGGCGTGCCGGCTTACCGGAGATGCGGTTTCATTTTGATTTTCAAGGCACCGCTATCGTAGCCCAGTCGTAATGACAGCAGGCAAACCCAACACAACAGCTTTTAAGTACCTGATGACTGGAGGAGCCGGATTTATTGGCTCACACTTGGTTGACAGTCTCTTATCGGACCAGTCAACGGGCGAGATCCGGATCCTGGACAATTTCATCTCCGGCAGACCGGAACACCTGGCGCATCATCAAACGGACTCTCGTCTTCAGGTTCATCGGATCGATTTGCTGGAGGGGAGTTCGATCGTTCCCTTCTTCGCCGAAGTAGATGCAGTTGTGCATTTGGCCGCGAACCCTGACGTTCGATGGGGCATTGAAAACACGCGCCTGGACCTTGAGCAGGAAACCATCGCCACGTATAACGTCCTCGAGGCCATGCGTCTGAATAAGACCAAACGCATTTTGTTTGCGAGTTCGTGTTCGGTATATGGCGATATCGGAATCGAGCAGGCGAGCGAAGCACGTGGTCCAAATCTGCCTACGAGTTTGTACGGCGCCGGAAAGCTGGGATCAGAAGCGCTGATCTCCGCATTCTGCGGCACATTCGGATTGTCGGCGGTGATGCTTCGTTTCGGGAACATCGTTGGGGAACGCACGACGCATGGTGTTATTTTCGACTTCATTCGCCACCTGGCCAGAGATAGCTCCGTTCTTCCGGTCCTTGGAGATGGGAATCAGGCCAAACCCTACGTGTATGTTCGTGATCTCGTGAAAGCGCTCCGATTTGCGGAAGGCCTCCTCCGAGAACTACGGCCCGGTGCTTGTGAACTGTTCAATGTGGCGCCGAACGACGCGGTGTCTGTGCGGCGCATCGCGGAGACTCTTCTAAGCGCTTTGGAGCTTACGAACAAAACGCGCATTTCTTACGGAAGTACGCCTTACGGGTGGCCCGGGGACATCCCGCAATGCCGCGTCGACTCAACACGACTGAAGAGCGCTGGTTTTGAACTTCCCCGCAATTCGGCTGAAGCTATTTCCGAGGCCATTCGAGCCATCATCGCCTGGCTCAGACAGCGCCATGCTCCCGATGATGCCCTGCGCTTACCCAAAGTAGGATGAAGGTGCTTCTACCCAGCCTCAGCATTCTTTGCCTGGCTTACAACGAAGAAGAAAATGTGCGCTGGGCCATCCCCGAACTCATCCGTGTCGCTGAAAACGTGACCGGTGATTACGAGATCGTTGTGGTGACCAATGCGGCTTCTACGGACGGAACCAATGTCATTCTGAGCGATTTCGCTGCTGGTAATACGAGGATCCGGCCGGTCCATCAGCCTCCCGGAACGAGAGGTTATGGTCCGTCATTTGCGTATGGTTTGACGCAGCTCCGCAAAGAGTTCGCCTTCCACACGGACATCGACGGACAGTTTCTGTTCGACGATGTGTTTCGGGCGATCGACATTCAGCGTGCGACCAATGCGGACCTTGTTCACTTCAACCGTCATCGGCGCAAAGATCCGTTGGAGCGGAAGGTGATCGGACTGGGGTTCAAAGTTCTGGTGCACCTTTTTTATAAGTGCCCGGTTTGGGATTTCGATTCCGCATTCAACCTGTTTCGCACCAGTTTTGCGCGCAAAATGACACTGACTTCCACCAGCGGACTCGCGGTTCCCGAATTCATGATTCGCATGTCTCAAATGGGCGCGAAAATCGTGACCGGCAAAACGGAACACCAACCCCGTCGAGCCGGTAAGCCTGTTTGGGAAGTCAAAGCCGCAGGGATCGACATTATTCTGCCTGATGGGAAGATCGTGAAGAAATGCCTTGAAGACATGTGGCGGCAACGACGGGCACTTCGGTCACGTTTTGCGCTGCATCGGTCGTGACGTCTCCGCTCATGCCTCACTGCTGAGAGGGCCTGAGCGATATGTTTCCAAGAGTTGTTCCAGTTCGGCGTTACGCGACTCAAGTTGCCTGATGGCCCTGATCATCTCGTCGCGCCCGCGCTCGGCTTCGGCGTGAACACTCTCGAGAGCGGACTGTCGTTTTTCTATTTCGGCCTGCAAGCCTGCGATGCGTGACTCGAGGGTTCGAGTCGTCGTCGCAAATTCCTGCAACCGTTGCTCTGCTTCCGAGTGAACGGATTTCAGGATTGACAAACGTTCCTCGGCCGCCTTCTCCAACTCAGCGATCCGACTCAGTAGCGACTCGACGGTCGGCGTGTGGTGGAGCAAATCTTTGCTCAGTCTTTCGATCA
>CAZPBY010000108.1:0-14074 GCA_964584785.1 uncultured Solibacteraceae bacterium
ATGCCGGCGATTGTAGCGCGGTTTCAAAAGACACGCGTCAATCCGTGAGAGCCTCAGGCATTCGAATTTCCTACGATCTCGCTCATGCCGCAATGATTGGGGCCGCGTTGCTTATATACTCGGCTAGAGGGATAAATCGGAACTACGTGAAGTCAGCGGCTGGCATAACCTTGAAGTTAGGTGATTTCTATACCTGTAGCTATTGTTTGCGAGTGATCAAGTGGGATCATCATCGAACCCGTCCCACAATGGATCACTTTTTTCCAAAGAGCAAAAAGCAATTGCTGATGGGCGCCAAGAGGTCTTTCGTCCTCTGTTGTCAGCCTTGTAATTCCCGCAAGAGTGACAAAGTGTTTTCTTCAATCGAAGAAGTGCGAGAGTTCATAAAGTCTCGTAAGACAGCGACGGAGGCTTAACATTGGCCGGAATTAAATGTCCGTACTGCCGAAGCAGCCTCGCCCTCGAGCGGATCGGCGTGCACTTTCAGAAATTCTGTACCGGTATACCGGTCGGCGCCGACCGTGAAACGAGCATAAAGAAGTACAATCAGTTCTACACACACCTGCAGTCCCACTCGCGTGGAGAGATCACTGTTGAAGAGCTCCAAAACCTAGCAAATAAGTTGTTTCTCCAAGGTAAATGAATCCGTCCCCGCAGGTACAACAGTGCCGAGCTTTATCAGTTCCCAAAATGAAGACTTGTTATCCTCTCTAGGATGGCCTACGCTTAAGGAGCGACAATAGAGTCGCGAAAATAAAATTGTTCGGAAGCTCCTGTTCTTGACGGTTACCGATTGATTTCTAATCTTGCCGCAAAGCCCACGAAGTTCCCTACACAAATACAGGTAAATTAAAATGTCGAAAAAGTTGTTTGTTGGAAATCTGTCGTTTCAGACGACGGAAAGCGATATCACTGCCGCGTTTGAAACATTCGGATCGATCGAATCCGTCAGTATCATCACAGATCGCGATACAGGCCGTTCCAAGGGATTCGGTTTTGTAGTGATGTCAGAAGAAGAATCCGCCGATAAGGCGATCGCCCAAATGAATGGCTCCCAGCTTAATGGGAGAGCTTTGACCGTCAATGAAGCCAAACCGATGGTCAAGCGAGAATTCGGTGGCGGTGGCCATCGAGGCGGAGGCGGAGGCGGCGGCTACCGAGGCGGCCGGGATCGTTACTAATCTAGTTAAAACCGCTGAGGTTCAGTCCGCGAGAGCGTTTCTCGCGGACTGTTGGACACTCGACAAGGCGTTGCGATCACAGCAACTGGTGGCTCGATTGGAGGGCGATGGCTGTACATGCATCCAGCGGCCCGGCTACCTCGCGAAGGAGCCAAAACCCTGCCCCCTTGCCGGAACGAGTCCCCTTCTGACGTTAGCCCGTCATTTGACCTTTTATCCTTCTCAGTTTTGCGCGGAGTTGTTCAACTTCACGCTCCGAGTGCTCGATGTTGCTCGCCGACGAGGCACTGGCTGGACCGCCAACATCAGCGCCTCTTTTGAGCTCGCGCAAAACTGCTTCTTCTTTTGCGAGTTGTAATCTCGTGCTCCGAAGTTCCCGACGTGTTGCCATAGCAGGATAGTACCGCGATTTGGCTGGCGAATTATCGTGCAATCGGAATCGAAGCTCAGCTTCCTCAGATTCCATCGGGACTCTTCGAGCCCAATCGTAATTTGATCCGGTCCACATGAGAAAGGTTGTGAGAAAAGCACTTTCCGGAGAACTGAGACGTGCCTAGTTCGAAGACGCTTTCTACGTCGGGTTACCGCCACAATTGTGGTGGCGCGAATCCGGCAATCGGCGTAAGCTCTAATGATCCTTTCAGTTTCACTTAGATCTCTGCGCTAGGGAGTGACTAAATGATTCTGGATCGATAGATCCGGAGGAGTCACTTTTGCATGCCGTCAGCGCTGAACGCGACTGAGCCGTCCTGCGATCACAAGGCCTTTACTGGTGCGTCAATCGCTCCCACCGAGGAGGCTGCATGAGCGGCCATGGATCCACTATTCGCTACCTTGGATATCGCAGTTTGCCGGATGGTGGCCGAGAATTTGATTTCTCTTTCAGATGAGTGGCGCGCAGGCCAACATAGTGACGATAGATGCGCCAATCGCCTTTTTCCGGGGACCGGACCATATCGCTATCCAAGAAGCCGCTGGTATCTGCTACGAAACCTTGAGATTCCGTCTTCAGACCGTCGAGGCGAGTCCTCCCAGCCGGTTTGATCTGACCGCAGCCGACGTTGCTCAACATCGGCGATCTCAGAAACGTCCGGGCCGACGATGATTTTCCGACCGCGGAATTCTTAATGGGCGACGGCCGATCGCAATCTAGTGGAAACGATCCACAAATCGATGAGGCGGTGTGGAACGCCTGGGTCAAGAAGAACGAAACCATGGACAAGATTCGATCTGCCAGACGCAGGAAGATCGTTGCGGTCATCTTGATTCTTGGAGTCGTCGTACGGCTAGTCTGGAGATTCACACGATAATCACAAAAGGAGCAACATGGGCAACAAACTCTACGTCGGAAATCTGCCGTTTTCTGCAACTGATGACAGCCTGAGAGAGATCTTTGCACAGGCTGGCCAGGTCGAGTCTGCAAGGATCATTACGGACCGGGACAGCGGCCGCAGCAAGGGCTTTGGCTTTGTGGAAATGTCAACGGAGCAGGAAGCGTCTGAAGCCATCAATAAATTCAATGGCACGCAGTTGGATGGCCGCTCGCTTACCGTAAACGAGGCGCGGCCGATGGCTCCACGTGATGGTGGCGGTCGTGGTCATGGTGGTGGCGGGGGACGTCAACGATGGTAAGAGGCGCGAAGCGCTAATCGATGCACCTGTCGCGCCATCCGCGCTCATTAGATAAGCGATGGTATTTCGGCGTATTGTGCATGCGATGCAAAGCTCGAATTCTTTTTGCGCAAGATTTTACCGATGGGCAGAGCGAACCAATGCCGGCGGCCAAACTCGTATTGACTTGCGGTCAACCAGCCTGTGGCCACAAGGCAGATTATTCGAATGCAAAAATATCTCGGTTCCAGAAAATATCTTGATTGGCGCTGACGGCGTTGGGGGGCAAAACCGGGGGCAAAATCGGGGGCAAAACGGCCTGGACAGACCGAAATAGCCAGCAATGGACGACAGTCAAGTGGTTGAATTGACAACAGCGTCCAATTAATTCTTGAACTCATAACCCAAAGGTCGGAGGTTCAAATCCTTCCCCCGCGGTCGGAGCTAGGCTATTCCGGTGATAAAGGTGATATTCCTCGCCGACAAACCGGAAGACTCGGTAGCAGAATTGTCAAGGCAGCAAAAACCGTACTTCTCAAGAATTGCGTGCTGACCATCGCTCGAAACGGGCAGCTGCATCCAGAAAAACGCCCCAATTATTTTTTCAATCCCGCGGTCCAGTTCAGCACAACCGTGAGTTCCTCACGCGTGTTTGCTCGAATGGCGAACAGGAATCGTTGTCCATCCGCTGTGACATCCGCCAGGGAAGGTCGCCCCCCTGACGGCAACGAATTGGCGGGTACGGTGAAAAGGTGCACCGGTGATCCATGCTGGAATGCCGGACCATTGGTCGTTATTTCGACGGCCATGACATTTCCGTCTACACGATAGAAGAGTTCCTTGCCGTCGTTTCGCCAACGAAGCATGTCGACCAGGCCCTTTGCAATCATTGAAGGTCGTTGGTTGGAAGATCCTACATCTTGTTCATGATCTGGCAACTGAGCATTGGCGAGATCAAACGGCCGGACATAGATTGCGGCATCTCCGGAGAGGGCGTCCATGTATGCAATCCAGCGGGAGTCTGGAGAAAAACGGCCCATGCGTTCGTGAGAAGGCTCCCCGGAGAACAGCACGGGCTTGCGCTCGCCCCTCAGCGGCAGCACCCACAAGTCATCATTGGCGCTGGCTGCAGTCTGGCCGCTGCTGTAGAGCAAAAAATTTCCATCGCGGGACCAGTCGATTTGCCACAAAAACTGACCCAATGAGAAAACTGGCTCTTCTTTTCCTGGCCCGTTTAGGGCGATTTGATACAAACCATAGGCATGTCCACGGTCCGAGACAAACGCGATCCTGGTTCCGTCCGCCGATGACACGGGTCCGAAGTCGTTTGCGGGATCAAAGGTCAATCGCCGGGGTTCACCGTTTGAAAGATCGAGCAGCCACAAGTCCTCTGTTCCGGTCCGCGGATCGGGCAGACTGACTATCGCCCGCTTGCCATCCGGCAAAAGAATCACATCTTTGTAGCGGTTCGTTTCTCCGGCAACCCCCACCACCTTCCCTGCGCGATCGTACCAGGTGAGTCGCAAATCTTCATTCGTGCCGAGGTAAACCAACCGGCCATTCTCCGATGCGGAGAATCGCCCGTAATCTCCAAATCGAGCGGCAACCTGCTCGGCGATGATTACAGGTTCGCCGCTGAGAACTCTGCTTTGTGCGTCGAATGGTTGCGCAAATAGTGTGGCGCCCCTCATGAACAACAAATGTCCGCTACGATGGTCCGTGGAGGAGACGTAAACGGGACTGAACATGGTTGCCACCAGTTGCTGGGAGCTTTGTTCGTCCGGTTTGACGTCGAGCGAGCCGACGTAAGCACCTGTTTTGCCTGGCGCGTCAAAAGTGCGATGGTAAATGAAATGCCTGCCGTCGGGCAGGAACGAGGGATATGCATGAGCTGTTTCCCGATGAGACGTATCAGGAGTAGTGAAAGGCTCGGCGACACCACCTTGTGCGGAAACCCGGCGTAGCCCACCTGTGGAGGCACCGAGGATGATCACATCATCGCGGTTCCATGCTCCTCCAAAAGGCAGGCTTTCAAGACCCGGCAGATCGCATATGGTTTGCGGCGGGCCGCCCGCGACCGCAACCTTCTTGAGTTTTTCTCCGGCGTCAAATGCGATGAAATGGCTGTCGGGCGACCAGAACAGCGTTTGCGCGAGTCTGGCCTCAGTGCCGGGCAACTGTCGCACTTCGAGGGAGTCCAGATCACGGATCCATAAGCGCGCTATACCGTCAGGCCCCTGAGCGAAGAAGGCGACCTGGCGCCCATTCGGTGAAATGGACGATGCGCTGCTGTGACGGGGAAGAGTCAGTTTTTCCGGCAACTGTATCTGGAAACGCAGAGAGTCCGCCGGAGCCGTGGATTGCGTTTCACGGAAGTGGACAAAGGATACCAGCGAGAATCCCAGAAGACCGGCCGCTGCGGCGATCCAGGCAATCCAGGTCCGGCGCGGTGAGATTGAATTCGGAATAGTTTCAAGCAGCGATTCGAAATCGCCGGCATCGCGCAGGCGCCGACTGGGGTTCTTTTCTAAACAACGTCGCAGGAGTGGGCGTACTTGCGCCGGTACAATGTCACAATCCGGGTCTTCTTTCAGAGTAGCCGCCAGTATGTCGGATATTGTTTCCCCTTTGAATGGTGGTTCACCGGTCAGCATCTCATACAGCACTACACCGAAGGCCCAGATATCGGTTCGCTTATCAACGGGCATTCCCCGGGCCTGTTCCGGACTCAGGTATCCTGGTGTTCCCAATATCATGCCGCTATAGGTGGCCTCTGCAGCCGTCATGACGTCTGATGGCGAGGCCATTCCGGGGAGTGGTACGGAGATCTTCACCAAGCCAAAGTCGAGGACTTTGACTTTACCCTCTGGTGTGATCTTGACGTTCGCAGGCTTCAGGTCCCGATGCACGATTCCTTTTTCGTGAGCCGCCTCTAGTGCGTCCGCGATCTGCCTGGCAATCGCGAGGGCATCTTTGAGCGGAACCGGACCGCGTTGAATCCGTTCGGCAAGCGTCTGACCTTCGACCAGCTCGAGTACGATGAACCGTGCGCACCCCTCCTGAACGAAGTCATAGATTGTCGCGATGTTCGGATGATTCAGCGACGCGAGCGTTTGTGCTTCACGCTTAAAGCGGCTGAGCCGTTCCGGATCAGCCGCAAAATCTTCCGGCAGCACCTTGATTGCAACATCGCGCTGCAGCCGGGTATCTCGGGCCCGCCACACTTCACCCATTCCACCTTTGCCGATGAGTGCGAGAACCTGGAACTTACCGATTGTTGCGGGAATCGGCGAGGGGTGTGAATCCGAAGCCGCCGCACGGGCAGCCACGTCGATAGCCGGAACCTCCAGGAAATCAGCCTTTGAATGGTATGCGAGCAACGACTCAACTTCACGTCGCAAGTCCGCGTCGCCTGCACAAGCCGCTGCCAGAAAGGCCTCGCGTTCACTCAATGGCCGTTCGAGCGCAGCAGTATAAAGGGACTCAATTTGCTGGAAACGTTGAGAACTCATTTCGTGATCTCGTTACTCATCTCGCGCAGCAACCAGGATTTGGCAAAGTCCCACTCGCGCATCACGGTCCTCGCTGAGAGTTTCAAGGCCTGAGCTCTCTCCTCAACGGTCATGCCCCCGAAAAATCGCAGTTCGACGATTTGCGCTTTCCTTGGATAAACAGCCGCCAGGCGGCGCAACGCATCGTCAACTGCGACGAAGCTGGAAACGTCGTCATTCGAAACGACAGCGCCCTGGTCCATGGAAAGCTGTTTTCGTCCGGGCCAGACTTTTTCCGTTCCGCGTGCCCGCGCGTAATCCACCAGAATCCGGCGCATGATTTGAGCAGCGACTCCTAAAAAATGCGCTCGGTTCTGCCATTGAACATTCTTCCAGCCGATCAGCCGCACGTAGGCTTCATTGACCAGAGCTGTCGCCTGCAATGTGTGTCCGGGCCTCTCACCTTGCATGTAACGTCGGGCCAGACGATGCAACTCACGCTCAACGAGCGGCACAAGCTGCGTCAGCGCTTCATTGTCTCCTTGAGTCCACGCCTGCAGCAGTTCGGTGACGTTGAAGGGCTCAGCCATCGGACCTCTTCTAACTCACATGTTCTGGTTATCCAAAGAAAATTTCGCTCCCGCATGGCAGCGTTTGCCTGCCGCTTCCGCCTTAGGTGTTGAAAGAGTTCACTGCATTAAGGAGGTTTACCTATGTTGCGCGAAATTGTGTTCAAGAAAACTGTCGTTGTTTTGCTCTCGGCGTTGTTGATCTTTCCGAACCCAATGTTGTTCGCACAGCCAACTGTTACTGTCGTGATGAGTGGTCTCGACAACCCAAGGGGACTTGCGTTCGGACCGGAAGGTGGCTTGTACGTTGCCGAAGCCGGCCGCGGCGGAGGCGGACCGTGTCAGGTGCTCCGCGGAGCGCTTCAATGTTACGGACCATCGGGCGCGATTACCCGGCTCTGGCGTGGTATCCAAGAGCCTGTCGTTACAGGGCTGCCGTCGCAGGTAGACCCGAACGGCCAAGCCATCGGACCTTCGGATATCTCGTTCCAGGGCCGCGGCGGAGCGTTTATCACTCTCGGGTTTGGTGGGGATCCCGCATCGCGTGCAGCCTTTGGAGCGCCGGGTGCTCTGTTCGGAACTCTTATTCAAGCCTCGGCGGGAGAGGCCTGGCGAGTTGTTGCCGATGTCTCCGCGTACGAAGCTGCCGCAAATCCTGCAGGAGGTCCGATCGACACGAATCCTTATGGTCTCCTCGCGGAGCCGCGCGCATCGTAACCGACGCCGGAGGAAACGATCTGCTGCGCATTTCGGCAAACGGCGACATCTCTACGATTGCCATCTTCCCATCCCGTCCCTCGCGTTCCTTTGGGCCGAGATGTAGAAATCGTCATTCGCAAACCCGATCCACACGACCAGGAAAGATTCTCGTTAGTGCGGTACATAGTAAATCTGTGTCCTCTACTCGGTAGGCTCTAGCTACTTTTCGTCGCAAAAATGATATTTCGAATCGGCCCTAACGCTGGCGTGCGGCGCGACGGTTCGGCCGGTCCGCTTTTTTTCTATCGGTTGGTGTTTTGTCGATTTCTTCAACCTTCCGCCGCCTGTTGGGCCAAAACTCGTCCGATATTGATCAGATTGTCGGCGATCACACCCAATCCGACCCATCTTTTCATGCCATCATCGCCGCGGTAGCGACACCGATTCAAACCGTGACGTCGTTTAAGCACACTGATCCGGCCTTCGCAACCGGTTCGCCAAACCTGTGCTTTTCGAAACCATCGCTTCTTCTGTAATTCCCGTCGCTCGGCACTTTGCGTCGACGGATTTGGAATCGCGACACGTTTCACCCCCATCTGCGTGGCGGCCGCTTCATTTACGGCAGAGCGAAACCCGGCGTCAGTCGCCAAGGTATGTGGTACTCGCCCCAACTTCTGCTGATGCGCCTCAATGGATTTGATCAACAGTGTCGAGTCCGCTGGGCGGCCATCGCAAACTTCATAGTCGATGATGATTTGGTTTTCCGCTTCCTGGATTTTGACCAATCTACCGAACTCCGTCGGTTTCGACGATTTTCCCTTCCGGATAATTTGCGTTGCCGTCTCAAACAGGCTGACCAGTTTGTTCGCCGCGTGCGAATCGTTGTGGAACACTCGCGTCTTGGTCTGACGCATCACGTGTTGAACAAGCGGAATCATTCTCTCCAGTTCGGCTTGCAATGCCTCCAAACGCAGCTGATCGATTAGCCTGCGGGATTTCTTGACCCCGCTTTTCACTTCTGCGGCAATCCGCTTCGCCTGCGCCACAACTTGACCTGTCGCATTCAGTAATCGCTTGTAGGCAGACTGAAGTTTCTCCTTGGTTCGTTTTGGTCCCTTCGTCCGCGTGATCCGTGCAATCTCCAGCACGCGACGGCCGACACTTTTCATCCGATCGCGTACTCTTTCACCGGCCTGCCCGCCAACCTCAACGATCCGCTTCATCGTTCGCGTCAACACGCGGACCCCATCCAACAGCAGACTGCTGTCGGTCGGGTAATGAATGTTGGTTTCTGTGACCGTTGTGTCGAGCCGCATTTTCCGTCCTTCAATGGCCTTTTTTCCCAGGGCAATTCCAACGATCCGTCCCTGGACCTTTTGAAACACTTCCGCCCCCAGCGCACATTCAATACGCGCTAATGTCTTGGCGTCTGGAACCTTCTCAGCACCGACCCGGGTAAAGACTCGGTAAACCAGATTGGTGCGTACTTCGCGCTCCAAGGTGTCGAAACTCCAGTTCCGCATGTGCTTTAACGCAAGCATGCGCAGAGCGACTTCGGCCGGTGTCCCCTTACGTCCTCGGGTTCCGCTTTGCGGACGTCGCCGTCGCAACGCCTCGTACACCGGCTCGATCAGTTCTTCATCGTCTAGAATTTCGTCTGCGATCCTCATCCACGGTTCCCAGCAATCATCGATGCTGTCGTGGATGAAGCCTTCACCGAGCTGGCGTTGGTAATACTTTCTTTCGATCACGAGTAACTCCCGGAAAATCGCTGGGAGTTTTCATACATTCTGAACGTGTCAGGTTAGGACCAAATCCGCATATTTTCGTCGTTTTTGCACTATTTACCCGCGCCGGATTACGCCAGTTCAGGGTTTCTACCGTTATTTTTGCGACGAAAAGTAGCTAGTACGGAATGACGAGCTTCGCGAGTTGCTTCGGAGTGAGCAGCGATGGCTCGCCGACACAGAGCGTGCGGTCTCGGAGGTGCGTGCGTGGCGTGAGCGGGAGCTGACGCGGTTCTGGCCAGCCGTGTGGCGCCGCTGGGTTCTCGCCGCAGCGTTCGCCCTTGTATCGGCTTGGGCAGCAGGAGCCGGCTACGGTTGGGCTACACGTCCGTACGCGACGGATCTCGCGCAGCTTCGGTCGCGCGCCGAACTTGTCGAGAGTGTCGAGCGCCGAATCCTGGCGTTGAATCCAGCGGAGCGGAAGCAATTCGAGACGCTGTTGCTGCCGCCGCCGCGATGACTTCGCTCGATCGGCGCCACAAAACGGTTCATTCAAGGAGGTCGAGGAATAGTCCTTGAAGAGTTCATTCGGTCCTGAGCGCAATCATCGGATCGACTCGCGCCGCGCGCCACGCCGGAACGAAACCCGCAACAGCGGACACTGTGATCATCAGAAGCATCGCGCTCGCCATTGCGACCGGGTCAGCGGCGCCGATCTGAAACAATCGGTCGGCGATCAGATCCGCCATGCCAAGGGCCGTCGGGACACCAACGGCCATTCCGACGATCACGAGCCCGGCACTCTCGACGAGAACCATCTGCAGCACGTCTCCGCTTCTGGCCCCGAGGGCCATTCGGATACCGATCTCGTTCGTACGTCGAGGCGTCGAGTACGCGATCACGCCGTACAATCCGAGTGACGCAAGCAGCAGCGCGAGACCGCCGAGAGCGCTGCCAAGTCCAGCGATCAGGCGCTCTCGAGCTAACACGTCATCGAGTTGTTCGGCGACCGTATTGACATGCAGCACCGGCAGCCCGCTGTCGACGTCATGAAGCGCGCGCCGGACGGCGGCAGCCACGCTGGCCGGAGCGCCGGCTGCGCGCACGGCGATGGACATCGTTCGCATCAGGCCGACGTTCTGACCATACGGCCGGTATTCGATGCCGCGCCCGTCCCGCGGCGTGCCATGTTTCGCGTCTTTGACGACACCGACAATCTCTTCGCGATCGGCCCCCAAACGGATGTGCCGTCCGATCGGGTTCTCGTCTCGAAACAGGAAGCGAGCCGCCGTTTCGTTCAGGATCGCGACCCGGGGAGCGCTCGATCCATCTCGCTCAGTGAAATCACGGCCCGCCAGCAGCGGCATGCCGGCCGTCTCGAAAAGCGTGGCGTGACGGCCACGCCCATCAGTGTCAGTCCCGGCCGGGGCTCGTGTCCCTCGACTGGCATCATCTCGCTTCGAGATCCTCCATCGCTCCCCTCGAGCAGCCCGTGGTTGGACATCGCCGCCGAGGTCACTCCTGGGAGTGACGAGATTCGATCGTGGAGTTCGTGAATGAACGCGGCGAGCGCTGGGCCCTGACGTCCAGTCTGGCCGGGTGCCGTCCAGACGAGCAGGAGATGCTTCTGGTCGATCCCGAGGTCTTGCGACTCGAGACCGCGAAGCGAACGGACGAAGAGGCCGGCGCCGATCAAAAGAGGCAGCGTTAAAGCCACTTGGAGGACGACCAATACCTTGTGCAGGCCGAACCGTCCTGCGTCAGGTGTGCCCCCAGGACTCCGGGCCGTCAGCGTAGGCGACAACGCCACCTTCGATCCGCGGAAAGCGGGAATCAGGCCGAAAAGGATGACGGTCAGCAGGCACAGCGCGGCGGTGAAAGCGAACGTCCGCGCGTCCGGGTGGACGTCGAACACAACCAGGGCGAGGGAAGTCGCGAATCCATTTGCACAGGCCCTGTTGCGACGGACGCGGCCAACGCGCTGGCGGCCCACATCGCGAACAGGAGGCCGAATGCGCCTCCAAGCAGTGCGAGCAGCACACTTTCCGTCAGGAGCTGTCGAAGTATTCGCGCGCGTCCGGCGCCAATCGCCAATCGGACGGCGATCTCGCGGCGGCGCGCTGCCGCACGCGCGAGCAGGAGATTCGCCACATTGGTACACGCAATCAACAGGACGGCGCCGACAACGACATCGAGCAATGCGAGAGTCCATCCGAAGGAATCTCGTTGAGGTGAATACCCGTGCGCCGCTGAGACCAGAGTCAGCCGGGCGCGCGCCAAGAATTGACGTTGTGCGGACGTCGGGTTCGGACCAAAACCCTCTTCGAAATCTCGTTGATAAACAGGCTGGATCGACGCCTGGGCGCGCTGAATGCTGTTACCCGGCCTGAGCCTCGCGACGATTCGGAGAAAGCCGGTTCCGCGCGCGAGCGCCCCGGACATTTCGGGCATGACCTCGGACTGCATCATCATCGGAATCCAGAGATCCGCTGGACGTCCGACCCAATCGCCCGAAAAGCCTTGAGGCGCGATGCCGACGATCGTGTACACGACGCGATTCAACGTGAGCTGACGGCCGATGATATCTGACGTGCTATCAAATCGCCGATGCCACTAGTCGTCGCTGACGACCACTACTGGATGGCCGCCGGGCACGCGGTCATCGTCTGGGCCGAGCACGCGGCCGCGCGTGGCCGCGACACCGAGCATCGGGAAGTAGTTTCCGGACACCAACGCAACGCGGACTTGCCTCGCATCCGCCACGTCCACGCGGGAGTCGCTTTCGGGTACGTCGACATTCGATCGATCGATGAGGCCGACCGCAGCCACATCGGTGAAGATGTTCGTCAACGCGCGGCATTTCGAGAATAGCCCGTAGCCGAAGATATCCTCCGGCGTCGGCTGCCCGGTCTCTTGCCGAAACATGACGAGTTGCATCGGATCTCGGACTGGCAGTGGCCGCAGCATCAACGTGTTCACACGCTGAATAAGGCGGTGCTCGCGCCAATGCCGATCGCCAGCGTCAGGACCGCGACGGCGGTGAAGGTGGGCGATTGCCGCATGCCACGCGCGGCGGAGCGCAAGTCTTGGAAGAATCCGTCCATGCCGGCCAGTGTAAACCCGAGTCGACGCGACGGACGCAGGGATTGCTGCTCTGGTGCCAACGAACCAGGGGTGTCGTGAATGCAGGCTGCTGATGGTGGGCGCACCTGGTGGGCGCACTTCGCGTTCACCCGCATGAATATTGGGCTGATCATCCTCCGCAAGAAGATCGAAGAGCGACGCGATGCGCGAGACGTTCGTGTGAAATCCGGGCTGACTCGCTCAGCGGTGTAAGAAAATCGCCAAGCGCCCGAACCGCCTCCGCGCGACTTGATTTCACAGAGGCGGCCCTGAAGTCTTCAGGAACCAGGATACGGGCATTCGCAAGCTGACAGGTTTTGGGTACGTGCCCACGTAGCCAACTCTGAGGACGAACTGAGCACGGCCGGGCAGGCGGAGATCTCGCATGATCTGGTCCTTGAGCGGTGCTTCCTCCAGCAGCTGCGACATTGGATGAACGGCAACAGAGCGGGCTCGCGTTTGCAGCCACATCCGCTCGCATCTGCGACCGGCGTCGATAAGCGCCGGGATGTCTTCGTCCTCACTCGTGATGATGATCCAGCCTCCGTAGTTTGCGAGTTGTTGTCGAACGAGATCCAAACTCTGTCTTCGAAAACTCTTTCCGAGGACGCCCTTTCGGTTCATGAAACGGCGGACGTACCATCCAGTAAGTCCCGTAATCTCCAAGGCCTCCGGCGTAAAGCCATTGCGATGAGCCCGTCCGTCCGCTGCAGTCCATCTCATCCAGTCGGCGAGTTCTGATTGCGCATCGTCGCGGGAGGTCTGTAGGCGGTTCGCTTCCAAAGTCGCATCGGCAAGCAGCCGACCTTCCTTCGATCGTGACGGAATGAAATGAACGTGTTGCACTCCAGCGTCCGCGCAGAGTGCCTTGACGTCCGTAGTCGAGATTTCGCGGCTCAGTTGCCCGCTGCGAAGCGTACGCCGTGCGCGCATTCGCTCGAGAGAGACATCACGTTGCGCGACGGGTTTCAACACTACCCGTATTAGATCTGCTGCCGGTCGCGTCCCCACGACTTCGTAGTCAGCGACAAAGCCGTGTGCTGGGGCGGCGGCGATCAGATTCTCGACGAACGCTCCGACCGACAGCGTCACCTCGCGGTTTGTAGGATCGACTTTAGGTAACCATCTCGCGGAGTCAGTGCCGATCCACACCTGCCCCTCGTCGAGCCGTACACTCCAAGGCTGGGCGTTGTGACCGCTTGGGGCAAGCGAGGCGTAGTAGAGGATGCGATGAAGGTCCGGTGGAATAAGCGACGCCGGCGCCGAGCCAGGCGGCTCCTCGACGTCCTCACGAACGACTCCCTTCGCACACAAGAGTTTCATCGCAATATGCCCAAGGCAGCGACCGCGTTGGACTCAACGACTCTGGCTATTTTTGTCGATATGCATCTGGCCCGATTGTCCCACACCAACGACTCTTCTTCCAACCGCCGGGCACCGCGCGATCCAGCAAAGCTGGCTTGAGTGACGGGCGCAGCTGGTGGGCGCACTTCGAGTTGACCCGCACAAACATTACGCCAACTATCCTCCCAAAACAGTTCGAGGATTTGCGACTTGTGCGCGCCGTTGGGTCTGAGCGACGAAGATGGGGACCACGAGTTTCAAGTGAGCTGCTCCCCAAAATTTGGACCACGGATTAAGTTGTAAAATCGCGAGCCTCGGAAAGGTAGGTG
>CAZPBY010000109.1:0-13580 GCA_964584785.1 uncultured Solibacteraceae bacterium
ATGGCACGCCGCGACCGATGCGTTCCGCGTCGTCTGATCGTTCCCGGTTGGTACGGAATAATGCAAATCAAATGGCTGTCGAGGATCGAAGTCCTCGACCGGCGCTACGAAGGCACGCACATGGCACGCAACTATCATTCGTTGCGAGACCAAAGCGGCATTATCGAAACGTCGATCTCCAGGACGCGGCTGAAATCGGTGGTCGCGCGAGTCACCCGGAGAAAGAACGCCGCCGGACAGTACGATTACAGAATCAGCGGCGCCGCATGGGGTGGACCGCTTGCCATCAAGGCCGTCGAAATCCGCGTTGACGATTCGGGATGGCGTGAAGCGAGACTCGTCGAACATCACGGCGATTTCGCATGGACCCTCTGGTCCTTCGATTGGACGGATGTGAAGTCCGGCAGCTACACGCTGGTATCACGCGCCATCGACACGAGCGGGAATGTTCAACCCACCGAGGCCGAGTGGCAAAAGACGATCAAATCTGTCCGCGAAAACAACTCGCAATGGCCCCGCCGGATCGTGATTGCATGAATGCAATGGTTGCGTCACGAAGCCCGTCGCTGCTTTTTAAGAACCTCCGCCTTCGTGCCGAACCCTGTACGGGCACCTTTGTTGTCGCGCTCCAAAAGCCGCTCCGTATTCGCAACCGAGAATCCGGTCTGATAGACCAGTTGCGCAATCCGCGACATCTTGGGGAACGTGATTTTATCGACGGTGTCCGTCACGCGGTGATAGTCCGGATGCAATCCAGTCGTGAAAAAAGCGATGGGAACGCCTTTCGCGGCGTAGCTGTAATGATCGCTGCGCGTGTAAACGCTTTCCGGATCGTTGATGTCGTTCAGTTCGTAGTCGAGCGCGAGCGGTTTCGACATCGATGAGTTTGTTTGAACGATGAGGTTGTGGAGATCGGTGCTGATCCTGTCGGCTCCGACCACGAAGACGGTATTCGTGAAATCGCCTTCGATGTTATTGCAGTCGTCGCGTCCGACCATATCCATGTTGAGCTGTGTTTGTACCTTCTCCATCGGAATGAAAGGGAAGTCGGCGTTGTAGCGCGATCCGTACAGGCCCGATTCTTCACCGGTGTGCCAGACAAAAAGGATCGAGCGCTTCGGTTTTGGTCCGGTAGCAAATGCTTTCGCAATGGCCATCTGTGAAACGGAACCGGAACCGTCGTCGTCCGCGCCATTGCTGATGATGTCGCGTTGATCGAACGGCGCGGCATTGGGTGCGGGTGCGTTACCGCGTCCGCCGCCGAAGCCGGCTTGAGCGCCCGGCGCTGCCGGCGGCCTTTGCACGATACGGCCGGCGGCCACAACTGCAGCCTGAGCTTCGGGACTTCGCCGGCGGCACCCGGTGTTGTCGGCGCCACGTCCGCCGCCCGTCGGGCTATAGCCGATATGGTCCAGGTGCGATCCGAACATCACGTAAGTGTCCTTCAATACCGGATCCGTTCCTTCGATCATCCCCATGACGTTGTGACTGATCTGTTCAGAGATCACTTCGTAAGTGTTATCGATATTGATCGTGATCCTGCCAGGCAGGGACATCGCCGAAAGCGGCTCGCCTTTGTCGGCTTTAGCTCGGATCTCGTTGAACGTTGTTGCGCCCAACAGGCTCTGGAAGAAAGTTTCGTCGCCTGTGAATTGGGGTGGAACAGGCGCATCGACTCGTTGAACCGTTGTGAGGTCTGCCGGCGTGGCCGGCGCGCCACCACGACCTCCTCCTCCGCCTCCGAATCCGGCACCGCGGCCGCCACCGCCTCCTCCTCCGCGCAGTGCTTGTTGAGCCTGCTGCACCGCTGTATTGGCCTGGGCGAGGGCCGTCTGAGCCTGTGCGAGGGCCTGTTCGGTTTGGCTCGGAGCCACCGGAGCAGGAGCGAAGGTGATGACTGCACCGGCTCCGAGTCCGAGGCCACTGCCTCCGCCGCCTCCGCGGCCGCCGCCACGTCCGCCGCGAGCTCCGGCGTCCGCTGCTGCCGCGAGGTTAGGGACTGTGACGACGAGTTTGCTCTTCACGTCCCGTCCGGAATAATCGCTTTGCTGTCCGTAGCCGACAAACTCTATTCCATTGAACGTCAGCGTCTGCTTGCCGCCGCCGTTCACGCTGAAGGTGACGTGGTCTCCATGTTTGAAAGTGCGTGTCTCGCTGTTCGCCTCCACAGTCACGGAAGAGTTTCGGGTGATCTTGTAGCCTTTCAATTTCACGGGCTGAAGATACGTTCCGTCGGGATTCACGGGCTTCACGCCCCATTGCTTCAGGTGATCCGCGATGTACTGCGCCGCGAGCCCGTAGCCTTCCGTGAACACTTGCCGGCCGAGCAACTCGTCGGAGGCGAGGTAAGTCAGCCACTCTTTTAAATCGTCCGCACTGACCTGCGCATATTTCACGCCGGTCGCCGGCTGCGGAGCCTGCGCCAAAAATGTCCATGGTCGCGACCAAACGATCAGCATGACGCTGACCATCAGCACTGCCTTCAATGTTCTTTGCGTACGAACGAAGTCCATCATCTCAGCCTCCCAGAAAGATCCGGATTCTATAATTTTTGGAACAAAGAAATATACCTGCGCACACCAGCAATGTAGGCGCCGGCTTCAGCCGGCGCGTGCGCCGACAGGCGCAAGTCATCACCGGAGACCAATCGTGGCAGAGTCCTTTTCTGACGCCGGATTATCGACGTCTGTTGAGGCTGCGGCCTACCGGCCGTGCGCTGCGCGCCGCGCCGGCTGAAGCCGGCGCCTACAGCAACAGCTGTGTCGTCGCTAATGTTGATGCAACGTTAATTTGGGCTGAAGACGACGTCCACCCAGTAGTTGGCCGATTGATAGGTCAGATTCGGAAACACGCCGCCGGAACCATACTGATATACGCTGTTCGGTCCATCCACGCCTGCCCGTAAGGCGTGCAATGGAGGATTGTCCGCGCCCTGGGTCGCGAAGTAATTGAGATCGGAAAAGAACGATCCGCTTGAATGGTACGACGCAATGTAGGTTGTATTGGCCTGGATGGCTATCGGAGTCGTGAAGTTAAGCTGCTGCCAGCCGCCTGCGGTCTCATTGGTGAAGCTGCCCGTGGCCAGCAATTGACCGGTTGAGGACCACAGCGAACCTGTGTGGGCGGTAGTGTCCGCGCCCTTGTAAAAACGGATACCGATAACAGTGCCGGCAACGTCCGAACGGAACTTTACGCCCATTTCCACGCCACCGGAATTGCCGACTGGATGTGTAGGAACTGCGGTCGACGGGAAAATCGTCACAGTTCCCGAAGATGCGCTTGTATTCGTCAGTGTGAATGTAGCTGTCGTTGGAACACTCGTCGCGGACGCCACCACGCTATACGTGCCTGCAGTGTTATTCGCTACCGGTGCGGGCGATGTTGCGACGCCAAGCGAGTCCGTTATTGCTTGAGCGCTGTTGCTGCCGCCGAAGGTGGCGCTCGCGCCAGACGCGGGCGCGGTGAACGTGACGGTTACGCCGGCAATCGGGTTGGAGGAGCCGTCGAGCACTTTGGCTTTAAGCACGGCGAATGACGTCCCCACCGTCACACTCTGCGGTGTTCCCGAGACGACAGTAATCGTATTGCTGCCGGAAACCGGCGAATTGGTCAGCGTGAAAGTAGCGGATGTTGGCGCGCCCGAGGCGGACGCGAGAACGCCATACGTGCCGGCCGTGGCATTGGCTGCCGGCACCACCGATGTCGCGACGCCGAGGGAATCCGTTACTGCCTGTGTCGTGGTGCTGCCGCCGAAAGTGGCGCTCGCTCCCGTGGTGGACGCGGCGAACGTTACCGTCACGCCGGCAATCGGGTTGGAGGTGGAGGCATCAATCACTTTAGCCTTCAGTGGAGCGCCGAACGAAGTGCTGACCGTCGTGCTCTGCGGAGTGCCCGACATGACACTAATCGAAGGCTGTGGCGGTGGTGGTGTCCCGCCCGAAGAGAACACGACGTCCACCCAATAGTTCGACGAATTGTAAGTCAGATCCGGAAACACGCCTCCGGAACCATATTGAAAAACGCCATTCGGCCCATCCACACCTGCCTTCAGCGCGTGCAACGGCGGATTATCCACCCCCTGGTTGGCGTAGAAGTTCAGATCGTAAAGGAACGAAGCATTTGTGTGGTACGACGCAATATAGGTCGTATTCGCCTGGATCGAGACTGGAGCAGCAAAGGTCAGCTGTTGCCAACCGCTCCCGGTCTCATTGGTGAACGTGCCGGTGGCGAGCAACTGGCGCGTCGTGGAAGACCACAGAGAGCCGGTGTGGACGCCGGTATCGTTCGGACCTTTATAGAATCGGATTCCAATAACCATCCCGGCCACATCCGATCGGAACTTAACTCCCGGTTCCACGGCACCCACATTCCCGCTGGAACCACCGGGAACTGCAGTGGACGCAAAGATGGTTGTTGTACCTCCCGACGCCGCAGTGTTCGTCAGCGTGAACGTGGCAGTAGTGGGAACACCGGTCGCAGACGCCACTACGTTGTACGTGCCTGAAGTGCTGTTGGCCACCGGCGTCGGCGAGGTTGCGACACCAAGCGAATCCGTGATCGCTTGAGCGGAGTTGCTGCCATTGAAAGTCGCACTCGCACCAGACGCGGGCGCCGTGAACGTGACAGTCACACCGGCAATCGGACTGGAAGAGCCATCGAGCACCTTAGCCTTGAGCACAACGAACGACGTGCCTACCGTAACGCTCTGCGGCGTTCCCGAAACGACAATGATCGTGTTGCTGACGACCGCCGTGTTCGTGAGCGTGAATGTGGCCGTAGTGGGAACGCCAGTCGCAGACGCCACCACGTTGTACGTGCCTGAAGTGCTGTTGGCCACCGGCGTCGGTGAGGTAGCGACACCGAGCGAATCCGTGATCGCTTGAGCGGAGTTGCTGCCATTGAAAGTCGCGCTCGCACCGGACGCGGGCGCCGTGAACGTGACGGTCACACCGGCAATGGGGTTGGAAGAGCCATCGAGCACTTTCGCCTTGAGCACAGCGAACGACGTGCCCACCGTAACGTTCTGCGGCGTGCCTGAAACCACCGTGATCGTATTGCTGGCAATGGCTGTATTCGTCAGCGTGAACGTGGCGGTATTTGGAACACCGGTCGCAGACGCCACCACGTCGTACGTGCCTGCACTGCTGTTGGCTAGCGGCGCCGTTGATGTTGCGACACCGAGCGAATCCGTGATCGCTTGAGTGGAGTTGCTGCCATTGAAAGTCGCGCTCGCGCCGGACGCCGGCGCTGTGAACGTGACGGTCACACCGGCAATCGGATTGGAGGAGCCGTCGAGCACCTTGGCTTTAAGCACTGCGAATGAGGTATTCACTGTTACGCTCTGCGGCGTGCCTGAAACCACCGTGATCGTATTGCTGGCAATGGCTGTATTCGTCAGCGTGAACGTGGCGGTATTTGGAACACCGGTCGCAGACGCCACCACGTCGTACGTGCCTGCACTGCTGTTGGCTAGCGGCGCCGTTGATGTTGCGACACCGAGCGAATCCGTGATCGCTTGAGTGGAGTTGCTGCCATTGAAAGTCGCGCTCGCACCAGACGCGGGTGCCGTGAACGTGACGGTCACACCGGCAATCGGATTCGAAGAGCCATCGAGCACTTTCGCCTTGAGCACCGCGAACGATGTTCCAACGGTCACGCTCTGCGGCGTGCCTGAAACCACCGTGATCGTATTGCTCGCAACGGGCGTATTCGTCAACGTGAACGCGGCGGATGTCGGAGCACCTGCTGCCGAGGCGATCACGCTATACGTGCTGGCCATGCTGTTGGCCACGGGCACCGGCGATGTCGCGATGCCGAGCGCGTCGGTGATGGCTTGTGTGGTGTTGCTGCTGTTGAAGGTTGCGCTTGCTCCCGTCGCGGGCGCCGTAAACGTGACGGTCACACCGGCAATCGGATCGGAAGAAGAAGCGTCAACAACCTGCGCCTTCAGTGGAGCCCCGAATGAAGTACCGGTCGTTGCACTCTGCGGAGTACCCGACACGACGCTGATCGACGGCTGCGGTGGCGGCGGCCCACCTGAAGTGAACGCGACATCCAGCCAGTAATTGGCAGAGTTGTAAGTCAGATCCGGAAAAAGTCCGCCCCCGCCGTACTGATATACCGAATTCGGTCCGTCCACACCCTCTCTTAATGCGTGCAGTGGCGGATTATCCACTCCCTGGTCGACGAAGAAGTTCAGATCCGAATAGAACGAACCGTCCGTGTGATACGACGCAACATAGGTCGTATTCGCCTGAATTGCCACTGGGGCCGCGAAGGTCATTTGCTGCCAACCGCCCGCCGTTTCGTTCGTGAAGTTACCGGTGGCGAGCAACTGGCGTGTCGTGGAGGACCACAGCGAGCCGGTGTGAACATTCGTATCCGACGGATTTTTATAGAAGCGGATGCCGATGATGGTACCCGATACGTCCGAGCGGAACTTGAGTCCCATTTCCACGCCGCCCGAATTGTCGACGTAATTTGCAGGAACGTCGTTCGGCGTAAAGATCGTCTTCGTTCCTCCGGAAGAAACCGTCGTATTCGTCAGCGTAAATGTGGCGGACGTCGCCACGCCCGATGCGGAGACCACCACGCTATACGTTCCTACAGCGGTGTTGGCTGCCGGGACCGGAGAAATTGCAACACCGAGCGAGTCCGTTATCGTCTGAGCGGAACTGCTGCCGTTAAACGTGGCGCCGGGCCCCGAAGCCGGCGCCGCAAAAGTAACGGTCAAGCCGGCAATTGGATTGGAGGAACCGTCGAGTACTCTGGCCTTCAGTGGAGCAGCGAACGACGTGCCCGCCGTCGCACTTTGCGGCGTGCCTGAAATCGCCGTGATCGTGCTGTTGCCGGAAGAAAAGGGCGTATTCGCGAGCGTGAAGATGGCCGGCGTCCGCGCGCCCGGCACGGATGCCAGCACACTGTACGTACCGACGGTGTCATTGGCAGCCGGCACCGGCGATGTCGCCATACCGAGCGAATCAGTGACCGCCTGCGCGGAACTGCTGCCGTTGAATGTGGCGCTCGCACCAGTACCGGGCGCTGTAAACGTGACTGTCAAACCGGCAATCGGATTGGAGAACCCATCGACAACCCGGGCCTTCAGTGGAGCTGCGAATGAAGTACCTGCCGTTGCACTCTGCGAATTACCCGAAGCGACGCTAATGGATGGCAGAGTCGTCGAAGATCCGCTGGGAGAAAACACCACATCCGCCCAGTAGTTCGCCGAAAAATACGGGGCGTCCGGAAACACTCCGCCCGGGCTGTAGACGTACACGCCATTCGTTCCGTCGACGCCATCCTGCAAGGCGTGCAAAGGAGGGTTATCTTCGCCCTTGTCCGCGAAGTAGCTGACACCTTCAAAGTACGAACTGCTCGTGTGATACGACGCAACATAAGTCGTATTCGCCTGGATCGGCACTGCGAACGAGAAATTGAGTTGCTGCCAGCCCGTCGCTGTCTCGTTGCTGAACGTGCCGCCCGCGAGCAATTGTCCGGATGAGGACCATAAAGATCCCGTATGGATTGTCGTATCGGTTGGATTCTTGTAAAACCGGATTCCGCTGATCGTTCCGTCGACGTCCGACCGGAACCGCACGCCCACTTCTATACCACGCGCATTGTCGACCAGATTGTAAGGAACGGTGTCGGGAGAGAAAATCGACAGACCGCCGGAGGAGCCACTCGTTACGTTTAGTGTGCTCCTTGTGCTCACATTCGACCCGTTGGCGCTGCCCACGATCGTCAGGGAGTATGAACCGGTGGGGGTATCCGAACTTGTGGTCACGTTTAGCACGGATGATCCGGAGCCGGTGACCGATGTCGGACTGAGGCTGGCGGTGGCGCCGTCAGGCAAGCCGTTCACGTCCAAACCGACGTCTCCGTTGAACCCGTTTAAGGCGGTAACGGTGACCGTGTAGCTCGTAGAACTGCCTTGCGCTATGGTTTGAGACGCCGGCGAAACGGATAGTGAAAAATCAGTTGAACTGAGCACATCGACTGTTGTCCCACCTGTACGGTCGATAATCAGTACCTGGCTTGTGGCATCCCACGTCCACGTGCTGATAGCGGATCCGTCCACGCGAACAAGAACAGGCGTAAACCTTAGCTTCAGCTTTTCGCGGCCTGATGGATCGAAGGTAGTGTACGAAACCGAATCGACGTCATAGGCGACGGATTTCACTATCGAAGTGGATCGGAGAAGGTGATTGGCGTTGCCGGGAGCCCATTCCGGGACAGCGGCAATACCATCCATGAAGTGCAGCATCCAGTCGCCCAGGGAATCGCTGGACCATGCGATGCCTCCGTTGAAGTAGGTATCGGGGAATCCGTCGAAGTCGACACTATACGTGGAATAAGCAAACGAACTATATGCTTCGTCCTTGTAGTCCGGCGGACCACCGGCTTCATAGTATTTACTGAGGATGGACGCGTAGCGGGCAGTATGGCTGTTGTAGGGGTATGGATCCTGTTCCTGCTCGGCAATGGCGGTGTAGTCGCCGGAATGGACGATCCAGCGGTTCTTGACGAGGTCGATCAGCGAACCTGCCATCGCGAACCAGTCGGGGTCCAGCGCGTCGCGTTTTTCCAACAGGTATCGCGCCATCTCGAGCGCGTCCCATTGAGTGGGATCGTACTCGAGGCCCGTGTGGTCTTCGAAGAAATGCGCCCAATGATCACCGGTCGTGTCGGCGATAGCGACGTTCTTCAACCAGTTCCATACATTGTCGCGAGTGGCCTGGTACTGGCCGTTGCCGTCGTAGCCGAGCCGCAGGAGTTCATCATACAGGCGCAGTGCGAAAACCTGATTGCCCATCACCGGGCCGACGACGAATGCTCCACTGTCACCTTGCGCTCGAAACGGCCAGGGCGATTGCGTGTCATCACCAATGACGGCGTTGTTGGCTAACACATTGGCGATCTGGATGGCTTCCTCGAGATAGACGATATTGCCGGTGGCCTCGTACACATGAAGAAGAGCGACACCTACCATTGCGCCCTTATCCGGCATGATGACTCCCGCCATGTCATCATTGTTCGGGTGACCGCTTCCATTCGGATTGATATCTCCTGTCGCACCGACGGGCCAAGGAAATCTGGGGTAGGCCGAATAGGTCGAAGGTGTGAGAGCCTGTTGTACCAGGTAGTCCGCCATGGTGACCACCATGTTGAGGTAAGCCGTATTACCGGTATATGCGTAGTACTTCAGGTAGGCTTCGATCCCCAGCGTAGCCGTTGTCGCCGGAATAGCTCCGTCACTAGCAGAGTAGTTGCGCTCTATTTCTGCGGCTGTGAGATAGGTAGGCCAACCGTTGACGTTCGGCGCGTTCAACCACCAGCGCGCCTGGAGGCTCATGATGTAGTCGAAAGGTCCTGCGTCGTCGATGTTCCAGGGAATCAGCTTGCCTGCTGCATTGCATTGTGCGAGGTGGTAGTTATTGACGAGATCGTTACCGCACGGTGTGACCTGAGCGTTTCCGTCGGGGCCAAAAACCAGCATCAAAGCCAGCAATGCGATGACCGAGAGAACACTTTGGAGTCGCGTTTCCGATCGCGGTCTCACGTTGAATGATGCCCGACGGCCAACATCGCCGGTCTTTTCCATTGCTCGTCCCTGCCGAATTCCAGATCCTGCCCAAATGCAAACTGCGCAAACGCCGAACCGAAATCTTATTTTTTGTGAATCAGAACCGAATGAGCCGCAAGTGCGGCAAAACGGAGAGTGAATCGGCCTCTTCGTCCTGGCCGCAGATGCCCCCGCTGCATGCGGGGATGGTTACAAAGTACAAATTCGAACCAATGTGGCAAAGCTTATGACGAGAAACACGCTTCCGACAACGGTCGCGAAGTATTAATACCGGATTGCGAGGCTCCTAAGACCCGGCGATCCCCCGGTATCCGTCGGACAAGGGAAAGCGGCTGAAATCCCACACCGTGGACGGCTTATTCGTCAGGCCATGCCCGCCGCGACATGGGATGATCCGTAAATCACGGATTCTTCAACATCATCCGCGACTGGCTCGCCGCCTCTTTTGGAATTCCAGACGACTCGGGTTGGAGTTAAGATGGAGGCACCTCAAAACCGCACAGACAAATCATCGGTACTTTTGAGTTTGAAGGATTGCCCGAACAGAGTTGTGGACGATGATCAACCCCTCTAACGCCGCCCGATCTTTTAACGAGCTCGATCAGCTTCTGCGAATCGAAGAGCTGTTTCTCCTGCAACGCGTCGCGCAGAAGATCAGCTCCATACTCGACCTCGAAATGCTTCTTGATGAGATCGTCGGGGACGTTGCCAATACGTTTGGATACCAACGTCTGGCTGTACTCCTGAAAGACGATCCGAGCGGCGAGCTTGTGATCGCGGCGGGGTGGACCGGCGAACTCTGTCTGAAAGGCACGCGATTCAAGATTGGCGAGGGCAGCGGCATGGGCGCCCATGCCGCTGCAACCGGGGAGACCTTCTATGCTCCTGATGTCCGGAAAGTTCCTTTCTATATTGTCGGCGAGGAAGACACGCGGTCCGAAATCGATATCCCCCTGAAGAGCCGTGGCGAACTGATCGGCATTTTCAATGTTCAGCATACCGAGATGAACGCGTTTTCGCCCGAACGCATCCGCCTTCTCGAAGCACTTGCCGGTCATGTCGGAACGGCGATCGCCAACGCCCGAATGTTTCAGCGCGAACGGCTTGAAAAACAGCGCATGGCAAAGGAGCTGGAAGAGGCTCGTGCCATTCAATCAAGTCTGTTTCCTGCGAACGCACCCGAGGTGCGTGGCTTTGACGTGACCGGTATTTGCAGACCTTGCCGGGAGGTGGGCGGTGATTGGTATGACTACATTGCTCTGGACGGCGGCCGGCTTGGAGTGGTTTTGGCCGATGTTTCGGGGAAAGGGATGGCCGCAGCGCTGCTGATGTCGTCAACCCGGAGTGTTTTGCGGCTCCATGCCACGCGTGGGCTGTCGCCGAAAAAACTCTTGTTCGAGATCAATCGCTTCCTGGTTGAAGATTTTCCGGTCAGTCGATTCGTGACGCTGGTATATGCGGTGTTGGATCCATCAAAGCGAAGGCTCACATTCGCCAGCGCCGGTCACCAGCCTCCGGTTCTGGTTGATTCGTCGGGGGCTCGTTTCTTGCAGGCCGATGCCGGTCTGCCTCTCGGCATCATGGAGTGCGAGTTCTCCGAACACGATATTGAGATGCCCGCCGCCAGCCGCGTCTTTTTGTATTCAGACGGTGTATCCGAAGCCATCAATTCGTCGCTTGAAGAATACGGGCCAGACCGCATTCTTAAACACGTCACCAACCCAACTGCTTCAGTTCAGACCCTCTTAAGCGACGTGGATCAATTCAGTTCAGGGTATCCGGAGTCGGACGACACAACCGTCGTGATGATCGCCGCCACATAAATCCTGATAAAGCGATCAATATTGCGGAGCAGCGTGACGTGGAGGCTTAGAATGTCGAATCCAAAAGTGGTCTTAATCACAGGAGCATCATCCGGCGTTGGTCAATTTACCGCTGAATTGCTTTCGAAGAACGGCTACACGGTCTTTGGCACGAGCCGTAATCCGGGCAGTGCCGCAGCGATACCCAATGTTGAGATGTTGACTCTCGATGTGCGGTCTGATGATTCCGTGGCGGCGTGTGTAAAAACACTGATCCATAGAGCCGGCCGGATCGACGTTTTGGTGAACAACGCCGCCTATGAGTTGGCAGGCGCGGTAGAAGAAATTTCGATCGAAGAAGCAAAGGCGCAGTTCGAGACTAATTTCTTCGGAGTGGTCCGAATGGTGAAAGCGGTTCTGCCGTCCATGCGTCAACAGAAGCAGGGTCAAATAATCAACGTCAGTTCCTTATCCGGCGTCTCGTCGATTCCATTCATGGGCGTCTATTCGGCGAGCAAATTCGCTGTGGAAGGCTATACCGAAGCCCTGCGTATGGAAGTCCGTCCCTTCAAGATTCATGTCTCGCTGACGGAGGCCGGATTTCTCAAAACGCCGATGATGAACAAGCGAGAGGTATCCACAGGTCAGCTCGGGGATTACGACACCTGGCGGCAGCGCGCTTTCAACGCCATTCGTAACTATGAGCAGAACGCTCCCGGTCCGGAATTGGTAGCGCAAAAGATACTCGGCATTCTTACCAGCCAGACCCCGCGATTGCGTTACCTCATCGGATCACAGGCGAAATCCGCGACTCGTTTGCAGTGGCTTCTGCCGGAAGCAGTATACGAACGGGGAAAGCGGAGCACGTTCAGTCTGGATAAATGAACGATGGTGTAAGCTGAGATTGGTCATGTCCGTCTAAACTTGGGTGTCGCGGCGGTAGCTAGAGAAATGATATCCATAGCATTCAGGCTCATTTCAGCGGTCGTTCTGTCCTTCATTGTTGCTCATCCGCAATCACGCGATGATGTGATCGCGCGCGTCAGCACCAACGTTCAGGAGTTTCAGGATCTGCTGCCGGACTTCGTCTGTGAGGAAAAGGTCACGTCAACGAAGATGGAGTCCGGAAGAATCACAAAGCAAAGAATCGTTGAGTCCATTTTCACAGGCGTTCAGAAACCCAGCACGAAAGGCAATGTGAGACTTTCCTATACCGAGTCGCGAGAAGTAACCTCCGTCGACGGGAAGGCGGTGCGTCACGGGGCCCGATTTCCAAAGCTGCCATTCGTGAATAGCGGCGGATTCAGTTCCATAATGGTGATGACTTTCGCCTCCAAAAACCTGCCGTATCACAACTACGAATTGACGGGAAGCGAGAGAATTCGGGATCTGAACACACTCGTGGTGCGGTTTGTCACAAAGGAAGGGCAGCAGGAGTTAGGCACATATTTCCAAGGTCGGCGTTTCAATGCAAAGGATGTCGGTACAGCCTGGATCGACGCCGATTCAATGCAGATCGCTCGACTGGAACTCCGGTTCCTCAACCTTCCGCCCACTTTCGCCAGTTATTCAACGGCGGTGGATTACGGTCCTTCAATAATCGGTGAGAGACAATTCTGGTTGCCGACCACTGTTCGGGCCGATCTTGGCGAACGCAATTCGAAGCAGACGGCATCATACGTCGCCGAGTACAGTCACTGTCGTAAATTTGTTGCTTCCGTGGAGATTAAGGTCGTCCCTTGATCAGTGTTGAAAGGACAAGGGTGGTCTCAAAACAGCGCCTCACCTTTCCGTCAAGAGTGTTACTTCCGTAGTCTTACGAAAACAACTTAGTCGTGTGAGGCCATCATCCTTTCCCGCATGGCCAGGCCTTCCTGACGATAACGTTCCCGGTCTGCCGGAGTTGCCGGTACATGGTCTCGCCGATCTCCCAACGCCGGATTGAATTCGCGTTGCATCGCGGCGAACTCGAGCACGATACCATTCGGGTCCTGGAAGTAAAAGGAACTGACCCAGACGCTCGGTGTGACTGTTTCAGAAAGCTGGGAAGGCGACGCGTCGTGATGCATGAAGGTGCTGACCTTCACTCCTTTCGCAATCAACTTTTCGCGGTACTCGGCAATTTTTTCGGGCGCCACGTTGAACGCGAAATGATTCATCGAGCTGTGGGAAGAAACAACGCCTGCGGGATC
>CAZPBY010000110.1:0-12710 GCA_964584785.1 uncultured Solibacteraceae bacterium
CCCACTGCTGCCTCCCGTAGGAGTCTGGACCGTGTCTCAGTTCCAGTGTGGCCGACCGTCCTCTCAGACCGGCTACTGATCGTTGCCTTGGTGAGCCATTACCTCACCAACTAGCTAATCAGCCGCGGGCTCCTCCTGGAGCGAATTGCTCCTTTCATCACAACGTCCGCAGACATCGTGATCGTATGCGGTATTAGCACCGGTTTCCCGGTGTTATTCCCCACTCCAGGGCAGATTACCCACGTGTTACTCACCCGTGCGCCGCTGTACTCAGGGAGTTGCCCCCCTTTTCTCGCTCGACTTGCATGTGTTAGGCACGCCGCCAGCGTTGATTCTGAGCCAGGATCAAACTCTCAAGAAAACTTGATGTTTGAACTGGTCTCAGCGCTTAGACCAAGTACTCAAAAAAAACTAAACTTTTAGGTACGCTTTCGAATTTTCAAAGAGCGGAATGTTGGCTCTCAGGCCTCAAAGTTTAGCGTCGGGCCCACCGTTGCTTAACGTTTCGCCCTATCGGGCTTACGCTTCGCGCCGATTCTATCGGTACACCGCTTCGCGGCCTCCCTACTTTCGGTCGGTCCCCCCACGCTTTACGGCGTCAAAAAAACCGCCTGAACAATGCTTGGCGGTGTCTTTTGGCACCTTACCTCGCGACGTCACCGTCGCTAGGCACATCCGACAAATCTACGCGTCGTGCCAGAGGTTGTCAAGATCGATTTAGACTTTTCTGTTGCAGAATTTTCAGAGATCGAAGACGTATAAGGCGCGGAAAATCATCCAACTCGATCCAGCGTCTCTCAAAACTCTAGGCCCGCCAACGCTTCTCTGTCAAGGGCAGCAAAGCCGCGTCAATTAACCTCTATCAACTCAATTAACCTGGCGTCCGGTTCTCTGCAAAGTCTCGCGAAACAGCGTCCAGCAGTTCCTTCATGAAACGCTCATTGGTCGCCGCATCGTCGCTTTCAATCATGACCCGCAGCAACGGCTCGGTCCCCGAATAGCGCACCACGAGTCTGCCGCGGCCGCGCAGCGCGTGCGTTGCTTCCGCCATCTTCGACTGCAGCGAGGGGAGTTTCTCGATGGGAACTTTCTGCTTCACGCGAACCCCCTTCAACAGCTGTGGCGAAGGCACCCAGTCCGCGGTCAACTGGTCCAGCGAGGCACGTTCGTGGACGACGGCTTCGGCGACTTTCAGAGTCGTCAACAGTCCATCACCCGACAATCCGAAATCCGAAAAAATGATATGCCCCGACGGTTCGCCACCGAGAACGGCTCCGGTGCGCTGCATTTCTTCGAAAATGAATCGATCGCCAACGGCCACACGCGTCAGCTGAACTCCCTCGGCCGCGAGCATTCGTTCCAGACTAAAGTTCGTCATCAGAGTTCCGATCACCGACGAGGGCTTCAAATTGTCGTCCCGTTTCAAGCGCCGAGCCATCAGCAACAACACGCCATCGCCATCGACGAGGCGACCGCTGCCGGATACAAACATCGAGCGATCCGCATCACCGTCAAATGCGACGCCAAAGTCCGCGCTGTTCTCTCGCATCGCCGCCATCAACGATTCCAGATGAACCGCGCCGCAACCGGCATTGATGTTCGTCCCCGTGGGCTCCGCGTTGATGACCGCCAACGTGGCGCCGAGACTTCGAAGCAATGACGGGGCCACTTCGCTGGTGGCTCCGTTCGCGCAATCCACGACGATCCGGATACCTCGAAGCCACTCCCCCTCAGGGAAGTGAGATCGGAGCAATGCTTCATAACGGCGAGGCCATGGCGTCGTATTCGACGCCGTAACGATCTGTGTCGGAATATCCGTTGAGCTCTCCCCGCCGATACCCCCGTGGCGGCTCAGCTCCGCGATGCGATTCTCGAGCGCTATTTCGTCCGCATCGCTGAGCTTTCGCCCATTGGCGGAGAATACTTTGATTCCGTTGTCGTCGTACGGATTGTGCGACGCTGAAATCATGACTCCGCCTTCGAACCCGTGTTCCTTCGTCAGCAACGCCACACCCGGCGTGGGAATCACTCCCGCATTTTCGATCCGTGCGGATGTCTTGCGAACGCCGCGGCTCAGCATTTGGAGAATCCATGGACTCGACAGCCTGGTGTCCTCACCGATCAGAATTCGCCCTTTCAGCTTCTCGCCAATCGCCTGGCCGATGGCCAGCAAGGACGGCGCGTTGAGCGGGTATTCACCTGCGCGTGCGCGAATGCCGTCAGTACCGAACAGCCGGCTGCTCATTTTTTCGAGTCCCGCCCATTCGAATCTCGCTCGCGGATCGTCACATGCACGTCGACGGAAGACACCTGCTGCAGACGGATCATGGGGTCCGGTGAATCCAGGTCGCACGCCACGTTGAACGATGCTTTTCTTCCCTTGAGACTCAGGAGGGCTGTAGGCACGGCATCGACACCTCGCACTTTGCTTTCCGGTCCCTGGATCTCCACGTACGCCGGCGTGACCGTGATGGAATCGACCAGATACTCCGGCGGGACGTCATTATCCATGCGAACCTGAACCGGCACCGCTTTCAACATTGTCTGCTCGAGATTCAACCGGACCTGCGAAGGACTCACACGCACGACGTCGACGCCGAACGGCAGCTTCACGTTCTTGGGCGTCAACTGCACAATCTTCTCACCGGGACGGACACCACCAAGATCCACCGTTGCCGAGATGTCGCGTGGCGCGATTTCACGGAGCAATGCCGCCGGGCCACGCAGCCGCACCTCGATGTTATCGGTGGTGTCGCCGGTCACTTCGAGCTGCGACGGAATGTTTCGGTATTCGAGAGGAATATTGATTCCGATTTCGGAGTTCGCCTGTGTGGATATCGTGATCCAGAGGAGACTCGCCAAAAGGATCGAAAACAACTTCGCGAACCAGTTATGCGTGATGAATTGACGCAGCTGCTGCATAACGGCCTCTTAAAGAAATCGTGTTTCCGCCGGTGACGCGACGCCGCTCGGCTCCGCGGCCGGAGCTTTGCGTTCGAGCACATCGCGAAGCCGCAGCTTCAGCGTCTCGGCATCCAGGAATCGCTCGATCTCACCATCGTGCGCCAGCGAGATCGCTCCTGTTTCCTCCGAGACGACCACCGCGACCGCATCGGTTTCCTCGGTTACTCCGATCGCGGCGCGATGTCTTGTGCCCAGTTCCTTGCTCAGCCGTGGCTTTACCGTGAGCGGCAAGAAGCATGCGGCGGCAGCGATACGATTGTTCTGGATAATCACCGCCCCGTCATGCAGCGGAACATCCGGGCTGAAGACAGTGACCAGCAGGTCGTACGACATGACAGCGTCAAGTGCGATGCCGCTTTCGACATAGCTCTTCAATCCGATGTCGCGCTGAATGACGATCAACGCACCCGTGTGCTTCGACGACAACGTCGTGGTCGCCAACGCAATTTCGTCGTAGAACTCGTTGCGGTTGATTCCGCTAAACCCACTGAAGATGGTCGCCTTTCCAAAGTGCGCCAGCGCGCGACGGATCTCGGACTGGAAGATCACAATGATCGCGAAGACAAAATAAGGAAGGATATTCGTCAGCAGCCACGACACCGTTTCCAGACGGCTCCAACGCGAAAAATAGAAAAAGGCGATAAACAACGTCAGCCCGACCGCCATCTGCACGGCGCGCGTGCCTTTGATCAGAACGAGGATCTGATAAATGATGAACGCGACGATGAAGATGTCCAGAACGGATATCCAGGTCAGCCGCGGTAATGTGAGAACTTCGTCCATTTTATTTAGCGTCGGGCCCACCGACTGGATCGGTCGGCCCACGCCCTGCCGATATTCTATCGATGACATCAGTCACAATGCGCATCCGGGCGACATCGTGGACTCGGACAATGTGTGCGCCTCCGGCAACGGCCGCGGCGACAGTTGCAGCAGTCCCCATTAAGCCAGCGTCTTCCGCTTTATTTTGAATAACGGCGCGAATGAAGGACTTCCGAGAAGTACCAACTAAAATTGGCAGCCCTAGACTACTAAAAAAGCTCAAGCTTTTTAAGGCCTTTAAGCTGGAATCCGCATCTTTGCTGAATCCGATGCCGGGATCGACCACGATGGCGCTCTCGCAAATTGCGGATTCGCGGGCCGTCGCCACGGATTCGCGAAGACCATCCAGAATCGTTTGTACCGGGTCCGTCGTGACGGGTTGCCGATGGATCTCCTCGCGGGTTCCGCGGCTGTGCATCAGAACGACTCCGGCCCGGGAATCGTGGAGCAACTTCGGGAGGTCCGGGTCGAACCGGAGCCCGCTGATATCGTTCACGATCTGCGCACCCGCATCCAGCGCTCGCCGCGCGACATTCGCTCGATAAGTATCGACTGAAACAGGAATACGCAAAGCGGGAGCGAGCGCTTCGACGACAGGAATCACACGCCGAATCTCTTCTTCTTCGGAAATCGGTTCGCTGCCTGGACGCGTGGACTCACCGCCGATATCGACGATGTCGGCGCTTTCTTGCTCGAGATCCTTCCCGCGGGCGATGGCCTTGTCACGTTCATAGAAAAGTCCGCCGTCCGAGAATGAATCCGGCGTCACGTTCAGGATGCCCATGATGGCCGTACGCCGACCGAGATCCAGCGAGTTTCGCGACAACTGCCAGCGATAGTGTTCCCTCATGGCCCTAAAATCCGTAGGGTGATAGCACAAAGCCCGTCCCTTCGCTCCGGGTCCTGACAGTTGGTTTACTAACAACGACTGTACAGAACCCGAAGCGAAGCGACGGGCTTCGTGACGAAATGCTCAGTTTAAACGTTACGCCGGGGACGGCCGTTCCTGCGGGAACGGCGGTGTCGGGCGAACAACCTTCGCACCCGATGGAGTCGGCTTTTCGCTCTGCGGCTCGACCTTCGGCGCTCGGCGCTCTTCAAGCGGTTCACCGGCGATGAGCGTTTTGATTTCAGCTCCATCGAGGGACTCGCGTTCAAGAAGAGCTTCCGCGATGCGAATCAGTCCTTCACGGTGTTCGTTCAGAATCGCTTTTGCTCGGCTGTATCCGTTCATCACGAAGCGCCGAACCTCGTCGTCAATTTCGATCGCGGTCTTCTCGCTGTAGTCGCGATGCTGGGCGATCTCTCGACCAAGGAAGATCTGCTCTTCCTGCTTGCCGAACGTCAGCGGTCCGAGCACGGACATTCCGAACTGGCAAACCATCTTGCGAGCCAGTTCTGTCGCCTGCTCGATGTCGTTGCCGGCCCCGGTCGTCATGGTTCCAAGGAACAATTCCTCGGCCAGACGGCCTCCCATCATGATCGCAAGCTGGCCTTCCAGGTATGTTCGTGGGTATGTGTGGCGGTCGTCGACCGGCAATTGCTGGGTCACACCCAACGCCATTCCGCGTGGAATGATCGTGACCTTATGCAACGGATCCGCGCCTTCGGTCATGACGGCAACCAACGCATGGCCGGCTTCGTGATAAGCGGTGACGCGCTTTTCCTGCTCGTTGATCAGCATCGATTTCCGGGCAACGCCCATCAGCACTTTATCCTTCGCCATTTCGAAATCTTCATGCGTGACCGTCTTCTGATTCATGCGCGCCGCGTTCAGTGCGGCCTCGTTCACCAGATTGGCCAGGTCGGCGCCCGAGAAACCGGGCGTGCTGCGCGCGATCACCGAGATGTCGACGTCTTCGGACAATGGAATCTTGCGCACATGAACAGCGAGAATGCCTTCACGTCCCTTCACATCGGGACGCGGAACAACGACGCGGCGATCGAATCGGCCGGGACGTAACAGCGCGGGATCGAGAACGTCCGGACGGTTGGTCGCGGCAATCAGGATGACGCCTTCGTTGGATTCGAAACCGTCCATTTCGACAAGCAGCTGGTTCAGTGTCTGCTCGCGCTCGTCGTGACCGCCGCCCAAACCGGCGCCTCGATGACGTCCAACCGCATCGATCTCATCGATGAAAATGATGCACGGCGCGTTCTTCTTTCCCTGCTCGAACAGGTCGCGCACACGCGACGCGCCGACGCCGACAAACATTTCGACGAAGTCGGAACCACTGATCGAAAAGAAGGGGACATTCGCTTCACCGGCGATGGCTCGAGCCAGCAGAGTTTTTCCGGTTCCCGGAGGACCAACGAGCAGGACGCCTTTGGGAATACGGCCACCCAGCTTTTGAAACTTCTGGGGCTCCTTCAGGAAGTCGATGATCTCCTGGAGTTCTTCCTTGGCCTCTTCCACGCCCGCGACATCTTTAAAGGTCACTTTCTTTTGATGGGCGGTCAGCAAACGCGCGCGGCTTTTTCCAAACGACAACGCTTTGTTGCCGCCGCTCTGCATTTGACGCATGAAGAAGATCCAGAAGCCGATGATGAAGATAAACGGCGCCCATGACATGAGTGCGGTAAACCACGGGTTCTGCGACGGGTGTTCACCTTTGATCGTGATGTTCCGGGCGCGGAGCATGTTGATCAGTTCCGGATAAGGCCACGGCAGCACTGTTTTGAATGTCACGCCGTTGGACAATTTGCCTTTGATATCCGTATCGCTGATCGTTACTTCCTTAACGCTGGTCGGTTCCTTTTGAATCTCCTCAAGGAATCGGCTGAGCGGGAAATCTTCATCCTTGCTGCCGGACGTTCGCTGAACGACACCGTAAAGCAGTACGGCTGTCAGGAGCAGCGCAACCCAGAACAGAATCGTCTTAACTGTCGTGCTCAATGAAACCCCCTGATTGACCCTCAGCACCAATATGCCACACGGTCAATCTTTAGACTCTTGCAAATAGCAAATGTCGTTCCCAATCAAGCCGGTAATGCCTCGAACGCCACAATTCTCTGGGAACATCCACGAGAGGCAAATTCGCGGGAGACTGGAAATGAGGCTACCCAAACAATCATCGAATCGGCGACGAATACGGGCAACCGGTGCCGTTCGTTACGTGGAATCCGGGCTCGCTGAAATAATCTCTTGAGCTTCCCGGCCGGCAAACCGACCGGCCAGTAATAATCTCCGGGTTTCCAATTACGAATTCTAACATACGGTCCGAGAAGGCTACCATCGACAAAAGCCCGATCCGGACTGTGACTTGGCGCGGCTTCCGTGACGATTCTCGCCGTAAATTTTCGCCTCAATTCCGGTATATGAATCTCGCCCGGAATCTGCAACTCATAATCGAATTCGACGGCCGTTTCCGTTCGATTTCGGACAATCAGCTGGTCGAAACTGCGAACGACCTTGAAACCACCCGGCAGTTCGATCCATTTACCGCTCTTCTCCGGCCGCAACAGACTTCTGGCGGCTTCGATATGCTCAAAGCCCGTATCCCGCAGAACCGTTTCCTGCCGGCTCACCATCGCGACCGCTTGACGCAGAATCCTTCGCTGAACCGCTACTGGAACAGACATCAGTTCGCTCGCTTGGATTACGAAATCGTCATCCCTCTTTGTTCCGTTCCGAGTCAACCAATCGTCCGCCCACTTTTCGATAAAAGCATTCTCATCTGCGAGAATATCGATTGTTCGAGCAAGGGTTACCCTCAGCTGCGGGTTGAACGATTCGGACAGCTTCGGAATGACATCATGTCGAATGCGATTTCTCGCAAAACGAAGATTCATGTTCGTTGCATCCGTCCGCCAGGTTTGGGACTTTTCGGTAAGGTAGGATTCGATCGCCGATCTTGAAACCTCGATCAACGGCCGGACCACATTACCGGAAACCGGCTCCGTCGAGGTCAATCCATCCAAACCGGCGCCACGCATCAGATTCAGAAGAAACGTCTCCACCCGATCGTTCTGATTGTGCGCCAGGGCGATTCGATCGAAACCGAATTCGCGAACGAGATCGTTAAAAAACCGTTTTCGCGCTCGACGACCTTCCGCCTCCAGGTTTCCCGCGGATTTCATGATGTCGGTTCGTCCGGAATGAAATGGAAGCGCCAGCCGATCGCAAAGCTCCTTAACGAACGCTTCATCGCCGTCGGACTCCGCTCCCCGAAGACCATGATTCAAATGCGCAGCGGATACGTCGTAGCCCAATTCGCCGAGGACCAGCAGCAGACATACAGAATCGGCGCCTCCGGAAACGCCAACGAGAACACGTTCACGCAGTCCGAACATCCGGCGCTTCTCGATGGTCCGTTGAACCAACGCAGACAGCATGTGACTCAGTGTAGGGCAAGACAAAAAAGCGGAAGGAAAAGAAAAAAGTGACGGAGCGTTTGAACCTTCCTGGCTACTACGCTCCGTCACCTCATTGGGCCACTGCCGACTTCCTGCCAACAGCGTCGACCAATTCCCTTTGGTCACATTTGATCATTCCTTGATCGGCGATTTTCCTAATCGACCTTGAACCGTCCCTAGCGTTCAACCAATCCATTGGTGAACGCATATTACGAACGGGTCCTAGTACGTTGGTATAGCAATTTGGTACTATTGAGCTGGTACTAAGGTCCTAAAATAATGCTTAGAGTTGATGCTTTGCTGCAAACAGAGCCAGCTCCAGACGGTTGGAGACGCCGATCTTGTTGAAAATATTGGTGAGGTGGTTTTTGACGGTCTGCTCGCTGATCGAAAGGCGCTCGGCGATCGCTTTATTGGTGTCGCCCTCGAGCACCGCAGCGATTACCTGCAGTTCCTTGGCGGTCAAGCCAAACTTCGCCGATTCAGGCTGTTGCGGCCCGAGACTTTGGAGTCCCCGGATGAGGTCGGAGAATGCCGTCTGGCCGAGCCAGTACTGGCCTTCGTAAATCGCGTGAATGCTCTTTAAAAGGACGCGAGGGGGCGTCTCTTTGCGAATCACGCCTCGAGCGCCCAATTTAAGTGCTTCAATAATCTGCCTGTTTTCGATGGAAGCGGTAAGCACCAGAGTCTTCACGTCGGCGTGATTGTCGGAAAGCGTTTTGAGGGCATCCAGCCCCGTGAGTCGCGGCATGTCGACGTCGAGCAGAAGCACGTCCGGTTTGAGCTTCTGAACGATATCAATCGCTTCCTGCCCATCTGCGGCCTGGCCAACTACGACGAAAGAGTTGTCGGTCGCCAGAATCAGGCGCAAACCTTCGCGGACGATAGAATGGTCGTCCGCGATGACGATCCGAATCGACTCGGGTTGTTGCTCACTTTCCATGGTTTACTCACGGACCAAAATGCCGGCGGACGGACTCGAACCGTCGACCTAAGGATTATGAGACCTTCGCTCTAACCACCTGAGCTACGCCGGCAGCAATCATAACGGCTGCGCGCTATCGCGCTTGCGCAGTCGCGCAAAAAAACGGTTGATTTTAGCGTGAACCGCGGGATTGTGCCAATACCGGCAGAAAATACGCACGCCGCATCAGCTTGTCGACGCGCGTGACGCGCACCTCGAGCCGATCGCCGAGTCGAAACCGGCGTCTGCTGCGCCGCCCAACGAGTGCCGGCTGGGCGGAATCGAGTTGGTAATAGTCGTCCGCGATGTCCGCAACCGGTACAAAGCCTTCAATGAAATGACCGCTCAACTCGACTGAAAAACCGTCCTTCCATACAGCGATGATACTGGCCTGAAATGTATCGCCAAGACGACGCTCGACCAGAATCATTTTTTGCCAGTCCAGCAGCTCCCGTTCGGCCTGATCGGCCAGACGCTCACGCTCGCTCGATTCCGACGCGATCGCGTCAAGCTGAGCGGGGCTGAGGCTCAGCCGGGATCCTCTCAGCATCGAAGACTTGAGAATTCGATGCACCACCAGATCGGGATACCTGCGAATTGGTGATGTGAAGTGTGTGTAAGTATCCGTCGCGAGTCCGAAGTGGCCGGCATTCTCCGTGGAGTAGACGGCCTGTTTAAAGGATCGCAGCATCAGGTACGACAGCATGCGTTCTTCCGGACGGCCTTCAATCGACGCAATGAATTTCTGGAATTCGGAAGGCGAGTTCCGGTATGTCCGGAATCGCAGCCCGAACCCGGACACGATTTCGGCGAATTCTTCCACTTTCGCCGGGTCCGGTTCTTCGTGGACACGATACAACGTTGGAATGTCGCGTTCTTCCAGATGGCGCGCGACGATTTCGTTCGCAAGGATCATGAACTCCTCAACGATCCGATGCGCAAACAGCCTTTCGGATTTCACGATACCGTCGACGATTCCTTCTTCGTCATATGTCAGGACGGGTTCGGGCAAATCGAAATCAATGGCGCCTCGATCGCGTCTGCGGGATAGAAGAATCGTTGCCAGCTTCGCAAAGTTCTGAACGTGAGTGACGACGTGCCGGTATTTGTTGCTTGTCGTGACGTCGCCGTCGAGGATGCGCTGAACATCGTCGTATGTCATGCGCTCCCTCGAATGAATGATGCTTCGGTGAAACCCGTAATCTCGAATGTCGCCCGCACGCGACAGGTGCATCACCGCGCTCAATGCAAGCCGGTCCACTCGAGGGTTGAGCGAACACAGTTCGTTCGAGACTCTTTCGGGCAGCATCGGAATGACTCGATCCGGAAAATAAACCGACGTGCCGCGACACCGCGCCTCCACATCCATCGCCGAATCGGGAGTAACGAAATGAGAAACGTCCGCGATGTGGACGCCCAGTTGGAACGATCCATCAGCAAGAACTTCGAGATCTATCGCGTCGTCGAAATCACGGGCCGTCGCCGGATCGATCGTGATCGTGTAACGGTGCCGAAAGTCGTCGCGGCCGGCGAAATCTTTCTCGGTGAGATGCCCGGGAAGGCGCGCGGCTTCGTCCTCGACTTCATTTGGAAAGCGCTCAGGAAGCCCGAATTTCTTGATGACGACGTTGGTTTCGACGTTTGGATCGTCGATGAAGCCGATAACGGAAACGATCTTTCCGGCAGGCCAATGGCTGGGACTCGGAAAGCGCGTCAATTCGACTTCGACGATTTTGTCTTTATGCTCCGAGACCCGAGCGTCTTCATCCGTGATGATCACCTTTGCGGGAAGCTTTTCGTCGCTCGGCGCCACAAAGAACATACTGCCGTCCCATCGCAGTTGTCCGACGACGGTTTCTCTGGCCCGCTTCTCGACGCTTGTGACTCGCCCCTCCGCGCGGCCGCCGGGTTTTCTGGTTGTGATTTCAACCTTCACCTTGTCGCCGTTCATGGCGGAGCCAGTCAGCACGGAAGGAATAAAGATGTCGCTTTCGATGCCATGAATCTTTTCTTTCGGCACTACGAACCCATAACCGTCGCGATGCAGCAGAATCGTTCCTTCGATGAGCTCGCGGGCCACGGCTTCATAACGATTGCCTTTGTGCCGGACGAGTTTCCCGTCTTTGACGAGCAGCGTGAGTATGTCTTTGATCTGTTTTCGAGCATCCGCCGATGCGCCGAAGTCGTCGAGGATCTGCCGCAGGTTCGCGCCGCCTTGTTCCGAATTCTGAATGTACTTGAGGATGTCTTCCTTCGTAAAAACACGCTCGAATTCCTCGCGCGTTCGACGACGGGATCCGCGTCTGCTCATCTAAAATTGCTGCTCCCATTCGGCGTTGCTCAAAGTCATCGGTCCTGGCGAAAATCGACCGATGAGCCTGAGAACCGCAGAACAGCGATAGTCTATTCGTTATCTGAGAGGATTTCTTATGCCGAATGGAAGCATTAGGAATGTCGCGCAAGAATGTTTTATCACCGGGCTGACCTTCAAAAATAAAACCGGCTCGTTCGGTTTTGCAAGAACCAAACGAGTCCGCTTCGCTGCGGCCCCACACGTTCGTTCAGCGGCAGGCAAAATCTTAATAGGATGAATGGCGTCGAAGACCCCGATACCGTATGCACAATCCAAGCATCACCAGGCCGACTACAATGAGTTCTAAAGAGTCCGGCTCAGGCGTTGTCGAGTATGTGACCGACCACGTCCCCGGGGCGTTACGGCGGCCGGTGGTCTGCCTAAAGTTTTGTGCACTGTCATACATCACAGCGTTGTCTAAGGATAGATTCGTTTGTTTGGAGCTACCAATCACGGCGTGAGCTGTGCCAGGCACATTTGGCGTGCCGAAGCCCCACAAAACCACCTCACCCGTCGCCGACATAGTAAGTTCAAGTATTATGGAACCGGGGGTGTCTGAAGCGATAGTGTTGATGCCGTCGCTAACCGAATAGGCCCACGGCAGAACCCGTCCCGAAAAGTCGGGTCCTAGAAACATTCCGACGTCGAAAGTTGCGGAAACATACATTGACGTGTCGTATTTCACGGGAAGTGACGGATCAAAAAAGTTGAAGATATCGAACGTGTTTCCTGTGTATGTGAGGAATGTATGATTGAAGGCGATCGGGTCGGCAAACCCATTTGGCGCTGTTATTGAAAGCAAGGTCAAAAAGCCCACAATCGACCAGACACGGCACATCCGACTTCGCATTCGCCCTCCCCTTGTCATTGACTGGTGTGAAGAGCAACTGAAGCACGCCTCATTCCACTCTTTCCGATCATTGGTACGCCCTTAGATCTATTGCAGTTTTCGGCACTCGTATGAAAGACCGCGCAGTGGTCCATTTGTAAACTTCTCCGACAGCCCTCCGTGTCCACAAATTGCAACCTCTTTCATCCGAGACGCATGCGGCAATGTGGCGCGTGTAAAGAATTCCGCCGACTGAATTGCGTTGTGACTGAAATTAACAATCTCAGACTTTCTGACCCCCTCAAAATCCCCCTCGACGACGAAGGCAAAAGTAGTTACATTCCCTAAGTAGTTTAGTTTCAAGCAAGCCGAAATGGCGGAATTGGCAGACGCGCTAGATTCAGGTTCTAGTCCTCGCAAGG
>CAZPBY010000111.1:0-12242 GCA_964584785.1 uncultured Solibacteraceae bacterium
AACGTTTTGAAGAAGTGGCCAGAGATTGTGAGGTGGTGCTGGACAGCGCGGGTGGGGACACACTGGTGAGGTGCTTCAAGTGCGTGAAACCTGGTGGTGTGGTGGTGAGCATCAACAGCAGCATGCCATCCCCAGCGTTTGCCCGAAGCTGGGGAATCAATCCTATCGTCGTCCTTGCGATCAGGGTGCTGTCCCGAAAGGTGACGGCTACCGCGCGGAAGCATAACGCCCGGTACGAGTATTTTTTTGTGCGGGCCGATGGAGAACAGTTGAAGGAAATCACGGGCTTGGTAGAAAGCGGCGCTATCAAGCCCGTGGTTGATAAGGTCTTCCCTCTCGAGCATGTGCGTGACGCACTCGCGTATTCCGAGTCCGGAAGGGCGACGGGAAAAGTGGTCATCAAGATGGGTGAGACTATCCTGGCCACCTAGCAAGCGACCAGAAAAAGCGGACCTCGATTTTCGTCATCGATAGGCTCGGGAAAATGGCGCGCGTCCTGTGATTGTCGCCAGCGGACTGTCGCTCGGCCGTGTTATTCTGTGGACCAAAATTCTGGTCCGGAGGATCTACTGTGGCGATACTTCCCATATCCGAAGTCAAAGCTCGGCTTCCCGAATTGATCGCGGGAGTTGAGGAGCTCGAGGAAGAAATCATTGTCACGAAGAATGGCCGCCCTGCGGCCGTTCTGGTGAATGTTCACGAGTACGAGCGGTTGAAAGAAACGCTCGACGTCCTGAGCGATCCCGATCTCAAAAATCAGATCAGTGACAGCCGCAAGTTCTACGGCGCCGGCAAAAAGGGTCTGACCTTTGAGGACGTGTTTGGCGAACCGTTTGCGCCGCCAAAGAGAAAGCGGCGTGGTAAGTAAATATCGACCGGATATTCCTCCCCACATCGCGGACCGTATTCGTTCCTTGCATCCCGATCTCAAGCGGTCACTGAAGGCGGCTATCCGCCTGCTGGCTTCCGATCCCAAGCGTGGCGAGCCGCTCAAAGCCGAACTCGAAGGATTGTGGAAATATCGAGTTCGGCGTTTTCGTATTGTTTACGCGGTCGACGCACGGTCTCGCACACTGCGCATCATGGCCATCGGACATCGCCGTCAGGTCTACGAAGAACTCGTCGCCCAGTTGAAAGCAAATAGATAGCTTCGAGTCGACGATTTACATCTCTTTGACAATTTGGCTTTCAACCTGGATAAGCAGTTATTCTCCTCCTCGCCGTTTCGCGTGCAAAACCAGTTTGGTGGAACAATGGGCGGACCCGTGATCCACGACAAGACGTTCTTCTTTGTTTCGGGCCAACGCTGGACCGACCGCCGTCTGGGCAGTGGTGTCGTGATACGCGGCGTACCGACGGATGAAGGCCGCTCCCTGCTCCGGTCGATCGCGGGGACTCGTCCCACGGTCCAGGCTTTGCTCGACTTTTTGCCGCCGGCGCAGCAGGCTGTTCCCGGCTTGACTGCCCCTGTGGTCGTGGTAGGCAATCGTTTCGATATCCCGCTCGGGACCTTGAGCGGATCAAGCAACATTAGTTTCGATGACTGGCAGTGGAGCGGCCGAATCGACCACCGCTTCAATGATCGGCACTCGTTCGGCGTGCGTTACCTGGGAGACGATCAAACCAATTCAGGTGGCGGCCAGGTCACACCGCCTGGTTTGTCCACGATAGTTTCCCGTTCAACGCATTCGCTCAGCCCCTTTCTTACCAGCAGTTTTTCCGCCCGGCTGTTTAACGAACTGCGGCTCTCGTACAGCCGGCGTCCCAGCAACTCGGACGGACTCGATCCGCGTTCGAAGCAAATCCCGTCGATCGAGGTCAACGAACTCGGGCTGATAGGGGCCGCTAACAGCGCCACGCGGACCGCCATTGGACTTAACATCCAGTCGCCGATCACACGGTTCTGGAATAACTATCAAGTCCAGGATACCGTCGCGCTCGTTCGTGGACCGCACGTTCTCAAGTTCGGGATCGATGTACGGAATGAGCGTGCCAGCGACTTCGCGCTGGTGCGGAGCCGCGGCTCGCTCGTCTACAATACGCTTCAGGACTTGGTCAACGACACCGCGAATTCGGGGTCCATTGTCAGCCCACTTCGGGGTGGGCAACGCGTCCAGCACTACAACTACACGGAGTATTTCGCCTTCTTTCAGGACGAGTGGCGGTTCCGGCCTCGGCTATCCTTCACGATGGGCTTGCGCTATGAGGCGCCGGGTAACGTGTTCAGCAGTTTTGAGGTGCTCCGTCAGAGCATCCTGAGCGCCGCCGGAGGTGATCCGAGATACGACTACGGAGGATTGCCCTCTCGTGATCTCAACAATTGGGCGCCACGTGTTGGGTTCAATTACAGGATGAACCGGCTTCCCGGGGCTCTTGGCCGGCTCACAGGCGATGACCAGTCTGTCATCCGAGGAGGGTACGCGCGCACCTATGACCACAGCTACTATCAACCCGCGGGACAGGTCGGCAATTCGTTTCCGTTCGTCAAGGTCTTTAATCTGACGAGGAACGCCGAACTCGCTCGAAACCATTCGCAACGAAGCCTCGACGCCAGTCACAGGCGACCCGAACATGCAAGGCCGCACTGTTGCCTCACCCGACTTCCGTTCCCCATTCGCCGAGCAATTTGTTCTTCAATTCGAACGTCAACTCGGCGCCGACTGGGCGCTGACCGTCGGCTACCTTGGGACGAAGGGGACGGCACTGTTTGAGCAAATCGATCTGAATCCTGCGGTGCCTGGAACGCGTGGTCGTCGTGTTGATCCCACACACGATGTTGTTAACGGGCGATGCAACTGCGGGTCCTCCATTTACCATTCTCTTCAGACCAGTGTCGAGAAAAGAGTCTCAAGAAACTTCACGATGGCGGCGCATTATACGTGGAGCGCGTTTATCGATAGTTCCTCCGACGGCTCCGCTCCCGTTGGCGGAGATGTTGCCAGTGCCCAAGACCCGTTCAACAGACGCGCGGAACGCGGCCGCTCCGCCTTCGATCGCCCGCATCGCTTCGTAGCGAATGGTGTCTGGGAATTGCCTTATCCCGGTAGATGGATGGGACGAACCGTGTTGGGCGGATGGCAGGTAAGCGGGTTTCTGACGTTGCAGTCTGGCGCGCCGTTTGACGTTCTGAACGGCGCGGATCCGGGCTTTCGCCTCAGCACAATCCGCGCCAGCATCAATACGGACCTCGATCTGGCGAGCATGAGCATTCCCGAGATTCTCCAGGCAGGCGGCGCTTCCCTCTTCAGACGCGTGACTGAAGCGGAGGGATTGGGGAACATGGGAAGGAACGTGTTGCGCTCCAGCGGTATTGCGAATTTGGATTTCGGTCTTTCGAAAAATACCGCGATCGGCGAGAACGCACGCCTTCAGCTTCGAGCCGAGTTCTACAATCTGTCCAACACAAGGAACTTCGGTATTCCCGACAATCGAATCAATTCCGCGAATTTTCTAAACCAATGGGGTACCGACGGCGGAAACCGTCGCATCGTGCTGGCCGTGCGTTATGTGTTCTGACCGTGGGAACCCCTGCTGGCATCGAAGGGAAACCAGCCCGGTGACAGATCTGTCAAAAAACCCGATCCCCGGTGGGCTTTGCCTCAAAAATGGCGCTGAACAGGTGTTTGAGACGGCACTGTAGGCGCCGGCTTCAGCCGGCGCGGCGACCGAAAGGTCGCGGCATGAGTGAGCCGAACTGTCGTTCGGCCGCGTCGGCTGAAGCCGACGCCTACAACGGCTTCCAAACGATTTTTGAGGCAAAGCCTCCGCGGTGCGTTTCATCTGCGCTATGTTCTTCGTAGTGACGTCCCAGCTTTGCTTGCCAGGGCGGGCTCCCCGCGCTGTAGAGCATGAAATTTCCATCGCGCGACCAGGCGATGTGCCACAAAAACGACCCGAATGGAAAAAGTGGTTCTTCACCAGACTGGGGCAAATGATGATTTGTGGGTACTGCCTCTCCAAGGAGAGCGTAAACCCGTTTTGTTCTCGGGCGAACCTTCTCACGAACGACTGGGCCGGTTCTCTTCGGACTCACGTTGGATCGCATACATGGACGCTCAGGCGGGTGACGCTGGGATCTATGTTCGGCCGTTTGGCTGGTCGATCGCCCAGCTACAAGAACACAAGCGAGATGCTGGATCTTCCGGCACCTCACGCCCATCAATGATCGCAAAAGGTCTGGTGGACATGCTCCGTTGGCGGGGCGACGGCAAGGAGCTTTACTACCGGGATCAGTCGGACGGAAAAGTCATGGCGGTGGAAGTGACAGGCAAAGGTTCCGTATTTGGGCATGGAGATCCCGTGCATCTTTTCACAGTGCCGCCGAATCTCTTGCCGGTAAGAAATACGCCGACATTGGCGGATGTCACTCGGGATGGGCAGCGATTCTTGTTTGCGCTTCGAGCGGACGCTCGAGAGGAACTCACGGTTGTGCTCAACTGGACTGCGGGACATACGGAGCACTCACCCGGCCTGATCCGACCGTCGGTCACCTCCAGAGGGTTCGCAATGCTGAACCGGGAGATCACGCTCCCTGCGTGCCTCGCTCGACCGAACCGCCCGACAACAGCAAGCGTCCCAGCGAGACGCTCCAAATTGGGAGCAGGACGAACCATCCGAAACCACCCGCATATCCGACGTACACATACCACGGCGCACCAACCGGATTGTCAACGCGGTCAACGATCCCAGGACTAACGAAAAGACCGAGCATCATGATCACGCCAATAACCATGCCGAATTGGGTCAAGCGGCGGGGCCACGTGCTGCTCCGTTGGGCAAGAGTGTTCAGCACCACGACCCAGAGACCGATCACCGCATAGCCAAGGAGCCCATAGAGGCTGGCAAGAAACCAACCCGTCACGCGGAGGATCACCAGGCCCGATCCCACGACCGCCAGCCCTCCACCCGCTATTGCAGCGATCAAAGCGAATAGGCTAGGGTGCGGTGACTGCTCGCGATAGAAAGGGTACAGCATCCACGCTAATACCGCGCACAGTATTCCTTCGATCGCGACACCTATGTCGTTAAGCGGGCCGAAGAAAGCAGCGACGGTATACATCAGGACGATGGTCAAAGCATTGATAAGACAAACAATGCCAATGGCAATGGCGAGCCGACCAATAGTCCGGCTGCGCCCAGCATTCACGACCACAGCTCCTCCTTTACGCTGAAATTCAGGTGCCCGACATGATCGACTGCTCGCCATGGTCCAGCCCCCGGCGCGCCAGCTTGCGGGCAGACTACTCCCCTGGCTGGGTAGGGGCAAGTGGAGGGCATGGTCTCGGTTCCGGTCGGAGTGATCCTAAGCGCCAAGGTCACGAGGTATCAAGGAATTTCCTAGTTGCGCTCTCCCAGTCCGTGTTTATGGCCACAGCGTTTGCACAGCGTGGGCGGCTCAGCGTTGTCGACCATGTGATGCACCGGTTTGAGAGTCCGCAGATAGGCGAACACCGCCTTGAGATCGTCGTCAGTCATATTGCGATAGATCGGCCACGGCATGGGCATCTTGAGCGTGCGTGCCCGAACCGAACCGGTACGTATGGCCTGGATGAACAGTGCCTCGTCGTGTCGGTATCGGAGGTGGGCCGGTGGCTTCGTGGCGCGAAGTCAAGATTACCGGACGGACGCCACGAACACCTTCGGGTCGCGTGCGGCTCCGTGTTGTGGGACCGAACGGCCAGCCGACTCCGGCCCGCGTTTACGTTCAGGCGAGCGACAAGCGCGCGTACACGCCGGACGGTGGATTTCATCGCGTGATTGCGGCGACGGAAACGCACTACTTCCACACAACCGGTGAGTCGGAAATTGAAGTTCCCGCGGGACGGACGGTAATCGAAGCGATGAAGGGCTGGGAATACCGGCCGCAGTCCGCGACACTCGACGTCGTCGCCGGACGCGTGAGGATAGGCGGTTCAAACGAGGTGTGATCAATATTGGGAGACTCAGGGACGTGTGCCTAATGTCGCATAAGGGGTGTTAATGGAGATTTAGACGACATTGGCAGAAACGCCCGGCCTTCCCGACTCTTCGTCGTTCCCGGCTCCAGGCGAACTTCACCCGCTTCGAAATCGAGATTACGGAACTGCAGATCCTTGATCTCCGCGCTCCGCCAACCCGTGATGTACGCGAGATTCGCAATATCCGCGTACGCCTCCGGGAGAAATGTGCAGACGGCTTCGAACTCATGCCGTTCGAAGAATCCCTTACGAACGTTGTCCTCATGAAGCATCGGGATGTGCGGAATCCGGAGAATCTTCGGCGGAGTGGATTTCACGCCAAGAGAGTACGCGCGCTTCAGAATCGTGAACTCCCGATTGATGGTGCCGTTGGAAGCTCCCGCCTTCTGCCGCATCTCGATGTACTTGAGAAAATCGTCCGTGCTGATCGCGGCGGCTCGCCGATTACCGAAGAACGGCAACAGATGTTTCTTGATTCGCCGTTCCGTGTCAGCGAGCGATTTCTTCTTGTTGATCTTATAATCGGCAAGAACCGCATCCGCCAACTCGCTGAAGAGAACCCGCCCCATTTTCGGCGTGATTGGAATTCCCTTCACCGAGTCGCCTTCGCGCTCTTTCAGAAGATCCCGCGCGACCCCGACCTTTTCGCTGCCGCTGCTTTCTCGATGCGGCCGGCCATCGCGGTAATACTTGATCCACCACACCTGGCTTTGCTGCACCGTGCCGTCTTTGTTTTTGTACTTGGGCCTAAAGACGCTTCCCATGTTGCCTCCTTTCATACAGTGTTTGACGATCCAACTTCATTCATTGACCTCCTTGTGAAATAGCCCGCCGGAAGATCCGGCGGCCCATTATTACGTGACTCCGTGCCCAGCGATGGTCCAGAAACTTATGGAAGCTCCCGGTACCAGACCTTTGCACGCTCGAAAAGACGCTCCAATGCGTCTTTGGTCGGAGCAAGCCCAAAATGCTCCTCAATATGCCGAGCCAGTTCAGCGACCATTTCCGGCTGCGGCCGGCCACTCTCCAGATAGCGAAACACCATTGGAATAAGACATTCGTACTCGTCGTCCGGACATCCGCGCTCAATCAGATGAATCGGATCAGAAGAGTTGATGATGTCTCGAAGGTCGCGCATGCGCTGATTGGCCTCTGTTTTGTCTCGCTCCTGCATGCGTTCAACCTTAAGTGTTTCGACCCGCAGCCGCTTTGCCGTCCATTTCCTCGACGTGACTCGGCACGAGACGCAGCCCCCTAGCGACCACTCTAAAAATGCGTCCGCACTTCGGACAAACTACTTCCGAGGAGGCGTGCCGAGAATCAACCGTATCCGAATATCCAACCAAAGGTTGTGACCGGCCGCAGCAGCACAGCCATGCCGGCGTTGTTACCAGTGCGCGTGCCTACACGTAGTCCCTTCGTTTTGAACCTGACTTCAATGTCATGTTGCTTTTGAGCCATACGTTTGTATGCCGTGGAAGCGAAATCCCTACCAGACGCGCGACTTCGAAACCAACTCCTTCGCCGTGTGTGGAGAAACTTCGCAGATGTGGTAGCTTAAACACATGCCAGTGACTATCACACTCCCGGACGATTTGGCCGCGGCCCTGTTGCCGCCCGGCCAGGAACCAACGCGCGCCGCGTTGGAAGCCATCGCCCTGGAAGCATATCGGCAAAGGCGCATTACCGGTTATCAACTGCGTCGGCTGCTCGGAATCGAGTCTCGTTATGAACTGGATGGGTTTCTGAAGCAACACGAGGTCTACGATTACACCGTTGAAGACCTTGAACATGATCTCGCCACCATTCAGAAGCTAGAGGAGAAGCGAAAGTCCGAGCGGACATGATCGTTGTCGCCGATACCAGTCCACTCAATTATCTCATTCGGATCGGCGCGGTAGACGTACTCAAGCCACTTTACACGCACGTTCTGATACCCCAAACCGTTGCAGAGGAATTGAAAAAAGAGAAAGCTCCCGTTGTCGTCAAGACCTGGATTGCCCAGCCTCCAGAGTGGTTGGAAGTTCGACCCGACCCAAATTTCGATCCATCACTTGAACTCCTCGACCCAGGCGAGGCAGCCGCCCTCTCTCTTGCGGAATCGCTCCGCGCTGATGTAATTCTGATCGATGATTTGGCGGGGAGGACAGAAGCCGAGCGGCGCCACTTAACGGTCACCGGGACGTTAGAGGCGTCCTTGTCGAAGCACATATCGCCGGGCTGCTCAAATTCGACGAAGCGGTCGAAAGACTCCGTTCCACGAATTTCAGAATCTCTGCCGATGTCGAACGCCGGGCGCGCCAGCGTCTTTCTTCTGGAACGAAGTAAATTCGACCATTCATTTCCAAGACCTAGCAGGTTGCTGAAAAAGTAGCTGCAAAGGACCGAACATGTCTGCCGAGTCGGTTACAACGTCGGACATGAGAGGAATCGACACGACACAATCGGCAATGTTCAGCTACGTATCGCCTGAGCAGCGAGTACCCAAGGATCATCCGTTGAGGTCGATCCGCGTGTTTTGCGACATTGCGCTGAGGGCGCTATCGCGGGAGTTTGACCGGATGTATTCCGACATGGGCCGGCCATCGATTGCGCCGGAGAAGTTGCTGCGGGCGTTACTGCTGCAAGTTCTCTACACGGTGCGAAGTGAACGGATGCTGATGGAGCAACTCGACTACAACCTGTTGTTCCGCTAGTTTGTAGGCCTGAACATGGACGACGGTGTGTGGGATGCGACGGTATTCAGCAAGAATCGGGACCGACTGTTGGAAGCTGACATTGCCCGGCTTTTCTTTCAAGCCGTGGTCGAAGAAGCGCGCGTACTGGGACTGTTGTCGGACGAACACTTTTCCGTCGACGGCACATTAATTGAGGCGTGGGCGAGTCAGAAGAGTTTTCAAAAGAAAGATGGAGAACCGGGAGAGCCAAACGACGGCGGCAACGCCAGTATCGATTTTCACGGCGAGCAGAGAACAAACGATACACACGAATCGACGAGTGATCCGGATGCGCGGCTATACCGGAAAGGTAAGGGCAAAGAGGCCAAGCTTTGTTATGCGGGTCACGTGTTGATGGAGAATCGGAACGGACTGGCGGTGGATGGGCAAATCACGAAGGCAACGGGAACGGCGGAACGCGAAGCGGCCGTGGAGATGTTAGAAGATGTTGCCAGTCAACAACGCGTGACGAGGATAGGCGGTTCAAACGAGGTGTGATCAATATTGGGAGACTCAGGGACGTGTGCCTAATGTCGCATAAGGGGTGTTAATGGAGATTTAGACGACATTGGCACGGGTTCAAGGTTGGAGGATGGCCCGGAGGAGGATTCAAGCGCGGAGCGGCCCCCGGGCACGACGGATTCAAGATACTGGATAGCAATTTGACCGCTTCGGCGCACGGGTATCCAGCGGGCGGCGCATCAAAGGCGAAGATAATCCCAACGCGCCGCTGGCGTCGGAGTTTTCAAGAATAATCTGGGTCGATCTGGAGTCGCTCGGCGGCTTTGACCGGCGGAGCTCTCGAAGGAAGGCCGAGGCAATCGAGTATTTTTCTGGTGGTTTGCGGAGGGTGAATCGCGACGATGATACGCAGCGGACCGCCACACTGCTCGCACTGGGCGGACGTCCAGCGCGAAAACCCGCATCATTAACTGAGCCCAACTGTAGTTGCGTTTTACTGCCGGTGCGGCATGTGCTGCGTCATTCGTTCCAAAGGCTTTCGTTTCGTTTTTGTTGTATTCGGCAATCCGAGCCGCTGTACGAGCGCGATGAAGCGGGGATCGCGGCGCGCGGTGTCCCACGCCGGATCGACGGAGACGAAGATCGGACTCCCGGTATCGAAGTATTTCGCGAGCCATTCAAAACCGCGATCCATATCTCCAAGCGCGAAGTAGAGCCTCGCGAGACCGGATGGATTGGCGCCGGACTTCGGGACGTTTGAGACTACTCGGAGGGCATCGTCGCGGCGGCCCATTTCGGCGTAAAGGATCCCGGCCGGGACTGATTGGTTGATATCTCCGCCGGCGCTGCGAACGCGTTCCTCGAGCGTGGATAGCGCGTTGGCATAATTGCCCGTCAGTTCCGCTGTGCGGATGAGGCCCATGTGCGCCTGGCTGTTCTGCGGGTCCAGTTCGAGCGCCCGGCGGAAATGTTTGGCGGCTTCGTCGTAACGCCGTCCGAGATTCAGGATTGTTCCGTACATTTGTTGCACGAACGGGTTCAAGGGATCCAGAGAGGCGGCGCGATCGAGTTCGGCGAATGCTTCGGGAAAGCGGCCCACGGCGGCCAGCAGGCAGGCGTGATCGTTGTGCGCATCGAGGCTATTCGGGTTCAGTTCGAGAGCACGCTCATATTCGCGCTCGGCGCCATCCCAATCGTGGCGGTAGTGCAGCAACAGATCGGCGTAGGTAACGTGAGCGATGTCGAGATCCGGATCCAGTTCCAGCGCCTTTGAGATCGCCTCCATCGCGGGTCGTTCCGCCTGATGAAAGGGTACGCCTCCGGTGAAAAGCGCGCGCTGCGCCCACACGCTCGAGATCTGAGCGAACGCTTCGGCAAAGTCCGGTTGCAAGCGAACCGCCTGCTGAAAATGGCGCATTGCCTCGAGCTGGTCCGTCTCGGTCATCTTCCAGATGTGGTCGTGGCCGAGCAGGTACTCATCCTGAGCTGCGGTGCTCACTGTCCGCTTGTTCACCCGCGCGGCTTCTTGCGGGGTCAGCTGGACGCGAATTTCATCCGTGATCGAACGGGTTACTTCGGCTTCAATCTTCAACACATCGGAAATATCGCGATCGTACTCCCTGGCCCACAGGTGCGTATCGTTCGCGGCTTCGATCAACTGAGCTCCGATGCGTACACGGCCGTCAACACGCTGCACCGCCCCTTCGATCAATCCGTCGACGTCTAACGCGCGGGCAATCTCCGACAGCGGCTGCGTACTCCCCTTGTATCGCATGACCGAAGTGAACGAAATGACTCGAATCCCGTGAATCTGAGCCAGGTTGGAAATCAGCGAGGCGGTCACACCATCCGAGAAATATTCCTGCGCGGGATCTCCAGATAGATTCTTAAGCGGCAGGACGGCGATAGACCGGATGCGCGCTGCGCCCGCCGCGTTGTGTTTTGCGCTCCACATACCCACCGCCGAGGCGGTAAGCAAAGCCAGAATCGCCAGACCGCCCAGGATCCACCGAAACGGCAGCCGTCTGGCGGGCGGCGGTTGGACCGCTTCGGCCATCGGTAGTGGGTCCGCAACCTTTCGCCTTTCGCGCCACGCATCCAATTCGCTTTTGTATGCGAAAACGGAACCGCGCTTCTCATGCTGTAGGCGGTGTACGGGAAGGCCCTCACTGTCTTCCCATCGATGCACCGTTTTGACACTACGACCAAGGTAGGCGGCGATTTCTTTCCAGGAGTCGAGCCGATCGGTTGACGGCTCGACCGGACTTGCAGAAACAGATTGAAGATCCGGGGGCATCGTTTTGGGCGGGATTCTATCACGAGCTGTCGATGGGACATTAGGGGACAAGCAGGCAACGTCCCTTCATGACTGTTGCGACGGCCGCTCCGTTGTCATAAATCAACACCGCCCGCAGGCCGCCTGACGGCGTGCGGTGCTGGAGGAGTTATGAAACAGAGAACGCTACTGTCTCTTGCGCTGTTTGCGCTGTGCTTCTTATTCGTCGAGAACGCCGAGGCGACTTGTGGGAACCACCTCGGTCCCAAACCTAAAGTCCTCGGAAAACTGCCAGCGGGGGGCAATCATAAGGCGGGTCCGCCGAACCACTCGATTGTCGGTCTGTGGCAAGTCACCTACTACCTGGAGGATAGCGTATGGGACATGTCCTTCGATACCTGGCACAGCGACGGCACCGAGAACGATAACGATATGACGCCACCCGCGCTCAGCGCGGTTTGCGAAGGAGTATGGGAGCAGACCGGACCGCAGACGTATAAGCTCCACCACGTTGGCTGGGCCTGGGACGCCAGCGGATTCGGCTTTCTGGGATACTTCATCCTCGATGAAGTCAACACGTTCGGCAGCGATGGGAACTCCTACACTGGGTTCTTCACCTTCCAGGTATATGACCTGGACGGAAAACCGATCGGAGCGTCAACGACCGGAACTATAGGCGCCACTCGCATTACCGTCGGAGGATGAATCAAAATCGATTCCAAATACCCTGCGCTACGCGCACTCGACCGGCTGAAGCCGGCGCCTACAACATTGCGCCATTCGATTTCGCGTCGATCAACGCCGCCGGGGCCGGCTTCCGACGGTCGATGG
>CAZPBY010000112.1:0-11966 GCA_964584785.1 uncultured Solibacteraceae bacterium
CGCCGTTCGAGTTCCTCGACAAGATGAGCGCCGTCGTCAACAACCTGCAGCACGCACCAGGACGGCTCTTGATGAGCGCGGAGGAAGCCAGCTGGAACGCGTGGACGCGGAGCGACAACGCCGACAACAACACCGTTTCCTACTTCGACAAGGGCGAGCTGATCGGCTTGCTCCTGGACCTGGAAATTCGAGGCCGCACGAAAAATGCGAAGAGTCTCGACGATGTGATGCGATACCTGATCGCCAATTATGCGGATAAAGGTATCGGTCTTCCCGAAGATGGAATCGTAAAGGCTGTAGAAGCTGTTGCCGGCTCGGACTTCAAGGAGTTTTTCGACATCACCGTGCAGGGTCACAAGGAACTGGATTACAACCGGTACCTCAAGCATGCGGGCTGGCAAATCTCGATCGCGAAACAGCCGGGAACGATCTTCGTCGGAATCGAGTACGAAAAAAATGACGCAGGTCTGGCGCGCGTGAAGCACGTCGTCCCGGGATCACCTTCGGAAAAGGCCAAGATCGACGCCGGCGACGTCTTGATGGCGATGAACAACGAGCGCCTCACCTATGACAATTTCCGCAATCGCCTCCATTCCCATCGACTGGGAGAAACGCTTAAACTGACATTGTTGCGAGACGAACGGCTGCTCACCACGGACATCACGCCGGTCGAGTATCAGCAGGATACCTGGAACGTCGCCGAGTCGCCCGAACCGTCGCCGGAACAGACAAAACTCCGCAATCTTTTGTTCGGAGTGAAGGACAAGCAGTAATGGAAATCGAAATTGTTTATTGCCAGATTTGAAACTACGAGCCGAAAGCGGTCAGTTTGACCGAAAAAATTATTTCCGAATTGAAGGGGCGTCTTCGTCGACTCACACTCGTGCCGTCGGATGGCGGACGCTTCGAAGTCAGCGTGAACGGTAAATTGATTTACTCCAAACTAAAGACGGGTAAGTTCCCCGAGTATCAGGAAATTCGAAAACAAATCCAGACGTCCTGAACGTGCAGCAACAGGCTTGGACGCCGGCTTCGGCTCCTTGCGTCCGACGACTTCACCCCTTTTTTCCTTACCTTTCTTGTCGGTGAAATACCAGGTCCCCTTTTCGATGGCGAAGCGGAGCGTATCGCCAACTTCGAAGGTCGGCTTGGTGTTCTGTTCCTGCAGTTCGTAACGCGTGCCGTTCAGGTCGACCACGTAGGTCCAGTACTGCATTTCGATCACGGCGTTCAATGAGCCACCGCTTCGAGGATCTCCCGTTTGAAAGTCCGTCTTCTTCACCTGCTTGACATCCAGGATCTTCGCCTCTTTCCAATCACGCTTCTGTTCGGCAATAGGGGAACTCAGCACCAAAGCGGTAATCAGTAGGATAGTAGCCATGCTCCCTCCTCAGGATTTGCAATCCATTCTTATTGCCCCGTGTGTGGAAATTCAAGAGATTCGGGGAGAATTCAAACGCCGGTGCCGGTCCAGGCGGGTGCATCGCTCGCGGGGAATGAATCCTCAGACGCAGCATCCACCGTCTCTCGAGGGCGCCGATCGACAAACAGGTGCTTCCCGAGCCTGGTTCGAGGATGCTTGAACGCCCTGTACGCAAAGAATGCCGCAACAGCTCCCGCGATCACCCCGCCGGCAAAGATTCCAAACATCCTCGATTTGTTGCTCATGCTCACCTCTATTTAATTATGCTGCTCGGTGTACTGGTATTGCACGGACTTAACCTGATGTCTACGGCCACTCAGCGGAGACTTCCCATCGGAGCGGAATTGCTGGACCGCCGCGGCGCACATTTTCGTGTCTGGGCCCCGCGCCGAAAACGCGTGGACGTCGTGTTTGAAGACGCGAGAATCATCCCGCTCGAAACGGAGGAGGGCGGATATTTTTCCGGAGCCGCCGATCCCGTGGCAGCGAGTGCGCTGTATCGATTTCGATTGGATGGAAGCGACCGGTGTTACCCGGACCCGGCTTCACGTTTTCAACCGGCCGGTCCGCACGGCCCGTCGCAGGTTGTCGACCCGGACATTTTTCGATGGACCGATGACGCATGGAAAGGCATCCGAATCGAAGGCCAGATCATTTACGAAATGCACATCGGAACGTTCACACCCGAAGGCAGGTGGACTTCGGCGGAACGGCACCTTCCCGAACTCGCGGACCTCGGCGTGACGGTTCTGGAAATCATGCCGGTCGCCGCTTTCGCGGGACGCTTCGGCTGGGGATACGACGGTGTCGACCCTTTCGCACCGTCGCAACTCTACGGCTCACCGGACGATTTTCGAAGCTTCGTCGACCGCGCCCATTCGCTTCGGCTCGCCGTGATTCTCGACGCCGTTTACAACCATCTTGGCCCCGACGGCAATTACCTCCGCGAGTTCTCTCACAATTACTTCACGACGAAATACCGGAACGAATGGGGCGATGCCATCAACTTCGATGGCAAGGAGAATCACGGCGTTCGCGAATTCTTCATCGCGAACGCCCGCTACTGGATCGATGAATTCCATCTGGACGGTTTCCGCTTTGACGCCACCCAACAGATTTTCGACGAATCGCGCGAGCACATCCTCACGGCCATTGGCCGGGAAGCCCGGCGCGCGGCGGCAGGTAGAGACATCGTCCTGATTGCTGAAAATGAACCGCAGATGGCCAAGATCGCCCGTCCCGTGGAAAAGGGCGGATACGGACTCGACGCTCTATGGAACGACGATTTTCATCATTCGGCATCCGTCGCGATGAACAAACGCACCGAATTTTATTACTCCGATTATCTCGGCGCTCCGCAGGAATTCATCTCGTCCATGAAGTGGGGCTTTTTATTCCAGGGTCAAAAGTGTTCGTGGCAGAAAAAACGCCGGGGTTCTCCCTCGACCGACCTGAAACCCGAATCATTCGTGATTTTTATTCAGAACCACGACCAGGTCGCCAATTCCGCGAATGGCGCGCGCATCCATCGGCAGACCAGTCCATCGATGCTTCGAGCGATGACGGCGCTTCTGCTGCTCGCGCCGGGAACACCGCTGCTGTTTCAGGGGCAGGAATTCGGAGCGTCGTCTCCTTTTCGATATTTTGCCGATCACCACCCGGACCTCGCGCCGCTTGTTCAGGAAGGACGCGAGAGGTTCATGAAACAATTTACAAACATCGGGGAATCCAACCTCCGGCTGCCGTCGCCGCACGATCCGGCCACGTTCGAAACGTCCTGTCTCCATCCGTCCGACAGACAAGCGAATGCGAATCTTCTGGCATTGCACCGCGACCTGATTCAATTGCGGCGCAGCGACGCTGTTTTCCAGGCGCAGCGCTCGGACTGGATGTATGGCGCAGTGCTGTCGTTACACGCGTTCGCTCTGCGGTTCTTTGGAAAGGAACTGGGCGACCGCTTGATCATCGCCAACCTCGGCCGGGATCTGCCGCTGGTTCCGGCGCCCGAACCTCTCCTTGCGCCGCCTTACGGAACCGACTGGACGGCAGTGTGGTCCAGCGAATCGTCACGTTATGGCGGTGCCGGCAATCGCCCGGCCAACGATCAGGGCCAGTGGTTCATCACCGGCGAAAGCGTCATCGTCTTATCCAGTAAGATTGATTTATGAATGCAAGTAATCAGGCGGCTCGTTCAGAAAGCAGCCGCGCCGCTCTTCCATCTCGAGGCGAAGGATATTTGATGTAGGCCTACAATGCAGCTTTGGGATCCCGTGAAGACGTACTCCCCGCGTAGAACACAGCAAATCGCAAACCGATTCCGGCAAGCGTGCCCAACACTCCGGCGACGCGTTTCGCTTTCGATTGGCCGGGCATCAGCGTCAGCGCGAGGCTGGCCGCCGTCAGCACTTTCGATGCGGTCCAGAGCGCTCCCGGCGCGCCTTCTTTCAAAGGACGCCCGACGGCGTCATGCCGTGACAGTTCCCTTTCGGCGCCGTTCATGCACAGCAACTCCGCCGATTTACCGATCACGCCGAAAGTTCGCACCACTCGTTCTTCCCGCTTCGAAACATTCATCATCTCGAAGAGCGACGCACAACTCGCCACAGACGATGCGACAAACAAAGCGGGCAGCCAGTGCCGCGCCCCCTGCCACACCGGAATCGCGGAGGTTGCAAGCAGCACACCGGTGTATCCGGCGAGCGGAATTCCCAACGCGCCGGCAACAGCGCCGGCCGCATCCGCGGCGCGCCCGGGCAGGACGACGGAAGCACCTGCCGCGGATCCGCCGATAGCAAGGACCCAGGACCCGATACTGAGCGGAGAGCTGGGCCGAAGCACGCGAAGCATATTGAAGAATCGCTCGGGCCGCCCAAGATCCACGATCAGGAACACGGATCCCAACAACTGACCGGCAGCACCGATCCACCGAGTGGTACGGACGAGCGTCCGCAGTTCATCGCCGTCCCTGAATTGGGCAACGGCGCCGAGCACCAGCGCCGCACCCGCGACACCACCGGCGTAAAAATACGCCGGCACGGTCCAAATCCAAACGGGCTCCTTGAGTGCCGGCCGATCGTAATAGGTCGTGAGGCCCGTTTCATCCCGCGGCACAAGCGTCATCGACGCGAACCCCACACCGCGGTTGCCGCCGCAGCCACCATTCCGATTCCAGCAACCGCCAACGAAGCCCACGCCGCGCCCGATTTCTTTGCGGGAGCGACGGGATTCGACGGCAGGTTGTAGACCTCCGGTTTATCCACAAGCAGAAAGAAAGCGTTCAGTCCTTCGGTTCCAGGCTGCGACTCCGGTTCGGCGCCGTACAGATACGCTTCCTTCACTCCGCGGCTTCTCAGTTCTTCGACGCGCTTTTCGGCGAGCTCGCGCAGCTCAATGAGATCGCCGAATCGAATGGAATCGGTCGGGCAGGCTTTCGCGCACGCGGGCTCGAGATCGTCTTTCTGCCTGTCGTAACAGAGCGTGCACTTCCAGGCAATGCCATCGCTCTCGCGACGATCGATCACGCCGAACGGACAACTGACCACGCAGTATCCGCAGCCGTTGCAAACATCCGGCTGAACGAACACCGAATCGAACTCGGTCCGAACGATCGCACCCGTCGGACAGCTTTCCAGACACCCCGCGCGGACGCAGTGCTTGCAAACATCCGACATGAAGAGCCACGAAAAATTACCGATCCCGGTTTCCTGTCCGCTGAGCGGAACGGGCCGTTCGATGAACGCCACGTGACGCCACGTCGAAGCTCCAAGCTGAACCGTGTTGTCGTAGGACATTCCTGTAAAGGTGAATCCATCGTCGGGAAGCTGGTTCCACTCTTTGCAGGCGACTTCGCACGCCTTGCAGCCGATGCAGATCGTCGTGTCGGTGAAGAATCCGCGCCGCGGCATTACGCTCTCACGCTCTCTTCGATCCAGTCACCGTAACCTCGGTTCACGTCTTCGATCGTGACGGCCGCGATCTCGGGCACTTCGTAACTGTGCAGCGATTGGATACGGTCGCGAAGCCGCTCGAACCGTCCGCGGCTTGTTTTGATCAGACACAACACCTCGTCGGACCATGTGAGCTTTCCGTTCCAGACATAACAGGATCGCAAACCCGGCAGCACGTTCACGCACGCCGCGAGTCTCTCCGTCACCACCGCTTCCGCAATTTTCTCCGCCTGGTCTCTGTTTTCGCACGTAACGAACACGATGATTTTGTCAGTCATTCGGTAAGTCGGCCTTCAACCTGGTGATGATTATGACAGTAGTATGCTCTTTTCATAGGCACGCGAATCCCCTCAGAGAGCTTTTTTCACACGTGGACGCTGTGTATAATCGACGCCTGAATAACAAAGTGGATCAAGGAAGCTTAGTTACGGGAGTCCGGAATCGAATCGCTCTGGTGGTGTTTGCCGTCCTCGCCTTCGGCCTGCTTCTGCTCGCGATTTTCAACGATAAAGGCGTGCTTCAGGTTCACAGCCAATCGCAAAAACTCGCCGGTGTCGAAGCCGAGATCAGGAAGATCGAAGCCGAAAACCAAGCCCTCTCCGATGAAATCCAGGCTCTTCGCACCGATCCGGCAATGATCGAAAAACTTGCCCGCGAAGAATTGAAACTTGTCAAACCCGGCGACGTCGTCCTGCTGTCGCCGAACGAAAATCCTCCGGCAAAATAAAATCGGCCAGGAGCCGGTACAGATTCGGCAGACCCCTGTCCGGATGCGCCGTTTTACTGTACAGACGCCATATCCGTCGTGCAGGCGGGTCGTCGGCGTGTTCACTTGTCATGGAAAAGTGTGAAGCTGTCGAGGCGCTGTGTTTAGTTGTCAAAACCCAATGCGCAGTTGTTACGGAACTGTGTTTAATCGTGATCGAAACGCGTTCAGTTGTTTCGGAAGCGTGGCCAGTCACAAGATCCCGGCGTGCTGGGCTTGGCTGGACTGGGCCAGGCGATTCAAGGGCGATTTAGGGCTATGCGATTGGATGAAACGTCTGAACACAGAGATCTCCCAACTGAACTGTGTGCCGAATCAATCCTAGACTGTTCCGCCACAACAGCACCCTCAACAGCGACAAATAAGACGGCGCCGGAACGAAGCACTCTCAAACAACTGAACACGATGACGTGTGCACTGCACACCGGATATGGTGTCTGAACAGCCGGATGCCGCATCTGAAACGCCGACCGCCCAATTGCAATCAAAAACACCGTTTCTGCACCGAAGTTTCTCTCGATTTTGAAGCCGCCTTGATTGCTCGACAATCCTCCGTCCCAATTTGAATTCCGCTCGGCATTGACGTCCTCTCACCCGTACCTATATATTGATGATGTTGCCGCGGGGTGGAGCAGTGGTAGCTCGTTGGGCTCATAACCCAAAGGTCGGAGGTTCAAATCCTTCCCCCGCAATTGAGGCCGGTGAATAACCGGCCTTTTTTATTTGAGTTACAAGCGGATGGTACCTTCCAACGACTTCCAAATCTGTGAATTTCTCTCCAGTTTTTGCCCCCGATTTATCGAACCCGTGGGATTATTTTGTTGAATAAAAAGCAGATCGCAACCAGAAATGAACCCAACGATAAAACAGAAAAGCTCAGCTTCTACGCTTAAAAGTGTTCCTGAATCCCGTGTGCAACAAGGAGCTATAATGCGGGCAGGAACAACCGTGTTGCACACCGTCGTGCTCGCGAGAGAATCGGAAAAGTCGATGCCCAAGGAATACGTCAAGAAAATCGAAGGTGTTTACCGAGTCGCAAATACACGTGTTTCTCTGGACTCGCTGGTATACCTATTCCGCGAAGGGATGTCTGTGGAAAGCATGGTCGAGAGTTACCCCGCGTTAACTCTGGAAGACGTGCATGGAGCACTTGCTTTCTATTTGGCGAACGAGAGTGAGGTTGACGCTTATCTAACCGATGGTGAGCGAATCGCCGCATCCGAGCATTCGCGATCCCGAGAGTTGAACGCGGAGTTCATTGCCAAGCTGCGGCGCGCCCGCCATGAGAATCAGATTCCAAGCTGATGCCGATCTGGATGGCCGGATCATTAGGGCCCTAAAACGCAAATCATTAGATATAGATATCCGACCGGCAGCCGATGCCGGGTTTGCCGGCTTGAAAGATCCAGAAGTCTTGCGACTGTCGGCTGAAACGGGCCGAATCCTTGTTAGTCAGGACCGAAGAACGATGCCTGCGCATTTCGCAGAGTTTGTTGCCACCGCTCACAGCTCTGGCCTTATCCTGTTGCGCGAAGCAGCTTCGATTGGGGTGGTGGTTGAGGAACTCGCTCTCATTTGGACCGCGAGCGAGGCCGAAGAATGGATTAATCGTCTCGCATGGATTCCGCTATGACCCCCTTCAATCATGATGAGACGTTGGCCAACAATCGTGTCGCTCTGGATTCCTTTGCGCGTTTGCTGACGGAAACTTCTCAAGGCAAGCAGTAACCCCGGCGTCTCTGGCCAATAAACGCTTCAAAAGGTCGAGGTCGCTTAATTCTGTGACTTCTCCTGAAACGAACCTGTTCGGAATCGGTCTCTCTTTGGGACTGTTGTTTTCCACCCGACTTGTCGGCACTCGTTAGCCTTCCGTGATGTTGGCTGATGGTCGTCAAATCGATTCTCGGCTCCCCCACAATAACGTCGAGGCCGACGCCGCGGTCGCTCAAAAAATTGTCCGGCGGCGCCGCTACTTCTTTGCGATGCGTCCACGTCTGGCTGAAACCAGAAAGTACGAGAAACTTAGGAACAACCCGACGACAACGCTCGGTGAAGTTGTCTCGGACAAATGACACTGGCTCGCCACACAAACGGAGCGTGCTTGGTGGAAATCGCGGCAGCATACGACGTGGGCGCCCAACAAGTGTAATATCGCCAAGAATAGTTCTCATGCTTCTGCCAGCGAGTCCCGTACATCAACACTCCAACGCCGATGCCAAGATCCGGCTCTTTCGGTCGCTCTTCCGCGGGCGAGACGATGTTTATCCGAGGCGGTTCGAGAGCCGGAAAACAGGAAAGTCAGGTTATGCCCCTGCTTGTGGCAACGAGTGGATTCGAGGTATCTGTGAGAAACCGAGAATCAAATGCGGGGACTGCCACCATCAACGATTTCTTCCGATGACGGATGAAGTGGTTCGTTGGCATCTGTCGGGATTTGATCTAGCGGGTCAGCATTTTGTCGCTGGCATTTACCCAATGCTCCAGGACGAGACGTGCTTTTTCTTAGCCGTCGATTTCGACGAGGAAGGCTGGCGTGAAGACGCCAATGCATTTCTGGACACCTGCCGTGGCACGGGCCTTCCGGCTATCCTCGAACGATCGCGCTCGGGCCATGGCGGGCATGTCTGGTTTTTCTTTGAGGAGGCAGTCACCGCTGCTGCAGCGCGAAAGTTGGGTTCATTTGTTTTAACCGAAACGATGGAACGTCGGCCGGATCTTGGCTTTCATTCGTATGATCGGTTCTTTCCGAATCAGGACACCTTGCCTCACGGAGGCTTTGGCAATTTGATCGCATTGCCACTCCAGAAGCAGCCACGAGACCTGGGCAACAGCGTTTTCCTGGACGATCAGATGGTTCCTCACCTAGATCAGTGGTCGTTTCTGTCATCGGTGCCGAGGATGGTCAGAACTACCGTTGACGAACTGGTGCGGGATGCCGAACGGAGAGGACGTGTCGTAAGTGTGCGCCTGCCAGAGATGGACGAAGGTGATGCGGCCCCATGGACAGCGCCGCCCTCGCGCCGTCGGAAAGAAGCGCCGATCACGGGAGATCTTCCTGAGGTGTTGGAACTCGTCGTCGGGAACGAGATCTACATCGCTAAAGACCAACTGGTGCCAGGATTGAGGAACCGGTTGCTCCAGCTGGCGGCTTTTCAGAATCCGGAGTTCTATAAAGCGCAGGCCATGCGCCTTCCGACATACGACAAGCCGCGTATCGTCGCGTGCGCCGAAAACTATTCACAACATATCGGCTTGCCGCGCGGCTGCATGGATGATGTACTGCAGCTTTTGTCGGATTTGAACATAGCAACTGCCGTGCGTGACGAGCGTTGTAATGGCCAACCTTTGCATGTGACGTTTACAGGAACGCTCCGGCCGGAGCAAAAGGCAGCTGCGGACGCGATGCTGAAACACGAGATTGGCGTGCTGGCGGCAACCACGGCATTTGGCAAAACTGTGGTAGCCGCATGGCTGATTGCCAAGCGTGCCGGCAGTACTCTTGTGCTGGTCCATCGACGACAGTTGCTGGATCAATGGGTGGAACGCCTGTCGACGTTTCTGAATATCAATAAGAGTGAGATCGGACGCATTGGCGGCGGACGCCATAAAAGAACAGGCCGCTTGGATGTCGCGGTCATTCAAAGTCTCGTCCACAAAGGATGCGTCGATGACTGCATCGGTGAATACGGTCACGTGATCGTCGATGAATGCCATCATCTGTCGGCCCACAGCTTCGAACAAGTCGTGCGGCGTGCGAAAGCTAAATTCGTTACTGGACTATCCGCAACGGTCACGCGAAAGGACGGCCACCATCCGATCATCTTCATGCAGTGCGGTCCGGTGAGGTATCGCGTCAATGCAAAAGCGGAGGCCATGCGGCGTCCCTTTACGCACAGCGTTCTCGTGCGTCCTACGGCCTTTCAGTCGGCAGTGCCGCCGCCTTCGGACAAACGGGTCGAGTTTACATCGCTTTATCGCGAACTCATTGGAGACGAACAGCGAAATCGCCGTATCTGCGAGGACGTCATTGAAGCCGTCGAGAGCGGCCGCTCGCCACTCGTGCTCACGGAAAGGAACGAACATCTCGACAGTCTCTCCAATCAACTGGCGGGAAGAATGGGTCACGTCATCGTGCTCCGAGGCGGCATGGGAAAGAAACAGCGCGAAGCCAAGGCAGCCGAGGTTGCCGCGATATCGTCGGAAAAAGGACGAGTCATTCTGGCGACTGGCCGTTACATCGGCGAAGGATTCGACGATGCGCGGCTGGATACGTTGTTTCTGACCCTGCCGGTGTCCTGGCACGGAACGATTGCGCAGTATGCGGGACGGCTTCACCGTCTGTATGACGCAAAGCGCGACGTTCGTATCTATGACTACGCCGACTTGAACGTCCCCATGCTCGCTCGGATGTTTGATCGGCGTTGCCGTGGATACGAGGCCGTTGGATATTCGATTTCTCTGCCTGCGAGCGCGGTTCCGGGCTGGCCCGCAGATGTGGTGCTTCCGTCGGATCCGGAATGGAAGCGCGATTATGCTGCTACCATACGCCGACTCATTCGGGACGGAGTGGACACTCCACTGGCGAATCTTTTTGTCCGCGCCGTCAAACCTTCACCGCACGAACTGACTGGGATGGAAAGAGCGCGCAGCGCGAGCGAGGCTTTCCTGTACCGACGTCTTGAAACTCTTCCCGAGACAAAAGGCCGTTTTCATTTGAACGTTCAAGTTCCAATTCCTTTCGATGGTGAGAGCCAGATGGAAGTCGACTTCCTCAACGAACCGTTGCGTATCGTTGTGGAACTCGATGGTTCTCAGCATCTCTCCGATACAAACGCCTACCGACGTGATCGCAGGAAAGACTGTCTGTTGCAGCAGAACAGCTATCTCGTTCTGCGATTTCTCGCAGAGGATGCCGGCAAGGATCTCGACGGCGTTCTGGATTCCATACTGCAGTGCCTTGCAACGCGGTCGCGATCAATTAAAGAGTAGGCTTGAGGTTCATCGCTATCTCGTCCGGAGTTCCCGTCGAACGGGCGCATGACTTATAATAAATCTTGTATAATTCGCCAGCCTGATTTGATGAGGGCTATAGAAGCTTGGAGAAGCAACGCGCAGACCTCGCACAAATTCATTGGGAAGGTAATTCGCGGAGGGAGTTGGCTGGCTTCCCCGAGGAAATCCGGGCTGATCTTGGATTTGCATTGTTCGAAATGCAACAAGGTAAGAAGTGCTCTAGACCTGTTCGGCGCATGGAATCAATTGGCCCGAATGTGTACGAATTGAAAGCAAGTGATGAGAAGACCTGGTACCGAGTGATGTATTTATCGAAGATCGACGGTGTGATCTACGTTTTGCACTGTTTTGAAAAAGCCAGCAGAAAAACGGACCGACGTAATCTTAGGATTGCAAAGGAACGACTCTCCGAAGTCCGTGAGCGTATTAAGGAGCAGAGGACTCATGCGAAAAGCCTTGGTAAATAGTCCAACTCACGTGACTGCGAGTTCAGGGAATGTATTTGAAGACCTCGGATTCCCATCGGAAAAGGCGCTGGCGTTGCTGTTTAAGGCGAAGATCCTGACAAGGATTCTCGACGAAGTTCGACGCAAAAAGTATCGGCAGGGACAGCTAGTAGAATTGCTTGACGAACACCAGCCCGTCGTCAGCAATCTGCTTCAAGGGAAGATCTCTCAAATGAGCATTGAGAAGCTGCTTACTTACGCTGATCGGCTCGGACTCAAACTTGATGTGCAGCGTGCTCGCCCTCAACGCACTCAGCGGCGTGTAGCGCGTCCAACTAGAAGACCTCCGGCGTTGACGAAGATTGCCGGGG
>CAZPBY010000113.1:0-11932 GCA_964584785.1 uncultured Solibacteraceae bacterium
GCGCCTACAACATTGCGCCATTCGATTTCGCGTCGATCAACGCCGCAGGCGCCGGCTTCAGCCGGTCGAGTGCGCGTAGCGCAGGGTATTTGCCGAAGCTTTACCGGGGGCCGGTTATGGAAACTCCCAGATCGCGCAGGAGTCCGTTCTGAATCGCGTAGATCCAGCCGTGAATGCTGACGCTTTGTCCTCGCGACCAGGCGTCACGCAGAATGCTGGTCCGCGAGACGTGCAACACCTGCGTGATGACATTTAACTCGCAGAGCCGGTCGAAGCGGCGCGGCATGTCCAGGCGGTCCAACTCTTCCGCGTGCGTCTCCAGAACGTTGCGGACGTGGTTCAACCAGACGTTGCTCAAGCCAATTTTGCGGTCCGCCAATACCGCTTCCACACCGCCGCAGCCGAAATGGCCGCAAACGATGATGTGCCGCACCTGAAGGACGTCCACGGCGTACTGGATCACGGAAAGGCAATTGACGTCGTCGAGCGAAACGACATTGGATACATTGCGGTGGACGAAAAGCTCTCCCGGCATTAAGCCGACGATCTCATTCGCCGGCACACGGCGCTGCGCAACCGATCCACAGATACTTCGGTGTCTGCTGACGCGAAAGCCGCAGGAAAAATTCCGGATCTGCCGCGGTTATCTTCGCAACCCAGCGCCGGTTGTTGTCGAAAAGGTTGGTCAATGCCTCCATTTGTCCAGTCTATTCCATTCTAGTTAGTGTGATACACTTTTCATATGCGCTTCGAATGGGATCCCGCCAGGGCCGCGGCGAATAAGCGCAAGCATGGGGTTTCCTTCGAAGAGGCCTCCGAGTGTTTCAGCGACCCGCTTGCGCTGATCCTCGATGTTCCTGGATATCCTGAACGGTTCATATTGATCGGATCCTCTCAGCGGCACAGAGTGGTTCTTACCGTATTCGTGGAGCGTGACGCTGCGCTGATTCGGATCATTAGCGCAAGACGTGCCACGGCAGGCGAACGGAGAAAATATGAAGAAGGCGATTTCTAAAGGCTCCAGTGGGCCTTCCGTCCGCTCTTTACGAGAGATGCCCGAGATTGATTTCAAGAAGTACCGGTTGCGCCGGAACAACTATGCGGATCGGATCGCCAGGGAAGGCATTCAAATCATGCACGAGGGGCCTTCTGCCGCGTCGCTCAGGGAAATGCCCGAAGCTGATTTTGTTCGAGGGCGGCCACGGGCGAACAAGTATGCAAGAAAGGGCGCGGCAGCCGCGGCGAAATTACAGTATGGCAAGGGGCGGCCTCGCAAGGAGGATAGGCGGTTCAAACGAGGTGTGATCAATATTGGGAGACTCAGGGACGTGTGCCTAATGTCGCATAAGGGGTGTTAGCCACGAACAAAACAAGCCAAAGAGAGAAAAGAAGAAACCTAAGAAAAAGAAGGTTTCGAGCCGCGCGTAGCCCTTTGAACGGCGCAGGCGGCGCAGGGAATCTCGGCACGTTAGGAAACGTCGCGGGCCTTCCGGGCGTTTCGGTCCCCAGCGGTTTTACCGACGACGGTCTGCCGATGGCCCTGAACTTCGTCGGCACTCCAATGACCGACGGCAAAATTCTCGAAATCGCCTTCGCCTATGAACAAGCGACCAGCTGGCACGAGCGCCGCGCGGCCTTCAAGGAATAACGTCACAGCCATCGGCAAACGCACGCTCCATCGCGGCAATTATGATGTCTGCCGACGTCGATCCGTCCGGATTGCAACCGAACACGCGGTACGCATTGAACGTCACGGAACCGCCGGGTCGTGGCAAGCGGCTGAAGCGGCTGACTCGTGGCCGAATACTTACGCAGCTCTTCTTGAATTTGCCATCCTCATCGATCCCATCCACGATAATTCTTTTAATACCGGACGCAGCGCTCTATCCGCCCGCCCCAGCAGATCGGGGTTCAACATGTAAGTGAAGGATACACGAGGCGCGGGACTGGGACGGCGGCTACTTCAAGCCTGATCAGAACGGCTTCGGTCGTCCAACGACCGCGAATAACAGCGAAGCTGTTTCCGTCCGGCGAAACCGGGCCCCGCGTTTCCCGCCAACCGAGCCGATGAAGCAGAAGGATATGACGGCAACCGATCGATAAGATCGTTTCCGCGCAAGGGGCGGTAGCTCGAGCATCGTTACTGTTCCGTGAGGTGTGTGGGAGATACCAAGGGTTCGCGGCCGCCGCCATCCTGACCGTCGAACCCAAGTATCCCTGAGCGCTCTGGGCGGTTTATGGGCAATGGGCAATCAGGTACTGGGCATCCGCAATCAGGATCGCCGCCGCGCTCGGGTCGATCCCGGTCGCTGACTGAATCTGATTGATGAACGCCTGGTAAATATTGGCGGCCGTCGCGCATTTACCCCGGGCTCGCGCACTGGCTGCCGCCGCCAGACTCGAGAGGAGTGACGTTGCGACTCCGGAATTCCGAATCGATCCCTGACTGAGAAACTGATTAACGTCGTCGGTGATGCTCTGGGCGGTAACCGTGATCGTGAATGTTACCGAAGCCGGGCGCGTGTTCCCCACATTATCGACTGCCGTGATCGTGAATGTGTGGTCGCCGAGTGACAGCTCCGTGAGTAAACTGATCGATTGACCATTGCTGAGACCATGCCCGGCAAGCGTCGCATTACCGTCCAGCAAAACCGTCGTACGACCGACTCCTGAACCCGGGCCATCGGTGACGGAATAATTCAACGTGAGAGTCGCGCTGTGCGGGTATTGCGTCGATTGCGGCTGCGTGATGGTAATCTGAGGTGGCGTGTTGTCGAGGTAAACGGACTTGCCGTGCGCGGTTTCCGCGTTTCCCAGCCGGTCGGCCGCGAAACTGTCGATTTCATAGAGCCCATCCACCCCACTCGCATTGAATGTCGCCACGCTGGCGGTTGTGGTGACATAACCGGGTGCAGTGTCTCCAGCCTTGAAGTAGCGACGGGACACCGAACCAACACCCACGCCGCCGCCATCGCTTGCTGTTACAGTAAATGGCGTGGTGTTTGTTACGAAAACCTGACTTCCCTGAAATTGTGGCGATCCGGCGGTAAGCGTACTCTGTGGTGCCGTATTATCGAGAATCACAGCTTTCGCCTGCGCAGTTTCATTATTCCCAAGTAAGTCAGTGGAAAAGACATCGACTTCGTACGGGCCGTCCGAACCGCTGACATTAAAGCTGCCGCTGGCTTTGGTGAAATCGGGCGCAGTTCCGCCCGAAAAAAACCGGAAGAACGTCGAATCCACGCCAACTCCAGAACCGTCGTTTGCGTTAACGGCGAAATGCGTCGCACTGCTGACAAACCTCTGCCCCGCCACCATGACCTCGGGCGATTCGATGAGCGTACTGACCGGTGGCGTGTTGTCGACAGTCAGCGCATCGCTCTGCTCTTCTTCGACGGCGCCTCCGGCGGTCGTTTTGAATTTCAAAGAATATCGCCCATCAGTACCATCATTCTTGTCGACTACAAATTTGCAGAAGAGTGGACACGTCGTTGGAGCCGGCTCGGCGGTACCGCTGCGCCAGAATCGAAAATCCACAGAAGGAATGTCTCCGACAGTTGCGCTGCCCGTCGGTGCCACGCCGGTCAGCGTGATCAAACTCTGCTTTGTAACAAACGTCCGCCCGAGCTTGGAGACATTTGGTGAACTAATGGTCTCTATCGTCGATGGCGCGGACGGCACACAGCCACTGTCCGTGTTTGACCAGTACGTTGAGGCACTGATGCCGTTCGCGAGCCTCACAGCGGCCGTAAGAGTCTTCTCGCAAATGTCGGAGGCTTCGGCGTCCGTGGCGATTGCGGTAATGTTGTTGGGATCGAGGACATTGTTATCGATCCAGCCCAGCAGGAAGATCGGATCGACGGCGCTTTCGATGATTTCATGAGAAGCGCTCTGGGTAAGGACATCAAAAGACGTACTGCAGCCGGTAGGTATCACGGCGAACGCAAAACTCTGAACAGCCGGTACGAGGAACGGCGGAAGCGGGTTCAGAACCGGATCGAATTGAGTTTCGGGAACGGCCGACATGAAGTGGTATGGGTTGCAATTAGTGATTCCGAACTGAGTAATACCGGTCACAGTCTTTGGAAGGTAGATGACGTAGACGATATCGTTGTCCGGTGCCAGCACTCCGGTGAGCGAGGGGATTGAGAGCGAGGGGTTTAAGCCCCGCGTGAGAAGGGGAGCCCCAGGGAGAAACGGATTTGGGATCTCCGGAAACAGAAGATTGACTGCACCGACCTCACATGTGACCCATCCGAGCACTTGCAGGAAACTAAGTGTCCCGCTGGGCGTTCCAGCGCACTCAGTCGCCGAGTCCGACTGCTTCGATCCGATGAACGAAGCCGAGCCCACGCCATACTGACCGGCTGGACCAAAGTAACCGCTGCTCGCAAGGTTTGTGGTGAAACTATCTATGTTTGCCCGGCTGAAAGCCGGATTGTGGGCATCCCAGTCGTTGTCCCAATATAGATTGTAAATCTTTGGGTGGCTCAGCGACCGGCCATCAACCACAATGGGAAATGGTGGAAAGGGTGGAACGCCAACCAGTGGGAGGACTGCATCGATTGCAACGAGCGCGGTAGCCACAGCAGTCGTCAACGCGGTTGAAACTATCCCCGCCGCAGCAGATGGTCCGCGATTGTCGAACAGATGTTGAGCCATCGCAGATTCCGTGCTTGCCGTCATCAGGCTGGTTAACACCAGGATGCAAAAAAAATCTTTGTAGACTTTCTTCATAGGTTCTCCTCGATTGGACAATCATTGGATCCGTTTTGCCTTCGTCTACTAATGGCGTCAAATACGGACAAATCGGCTCATGAATAACGGCGGGATTTGGCGCGGACGGTCGGAGGGTCGTTACCTCAAGAGGGCTGAGCCTCAGGAATTCCCGAGGTCGCCGACTTCCACTGGTCGAGTGAATCCTCCGGAGGATAGGCGGTTCAAACGAGGTGTGATCAATATTGGGAGACTCAGGGACGTGTGCCTAATGTCGCATAAGGGGTGTTAATGGAGACAGCGATCACACTCATCGTGGACTCGAACGCCATTCGATTCCGGGCGCCAAACAAATGCACCCGAAAATTCTTGCCCGGGATCTGTGGCGTTTTTCGGACGTCGCAGGCCACTGGGATCAATTGATGCTCCGTTCATGGTCAACCGTCGACACCAAAAGGGAGCTTTATCAGGAAGCATCTCTCGCCCACATCATGGAACCCGACAAATTGGTACGCGCTGCCGAGCAACATTTCAAAGTTCGTCAGGCCGGAACGATTTTCATGTCGGGAACCATCCCGACAGTCGGCGGCCGCCTTGTCTATGCCGACAACTTCGCCTTCGAACTGCACGACCCGGTTCGAAACCGCACCCTCGCCCACTCGTACGACGTAGTGTTGCTGGCCTGATCCGGCATCGATTGCGAAGCAATTGAGACGTTGATCGCGCGTATACTCACGTCAACTGACATGACTTGGGCAAACCGCGCAACCGTTCGGTTTCTTTTGAGAAACCGGACAACTCGTTGCGCAAGCCGAGGGCGACCTTGAGTTCCTGAGACCTGCGCTCGCCTAACCATTGACCCTCAAACGACTTGTCAGGTAAATTGCCCGCGGTCCTTATCGTTTCTTTTCAAAGGAGTTCCATTTGCCGCTCGCGGTTGGAAGTCGAATCGGCTCCTACGACGTTCGAGCTTTCATTGGTGAAGGTGGAATGGGACGCGTGTTTCGCGCTCATGATACGAAGTTGCAGCGCGACGTCGCGCTCAAAGTCCTTCCGGAAAATTTTGTTCACGACGAGGAACGCATCACGCGATTTCAACGTGAGGCGCAGTTGCTTGCTGCACTAAACCATCCCAACATTGCCCAGATTTACGGTGCCGAGGAATCGCCGCTCGGCCGCTGTTTGATTCTGGAGTTGGTCGAAGGGCAAACCCTTGCGGAAAGAATCAAGACTGGCGTTCTTTCCATCCGCGACAGTCTGGATATCGCAAGGCAAGTCGCGGAAGCCCTCGAAGCTGCTCACGATCGCGGTATCATTCATCGAGACCTGAAACCCGCGAACATTAAGATCACGCCTGACGGAAGAGTTAAGGTGCTCGATTTCGGTCTCGCGAGAATGTTTCAGCCGGCAGATTCCGTGCAGGACGCGTCCAACTCACCGACGGTCATCGATGCGAGTTTGGCTGGTGTCATTCTCGGAACCGCCGCATACATGTCGCCCGAGCAGGCGCGAGGAAAACAAATCGACAAGCGGACCGACATCTGGAGCTTCGGCTGCGTCCTTTTTGAAATGCTCACGGGCGAGCCGATGTTCGCCGCCGAAACGGTTTCAGACACGGTGGCGAGAATTCTAGAGCGTGAGCCGTTGTGGACAAAGTTGCCACCGGCTCTTCCTCCGACAATCCGAACACTGCTGGTTCGATGTTTGAAAAAAGATTCACGCGACCGCTTGCACGATATGGGCGATGCGCGGATCGAAATTGTCGACGCGATGACGTCCCCCGAAACAAGCCAGAGAAGAACTCGTAACTTGTGGATGTGGGCCGCCACTTTGCTCCTCGCGGCGTTGATTATCCTTGTCTCCTACGTAACGATGGTCCGGACGGCGCCAACCGGATCGCCGGTACGCTTTTCGATACCCATGCCGGCGGACATGGCATTCGTCGACACTGTGGCGCTGTCGCCCAACGGGGATCGCATTGCTTTTGTCGGTGCGGCCCGATCGGCGCAGACGCAGGTTTTTATTCGAAATCTGGCAACGCCGAATGCCGTGCGTGTTGCTGGCACAGAAGGCGGATCTTTTCCTTTTTGGTCTCCTGATGGTCAGTACCTGGGGTTCCTTGCTGCTGGCATGCTGAAGAAAGTGATTCCCGGGGCCGCGCCCGTCGATATCTGCACGGTCGATCCAAACACCACGTTTGGCGGTTCCTGGAGCAAGGATGGCGTCATCATTTTGGGTGGAGTGCCGAACCTTCGGCGCGTACCTGCCGGGGGCGGGAAAGCCGAACCTCTTGTCCTCAAAGACGATCCCGTGAAGGCCGTCGCCAGCCTGCTTCCGCAGTTTCTGCCGGATGGCCGTCATTTCCTGTACCTCAGCTACGGCACACAGGGTCAGCAGATGGCCCTTTATGCAGGATCGTTGGATTCGGCTCAAAGCAAGCGCCTGTTTGAAACGGATTCTAACGTTCGGTTCGCGAACGATCACCTGCTGCTCGTCAAGGGCAACGCCCTCGTGAGCCAGGCGTTCGATGCGAACCGGCTCGAAATCCAGGGAGGAGTTGTTCCGATCGCGCAAGACGCGGCACCCGGATTCCTCAGCGCGCCGCCAGACCTTTCCGTGTCGAATGATGGAATATTGGCATTTATGTCCGCGCGTCGCGGGCAGCGAGGCCGGTTAGTCGTGTTCGATCGCGCCGGTCACGAGATGGGTGTCATACAGCAAGCGGATGATGAAGAGCTTCTGAATCCAGCGATATCTCCGGATGGTAAGCTTGTTGCCGTCAATCGAATGGATCCCAATGCCGGCAAATGGGACATCTGGACTGTGGACCTCGCAACAAATGTACGCACGCGGATCACATCAACCCCCGGGGTGAATTCGGATCCCGTTTGGTCGCCGGACGGCAACTGGATCGCGTTCGCTTCGGGCCGTCAGGATGGCAAAGTGGCTCTTTACCGAAAGTCGCTCGTTGGCGATGCCAAAGAAGAGTTGCTGTTTGAAGGAGGACCGGAAAACCTGCCGTTGATTCCCGAAGATATATCGCCCGACGGCAAGAAAATCCTCTTCGTCCGAGGAACAGACACGCATTTGTGGCTGCTCCCCGTCGATGGCGACCATAAGCCCGCTCCGTTAACACAATCGAATTTTATGGAGTATGCCGGACGGATCTCCCCGGACGGAAAGTGGATCGCATACGCAGCCGACGATACCAGCGGCATGGAAATCTACGTTCAGCGATTCGGGACAACGGGCGAAAAGAAGCGCATCTCGCGCAACGGCGGCATTCACCCGCGATGGCGCGGCGACGGAAAAGAATTGGTGTACTGGGAAGATCCGAGTCGATTGATGGCCGTCGACTTCAGCGGCTCCGCGGACCAAATGAACATCGGGGCGCCCCATCTTTTGCTGCCGTCACAGATCAACCTGCGCGGTCTGCGCGACAACCGTCCTCATTTCGACATCACCCGCGACGGACAGCGGATCATTCTCAGACAACTCGCCGGCCTTCAGACAGATCCGGTTCAAATTATTCTGAACTGGCCGAAACTTCTTGACCAACGATAAGGTTGAGATCGGCTCATGTTGAAGCCTGACATTCCCGAAAACAACTCATGGCTGTCCCAAACGATCACGTTCGATTTGATAGCGGGTCCTTATCCATTACAAACGACCTGCGATTCATCGGAGACGTGGTTTCGGAGAACAACCGACTGCGCGTTGTCGCAACTCATCGAATAGAGGACCGGTTCCTTGCACACCATCGAAAGCGGTTTGGATTCGAATGAATCGTTCCTGGACGACAGGAAACGAGTAACCCTCGGTATTGCTTTTAGGGCAACCGGCGGGACAATTGCAGACAGCCAATTCGACTCACCAGCGGGTACCCATCGAACATTCCGGGCCTCCTTGATCATCACTGCGCGAACGCCGTTTCCATGGCCACGCCTATCGCTCACAAAGACGTGACCGCCGGCGCAAAAGTCCAGGCGATGACGATCCTCGACATTTTCCGTCCGCTACAGGAAGAACATACTCCGCTGAGGTAGAGTGGAAAAACTTTGTCCGTTTCGTCGAAAGCAAGAACCTGATTCTTCTCTACACGTCACCAGTTTGCTTCAACATTGTTCCCACACGGGATCTCACGGCAGACGAGTTGAAGAACCTGCGCGAAACAATCGGACGGAATATCCGGATTTGAAAGTTATATCCGAGAAAGTCATATCCGAATCAGACATTAGAAATCCGAGTCCGCGTTGAAAGCGGTTCGATAATGGGACCAACTGGGCTCGAAACCTGTGACCTCATGTGTGCGATAGTGCACCTCCCGGAGGCCGACAGCGTCGATAGTCGCGAGAAACGAGACCACGCGATGCCGAAATCCAGATCGGATGGAAGCTCGCAGCTACAAATTTTTTCTACAGTTGAGTAGTGAGTTGCTCAAGCGTCGTCACCGCGCGAGGTTAGAACCTCGCGCGGCAACGCGTCCACATCTTCGTTTCGCTTCCTCAAAACATGTACGCGGTGATGTCCGTCGAGGATCGTTCCATCCGGTCTGGTTTTCAGGCAATGCGCTTGGCCTGGCGCGAGAGATAGCTTTATCGCATCAGTCGGTAAGCGCTCAAACGCAGACAATTTACCTGGATTTAACGTTGACTCCAAATGTAAGGCCTTTAATGGCGGACGAACAGGATCATCACTCATCTCAGATTAGGACAAGTGCTCGCGTACCGATCGATCCAGTGACGTTGTTCAACTGTTTCTGGTATGGGCACGCCACGAACGCGATTCAACGTCTGGATAGCGGCATCGACTTCAAATCCTTTGGACACGAGCAGGCAAGCAGCCACGAGGCCGGTTCGACCGATTCCCTGACGGCAATGAAGCACGACGTTCTTACCGGATTCCAAATCTTGATTGATCTGAGTCAGCAGCTTTGTCAGTTTCACGTCGGAATCCGGCACGTGACGGTCCCGGATTGGAAACGGTCTGAACGTCATACGTCGCGACTTTGCCTCGGATTCCTCGGACTCCAGATCCAGATCACGTTCCTCCTCGTCGGTTAGGAGCGACACGACTGTAAGGATCCCCTCACGCTGCCAGTTGTCAAGTTCATCGGCCAGCCACTCACCGCCGCGCGGGCGAGCCGCCAACGCGAGCTTGCCTGGCCATGGTCCCTTTATCCAATGAAGTTCTGTCGCGATCATGCGTCGTACATTATATGCGTCTCGACTGCAAAAGCCCGGCTCTGCCTCCAACAGCAGCTTCGCTCCGACTGCTGCACTCGACGATAAGTCGGTTTGGCATTGTCGATCGCCTTGAGCCGGAAATTCGCCGGCCAAATGACCGCGTGTATTAAAGACAGGGGGTCTCCGAGAAAAGGAAAAAGGTGCGGGTAAACTGAATCATTATTCTTAAGTGAGGATGTTGAGTCATTCCTGAAGGCAACGTAGATGTTTTTGTAGCTGGTGGGATCCTCCAGTTTCAACTCGAAGCGAAAAAGAAATCAACAAAGTGGCGGAACTACAATGGGACCAACAGGGCTCGAACCTGTGACCTCATGCGTGTGAAGCAGATTCCGATTGGTATTGAGATTCAGTAAAGGCTGTGGAAGCTTATCTGCTGTTGATTGAATCTGCTGCCGGACAGCCGTTGAAAGCTGCGGAACCGTATTGAAGCGTGGGAAGCATAGCAGCTACGAATTCACCTACAATTTTGAGGCGTGCACGTTCGCCGTGATGTGTCTTCACCGTTGAATTTTCACGCTCTGTTGTAGTGACTGACTCGTGACTTAAGCTAACCAATGCTCTTCTACAGCATGATGATGTTGCCTAGTCATCTTGGGCAGCGGCGGAAGCGTGTTGAAGAGTCGGGAGTCGCAGCTGCGAATTCATCTACAGATTTTTCGTGCTTTGCGCAATTTCCGTTGATTTGCGTGGCATTCCATTCGGTGTTGAAGTCAACGCGGCCCAAACGCAGGATCTCGGTGCGGTGATAGAATGCGGGCCGGCGGGGGATAATAATGGCGTTGACAGTTGATGAAACCAGATTAAAGAAGCTGCTGAAAGCCGCGGTGGTTGAGGCTCTGGAGGAACGGCAGGATTTGGTTCGCGATGCCGTCAGCGACGCAGTCGAAGACATCGCTTTGACCAGAGCTATTGATGAGGGTTTACGATCGAAGGCGATCAGTCGGACAGCAGTTTTCAAGATCCTCCGTAAGATCCGGTGACGGCACTATTCAAGACGAGCTTCGCCAAGGACCTGAAATCAATTAAGAGCAAAACGGTTCTCGCAGCGGTTGCAGAGTTGATTGAGACTATTGAGGTTGCCCAAAGCCTGCAAACGATTCCGAATACCAAAAAGCTCACGGCGAAGGAAAATTACTATCGTATTAAGCCTGGTAATTACCGCGTCGGAATCAGCCTCACCAAAGACGAGGTCACATTCGTTCGCTGCCTGGATCGGAAAGAGATTTACAGGTACTTCCCATAAAGGTATGCAGGAACACTGAAGCATCGAGAGAGGGCTTGGCCTCCTTGATCGCGCTGAATATGACTGCACTGTCAACGTGTGGCGCAAATCATTTATTGACCGGGCCACGTGTTTGCTGCTCGAAGAGAAACAGGAACGGTCGTTTCACTGCCTTCAGCCTTCGAGCGAACTTCCGGTGTTGCAAGCCACTTCTACGAGAAAGCGGTATTCCGTCAACATGACAAAAACCTCACAGCTTAATGTCGTGTTCGCCATTGCTCAAACCGCCCGGCGAGGCCGGTGTGTAAACGCAAGCAGAAGAGCTGCAAGAAAGAGACCCCGCATCGTAAAAACGGTCCATGGGCTGCTGCGTACTCCGCGGCCGGGATCGACAAAAAACGAAACGATCAACGGGAGTGGCGCGACGAGGATGAGCATTGATGCAAAGCGTTGGACCAAGCGTTCGGGTTTCGCATAGGAAAGGCCGAGGTTGACGGTTGCGATCAGCAGGAGAAAGAGAAAACGCGAGCGGAACATAAGCCGAGGCGCGTCACTGAGTTGAGGGACGTTGGCGACATACCGCATATACAGACCGGCTAATGGAAACAGTATTAGTGTGAAGGTCCCCACGATCCAGTGCGCGCGAGGCCAGTTGAATTTTATTTGGGTACTAGAAGAAACCATTATGTGCGAGTCTAGTGTAATGTCCCTTATATAGCTATACATATTATCAAAAGCCGTGGTAAAA
>CAZPBY010000114.1:0-11686 GCA_964584785.1 uncultured Solibacteraceae bacterium
CCAGAGCCAGCAATCCGATGACGATTATCCCGATTCGTTTCGATCTCATCCATTCATCCACTTTGCAATGCAAAGTATATTGCGGTTGTAGTTCCGTTTGTCCAGGTTCTTTGTTGCCTTCGCCTCGCTCCATGGCTTTGCCGGTTTCCCGATTCCTTCTTTTCGTCACCCTTGCGCGCGACATTCAGGCGAGAGCCACAAACCCCCTTATTTCGGGCTCAGTAAGCCAGAATCAGCTGCCCCATAGGCGATCCTTCGGACGGCCGCGAGGCGCAGATTGATTCTGGGAGGTGCGTACTGTTTCTGTTCGAGACTGATCCTGTAACGGAGAACGACAGTTCGGTTGAAAGTTGAAAGCCAATCGCGGTTCCGAGCTGTACCACAACCGTACAAAACGGTTCAAATTTCGCCGGGTTGCGCGATGATAGAATGGCTTCGTGGCAACCAAGCACGCCCCAACAATCGAGATTCTGGAGGATGGTTCTCAGGTCGTCGAAGGGGTCATTTGGACGCATCCCGGTCGAGTGTCGGGCGCACCTTGCTTCGCGAGAACTCGTGTACCTATTCAAAACCCATTCGACTATTTGGAGAGCGGTGCGCCGTTGGAAGAATTCTTGATCGGTTTTCCACCGATCACCCGCGACCAAGCGATCAAAGTCCTGGAGCTCGCGCGAAGAGGCCTGTTTGATTTGCTGTCGAGGACGTGAAACTCCTGCTCGACCATAACCTCGATTGGCGGATGTCCGATCACCTTTCCGGATACGAAGTCCGCACAGCCCTCGAAATGGCGTGGGACACGCTGAAAAATGGCGCGTTATTGACGGAAGCTGAGAAGTCCGGGTTCTCCGTCTTAATCACCTCCGACAAGGGAAAAAACTAGAGGAGGAATGCCCGAGGGATCGGGCGGCTGGGCTCCCCCCATGGTTTGTGGTCATTTAGTGGTCATTTAATGGATCAAGCCGAATTAGGTCGATAGTAAAGGAGCTCCTCTCGAACCAGGCGGCAGTCGACCTTGGCGGCGCGCGCCGTTGCGGTGAGAGTTCGATGATCGTCAGTCAGAAGCACTGCGCCTTTTTTGAGCGTAAGTTGGAGGAGGCCAGCGTCCGTCGGGCCGATTTCCTTCACCCATGCGCCTCTGGCCTTTCCATGAAGATCCAACAGGGCAATCAGACTCTCATCAAGGTTTTTTAGCGCGAGCCAATTCATTGCGGTGTTCCAGAATTCAACTTGATGGTCATCCGTCAGCTTCTGCAGACCCTGAAGCTCGCCAATGACGTGGGATGTAGTCGTAAGCCGCCGGATTTCATCGAAGAGCCGTACCATCGCTTGTTGCATTGTCTGATCTTCACGAATGTAGTCGGCAATTCTGCTCTTATAAATGATGGACCTTGCCGCGTTGGGTTCTCTGCTGAAAGCATACTTCAAAACAAGAATCGACATTAGCGGACCTGTGTCCACCACGATGATCCCGCACTCGCGGATTGAGCGCCGTTCGCCGCTAGTCAACTCCGCCACAGAGCTTCAGAAGCTTGATTGGATTGGGGATCGATGTAGGGAACGTCATGTTCGATCGATAATGAGAGCCGAATCTGCTGAAGTTCGTCACGCAGTCGATTCGATGTTGCCTTCAACTTCGTTCCCGCAGCCGACGTCTTCCGATATTCAGCATTCACCTTGGGTTCCTTTAGAACGTGCATCAACCGCTCGCGATAGGCATTCCAAAATGGCGCCGTTGTGTAGTGTTCGGGAAGCTCGCCCGTATTGTTAATGATGTATTCGGCAAGAATCGAAATATGGTCAGACGTCGGATATCCTCCGAAGAACTCGGCAAGCACATCGCGCGCACTCAGATCAACCGTGGGATTTTTTCCCAATCTAGACTGGGAAAAAGCGCGCTGGAGCGCTTCCGGCGTCGTCAACTCTTTATAGAGCACGAGCAGTGACGACTTGGAGATGAGCGCCGTGTGCAGCGTGGAGCAGTCTCTTTCGAGCTGAGCCACTTCCTCGTCATGCCGATCGACATGAGGTTTTACCTCGGGTGTGAAGTTCAGGAAGTGTTGTAGGTTATCTTGCATTCCGTGCGAGATATACACGCGGATAGGTCGAATCTCTTCGAGCACACGGAGCCTGTATTGCCAGCTCCAGTTTGAACGAATGAGCCGCGAGTTTTCGCGCTCCAGAGCGCGAAGAATTGGATTGATAACGGTGTCAAACCAGGCACGGACAATCCGTGGCCCAGGGGTTGCTGCCTTCGCGGCCGTTCTCCTTCGTTTCTTCTTACCGTTGTCCGCCATACTCTTTCCCATTGTAAGCCACAACCATTTCATCGGCGCCCTGAATAGGTCTCAGTTTTGGGAGCGCCGTTCGATGTGGTCGATGACTAGCAACTCCAACGGGATTTTCTTCGATTCCAGCCAGAAGTGACTTCCCAGAGATGGCGGCGACAGCAAGAAAAAGGAAGAAACTGCGTTCAATACGGATTCTTGGCGTAGTATTCGTTTTCACCTTTAATTGGAGAATCGTCATGATCAAGTTCTTGTCTGTGGGCGTCCTCATAATCACACTCGCGCTCGTCACCAGCCAGGCGCAAACACCGCAAACGCCCGGCGCAGCAGGCGGACAGCGTGGAACAGGCGGGGCGACGCGCAACCCTCGTACCGACATGAACACGATGGTGAACCCGATCGAACCGCTCGACACGGTGTGGATCGAGGACATGACCCAGCTTGAAATCCGTGATGCCTTGAAGGCAGGTAAAAATACGGCGCTGATCTTTGCCGGAGGTATGGAAAACAACGGGCCCTACATCGTGGTGGACCAGCATGGCTCGCTGGTACGTGCCCAATGCGACCAGATCGCGCGCAAGCTCGGCGACGCTTTGTGTGCGCCCATTTTGCATATTGCGCCGGGCAATCCGGAGACATCCAGGAGTCCGGGAAGCATTGTGCTCCGCCCAGAGGTTTTCAAAAGCGTCGTCCAGGACGAGGCAACGAGCCTGAAGACTCAGGGCTTCAATGCAGAGAGTTGCAAAGCCCCGATATTTTGGCGACCAAAGAAAGTCGGACCCGAAGTCGCCTAGCGCTTTGAGCAAACGCTCCGGTCGAGTTGCCGTAAAACCCTGAAATCCATTCAATCCCGGACAGACCACAGCAGAGAAAGTTGCGATGCTTCGTGGCAAGTGCTTGACTATGATGACGACGAGACGAAATCAGCATAGGAAACGCAGTTTTCGATAAATAGCGTTGACTTTCGTCAGGTTCTGCGGCGCTTCCGTTAAGCTTCGCGGTCGATGGAAAAAGCTTTTCCGTAAGGGAGAAGATCTACGGCGTCGTTGAAAAGATCTTCATCGCGCTGCAATAAATCGAATTCGTGGCGAATGAAACTTACTCACCCCGTCTGAAGATCGTCGAGGCTGCCTGGAAAATCCTGTCGATGTGAAAGAAAGCTGTCGGGGTCGCGGAGACCGTTTTTGTCGGCATGCAGAATATCTTTTCCGTCGAGGATAAAATCGGCGGGGCCTCTCCAAAAACCCTCTCGACGCGCTGTCTCCGCAAGTGGCTTAACCCACGCCGTTTGCGGTCGACGGAAAAGGTCTTTTCGGCGATCGAAATAATCTTCTTGGTCACGAACATGTTTGACGCCGTGGCGGAATTGATCCTGGCCGTCACGAATCGGGTTCTATTCCCTGCGGAAAAAACGTTGCAGGCGATCGAAAAAGACATGGTCGCCGCGTCGAAAACAATTTCCCGAAGGCAAAAGGTCGGGAGAGGAGCCGATCGCTTAAGAAATCTCGCTGTTGAAGAACTCGCCGATGAGTTCTTCGCCGGATGGACGATCCATCCGCTTCACGACAAGGTTCTGAGCACGTGAAGCGGATCATGAATGCTGTGGCGCGATGTACACCGGTTATAATGTGACTGTATGGGAAGCAACGAGAACCAGGAACTGACTGAAGTTGGCGAGCAGACTTCAGGTGCCGCGACCGCTGCGGAACCCACGCCAACCGAAGTGCAAACCTTGAAACAGGAACGAGATAGTCTTTACGACCGGCTTCTGCGAAAGCAGGCGGAGTTCGAAAATTATAAAAAACGCGTCGACCGCGAACGATCCGAGTTCGTGCAGTTCGCGTCGTCGGAATTGATGAAGGAATTGTTGAACGCGCTCGATTCGTTCGACCTCGCCATCAAAAACTTTTCCGCCGACGAACAGACCACGCATGGTTTTAAACTCATCTACAAGCAATTGCTCGACACCATGGGACGATTTGGGCTGAAGGCTATTGAAGCCAAAGGCCAGAAGTTCGATCCCAACTTTCACCAGGCTGTCGTAACCACACCAACCGGCGAGTTCGACGAAAACACGATTCTTGACGAATTGCGAAGAGGCTATTTGTTGAATGGACGGCTCCTCAGGCCCGCAATGGTCAATGTCGCAACTAAAGGATAAACATTGAACGGAAAGCGGGACTTTTACGAAGTTCTCGGCGTCGTGAAAACGGCAACCGAGCAGGAGATCAAGAGCGCTTATCGCAAGAAGGCGCTTCAATATCATCCGGATCGAAATCCGGGCAACCACGAGGCTGAAGAGAGATTCAAGGAGGCTGCGGAAGCTTATGCCGTCCTGAGCGACTCTCAGAAGCGCGCTCAGTACGATCGCTTCGGACATGCCGGCGTCAGCGGACCGGCGGGTGGTGGTTTCGGCGGATTTGATCCAAACATCTTCGCGGATTTCAGCGACATTCTCGGCGACATCTTCGGATTCGGCGACTTCTTCGGAGGATCGACTCGCCGCGGTAGCGGCGGCTCCACTCGAGTGCAGCGAGGGGCGGACCTGCGTTACGAACTCGAGATTTCCTTCGAAGAGGCGGTCTTCGGGACAAGCACCAGGATCAAGGTTCCTCGCCATCAAACTTGTGCCGAATGCAACGGCAGCGGAGCGCAAAAAGGATCGGGCCCCGCGACCTGCCCCACGTGCAACGGTTTCGGTCAGATACGATTCCAGCAGGGTTTCTTCAGCATTGCCCGCACGTGCTCTCATTGCCGTGGAGCTGGAAAGATCATCAAGAATCCGTGCCACATTTGCCGCGGGAACGGCCGCGTGGAAAAAGAGCGGACGCTTGAACTGAAAATCCCTGCGGGAGTTGACTCCGGAGCCAAACTCCGCGTTGCCGCGGAAGGCGACGCCGGCATCAACAATGGCCCTCCGGGCGACCTGTACGTCGTTCTGCACGTTCAGGAACATGAGTTCTTCGAGAGGCGTGAACATGACCTGTTCTGCCACATCCCAATTTCATTTCCGCAGGCTGCGCTGGGCGCTGAAATCAAAGTGCTGACGCTGGAAAAAGACGAAGAGACGATTCACATCCCGCCCGGCACTCCGACCGGATCCGTTTTTCGAATCAAGAACCGGGGAGTTTCAAAACGTGGCGGAGCCGCTCGCGGCGATTTGTTTGTGGCGGTGAATGTGACGGTTCCGGCGAAGTTGTCCAGAGAACAGCGCGAACTCCTGACGAAATTTGCAGCGACGATCAACACTGAGAACCAACCCATACAAAAGAAGATCCTGGAGAAGGTGAAAGAGATATTCTCTTGAACCCATGTGGAGTCAGATCGCCCTCGACGTTCCGGATGATCTGAAAGATGCCGTGATTGGCGTGTTGTCGGACCACGACGTCGCCGGAGTATGGGAGAACGCGGGCGAGATCCCGGGTTCGACGCGTCTTGTCGCTTACTTCAGCGTTCCCTTCAACATTGAGAAAGTCGAACGCCGCATTATCGACGTCTTCCATCGTGGCGATCGCCAGGTTCCGACCATTTCGCGCAGCGTTGTGGAGGAGCGCGATTGGACGGAAGAATGGCGGAAGTCCTACGCCAGCTTTCCCATCGGCGACAGTTTCTTCGTGATCCCCAGTTGGGTCAGTTGCTCGTGTCCCGATGAACGCCTGCCGATTCGCATCGATCCCGGCCAGGCTTTCGGAACGGGAACTCACGAGACGACACAACTCACGATGGAGGCACTCGAACGATGGGTCGAGCCGTTTCACGTCGTTTTGGATGTCGGAACCGGATCGGGGATTCTCGCGCTCGCGTCTCGTCTGCTTGGAGCCAGGGAAGTGATCGCCTGCGACATCGATCCGGTCGCCGTCCAGGTCGCCACCGCGAACATCCGTAGAAACGACGAGCACGAACTGTGGACGTTCTGCGGATCGGTAGACAGCGTCGCCGGCGGATGCATCCATCTGTTGCTCGGCAATCTCACGGCCGACGTGATCAGGAGCCTTTTTGCCGAATTTGATCGAATCCTCGTTTCCAACGGTCTCGCGATATTTTCCGGAATCCTGACGGATCAGCGCGAGGATGTCATCGACGTTTGCCGCAGGTTCAACTACGCCATCCACGAAGAAATTGTGCGCGGAGAATGGCTCGTGCTCGTCACCGAGAAGCATGGCGCGTAAATCCGTCTATCTGCCCGATCCTGCCGTTTCGGACCGCATCATTCGAGTGACCGGCGATGAACATCACCATTTGAGTGTCGCCAGGGTGGAAACCGGCGAGAAGGTCGAGGTATTTGATGGTCGCGATCGTGTGTGGTTATGCGAAGTGCTTGAGGTCGCAAATAAATCGACGTCGGTACGGGTCATCGATGAACGGCACATTTCCGCGCCTGCCATCAAGCTGATACTGGGCCTCGCGTTGATTCAACGGAGTGCTTTTGAGCTGGCGCTCGAGAAGGCTGTGGAAGCTGGAGTGACCCGCATTATTCCTTTCGTGGCGTCAAGATCGAACGTGGCGCCAGGTGAGCGATCGAATCGATGGCAGCGCATCGTTATTGAAGCGGCGAAGCAGTCGAAGCGATTTCACCTTCCAGTCATGGATTCTCCCGTTAAGTTCGAAGACGTTCTGCAGATTCCCGCGACTACCCGAATTCTGTTTGCCGAGCATGGGGGTGGTCCGCTAAAGTTGGCGCTCGCCGGATCGCCTGTGCTGTATCTCGTCGGGCCGGAGGGCGGCTGGAACGAAAATGAGCTGAAATCCGCGACGGTCGCGGGTTTTCGCCTGGTATCCCTGGGCCACGGAATTCTAAGATCCGAAACGGCCGCACTTACCGGTGCATTCCTGATCCGCTATGAACTGGGCGACATTTGAGACAACCAGTTGTTGGGGGAGCAGCGACTCCCCTCTCAAGGGATGGGAGTTGCTCATCCTTCCAAATCTCGCTTCTGTGGTGCTCGCGTTGGTCTTCGCCACGATCCCGGTGTTTGCTCAACAACGCCCACTGCTCACCGAAGATCCACGCATCACGACCACGGGCTCTCTGACGACCGAAACCGGGATGACCTACGTCACCCGTGCCCGATTTCCGCTCTCGAGACTTGGCGGCAACCTCCTACAGGTTCCGGTCAGCGGACTCCACTTCAACCTTGGCGATCGAGCGGAATTCCAACTCACCGCGCCGCTTCATAATTTTCTTTGGGTCCATGAGAACGGAACCGGCAAGCGCAACGACTGGGGCGACGGGGAAGTCTCGACGAAAATCAAAGTTTTCGACGAAAAGGGGCGACGCCCGATCATCGGCTTTCGACCGACCGTCATTCTTCCCAACTCTAACGATGAAAAGGGTATCGGCACGGATACCACGCAGTTCTTTGCAAGGATTCTCGCCGGCAAACACGTCGGAACCGCCTTCATTTTCGGTAATGTCGGCCTTGGTCTCCTCGACGACACCGTCAAGCTCCGCTCGCAACAGGACGTCCTGGCCTACGGCATTGCGGCAGTCGTTCCCGTTAGTGGCCGCGCCAGTCTGGCCGGCGAAATCAACGGAATTCACAATCCGCAGCAGAATCCCACTCCGGGAGGCGAGGACCATTCGCAGGTCCGGCTCGGAACCCGGGTCATGGCCGGTACATTTCGATGGGATGCCGCTGCAATCGCCGGTTTGACGCGGCATGACCCCAGATTAGGCTTTGTAGCGGGCGTCACTAAGGAGTTTCGCCTCTGGAAGTAGCCCATCAAATCGGCTACACTGAAGGTCCATTTTTTGAGGATTTCTACCGTTTCCCTATGTCAACAATAGATCCGGAATCCGAATCCCTCCCCAAGAGCGAGGCCGACAGCCGATCGCTGTCCAGTGTCGTCGGCGAGATCCGCAGTTGGGCGCGAGACGTTTTCTTTGCGATCGGAACTGCGGTTCTGATCGTCGTGTTTTTATACCAGCCCGTCAAAGTCGAAGGTACCAGCATGTTGCCCGAGCTGGTGGACCAGGAACGCATCTTCGTCAACAAGTACGTCTATCGAATCGAGAGAATCGCGCGGAAAGACATCGTGGTGTTCTGGTATCCGCTCGATCCGACGAAGTCGTACATCAAGCGCGTGATCGGGATGCCGGGCGACGTCGTTGAAATCCGCCGCGGCCAGGTGTACGTCAACGATCAGCAGCTCGACGAACCCTACATTCTTCCCGAGTTCAGGGATTCGCGAAGCTTTCCGCAGGTCTATGTCGAGCCCGGCCACTATTACGTGCTGGGCGATCACCGCAATCAGTCCAACGACAGCCGGATGTGGGGACTCGTTCCGGAAAAATACATCTACGGCAAAGCCGTCTTCCGATACTGGCCGATGAACAAAATGGGTACTCTCGACTAATGCCAGAAAACCGGCGCGCCACGCTTCTGTTGGAAGATGGCCGTGTTTTTCGCGGTCGTGGCCACGGTTTTCAGGGAGAGGCCGTCGGCGAAGTGGTGTTCAACACTTCGATGACGGGATATCAGGAAATTCTCACGGATCCTTCCTACGAGGGACAGATCGTCACGATGACGTACCCGCTGATCGGCAACACCGGCATCAATCCGGAAGATGTCGAGTCGCGCAAGCCTTTCCTCGAAGCGTTCATCGTGCGGCGTCTCTCCGAGCTTCCCAGCAACTGGCGCACGACCGAGACTCTCGATCGATACCTCACACGCAACAAGATTCCGGTCTTGTCCGACATCGATACGCGAGCCCTCGTCCGGCACATCCGGTTGAAGGGTTCGATGCGCGGCATCGTCTCGCTCGTCGATCACGACGAAAACTCGCTGATGAAGAAAGTGAGGAGCGCGCCGGAGATGGTGGGCTGGGATCTGGCCAGCAAAGTGACCATCGACCGTCCGTACGAGCAACGCGAGTCGAAACTCGATTTCATCGAGTTTTCGGAGTTGTCCAATCCGACCAAGTCGGCATTTCACGTTGTGGCTTACGACTACGGAATCAAAACCAACATTCTTCGCAACCTTGTTCATTGTGGAGCGCGCGTGACCGTGGTGCCGTCCAACCTGAGCGCTTCCGATGTCCTGGCTCTGAAACCGGACGGAGTTTTTCTTTCGAACGGTCCGGGTGATCCGGAAGCGGTCGATTACGCGATTCGAAACGTTCGCGAACTCCTGGGCAGAACACCGATATTCGGCATCTGCCTTGGCCATCAGATCATGGGCCTCGCGTTCGGGGGACGTACCTTCAAACTCAAGTTCGGACATCACGGCGGTAACCACCCCGTCCTGAACATCGATCGCAACCGCGTGGAGATCACGGCTCAGAACCACGGATTCGCCGTGGATCCGGAAAGCCTCAACCTCAATGAGGTTCGGATCACCCACGTGAATTTGAACGACAACACGTGCGAAGGCATGGAGCATCGATTAGTTCCCGCGTTCAGCGTCCAACATCATCCCGAAGCTTCACCCGGCCCGCACGATTCGTACTACCTGTTCGAGAAATTTTTCGGTTTGATGAGACATGAGCGGAAGCGAATGTGAGCCCGACAGGGCGAAACAATAAATAGATGCCAAAAAGGACTGACATCTCTAAGATTTTGATCATCGGCTCGGGCCCGATCGTGATCGGGCAGGCATGCGAATTCGACTACTCGGGAACGCAGGCCTGCAAGGCATTGCGCGAAGAAGGATACGAGATCGTCCTGGTCAATTCGAACCCCGCCACGATCATGACCGACCCGGAGTTGGCGCACCGCACTTACGTCGAACCGCTCACTGCGGACTTCGTGGCTTCGATCATCAAGCGGGAGCGCCCGCACGCGCTGCTTCCGACGGTCGGCGGTCAGACGGCGTTGAACATCGCCGTCGAGCTTGCGGAAAAAGGAATTCTCGACACCTACGGGGTCGAGATGATCGGGGCGAAGGCGAAGGCCGTCAATATGGCCGAGGACCGTCTGCTCTTCAAAAAGGCGATGCACGAGATCGGCCTCGCGACGCCCAAAAGTGAAGTCGTCCACGACATGCACGAAGCGCAGCGCGTCATCCAAAGCATCGGCTTTCCGGCGGTGATTCGGCCATCGTTCACCCTGGGAGGGACAGGCGGCGGAGTCGCATTCAACCTCGAGGAATACGAAGATATTGTTCAACGCGGGTTGGACCTTAGTCCCGTCCATCAAGTGTTGATCGAAGAATCGGTGATCGGGTGGAAAGAGTTCGAACTCGAAGTCATGCGCGACCTCCAGGACAACGTCGTGATCATCTGCTCGATCGAAAATTTCGATCCGATGGGCGTGCACACCGGCGACTCCATCACCGTGGCGCCTGCGCAGACGCTCACGGATCGCGAGTATCAGCGCATGCGCGATGCCGCTGTCGCGGTGATCCGTCAGATCGGTGTTGAGACCGGCGGCTCGAACATTCAGTTTGCCGTCAATCCGAAAGACGGACGTCTCGTCGTGATCGAGATGAATCCGCGCGTGTCGCGGTCCTCGGCGCTGGCCTCCAAGGCGACCGGCTTCCCGATCGCGAAAATAGCGGCGAAACTTGCAGTGGGCTACACGCTCAACGAAATTCCGAACGACATCACCAAGAAGACTCCAGCGTCGTTTGAGCCGATGCTCGATTACGTCGTGGTCAAGATTCCGAAGTGGGCGTTCGAAAAATTCCCCGATTCGGACCCGACGCTCGGCACGCAGATGAAGTCGGTCGGGGAAGTGATGGCCATCGGCCGGACGTTCAAGGAAGCGTTCCTTAAAGGTGTGCGATCGCTCGAGAGCGGCAAGGATCCGGGCACCGAGACCATCATCGAAGAACAGATCCGTCAGAAATTGATCACGCCGACACCGGACCGGATTCCATATCTGCTCCATGCGCTGGGCGCCGGTTTTACGATCGAGGAGTTGGTGGACCTGACGCACATCGATCCGTGGTTCCTGAACGAGATGAAGGAAATCGCGGACATGACCAAGCGTCTTTCTTCGTACACGCTGGACACACTGCCGGTCGATCTGTTGAGGGAAGCCAAACGCGACGGATTCTCCGACAATCGAATCGCGCGGCTCGTGCGTTGCCGGACCTCCGAGGTCGCCGGAAAGCGGGCCGACCATCGGTTGATGCCGGTCTACAAGCGCGTCGACACCTGCGCCGCGGAATTCGAATCCTACACTCCATATTTGTATTCAACGCATGAAGACGAGGACGAAGCGAATCCGGACAACCGGAAGAAAGTCATGATTCTCGGCAGCGGACCGAACCGGATTGGCCAGGGAATCGAATTCGACTACTGCTGTTGTCATGCGGCCTTCGCACTAAAGGAAGAAGGCTTCGAGACAATCATGATTAACTGCAATCCGGAAACGGTGTCGACCGACTACGACACATCGGATCGCCTCTATTTCGAGCCGCTCACGCTCGAGGACGTGCTGCACGTCGTCCGCGAAG
>CAZPBY010000115.1:0-11314 GCA_964584785.1 uncultured Solibacteraceae bacterium
CCGTTGCCGCCGCCAACGATGATGGTCGGGATCGGCCAGTTGCTGTGCTTGTCGCTGTTGCCCATGTTCGATCCGTACATGAAGACCGAGTGATCCAGCAGCGTGCCGTCGCCGTCTTTGGTCGAGGCCATCTTCTGCAGGAAGTTGGCGAAGCGCTCCATGTGCCAGGTCTGGATCTTCGAAACCCTGGCAATCCTGTCCGGCTCATTGGCGTGGTGAGAAATGGGATGGAACGAATCGGCAACACCGACGTGGTTGTAGGTTTGGTTCGTGCCTTCAGCCACCATCAGGTACGTGGCGACGCGAGTGATATCCGCCTGGTATGCGATCGCGAGCAGATCGAACATGAGATCCACCTGTTGGTCGAATTTGTCGTTCACACCGACGGGGCGTTCGGGAATCTTCATGCTGGAGATATCGGTGGCCGCAATAATCCCCGTCCGTCGTTCGATTTCGCGCACGCTCTCCAGGTACTCCTCCATCCTTGCGCGATCCGCGGGTCCCAACTTCGCCTGGAATGCCTTCGTGCGCTCCAGAATCATGTCGAGCAGGCTGTCGGATTCGCGTGCGTTCAGGACGCGCTCCTTTGGCGTCGTTGCCCCGAACAGCTCGTTGAAAATCTTCTTCGGGTTGTATTCCGCGGGAAGAGCGGTGTTGGCGTCGCGGAACGACAAGAGCGTCGTTGCGGTACCGGAGCCGGCGGCCTGCTGGTTGTTTGTTTCCGAGGCCAGCTCCAGGGACGGCATCGCCGTTTCCTGACCGATCTTCCTGGCAATGAGCTGATCGATCGTCGTGGTGTTCTGCTGGCAGTTCAGCCACGTGCCCGGATTCCGCGTGTGCACGCCCGAGCCGTTGAGGTTCTCGAGATTCCCGATCGACGTCACATATTTCTTAAAGGGCTCCAGCGACGCAGTGATCTTGTTCAGCTTGAAGTCCGCGCCCTTTCCTTTAGGTGTCCACAGATCGCCCTCAAGCCCAAACTTGGTGTCGTGCTGAACGGCGCCGTGGGGAATGTAGAAGAAGCCCGCGCGAATCTTCGGCGCGGCTGCTGTCTGTGCCAGTGCTGTTGCCGCCGGCACCATGGCATCCAGGAACGGCAACGCCAACGTCACTCCAGCGCCTTTGAGCGCTGTTCTTCGGGAAATATGTTTCTTGAAAATAAACATGGGGAATATCTCCTCTACTTAGTTGCCAACCTTCGTCCCGGCCGCCTTTGGAGCGGGAGCAGGACCCTGTTTAAGAAATGCATCGGAACGAACGATACCTTGAACGATTGAAGAGAGCGTGTAGTTCTCCTTTGCCGCTCCGCGCACGACCGCGCGCACCTGCGGCATATCGGAGTACTCCAGCGGACGATTGACGGAGTACATCATCAGTTTCTCCGCGAACGACAGCGCGAATCTCGACGGCGCGCCGGCCAGGAACTCGCGCAACTCCGCAGGCCCGTCGATGGTGCGGCCCGATGTCAGAACGGTGCTCGCATCGATCGGCGCGTTAGCCGCCCGGCTGTCGGCCGTGCGGAACTGACCGACTGCATCAAAGTTCTCGAGGGCCAACCCCATCGGGTCGATCACACCGTGACATTGACGGCAGGTCGCATTGGCGCGGTGCTGTTCCAAACGCGCGCGCACCGTCTTCGGAGTTTCGCCCGGCTTCTGGTTGAGATCGGTCTCGACGCCAGGAGGCGGAGGAGTCGGCGGCGTTCCGATGATCTTGTCGAGTACCCAGGCGCCACGCAGAACCGGCGACGTGCGATCGGGATAAGACGTCTTGATCAGAACGGCGCCCTTGCCCAACAAACCGAATCTGTTCTTGTCCGTGAGTTTTACCCATCGGAACTGGCTGCCGGTAACGCCCGTGATGCCGTAGTGCCGCGCGACTCGATCATTCAGATAGGTTTGATCCGACGTGAGCAATTCAACGAGCGGCCGGTTTTCGAGCAAGACGCTCTGAATGAACGTCTGGGCCTCGGTGACCAGATCCCGTTTCAACTGGTCGTTGAAGCTCGTGTAGATCTGTTGATCGGGCTTGATTCCCTCGATACCGTCCAGGCCAAGCCATTTCATGGCAAAGTTGGTGGCAAGGCTCGCGGCTCGCGGATCTGCAAGCATGCGCTTGACCTGAGCATCCAGCACTGCGGGCTTGCTCAGTTCCTTCGTTGCAGCCAGCTTGAACAGTTCTTCGTCCGGGCCCGTATTCCACAGGAAGTAGGACAGCCGGGTCGCGAGTTCGTAGTCGGTGAGAGCAACCTCGCCGGCCTTTGCCGTTACTTGAGGCTGCGCCCTATCGGGCTTGCGCTCCGCGACTTGAGGCTGCGCCGTTCCCTCAGGCTTCGCGTCGGGCTTGCGCTCCGCGGCTGCTTGCTGGCCTTGAATGGCGCGATATAGAAACTCGGGACTCGCCAACACCGCTGCGACGAGACGCTCGACTCCTCGATCAAAGTCTCGGCCATTACTTGAGGCTGCGCCCTGTCGGGCTTGCGCTTCGCGCCGGCCTGCTTCATAGAAAGCCATCAGAACAGCCAGATCTGCTGCCGTCGCCGGCCGGCGGAAAGCGCGGCGCGCCAGGTTTTCCGCGATCTGTTTCGCGCAAGGCCCTTCGCCTCCTTTTTTGGGATCGCAGACGTAAATCAAGGAGTGACTCAAAGTGGAAATTCCATTCGAATTGTAGGGTCCTTTGATTTGAAGGAAAGAGTTGGCGTCATTGCCGAAGGAGGGTTGCAGGCCGCCACTATTGGCGAATACGGCGCCGCCGCCCAATCCGCCGCCGGCCAGATACGAGGTGGACTCAAATCGGGAACGCTCCACGAACCCAACCACGACTTCACGAATGCCGGCCTGAACCTGAAGCGTTATCTTGTCGAATCGGGCCTGAATCTGCGCACGCCCGTCGCCGGCCTTCCGGTTGTTCAACATCAAATCGTCGACGCCACCGATCGCTTTCTTGAACACCACCTTGCCATCAATCAAGAGAACAACCGTCGCATCGTTTTCAAGATTGGCTGTGTAAAGGCCGAGCACCTGGTCGGGAAAGTGAATCTGGAAACGGTATTCGCCGTCGGCCGTAAAGTTGTGCTTCACCCGGATACCGCCGTCACGCAACCCAGGAGGCATCGCTTCTCCACCGCGGTTAGCGCCGGCGAGATACGTGATGTCTTCGAGGCTAAGGTCTCCCACGGCCTGTTTTGCAATCACGCGCGCCGATTCGACGTATTGCTCGACGAATGCCGGCGAAACACCGAGCCCGGAGGCGATATTGTCGAAACCGCCGATAGTGGTGTCTTGCGGCAGGATGTCCTTCGTTTTGACATCGACTCCCACCAGCGCCTTGACTGCAGCGATGTATTCGGTGCGGCTCATGCGTTGAACGCCCACGTACGCGGCCCTCGGCAACGTCGTGTTGGCGTCGAGTTTCGTTTCGAGATATCCGATGAGCGAATCCACTTCCTTCTGCTCGGGCTGCTTCGCGCCCGGAGGAGGCATCAGACGGCCGCGCAGCTTGCGGACCGCCTTCTCCCAGATCGCCGCATCGTTCGCCACGGCATCGACGTTCAGGTTATCCAGCGCGAGCCCGCCGATCTTGGCCTGAGAGCTGTGGCACGTCGTGCAATACGCACCGATCGTCGCCTTAGCCTGTTCCGATGAACCTGCAGTAGTCGCCGCTGCTGCGGGCGGGGATCCCGCCGCGGGACGCGTTTGGGCCTGGGCAGTCGCAATTAACGCAAGGAGGGCGCCTAGAAGTAACGGTCTCTTCATAGTGAAAGTTTTTCCGAAGTTTAAGATCACTTAATGTCTCGAAGAATATGGGCGGATGGCTCGGAAGTCCATCAATTTTCCTCCGATTAAAGCGTCTTGAGTATGTACGCGCGGGAACCGCTTCCCGGGCACAAAAAAACGGTTTTTTCAAGCCCGGGCAATGCCGCGGCGTTTTAATGGTGGCTCACATGGACGGTAGTCGGTTCCTGCCGATCGCCGCCGTGTTCGAATGACTTCGTGCATTTCTGTTCCATGTTAGAGTGGCAGGACAATGAGCGAACTGGACAGAACGCCCGGCGATCTACCAACGTTCGTTACATCGGTTGGTGACGAAACCAAGCGCGTGCCTCTACCGATATCGAAGGTCGGACGTTACACGATTACGCGGCTTATCGGCGAAGGCGGAATGGGCGCCGTCTACGAAGCAGAGCAGGACCAGCCTCGCCGCACAGTTGCGCTGAAAGTCATTAAACCCGGTCTTGCCAGTCCGGAACTTTTGCGTCGATTTGCACAGGAGTCCCAGGCGCTCGGACGGCTGCAGCATCCCGGCATTGCGCAAATCTACGAAGCCGGCACAGCCGACGCGGGGTACGGTCCGCAGCCGTATTTTGCGATGGAATTCATTCGCGGCGAGACGCTGCTTGACTACGCCGGGAAGCATCACCTGAACACGCGGCAACGTTTGGAAATCGTGGCGAAGATCTGCGACGCGGTCCACCACGCGCACCAACGTGGATTGATTCATCGTGACTTGAAGCCTGGAAATATTCTTGTAGACGAGACCGGCCAGCCCAAGATTCTCGACTTTGGCGTCGCTCGAGTCACCGACAGTGACGCCCAGGCCACGATGCAGACCGATGTCGGACAACTTGTCGGCACGCTTGCCTATATGAGTCCCGAGCAGGTGCTTGCCGATCCCCTGGAACTCGATACGCGCAGCGATGTTTACGCGCTGGGTGTGATCCTCTACGAACTTCTTGCCGGACGCCTGCCTTACAACGTGAGCCGGAAGATCCATGAAGCGCTCCAGGCGATTCGTGAAGAAGATCCCGCGAAACTGAGTTCGGTGAATCGTGTCTATCGTGGCGATATCGAGACAATCGTCGCGAAGGCCCTCGAAAAAGACAAGGCACGCCGTTACGCATCCGCTGCGGAACTGGCTGCAGACGTTCAACATTACTTAAAGGACGAGCCGATTGTGGCAAGGCCGCCAAGCACGAGCTACCAACTGCAAAAGTTTGCTCGAAGGCATAAGGCGCTGGTCATCGGTCTCGCCGCGGTATTCGTCGTACTGTTAGCGGGCATCGTGGTCAGTACATGGCAAGCCGCAATCGCTCGACAGCAAGCCGAACGCGCACGGCGCGCCGAGGAAGCGGCATTGCGAGATCGCGATCGCGCCGCCGCCGCCGAGCAAACGGCAACAGTCGAGCGAGACAAGGCGGTGAAGGCTCAAGGTCTGGCCGTCGAATCGGAAACACAGGCGAAGCTCGAGAGAGACAAAGCCGTTACAGAGAAGGAGCGCGCCGATACCGAGTCGGCGACAGCGAAGGCTGTCAGCGATTTTCTGCGAAAGAATCTCTTCGAACAAGTCGCCGGCCAGCGTGGCGCATCATCCGATCTCGGCGTCAGCGGAGCGCTGGACCGCGCCGCCGCAAAAATCGAAGGCGCATTCGACAAACAACCTCTCGTTGAGGCCGGCGTGCGCGAAGCTGTCGCCGATGCTTATCTAAGCATTGCTTTATTCGATAAGGCGGCGCCGCAAGTGGAGCGCGCCATTGCCACGCGGCGGCGGATCCTGGGTGTCGAGAACCCTGCGACTCTCAATGCCATGCATAACCTGGCGAACATTTACGCAAATCAAAGAAAGAACGCCGACGCTGAAGCTTTACTGGCTCAGGTTGTCGCGTCACAAAGAAACACACTCGGAAGAGAACATCCGGATACCTTGAAATCCGCGATCGATCTCGCCGCAATGTACGCATTTGATGGAAAGCCCGAGAAAGGTGAACCGCTCGCAGTCGAGGTGTCGGAAACTCGAAAGCGCAAACTCGGTCCGGGTCACAGGGACACCGCGGCCTCGATGATCATCCTTGCGACGGTTTATAGAAATGAGAGAAAAAACGCTCTCGCTTTATCCGCAGCCACGACCGGGTACGAGGCTGCGCGGCGATCCCTGGGTGAAAACGATCCGATGACGTCCGCATTGAAGACGTTGGCGCAAACTTTCGATGTCGCCTTGAATCCAGGCGACGCTTCCAGGAAAGCCGGTCTCGACGGGCTGAGCGATCTGGCGAAGGCTCTGGAGAACAAGCCCGCGACGTCATTGCCGGACATGATCAGCACCACGATAGGTCTCGCCGGTCTGGCGCTAGCTCAGGGGCATCCGGAACAGGCGGAGCGGCCTCTCATCGCCGCATTGGATGCGGTACACCGCGCCGGCGGCGAAGATTTGCTTCTCATGACTTACCTTGTGAGCGTCCAGGCGGGTCAACGAAAATACACTGACGCCGAGACGAATCTCCGAAAGCTTGCAGAAAATCCCGCCGCTTCAAATCAGGCGCAGTCGGCCATTGGCGTTAATGTCAGACCGCTGCCTTTCGCGCTGCGAAACCTCGCAGCCGCGTACCGAGGCGACAAAAAATTTTCCGAAGCTGAGGCTCATCTCGTGAGGTTAGTTGCTGTTGAGCGTGCGGTGCTCGGCGACAACAATCAGCAGACGCGCGTCGATATGACTACCCTCGCTGAAAACTATGCGAACAGAAATCAGTATCCGCAATCCGAGGAGGTCCTCGATCAGGTGCTGAAGCTCCAGCGACAGTACAACTCGCCTGAGGGCAATGTTCTAATGACGGTGGTGAATCTCGGTTGGGTACGTCTTCAGCAGAAGAAATATTCGGAAGCTGAAAGCACATTGAAGGAAGCATCGGACGGCTTGCGCCGTGTGGCGCCGAACTCCACAGAACGCTATTACGCGGAGATCATGCTTGGCGCGTGCCTTGCCGCTCAACGTCGATTTGAACAAGCGGAACCGTTGCTGCTTTCCGGATATGAAGGGATAGGCCGAGCCCAGCGGTCGTTTCCTCAAACAACCGTACTCGGCGCTTTAACGCAGGATCAAGCGGGTGGCGAGATCGTCCGACTCTACGTCGACTGGATGAAGTCCGATAAGCAAACGGAGTGGGTCGAAAAACTCAAGCTTCGTAAATAATAGTCCCCGGCACCAAAGGGGCCAGGCGCGCAACTAACGAACTTCCACGAACTCGATCGCTTCACGCCAGTTTTTCGTCCATCGATGTTCCGCTGTTCTATAATCCCGTGCGAAATCATGGCGTTGACGATCGGCACGCGAATCGGCTCATACGAAATTAAAGGACCTCTCGGTGAAGGCGGCATGGGCGTCGTTTATCGTGCGAGCGACACTAAGTTGCGCCGAGATGTCGCCGTCAAGCTGCTCCCTGAGAATTTCGCAGATCATCCGGAGCGCCTCTCCTTGTTTCAACGTGAGGCGCAAGTGCTTGCCGCCCTGAATCATCCCAACATTGCTCAGATTTACGGACTCGAAGAATCGGACGGCGCACGTTGCATCGTGATGGAACTGGTCGAAGGCGAAACGCTTGCCGACCGATTGAAGCGTGGGCCGATTCCGTTGCGCGAAGCGCTTCCGATTGCGGCACAGATCGTGACTGCTCTTGAAGCGGCGCACGAGAAAGGCATCATCCACCGCGATCTCAAGCCCGCAAACGTGAAATTGGCCGCGGACGGAGCGGTCAAGGTTCTGGACTTCGGGTTGGCCAAAACAATCGGGACCGAAAGTTCGGATCCCTCGCTGTCGAATTCACCAACAATGATGAGCGTGCTTGCCAGCGATGCCGGAATAATCCTTGGAACCGCGGCCTACATGAGTCCCGAACAGGCTTCGGGCAGACCGGTCGATAAGCGCACGGATCTCTGGGCCTTCGGCGTCGTACTCCTTGAGATGCTGACAGGCAGGCAGGTGTTTTCCGGAGAAACCGTCTCCCACATCATGGCTGCAGTCCTGATGCAAGGGCCGGACTGGACCGCTCTGCCATCCGAGTCTCCGGAACCGATTCGCAGGTTGCTGCGCCGCTGCCTTGAGAAGGATCGCCGCAAGCGACTGGGTGACGCCGGTGATGCGCGGCTCGAAATAGAAGAAGCGCTGCAGGCCCCGGCACAAGCGGCAACTAGAACAGCTCAGGAGGTGACGTACCGTTCGTCGTGGTTTTCGAGGGCTCCATGGATCGTTGCGGCGGCGATGGCAATTATCGCGGCAATTGCAGCCGGCCTGCTGATTCGCCGTCTTTCCGGCGCGGCGTCTCCGGAATCGATCGTACGATTTCATATCGAAGCGCCAGAGTTATCACCAGGCGGCGTTCAGGTCTCGCCGAACGGCCGGCAGATTGTGATTGCTGCGGGCAATCAATTGCATCTTCGCGCTCTCGACTCGGCTGATCTCCGCGCGCTTCCGCGAACCCAGGGGGCAACGTATCCGTTCTGGTCTCCGGAAGGTGCGTGGGTTGGCTTCTTCGCCGACGGCAGGCTGAAGAAGATTTCTGTCTCCGACGGATTGGTTCAGGAGATTTGCGCCGCATCCAACGGCCGTGGCGCGGCCTGGAGCAGAAACGGCACGATTGTTTTCAGTTCGAATCTGGGACGGGCCGGGCTTCTTCAGGTATCGGCATCGGGTGGACAGCCCCAGCCGATCGCGTTAGCGGGTTCCGGCGGCTCGGCGGACGCAGCGAACGCGGATGACGCCTTCCGTTATCCGTATTTTCTGCCCGACGGCGCGCACTTCCTTTATTCGCGCATCAGCAAGGATCCCAAGCTGGCAGGTGTCTATGTCGCGGGTCTCAACAACGAAAGCCCTGAACGGGTTCTCGGAAGCGACAGCAGCGCCGTCTACGCGTCATCAAAGTCAGGCGACATGGGTTACCTGCTGTTTATGGTTAAGCAGGTTTTGATGTCGCAGGCTTTCGATTCCCGGACGCGCAGAACGGTCGGCCAGGCGTTTCCGTTGGTCGATGGTATTGGGCCCATGGGAAACACAGGATATTCCGGTGTCTCTGTCTCAAACACCGGAGTGTTGGCGGAAGTCTTCGCTCGAAAACGAGATTTCCAGCTTGTTTGGCGGGACCGGTCCGGGACTGAACAAGGAAAACTTGGTACGGTCTCTGGTGAGGCATTTTTTTCCTTAAGTCCGGACGGGAGATACGTCGCGATCGTGCAAGGCGACAGTGGAGCACGAAACATCGGGTTAACGGACCTTGCCACCGGTTCCAGTTCGTTGTTGACGAGCGGTTCTGGCCGATGGGCGTATCCAGTGTGGTCCCCCACAGGCATGGATGTTGGATTCTCGACACCTGAGGGGGCGGGCCGGCAGACGTACGAGATCCGCCGCAAAGCGATCAAGGGCGTCAGTGCGGAACAGTTGCTGTTGAAGTCGGACCATGGTTTGTACACATGGGATTGGTCTCCGGACGGACGCTCGATCATGTTCAGCAACATCGCAACGACCGAAAATCTATTTGTGATAACGGCCTCCGGCGGCATGCCTGTTCCGTTTGCCGCGGCGAAGGGTAACCAGAATCTAGGACAGTTCTCTCCGGATGGCCGCTGGGCCGCATACACATCCGACGAGAGTGGTTCCAATCAGGTTTATGTTCGCGCTTATCCATCCGGTAATCCGGTTTGGCAAGTCTCGGCCGCTGGCGGCATGCAGCCGAGGTGGCGGCGGGATGGCAGCGAATTGTACTTTGTGACTCCGGACGGCGCGTTGATGGCGGCGCCTATCCTCAGCAAACGTGGTAGCGCAGCCGCATTCGAACACGGCCCCATACAGAAACTTTTCGACGGCCTGCCGTTTCAAGCAAACAGCTCCAGGTTTTTCTACCAGCCATTTCCGGACGGCAGGAAGTTTATCGTCACCGAACTCGTGCCCGACTCTACTCCACAGATCACCATGGTTGTGAATTGGCCCTCTCTCGTTGAGAAGAAGTGAGCCTCCTTGAGGCTCACAACTGTACCGGCTGCTCCTTACCCCTCTTGACTCAGCCCACGCGTAGCGTCCGCCGCCGGAGGCGGCTTCGTTCAAACGCCGATGTGTTTCCTAATCGCAGATCCGTTGATCTATAGGCAGGTTTCTACCGCGGAACAAAAAAGCCCCCGGCCTGCGCCGGGGGCTTTTGCTCATAGGGCAGGATTCAGCTTACCGGCTGACCTGGACGCTGGTTCCACCACCAGGGCCGCCGCTATTTGCGCCGTTACCGTTGGAGACCACCTTGACCCAGAGTGCATCCTTGTCCTTGTAGTACGAAGTGGCGCTGGCCTTACGCAGCGCATCCAGGCTGTTCTGCGGTTCACCCGAGGCTGCAGTGGTGAATCCCGGCAGCTCGAAGATCACCCACGAGCCGGCATCCAGTTCCGTGAGGGAGAGGGACACGGCCGGCCTTTCGGTAGTCACCTTGATCTCGGTACCGGCTCGTACGTTGGTGCCCGTTACGTTGTACTGCTTGCCATTGCGGCTGAGAACGACCGGCGGTTGAGCAGGTAAACCAGCACCGCCTCTACCGCCAGCACCACCACGGCCTGCAGCACCGGCAGGAGCGCCCGGTGCGCCCGGACCAGCGGGACCCGCACCGGCGCCGAGGCCACCACGGCCTCCAGGTGCGGCGCCAAAACCGCCTCTACCTCCTCCGCCTCCTCCTCCGGGCCCGCCAACATTCAAGCGTCCGACATCGCCCTTGCACACGGCAGCGTTCCAGGTGGGCTTGATCTCACAGGCTTCCGCGTCGGCTGCGATGCTGTCGTTGACGCCGTCGTTGATGAGAATGTAGGAATTGGGGATACCGCCGACCGAGCCGTCCTTGTCGCGGATCACCGCAGTCTTATAGGCCGTACTGCCTCCATTATCGTTGCCCCACTTACGCTCCATCGGCGGGAAATACACCGGCTTGGCGTTGACGAATTTCACGCGCTCGGCGGAGTTGTTGGAGCTGACCCCGAAGCTGGTATACAACAGGTAAGACATCGCTCCAGACTTGCGTGTGGCGTTGTCCTCGAAATTCCGGAAGGTCGTATTCTCCACGTCATGACGGTAATCGTAGTACTCGTAGCCGTGGATCGGGTAATCCGGCATATCGACCTTCGGGAAGCTGCGGCCGTAAGCTTTTTCCGCGTCAGTCCTGGGGTTGCCGACATTCTCGGTTTCGCCCACGAACAACGAGTCGACGACTTTTGACGTAAAGGCGTAACGGCCGAATTCGCCGGACGCGTGCGTAAAGCCGATAGCGTTGTCGGCCAGCTTCACGTTCCTGAATACGTGCATCTCACCGCGGCCCCAGATGGCGCCATTCCGGTTCTTGTAGGCGGTGAGATCCTCGAAGACCGATTCCACCGCCTTGCTGTTCGCGTCAGCGGGATTTTCATGGCCGGTTTGCGAGCTGCCGGTAACACCGAAACGGCCATCGGGCCCGTTAAGGTTTCGGTCGAACATGAACGAGTCGTAGTTGGAGTGGGCGACGTTGCCCTTGAACTCGCGGAAT
>CAZPBY010000116.1:0-10999 GCA_964584785.1 uncultured Solibacteraceae bacterium
CCCTCGTTGACGTCATTCGCATCTAGCGCGCCGTCGAGGATGACCCCGGAAAAATCGGCGATGGTGCGGGCCCGCGCATCGCAGGGCAGCGATTCCCACTGCAAGATGCCAAAGACCCCCCGCTGCCACATCTCCATGCCGCTGTTTGGCCCGGTCACCGACGACAATGCCAACGCCGCCAGGATGTCGGAATAAGGGCGCCCAGTCACCAGCCGCATGCCGGCGAGCGCTGCGATCTTCGAGAATGTTCGGGCGATGATCACGCGCCGTCCTTCAAGGACGTATTTGATCGACGATTCGTATTTCGGATTGTCGACGAAGTGATGGTAGGCCTCATCAATGAACACCGGAATGTCTTCCGGGACGGCGCTCACCAGCTTCGCGATCTCGTCTTTCGGAACGATGTTGCCGGTCGGATTGTTGGGGTTGCACAGATAAACCAACCCGACATCGCGTGTGTGTTGTTTCACGGCCTTGATCATGCCGTCGATGTCCGTTGTGTAGTCTTTTCTCAACGGAATCTTCAGTGCCATGCCCTTCGTGTCCGTGACGTATCGATACATGGAATCGTACGTTGGATCCGGACCGACGAAATATTTGTGCGCCGGAAGATAAGTGGCGTCGACAACCTTCAGGATTTCGCCGGACCCGGCTGAAATCAACACGTGTTCCGGTTTGACGCCATGATGTTCGGCAATCGCTTGCCGGATGCCGCCATCCGGATATCCGTACCGGTTGGCGTACTTCCAAACATCGTTCATTGCCTTCAGTACAGTTTCCGATGGGCCGTATGGATTTTCGTTGTTGGCAAGTTTCGCCATCTTATCGTACGCAGCTTGAGGATCCTGAGCTGCCCCACCCGCAGCGGATCTGGCAGCGCCACCGCCGCCCCTTTGTCCTCGTTGCGCAAACGCTTCGAACGGATTCAGACTGGCGACACCCAGAGCGGTCGCGATTCCGCCCATAAATCGTCGTCGAGTAACGTTACTCTTCGTTGGCATTTTCCCTCCGTTGTTTTGAACTACCGATAACGGTCCGGACTGGTCATCGATATTCTGGAAAGGCATTCTAATTCAAAGTGATATAATGTGACAGTAATTTTGACGAGGTAACACCATGAAACGCAGACAGGTTAAGTTCGTTGTCGGCTCCATTGTTATTATCGTATCCCTCGCATTTCTCGCATTCACCGGATTTCAGGACAACAAAGCTTATTACCAGAACGTTTCAGAACTGTACGCCACGAAAGACAAGGCATTTGGCCGGAATCTAAGGGTAGAGGGCGACGTGGTCGCGGGGTCGATCCACCGTGAGGCGAAAGAGACCAATTTCGTGATCAGCCACACCAATCCCAAAACCAACGAAACTCGCACTCTGCCGGTAAAATATGTTGGGAGCGATCCGCTGCCTGACACGTTTCGGGATTATGCGCAGGCCGTCGTTGAAGGTACGTACCACCAGGATGGCGTGTTTGTCGCCAAAAGCATGACAGCCAAGTGCGCGTCTAAGTACGAAAAAGAGAAAGCCGCCGGAATCACACTCCCGCCTACAGAGAATTAAAAGCTTATGGTACAAGTCGGCCAATTCGCATTGGCGCTCGCCTTCGTGGTGACCGCTTACTCTATTGCTGCGTCTCTGATCGGAATCCGGCTGAAGAACGACAAGCTGATTGCGAGCGGCAAACATGCCGCCGTCGGGACGTTTCTGTGCGTGACCCTGGCGATCGGTTCGCTCGGCTACCTTTTCGCGGCAAGCGATTTTTCGGTGGCTTACGTGGCCGGCCATTCCAACCGCGACCTCCCGATTTATTTCAAAATCGCTTCGATCTGGGGCGGACAGGAAGGTTCGCTGTTGTTCTGGGGATGGCTGTTGACGCTGTATTCCGCGCTTGTCGTCACTCAGAACTGGAGAAAGCACACATCGATGATGCCGTACGTGACGGCCGTCCTGATGGGAACGTCGTTGTTCTTCACGTCGATGCATCTGTTCGTCGCGAATCCGTTCCATCTGAGCGGAGTCGCTCTCGCGGACGGGTCGCAAAACCTCTTTACGCCGCGGGATGGAACCGGTCTCAATCCCCTGCTTCAGGATTGGTTGATGGTGATTCATCCGCCGATGCTGTATCTCGGCTTTGTTGGATTCGTTGTTCCATTCGCTTTCGCAATGGCGGCCCTGATCACCCGGCAACTCGGCGACACCTGGATCCGCACAACGCGGCGTTGGACCATGATTGCCTGGTTTTTCCTGGGAACGGGAATCATGCTGGGCGGCAACTGGGCGTACCACGAACTGGGTTGGGGAGGCTTCTGGGCGTGGGATCCGGTTGAGAATGCCTCCTTGATGCCGTGGCTGATCGGAACGGCGTTTCTGCACTCGGTGATGGTGCAGGAAAAGAAAGGCATGCTGAAGGTTTGGAACATCGTCCTCGTGACGCTTGCCTACACCATGTCGCTCGTCGGCACGTGGCTCACGCGGAGCGGCATTGTGAATTCGGTGCACGCGTTCGCAGCATCGGCCATCGGCGGATACTTTCTCGCTTTCATCATTATCGCGCTGTCTGCCGCGCTGTATTTGCTCTTCGATCGTTTGCCGCATCTGAAGAGTGAGATCGAAATGGAATCCGTCGTCTCGCGCGAGAGCAGCTTCCTGTTCAACAACCTGATCCTGCTGGCGTCGTGCTTCGCGGTGTTCTGGGGCACGATGTTTCCAGTGATTTCGGAAAGCGTCCCGAAGTGGATGGGCGGAGGCGAACGCGTCACCGTCAACGCGCCGTACTTCAACAAGGTCAATGTGCCGATCGCGATCTTCCTGATGTTCCTGACCGGCGTCGGACCTTTGTTGGCGTGGCGGAAGGCATCAACGAATAGCTTGAAGCGAAACTTCATGCTTCCCGGATTGCTGGCCCTGGCCATCGGAGCCGTTCTGCTCGTCTGGCCCGGGATCAAACCGTTGCCGATCGGCGGTGGTGAGTTCTACGCATGGGTCGCCGTGATGATGGCGACGTTTGTGGCGATCACGATCTTTCGCGAGTTCTACAAAGGAGCTCGCGCGCGCTCGTACGGCTCGGGAGAAAACATCCTGGAAGCGGTGGTGAATCTCACGCTGCGCAATACGCGCCGATATGGCGGCTACATCATCCATTTCGGATTCGTGCTGCTGTTCATCGGTTGGTCGGGACAGGCGTTCAAAGTGGACATGCCCGGGATCGAAGCCGGCATCGGCGACACGTTTTCACTGCGGCAGTATGTCTTTCGCGTGGACGATCTCAGCGTCGAAGACACGCCAAACCACGCCGCTGAAAAAGCGAGCGTGAGTGTTTTCGAGAACGACCACAAGGTCGCGATCATGTATCCCGAACATCGTACGTATAAGGCCAGCCAGCAGCCGACCACCGAAGTATCGCTGCGATCGACGGCAAGAGAAGACCTGTACCTGGTGTTTCAGGGCGCAACCCCGGACGGATCGAAGGCGATTCTACAGCTCTATCTGAATCCGCTGGTGGCGTGGGTTTGGGCTGGGGGCGTCGTGCTCGGCCTCGGGACGCTCATTGCAATGTTGCCCAACAAACAAGCTCCCGATCGACGCCGGCGCGCGGTCAGAGTCGAGGAGGCGAAGGAAGTTGAAGCTGTTTCGTAGAGCCGCCCTCTGCATCGTTCTCCTATCATGCCTGTCGGTGGCTTCATCGGCCTCGACGGCCGTTTCAGCGGACGATCGCTACAAGGATCTTCAAACGCGATTCGTCTGTCTCTGCGGTTGCAACATGGGTCCGTTGAACATGTGCACGATGATCGGCTGCGGCCACTCGGTTCCCATGAAAGCCGAACTCAAAAAAATGATTGAGGACGGCAAAACCGACGACCAGATCACAGCCGCATTCATCCAGAAGTATGGAAAGTGGGTTCTATCCGCTCCCACAACCGAAGGATTCAACATCACCGCGTGGATCATGCCATTCGCCGCCTTGATCGCCGGTGCGATGATCGTTGCTTTCATCGTCAGGAACTGGAGCGCCCGAGCCGTCGCAACGCCTTCTGCCGGTCCGATTGAAGCGAAATATCAGGATCAGGTCGAAGAAGAACTCAAAAAATTCACGCCGGAAGATTAAATGGTTTATCTGCTTTGTGGATTGTTCGGAGGCGCGATCATTGCGTCGGTGGTAGCTCCGCTGTTTCGAAAAGAGAGCTCGCTGGAATCGACGATCATCGAAGAAACCGAATGGGACCTTCTTCAGCGCAAGAAAGAAGTGGTCCTCGGCAATATCCAGGACCTCGACTTCGAATACAAGTGCGGCAAACTCTCCGACGAAGACTACAAAAAAGTCCGCGCGGAAATGAGCGCGGAGGCCGGAGCCGTTCTCCGTCAAATCGACGAGATCGAAAAGACGCAGGACCTCGACACATTGATTCGCCGCGAAATTGCCGCCCGCCGGCAAAAGACGGTTAAGTCAGCGTCAGGCCAGACCTGTCCATCCTGCGGCTCAGAGAATCCGTCCAGCAACAAATTCTGCGCAGAGTGCGGCGTCAAACTCCACAAATGACACTGCTCATCCTGCAGGATGTCCGGTCGGTCGAACTTCCGAATCCGATGACGATCCACACGTGGTTCATCATCGCAGCCGCCGGCGCTTTTCTCGCCTGGTCGATCAGCTATGCCGTTCAGCTTCAGAAAGAAGCCGTTCAACGAAAGAAAGAACGCAGCGACGTTTTGAAGCAGAAGGATGAACTGCTGGATAAAATCGCCGACCTCGAGAGCCGGAAGGAAGCGGGGCAGGTAACGGAACAGAAATACAAACACGAGATGAAGGAGCTGCGGTTCCGCCTCGCAAGGATTTTAGAGAAACCGAAGTAGTTGGCGCCCGCATCCATGGCAAACATCGATCTGGCTCTTGAAGCGGACGACATTCGAAAGACGTTTGGACACTTCACCGCCCTCGCGGGCGTGACAATGCGTGTGCAGCGAGGGGAATTTGTGGGTCTGTTCGGCCGCAACGGCGCTGGAAAAACGACATTCCTGAAGGTTGCCGCCACGTTGATGAGATCCACTCACGGCAAGCTGCGCATCCACGGAGTCGACATCAGCGAAGAATCCGAAAAAGCCCGTGCGAAGATCGGTTTCCTTTCACACAACACTTACGTCTACCGCGATCTTTCTCCCACCGAAAATTTGCGGTTCTTCGGCCGTCTTTACGGTGTCGGGGACGCCGAGACGCGCATTCCTCTTCTGCTGGATCGCGTCGGCTTGAAGCGCCGTTCGAATGATCCGGTGCGGTCCTTCTCGCGCGGCCTTTATCAACGGATCGGCATCGCGCGCGTTTTTCTGCATCGTCCATCCCTGCTCATTCTCGACGAGCCCTACACCGGACTCGATGCAGGCGCCGTCAAGATGCTCGACGATTTGTTGGATGAAACCATTGCCGCAGGCAACACGGTGATCCTGACGACGCACGACCTCGACCAGGGCCTGCGAGCGGCCACTCACGCGGTTATTCTCGATCGCGGCCGGGTTATGTTTTCGGGAGGGGCTCGAGGAGCCGCGGTCCGCAACGCGTACGATGAATACGTTCGGAGCAGCCAGCCTCGATGAAATCCATCTATTCGATCGTCTTCAAAGACATCGTCATCGAGTGGCGAAACAAGGAATCCATCAGCTCGATGTTCATGTTCGGGCTGCTGTCCCTCGTCATCTTCAACTACGCGTTTGATCCCAGCGGCGCGGAGCGCGGGGCGCTGACGCCGGGTATTCTGTGGGTGTCGTACATGTTCGCGGGCATCATCGGTCTGAATCGTTCGTTGACCATGGAAACGGACAACGAGTGCCTTCAGGGCTTACTGCTCGCGCCGCTCGGCCGTGGCGAACTGTATCTCGGCAAAGTCGCCAGCAACTTTGCGTTCATGATGATCGCCGAGCTGTTGATGATTCCCCCGTTTGTGATCCTGAACAACCTGGCATTCAACATTCAGATTCTGGAGATCATCGGAGTCTCCATACTGGGCACGCTGGGTTTTGTATCGATCGGAACGATCCTGTCGATGATCACGGCTCAAACCCGAATGAAGGAGGTTTTGCTGGCGGTTCTTCAGATCCCGCTCACGCTGCCGGTTATCCTTTCGGCCGTTGGAGTCACCGGTAAGATCCTTCAGAACGATACGGCTGGAATCTCGTTTGCTCTGATCATGCTCGCCGCATTTACAATTGTTTACCTGACCGCGTCGTTCATGCTGTTCGAGTTTGTCGTGGAGGAATGACATGCTGCATAAAACTCTCGGCGTATCCGCATTCATACTGATGGCCACCGCGCTTTACCTGATCTTCATCTACGCAGGAGTGGATGCAACGCAAGGCCAGCCATTCCGGATCTTCTATTTTCATGTTCCTGTTCTGCTGATGGGATACCTTTCGGCTTTCATTCTTGGAGCCACCTGCATCATGTACCTCATCAACGGGCAGCCGAAATGGGATCGATTTGGAGCGGCCGCGGCCGAGTTCGGCCTGTTGTTCTCGGGCACGGGCACTTTGAGCGGAATGATGTGGGCGAAGCCGATCTGGGGCAAGTACTGGGTCTGGTGGGATCCTCGATTGAACCTTCAGCTCATTCTCGTTCTGCTCTTCATCGCATACCTGATGCTGCGCGCGTATCTCCCGAACCCTGAAAAGCGCGCGACGCTTTCGTGTGTGTTCGGTTTGCTTGCCATGCTGGACGTGCCTTTCAATTACCTCGTGATCTACTTCATCTCAACGAAACAGCATCCCGGGCCGGTAGTAAGTCCTGGAGGCGGAGGCACGGACAAGGATATGGCGATCGCGTTCATGTGCTCTTTGGCCGCGTGGACTGTGACATACGCTTACATGTTCATGCATCGAATCACAGTCGCTCGGGTTGAGGAGGAAGTCGAATACCTCGAACAGACGGTGCACGCGTTATGAAATACGTCGTCGCCGCATACAGCATCATCTTCGCCGGGATCCTGCTGTTCACCTGGTCCATGTTTTCCCGCCAGAGAAAACTCGAGAAGAAGCTCAACGATCTCAAAGAAGAACTCCGCGAAGCCTTAAAGCGATGAGCGAAGTCGCGAAATACTCGCCTTTTGATCGCGTTTTTCGCGATTAGTGCGGGATTGTCCCAACGACACGTTCAAAATCCAAAGGCCTTAGGAGCGAATTGCAAGGGCCCAGAACTTGCGAGTATCGGCGGCGCGGGCGGTGCGTATATCGCTGTGCTATATTTGATCGCCTGCCATGGAAAACCACGTGTCGACAAAACCTAAGACCAAAATCACGCCTCAGGAATATCTCGCAATGGAGAGGCGAGCCGAGATCAAAAGTGAGTACTTCGATGGCGAAATGTTCGCAATGTCCGGAGCGACGAGCGAACACACAAAGATTGTGGTGAACCTTACAACCGAGATGAACTCTCAATTTGCCGATCGTCCATGTGAAGTATATTGCCAGGATTTACGTGTGAAAGTGTCTCAAACAGGTCTTTACACATATCCGGATATCGTAGCCGTTTGCGGTGAACCGCGGTTTGAAGATGAACAGTTCGACACGCTTGTTAATCCGCAGCTCATCATCGAGGTGCTTTCGAAATCCACCGAATCCTATGACCGCGGCAGAAAGTTTGCCCATTACAGAACTATTGAAACGCTTCGCGAATATGTCCTGGTCACCCAAACCGAATGCCGATTGGAGCGATTTACTCGCCAGGAAGATGGCAGTTGGGTTTACACGGAATGCACGGATCCGTACGGTGACATGGAACTGAGTTCCGACGCGTGCCGGCTTTCGCTCGCTCGCGTCTATCACAAAGTCGATTTTGAGCGCGCCAGCGCAAAAGAACGGGCAACCTAGCCTTCTTCATGATCCCGCAGCAATCAGACGCAAGATCACGATCTCCGGGGGTACGCCAAAGCGGACCGGAAGAATGCTCGTGCCGACGCCGCCGGTCACGAAGAGTTTCCTGCCGCCCTCGTCAATGAGTCCGTACGCATAACGCTGCCCGTATTTCGATGGAACAACCGGCCGCCCGATCAACGGCAGTCGCACTTGTCCTCCGTGCGTGTGGCCGGCCAAAGTCAGACTGACGCGCTCCGGCACACTGACAAAAACGTCGGGGTTATGTGTCAGAACGATGATGGGCTCATCGTCATTAATCTGAGCGAGGGTCACGGGTACGCCGTTGCCTCGCGTCAAAAGGTCCGCCAATCCGGCAAGCCAGAAACTTTTTCCATGCTGCGTCAACCGGATGCTTTCATTTTCCAGCACACGAACGCCTCGCGACTCCAACGCGTGCCGAACTCTGTTGCCGTCAAACCACCAGTCGTGATTCCCAAGCACGGCGACAATTCCGAGCGGCGCCTGCAAGCCGGCGAGTTGATCGCCGATCGATTCCGGATCTACTAAGGTTCCGCCAATGACACCCAAAATGACGAAGTCGCCCAGCAGGACCACGAGGTCCGGCGCTTCACTGTTGGTGGCCGTTACGAGTTGCTTCAGCTTGCCGACATCCCTGAATGGTGAACCGACGTGCAGGTCCGAAATCACAGCGACCTTGAGTCCCGCATGCTCCGGGTGCCACGGATGAATCGCGATTGTCTGATGAACAACGGTGAGCGTTGAAGGCTCCCACCAGAACGTCCACGCTGCCAAACCTGCAAAGATCGCGACAAGAATCCCGACGGTCAGCCTGGTCCTTCGGAGTCGGAACAACCTCATTGCTCTATTTCAGTGAACGGTCCGAACAACTCACGGGAAAATTTTGGACGGTGATGGCGGATTGCACGAAACGCTTTTATCACATAAATACCGGCCGGTCGCGGCCGCGGCAACGAGCACTGCAGTACTAACGACTAATGATCAGGGCTTGTGGTATAAGAGCACGCGCCGGGAGTGAACTCACGTCTACCGTTTCCTCAACAGCAATGATTGCGACAAATGCCCGCAAGCGGATCACGGTTCTTGACGGTGACCGTGCACGTGTTGAGAGACGTGTTACGGAATTGGAATTGAACTTCTGATTCCGATCTCCTGCGAATCGCTTTCAGTGTATTGCCGGTTTCACCGCACCATCAACTATTAACGCCAAGACGGCCGGGAAGTAGAAAGATCGAACCGAGTTTGCGACTCTAGCGAGGAACGACCTTGAATAAATGGCATCGTTTTTACGCGACAGTGCCGGCTGTTGTGATCTGCTTCGCACTGAACGTCGAGGAATCGGCGGCGCAAACGTTCACCGTCATGCGACCCGCTCGCCATGCGGCGTCCCCCCGGCTGAGGGACATTCGCGGCGCCACGGTTTCGGCCAAAGTCCTGACTCCGGTTCCCGACCACGCTGCCAGAGACGCAGACGCCGATGCCGACGCCGGCACGGACGTCAAGCGAAACCTGCCGGATCGTCTGGTGCAACAGCAGCAGGGCGCGTTGCTCGATTCCACAGGTGGGTCGCACTTCGAAGGCATCAACTCGTCTCAAAGCGGGTATGTCCCGTCGGACAGCAACATCGCGGTGGGACCGAACCATATCGTGGAAGTTGTGAACGGCGCTTATGCCGTGTTCAACAAGTCCGGCGGACTGGTGTTGGGACCGCTTGCGCTGCGATCCCTGTGGAGCAACCTTGGTGGGCAGTGCGCTGACGGCGCTGGAGTCGATCCTTACGCTCAATACGACCGATTGGCCGACCGCTGGATGATCGCACAGGTTGGAAGACTCTCCTCGCCATATGTCGAATGCATTGCCGTGTCGGCTACCGGTGATCCGACGGGCACCTATAATCTGTATTCTTATCCATTCGGATCGACTTTGAACGATACGCCGAAATTTGGCGTTTGGCCCACGGCTCACAACAGTGCTTACCTGGCTACTTATAACCTCTTTGATGGAAGTTTTGGAGCGGAGATCTGCGCCTACGATCGGGCCGCCATGCTCGCCGGCGCAGTGAATCCAGTTGGTCTTTGCTACACGAATATCTCAGGCTGGAGCTATCTCCCTACAGATCTCGACGGAACGACCCCTCCGCTCGATGGAACACCGGGCTACTTTATCGATCTCTATGATATGCGCGACGGCACTCTCGGGTTGTATGCGCTGGCTCCCGACTTCGCGGCCCGGACCGCGACTTTGAGTTCTTTCTCGACGATCGCGGTCGAGCCTTGGGACATGCCAATCTGGGTCGCACAACCTGGGCCAAACGGAAGACTGGATGCGCTGGATGACCGCCTGATGCCCCGTCTCCCCTTTCGGATGTACGCCGATCACGAGTCGATCGTCACGAATCACAGCGTTTCTACCGGCTTTGTTTCGGGTGTGCGATGGTATGAGCTTCGTTCGCCTGTGTCCAGCACCGGAACTTTCACCACGTTTCAGCAGGGAACGTTTGCCCCTGACGACGGCAATGAGCGCTGGATGGGAAGCGCCGCCATGGATCAGGCGGGGAATATCGCCCTCGGCTACAGCGTCTCCAGCACAAGCCTGTATCCCTCGATACGCTATACCGGGCGCACTCCGGCGGACCCTTCAGGTACGATGGGAACGGAAGCCAGCATCAAGGAAGGAGCGGGCTGGCAGGAAGTCGAAGCGTGGGGAGACTATAGTTCGATGCGTGTCGACCCTCGCGACGACTGCACGTTCTGGTATGTCAACCAGTATCTGGCGACGACCTCGAGTCAGGCGTGGTCGACGCACATCGGATCGTTTGTATTAAACCCATGCGGAGCGTCGACACCGGCACCGGACTATTCGCTTGCGGCCAATCCGGCGTCTCAGAACGTCACACCCGGGCAAACGGCCACATTCACCATCACGGTCGGCGCATTGAATGGATACTCCGGCACAGTGAACCTCGTTGCCTCCGGTTGCCCAGCCAACGCGACATGCACACTAAATCCGGCTTCGGTCTCAGCCAATGGGACCTCGACGCTTAGCGTCGCAACGAATTCGGCCACGCCCGCGGGGCAATACACGCTGGCGATAAACGCTACCGACTACCACGGTAAAACCCACAACA
>CAZPBY010000117.1:0-10317 GCA_964584785.1 uncultured Solibacteraceae bacterium
CGCGGCGGGTTTGACGCAACGCGGAAAACCATGAAAGGGGCCCGGCCTCGATCCCATCGTCTGCTGCTCGACGGGACGCCTGACGATCATCGATCCCCGACGGCAGCCACGCGAGCAGGGGCACGCCTCCATCGGCGGGCTGCACGGTCAACAAGCCATTAAGGTAGCGGCGCGCCGCCTCGAGCAGCGCTTCCTGGCGTTCGCGGTACAGAGTACGCATTCGACGAATGTGGCGTTCGAAGTGACCCTCTACGATGAAGTCGGCCATCAAAGCCTGCGTGAATGTCGGCGGGTGCACGTCTGCGAAGACGCGGACTTTGGCGAAAACATCGACCATGGATGGTGGCACCACGACGTAGCCCAGCCGCAGTGACGGAAAGACGATCTTGCTGAAAGTGCCCGTGTAAATGACCGAATCGTGCACGTCCAGTCCCTGCAGTGCCGCAAGCGGGCGGTTCGCGTAACGGAGCTCACTGTCGTAATCGTCCTCGACAATCCACGCGCCCGACGTCGCGGCCCATTGGAGTAATTCCAATCTGCGGGCAAGCGTCATCGTGACTCCAAGCGGGAATTGGTGCGACGGTGTTACATAAACGACTCGCGCGTCAGGGGCCTGCCGGATCCCCTTCGCTACCTCGAGGCCTTCGTGATCGACGGGGACGGATACGACGTGTGCGCCGGCAGCGACGAACGCACCACGCGCTCCGGCGTAGCCCGGATCTTCGAGCCAGGCGGAATCTCCAGGATCCAACAGTGTGCGTGCCGAAAGGTCGAGCGCTTGCTGCGAGCCACTGACGATGAAAACCTGTTCAGGGTCACATGTCACGCCGCGTGAAGTCTTCAAATAGGTAGCGATGGCCTGGCGCAGCGGCAGGTAGCCTGCGGAGTTGTCATAGTCCAATGTGCCGGCGGTATTGCTGGATTTGCACTGTTTGCGAACAAGTCGTTCCCACAGATCCGTTGGAAACTCGTCCAGCGCGCACGCTCCAATCCGGAAGGCACCATGGAACCGCGGCGTGCGCAGGGACCTGAGACGGACGGGAACGTCTGCGATGCGTTGAGCGCGTTCGGAGATTCTGCGGCGTATCTGCCGCTGCGCCGGTCGCGCCGCCGTCAGTGGAACTCGCAGGATGTCGTCCGGCAGCTCTGTGGAGACACGCGTTCCGCTTCCCGACCGGCCTTGCAAATACCCCTCGCTCGAGAGGCGTTCGTATGCGTCGAGCACCGTATTCCGCGAAATCGAGAGGTCCCGCGCGAGCACACGCGACGATGGCAAACGCGCACCGGCGCGCAGCCGTCCATCGAGGATCGCCGAGCGCAGGCCCTGGTAGACCTGTTGATTGAGAGGCTGTTGTGCGTCGGAATCCACTTTGAGAAGTAACGGCAAAGCTCCAGCGCGTCGTGGGGACATTTCTCAGGCTCCCTGTGAGTGAATCGCAGCCTCTTCGAATGGTACCACCGGCCCCGTTCTATCTGGCTCTTTTCATGGTGCCACGCATGGCATAGCGTGTAGATGTGAGCAATCCATTCAACCTTCAAAGGAGTAGAAGGTGGCAGCCCAAAAATTTTCGTCAACTGCCGTTGAAATTATCCAGAAAGCCTGAGCCATGACCGGACAAGTCGGGAGGTGTCGTGCAGCTCTCTGAACATCCGAGCGTGAAACGGTTTCGAGAGCGAACTGACGGGTTGTCGACTGCGCCGCCGGCAATGCTGAACGCCGAAGAATTGCGCGACTTCTGTTTGAAAGCCGGCGCTGACGACGTCGGCTTCATCGCGATCGATCGACCGGAGCTCGAGAATCAGCGCCATGACATTCTGCGGTTCTTTCCCGGCACGAAATCACTGATCAGCTTCGTGCTGCGAATGAATCGCGAGCCGATTCACAACCCTGCCCGTTCGGTTGCGAACCTCGAATTTCATCATACGGGCGAGCGCATCGACGAGACCGCCCACCGCATCGTGGCCGCATTGGAAGGGAGAGGCATTCGAGCGATTAACCCGGCGATGGGATTTCCCATGGAGATGGCGAACGCAGGACTGGGAAAGATGTGGGTCGTTTCACATAAGCCTGTGGCCGTTGCCGCAGGCCTCGGTCAGATGGGGATTCACCGGAATGTCATTCATCCGCGGTTCGGCAACTTCATTCTGCTGGGAACCGTGCTGGTCGATGCTGAAATATCCGAGTATCAGCACGGGCTGGACTACAACCCCTGTGTGGAATGCAAGCTGTGCGTGGCCGCATGCCCGGTTGGTGCGATTGCATCAGATGGAGCATTCAACTTCTCCGCTTGTTACACCCACAACTATCGCGAGTTCATCGGCGGCTTTACAAACTGGGTGGAGCAGATCGCCGACAGCAAAAATGCGTCGGATTATCGGAGAAAAGTGAGCGATCCGGAGTCGGCTTCAATGTGGCAGAGCCTGTCTTTCGGCGCAAACTACAAGTCGGCTTACTGCATGGCCGTATGTCCCGCCGGCGATGACGTCCTCGCACCGTTTCTCAGCGATCGTCCGAAATATCTGCAAGACATCGTGCGGCCATTGCAGGACAAGGAAGAGACCGTCTATGTTGTCGCAAACTCCGACGCCGAGGAACACGTCGCGCGCCGCTTTCCGAACAAACACACCAAACGCGTCGGGAATGGTCTGAACCGTCTCCGTTCCATTCGAGCTTTTCTGGACGGACTGCCGTTAACGTTTCAGCGAAACCGGTCGAAGGGCATTGATGCGGCGTATCACTTCACCTTCACTGGCGCCGAAGAGTGTCGCGCCACAGTGACGATCCGCAATCAGACATTGCAGGTAGGGGAAGGCCATTCCGGGAAGTCGGATATCGAAGTCACGGCGGGCAGCAAGGCATGGCTGGGCTTCCTGGCCAAGGAACGCAATCTCGTCTGGGCTTTGCTGCGCAGAAGAATCCGCATCAAGGGATCGCCGCGACTGTTGCTGGCTTTTGGGAAATGCTTCCCTTCGTGATGGGTTCTGGTGACTCCTCTTCAAGGACGGCGTGCGGTAGACATTGGAGACCGGCGATAGATAATTCTTGCATTGAAAATTCAATGCACACCCTAGGGCCACCCGGCATGGGTTGAGGGTGCCGGCATACTAAGGACCCTGCCTTTTCGCGTTCGATCCGTTGTACTCTCGAGGCCGCGCCACTCACGCACGACGATGAACAATGTTCTCCCGTCAGCGCCTCCGAGCATGCAGGCAAAGCCGCCTGAATCCAATTGAACCGTTTGCAACACATCGCCGCCTTCGCGGACGCGAACGCAACGCTTGTTAGGAACGTCGGCGTACCAGACTGCGCCTTCAGCATCGATGCAGATCCCATCGGGTACACCGTCACCGACATCGGCCCACACGCGGCGGTTCGAGAGTTGCCCGTCGGCGGCGATATCGAAAGCGGAGAGCTTCCTTCCGTAGGACTCCGCGACGATCAAAGTGGAGTTGTCGGCAGTCACAGCCATCCCGTTCGGAAACGCGATACCATCGGCCACCTGTTTGACCGTGCCATCTCGAGTCACCACAGCGATCATGCCTGGCGCAAATTTCTCACCGGCCATCAAGTCAAAGCCTCCGCCGTTGATATAAACGTTGCCGCGCCCGTCGACCACGATTTCGTTCCAGCCCTTCGCCAGGCTGCTCAAGTCCGCATGTGCAACGAGCGTTCCGTCCAGTTCCCTGCGCAACAGTTTGGCGTCACGCGACGATACGATGAGCAAGCGCCCGTCCGGAAGCCAATCGAAAGAGATAGGCTGAAATGACGACAGGCGCATCGGAACGATGACTTCGCTTTTGCCCGTGAGGTCGACGGCGGAGATCTCCTGGGTGCCCCAGTCGGCGAACCACAGGCGATTATCGTGCCAACGCGGCGATTCTCCGAACATCAAGCCGGTCAATATCGCCTGCATCCGGTCCGTCCTCATGATGCGCTGCCGGCAATTGGATGCGGCGACGGAGTGAACTTGCGACTCATCGCCAGAAACCCGGAGCCAATGAGCCAAGGCAAAAGCGTGCCGACGGTGGTTCCGATGAATACGTGAGCCAGGAGATGCGTCCAGGTTTTGCCGTCGGTGCCGAATGCAAATTCGGGCGAGCTGAAGACGTTGTTGTTGCCGCTGAAGATCGCAATCGCGATCGCCGTGATGGCGATGACCTGAGCCGCGAGATTTAATGAAGCGATCACCGGGAAGAGCTGCTTGTAGCTGCCGAAACCGCTCGTGTGGATTCGGATTGAATAATAGATAACTCCAATCCAGACAGCGACCGTCATGCTCAACCATCTCACCGTTGAGTTTGGAATTCCGCCTAAGGACAGGGACAGTCGCGCAACCCCGATCACAGGGATCAATATCAGAAACAGTTTTGCAAATGACGTGTAGTCGGCCAAACGCTTACCAAAGACGATCATCGCTTTCTCCTTCCCATCTCGTTTTTCAAATCCCTCTCATGGGTAAGTCGAACGATGGGACCTCAAATCGACACGGCCACCGATTTTTTTGCGGCTACTTCACCATCAGAAAGCGAGGCCAGCTTTCGCTGGCGTGCCCGATGGCGCGGGCAAGTGCAAGCTTAGCCACGTTGTGAGCGAACACGCTGTTGATGTAGTCCAACTGAGCGCTCGCCACAGCGTCCTGAGACTGCACCACGGCAACGTTGTCGGACACGCCGGCATCCAGCTTCTGCCGAGTCAACGCAAGGGTCTCCTCGTTCACCTGGAGGTTTTGCCGGGCAACATCGATCTGGCGGCCTGCCGCTTCCAGGTCGAAATAAGCGCTTCGAATGTCACTCTCGATGCGTCCCCGCAGATCCGCCAGCTCCGCCTTTCTTTGCGCAAGCGCCGCATCCGCTTGTTCGATACTTCCTTCGGTTCGACCGCCCGGCCATATGGGAATACGGAGAGTGCCGATGAGAGAAAAAGTTCCGTGAGACTGGGCCGGGTTCACACCGATCGCACCGTAGTCGCCGCTCACAGACAATGACGGCAGGCGTTCGGCGCGCGCGGCCAGTCGATTATGTTCGGCCACTCGCACTTGAGCGTCAGCCGACTTCAAATCGGAACGCTGTTCGAAGGCTTGTTTCAAGGCCTCCTCCATTGGAAGCGGAGGCTCCGCGGTGAAATCGATCTCATTGGTCAGGTCGAATTGATCGTTGGGAGGCAGACCGGCAATCCGCGCCAGATTGATCTTCTGTTTCGAGAGATCGTTTTGCACTGACAAAAGCCGCTGCTGCTGCGTGAGCGCCTGCACCTGACTTCGATTCACATCGATCTGCGCCACTAAACCGACTGCGCGCTGCTCCGAGGTCTGCTTGTAAAGAGCATTCGCCGTTTCAAGCTGGGCTCGCGCCGACTCGACGCGGGCTGCCGCGGCAATGACCTGCAAGTAGGCGCCACCGGCGGCAAGGACGGTCAGGTCTTTAGCGTCTTCCACATTGAATTCCTGCGCTCGGGTGGCTTGTTCGGCGGAGCGATAATTGTTGAGCGCCGTGAAATCCACGAGCGTCTGAGTGAGCCTGGCGCGAAAATCCGTATAGTTGAACGGTCCAACCACGGTTGGGAACGCGAAGCCGGAAATCGGCACGTTGATCCGCAAGCCGTTCGCCTTGAGGTTGGTCTGCTGCAGAGCTTCGGTTACCGTGCCGGAGATATTCGGAAGCAAATTACTGCGCGCTGTCTTGCCCTGACCTCGCGCTTGACGTAAGGCTTCGGCCAGATTCTGGGGTCCCAGATTGAATTCCAACGCTCGCTCGATCGCTTCGCGCAGAGACAGCTTGCCGCTGAACCCAGGGCTCGGTGTGCTCCCGGCGTAAGGTCCCTGCACCTGTATCGAAGGGTTGATCGTGTTCACGCTGGTCGTGGTTCCCGGCACGGCGGTTTGAATCGCCGTCACCGAACCGTTCTGAGGATTCCGCCCGGATAAGGCTATGGGCGCCGCCTGGGTACTCTGCGACTGGCCGGCGGGCGGCCCGAACTGAGCCAGAGCTGACGCCGCGGTAGTAAAAATGAGGATCTGAACAATGAGGCCTTTCATCATAAATGTTGTTCCAGCTAGCCGAGTTGCTTGCGAAACTGCCATGAGCTGAGGGAAACCATGACCAGTGCAATCGCCGCGAGGGCGAGTAACTCACCATAGAGGACGTCGATTCCGCTGCCTTTGAGCATGATCCCGCGCGCAATGATCGCGAAATGCTTGACCGGATTGATGGCCGTCACCGGTTGCAGCCACGACGGCATTGCTTCGATCGGCGTCGTCGCACCCGAAAGAATGGCCAGCGGCGGATTCGTGAAGAAGCCCATCAACTGGGCCTGCTGCTGGGTTCGCGTAAATGTTGCAATCATCATCCCCATGCCGATGCCGCAGAACACACAGAGCGACGCCGAAAAGAAAAACAGCAAAAGGCTGCCGCGCATCGGTACACCGAAAATCAGCCGCGCCACTCCCAGGGCCAGGCCGATATCGAGAGAGAGCAACAGAAAGATAGGCGCAACTTTTGCGATGATGATTTCCGAGCTTCCCGCGGGAGTCATCAACAGCTGCTCGATCGTTCCGATTTCCTTTTCGCGGACGAGCGACGCGGAAGCGACCACCGATCCTTGCAGCACCAGCAACAGTCCAATCATCCCGGTCGTGATGAACCACGAACTCTTCAAGCCGGGGTTGTAGAGCAGAGTCAGATGCGGAGTTACGGACGGCCTGGGAGGCGAAGTGTTCATCACGATTGACGAGGCTATCTTTTGATTCTCGCTCGCGATGATGCGGGCGGCATAACCGCCGGCAATCGTTGCGGTGTTGGCATTGACGGCATCGACCACCAATTGAACTTCCGCAGTCTCACGCCGCATGCGTCTCTCTGCAAAATCCGGCGGAATCACCAGGCCCGCGTCGAGTTCACCCTTGCCGATGGTGCGGCCCATCTCGTCGGGCGACGCGTAATATGCCCCGACCCGGAATACCAATCCTTCGGTGAAAGCCGAAACGAGTTCCCGGCTTTCCGGCGTGCGGCTGTAATCCACCACACCCAGCCGCAAGTCCTCGAAGTTGGGATTCAAGGCAAGCCCGAACAGGATGATGTTCAACGTCGGAGGAATGATCAGCATGATCACCAGCCGGCGGTTGCGCCGGATCTGGTGAAACTCCTTAATGAAAAGCGACCAGAGGCGCATGGTTACACCTTCACCTGCATGTCTTTCATCACACTCCACGCCCGCCAGAAGAAAAACGAAGAAAGCAAAGCCAACGCGATCGGCTCGACCCAAACCGCGGACCAGCCGCCGCCGCGCAGAAACGCGTCGCGAATAACCACGAGGTAATAACGCATCGGAACGAAGTTCGAGAGAAAGCGCACCGGCTGCGGAATGTTCTCGACGGGAAAGATGTATCCCGCCAGCAGGAATGATGTAAGAAAGCCGCCGAGTTGCGCGGCCTGAATGGCCGCAGCCTGATTCGGAATCGCGGCGCCCAGCATGGCGCCGAAACACGTTGTGCATAGAAGATAGAAGAACGTGGTCACCAGAAGCGGCGTAGGATCGCCGGCCAGGCTCAAGCCGAAGCCGGCGAACAGAATGATCATGCCGGCGATCCACTCGGCCCAGGCTACGATCGCATACGCAATCACCTTTCCCAGCAGATACTCGAAGGCGGTAATGCTCGAAACATAGACCTGCAAAATCGTCTTCAACTCGCCTTCCCGCGACAGCGCCAGCGCCGCCAGCAATGTGGGAAACATGGCCATGCCGAAAGCCAGTACTCCTGGACCGAAGTACTTCAGGTCTTCGCGCCCTGGATTGAACCAGAAGCGGACCTCGGGTTTGATGCCGACGGGCGCCGCCGTGGGTAGAAGTTGTGCGTTGAATGCCTGGGTGATCGCCGTCGCCTTACCGCGCATGACGTTCGCGGTGTTGGCATCGGCACCATCCATGAGCCACTGCACCTCGGCAATTTGGCCTCGCTGCAGATTCCGTTCGAACTGCGGCGGGATAATCAAGGCGGCACGCGCCAGGTTCTGATCCAGTGCCCGCTCCGGTGAGATGTCCGCCGGCAAGGCGGCAACCTTAAAAGACAGCGAGGCGCCAACTGCTTCAACGTATCGACGGGAGGACGGCGTCTTGTCGAGGTCCTGGACGACGACCGGAATGTCTTTGACCGATAGCGACGTCGCTTTGCTCAACAGCAACAAAAGCGCGATCGGCAAGACCAACGCAAGCGCCAGTGTCAACCTGTCGCGCGACAATTGCGTGAGTTCTTTTTTCACTTGTGCCAGTACGCGTTTCATCGGTCTCGCCTTTCTACTCGTCAGCGGTCTTGCCTTCCTGACGCATCTTCTCGACCACAGCGATGAACACATCTTCCAGGGAATACGGCTCCTCCTGAGCCTTCGCGACGTGGATACCGGCTGCGGCCAAACGCTGAGAAGTTTTCGCGATGCCGTTCTGCGCGTCGTCGTCGACGATCACGTGCAAACGATCTCCAAACAGAGATATGCGCCAGCGCTCCATTTCGTTTTTGAGAAGATTGTTTGCACGCTGGGGTTTGTCGGTGATGAACTCCAGCAAGTGTCCCTTCTGGGCCGCCTTCAAACTTGACGGCGTGCCCTGTGCCACCAACTCTCCGGCAACCATCATTCCCAGTCGATTGCATTGTTCCGCTTCTTCCAGGTAGTGAGTGGTGACCAGGATCGCCATACGCGAATCGGCAAAGCTGTTGATCATTTTCCAGAAGGCGCGCCGCGCCAGCGGATCCACGCCGGACGTCGGTTCGTCGAGAAACAGCACGCTGGGTTCGTGCATCACGGCGGCGCCGAATGCGACACGCTGCTTCCAGCCGCCAGGCAGGCTCGCCGTCATCAGATGACCGCGCCCTTCCAGGCCGGAGAATGACAGGACCCAGCGTTTCTTCTCCGTGCGCTCCGGGAGGGGCACACCGTAAGTTCCAGCGAAGAAGTCGAGATTCTCTTCAATGGTGAGGTCGTCGTAGAGAGAGAACTTCTGCGACATGTACCCGACACGCTGCCGGACGGAACTCGAACGTAATGGACCCTTTTCACCGGCGAGCCAACATTCGCCCGACGTGGGTTCGATCAAGCCGCAAAGCATCTTGATTGTCGTCGTTTTACCCGCGCCATTCGCGCCGAGCAGACCGTAGATTTCGCCTGGACGAACTTCAAGACTCACGCCTTTCACGGCGTGAAAGCTCCCAAACTTCTTAGTGAGGTTTATCGCGCCGATAGAAACATGATCGGATGAAGCTGGCTGAAACTTGCGTTTGAAAGGAAATGTCGATGCCTTGATCTCCGACTGACCCTGGCGGAGTAAGGCCACGAAGGTATTCTCCAGAGTCGGTGGCGCGACGGCGATTTGCTCGACGGCGATGCCGGCGCTGCCTAACGCGCCGCGGGCCAGCTTTTCACCGGCGTCTGCATCGTCCACCATCAGGTCCAGGCGGTCGCCGAACCGCTGGGCGTCTTTGATCCCGCGTGTCTCGTGCAATACATCTTCAGCGCGGCTGAGTTCGTGAGCCCGGACCATCAATCGTTGAAGCCCCAGACTCTGGCGCAGTTCGCGCGGCGTTCCGGTTTGATGGATCAAACCCTCGTGCATCAGCGCGACGCGCGTACAGCGTTCGGCCTCGTCGAGATACGGCGTGGCCACGACGATGGTGATTCCCTGATCGGAAAGATCGGCTAACGCATCCCAAAACTCTCGACGCGACACCGGGTCGACGCCCGTGGTCGGTTCGTCCAACAGCAGGATCTTCGGTTCGATGATCAACGCGCACGCCAGCGAGAGCTTCTGCTTCATGCCGCCGCTGAGCCTTCCGGCAAGACGATCCCGGAATCGCTCCATGCCGAACATCGAGAGGTAACGGCTGCCGCGCTGGTCGATCTGATCCCGCGACAGCCGCCGCAATTCGCCCATGTAGCGCAGATTTTCGGCGACACTGAGATCGTGATACAGGCTGAACACCTGAGTGAGATAGCCCACGTACGAACGCGCGTCGCGCGCGGAGCGGCCCAACATCATCGCCTTGCCTGCAGTTGCCTGCATCACGCCCCCGAGAATCTGAAACACCGAGGTCTTGCCGGCGCCGTCAGGACCAATAAGACCAAAGATCTCGCCACGAGCCACCGCGAGATCAACGCCGCGCACGGCTTCCAGCGCACCGTAGTGTTTTTTGAGTCCGGATACTCGAATCGCATCACCCTGCGGCGGGCCTGCAGAATACCAAGCCTGATCCTTTTCAGTTTCGACGATCATCGTTTGCTACGTTTCTGCGGCCATTGGTCGCCCTGGATCAGAATTTCTCCATCCGCGGA
>CAZPBY010000118.1:0-10187 GCA_964584785.1 uncultured Solibacteraceae bacterium
GAGAACACGTAGCGGATGGTGCGGAACGTGGAAGTGAGCTGCATGCCGTTCGTGATGTTCGTACCCACGATTTGCGGTGGCGTCAGATCGGGCCCGAGGATGAAGGTCAGCGGCGCAGAGAGAGTGGTGTTGCCTCCTGTATCGGTGGCGCGAACCTGCACGGAGAGTGTGTTGGCTCCGGTTAAGCCAGGGGCTGCGGTAACCGAAGTAATATCCCAGGGGAACGAGACGTCGTTGCGAACCACCACATTGTTCACCAGCAGTTCGACATTGCGAACCTGTTGATCGTCCGTCACCGAGACCTTCAGAGGTACGACTCTACCGGTCGTCACCTGAATTCCCGGCAGAGCCGCGTTTTCATCGGCAGTTGGCGCGGTGACGCTCAGTACGGGTGGAACTCCAAGAGTGTCGAAGTTCTGGTAATTCAGAACCTGCAAGCCGCCGGCGTCGTCGGCAACGAACGCGATACCGGATCCAATAGCCAGGCTCTGGGGTGTGGCTGGAAGCAGAAACTCCGTAAGAAAAGCGAACGTGTTCGTGAGATCGCGTACATTGGCCAGCGTAACGGAGTTCGTCGCAATATTGGTCCGTCCCGCCAGAAGCGCCAGACCGGAACCGTTGGCGACAATGGCTGCGGCGGGTGCGGCAAATTGTGGCGGCACGTCGCGGCCGCTGATTAGTGTCAGACTGTCGGGGTTGGAAACATCGACGGTGACGAATCCTCCCTGGGAGTTTCCAGTAGAACCGATCGGTGCCGTCACATAAGCGACGCCGCCGCCAACGAAAATCTTGCCGGGAAGAATCGGCGAAGCGATGGCCAGAGAACCTCGCAGCACCATCGAGAATCCGCTGATGTCGATGGCACGGATCGAGGTAGTGGTCGTCCCGATGACGGTATAGAGCATCGAGCCCTCACGTGCAAGCGACTTGATGGTATTACCCAGGCTCACTTCCTGCAGTTTCTCGGCGGTCGATACGCTGTAGGACTGCAACAGGCTACCCACCGAGACGTAGGCGATGCCGTCGGAAATTTCGACTTGCGTCGCGTTGACCGCGACCGTTTGCAGCAGTTTGGGCTGCGCCGGGTTCGAGACGTCAACGAAATGCAACGCGTTTGAGGCGGCGATGACCGCAATCTGACTTGTTGTGTCGACTGCGACATCGACCGCTGTCCCCGAGAGATCGAGTTGGCTGAGTACTGTGGGGCGAGTCAACCGCGAGACGTCAACGACCGCCAGGCCGTAGGATCCTGTGGCCACATAAGCGGTTTGGCCGGTCGGTGAATCGACAGACCCGGCGACGACGACTTCAAGCGCCGTTCCGTTCAATTTGGCAGCTCCGACCACGCCGACCGGAATGCTCAGTCCGCCGAGCGGATCAAGTCCCTGTTGAATTTCAACGAAGTCGGAGAGCCCGTCTTTGTCGGTATCTCGATTTGTTAGCGAAGTACCGATCGCAGTCTCGATATCGTCGGGCAGTCCGTCGAAGTCGCTGTCGGGCGCGGTACTCGCGCGGAATATCAAGCCGCGGGTGATATCCAGCGATTTTCCCGCCGGCGGAGTTGTGCCGTAACCATGCGCCACCAATCCACTCACCGGATCGAACACCGTGATGTGATACTTGGTTTTTGGACCAATCGAAACCGTGAAACGCCCGGCATCGTCGCTGACCTCATGGAATACAGGCGCACCTTTCACCGATGGTGTTTCGATCGAGACGAAATCGTTGCCCCACTCAAAAGACGTCGCGCCGAGGCCGGTCCCTACCGCGGAAATCTTCGTTACCGCTTGAGCGGGATCGTTGGTCGTGATGTCGATAATGCCCCGAATCAACCCGCTCTTGTCGGGCGAGAAATCCAACCCGAAGCTGTACGACTGGCCGAATGCGAGCGTGATGGGATGCGCGGCTAAATCCGCAGGTACATTGGCCAGCGAGAACGCGCTCGAGCCTTCGGAAATCTGAATGCCGGAAATCGTCAGCGGCTGCGCGCCTTGATTGGTAATGGTCGCAAACTTCGCCTGGATAGGCCCGTCGCCGCCGACTGCCACGCCGCCGAAATTGTTGTTTGGCGCCGCTACGGCAATGTGCGGCGTGGCGGTCTGGCCAAATCCCGTTATCGCCACGTCCACAACAGGCTGGAGCGCATCGCTCGTAATATGCAGCGTCGTCTTCGCCTGTCCGGTAGCAGCCGGGTCGAACGTGATGGAGATTGGAAGGCTGGCGCCAGGGAGTAGAGTGGTAGGTGTGGTGACTTGCGACAGGATGAACTGCCCGTTTCCATCGAGTCTGACTGCTGTAACAACCGCAGGTTGCAGACCGACGTTCTGAATGATGTAGGACTTGGTCTGCGGAGGACCCGAGATGTCGACTCTGCCGAAGTCTCCTTGCCAAACCAGTTGAGCCGTTGCCGGGTCTTTCAGCAGCAAGAGACTGTTCGGCACTCCAGGCAATTCCGAGTTTGGATCGTCGGAACCCTCTGGACCGAACGGTGCCCCTGCTTGAACATACTTATCGTAGTAATCGAGCGCCTGATCGGCATCCGCCTGCGTCCAGGGCAGTCCAAGCGCAAGCTTCAAGGCATTCGCCGTTATGGCGAATGTTGTGTTAAACACCCATCCATAAGACATGATGTCCGTCTTCGCCGGATCGAATGCTGTTGTGTGTAGCAGCCCCAACGTGTGGCCCAACTCGTGCGCGATGTCCTCAGCAAAAAAGTTCACGAGATTTCCGTAGGTCCAACTAGTGGGGAAACCAAAGCGCCATCGCGGGTCATGAAAGTCAAAGATAATGCGATCGAAGAAGGTGTGGACCTCGCCGCTGTGCGCTTCATTGAGGGCTTCCGACAAACGGAAAGCCGCTTCGGTGTCACTGATTCTGCCGAAACCGTCGATTGCGCCAAGCATTGCGACGAAGTCCACGCCGAGTTCTGCGGCATAACCCATAACGGCACTCACAGCGGGTGCTCCGGATTCAAATTCAACATCACGAAATGTTCCAGATGTGTCGAGTGTGAAAGCTTGCGAAAACGGCGAAAACAGTGTTCCGACACGTGCAATGACGGCATTTATGAAGCTCACCCCAGCCGGCGGACTGAAGACTTCGGTTCCGCTCACCGAAGTTCCGAAAAGCAGCTTTTCACTATCGGTCATGATATTGAACGCGTGCGCAACGGCGGCAAGCGCATCGCCCGCATTGTATGTCCAGTGCTCCACAGGTTCTCCGTCGCCGCGCAGCAGAATGCTCCCGACCCGTTCATGAGTTGGGGTGTCGATATCGAGAGTAGTAGTCTGGTCCTGGCTTTCTGTAGTTGGGGCAAAGGTTAGGGTTCCGGATCCCGTTCCGATGGTCGTCGTTAGCGAAAGTACAGTGAATGCGCCCGATGATATATTCAATTGGGGAATAGAGTCTCGTCCAGCTCTTATATCGATGTTCTTATCTCTCGTCCCTCCCACCAGAGTGTCTTCGAACTCGATCATGTGATCTTCGTGCTCTGAATCTGTCGCATCGATAAACCGATACAGGTAGTAAGGGGTGACATCGGTCGTTGTTGTGCCGTCAGGCCGACCTACAGTCTTAGTGACGGTGATCTTGCTTCCGAACAAAATGTTTGAACTAAGTTCCCGCAGCCCACCAGATATGACGTCATCGTAAGCTTTGACAACCGCCAGAAATGTCTGTGTATCGCTAGCCGGAGTCAACCGGAACCACTGAGTTGTCAAATCCAGGTCCCCTGATGCAACCATAAAATCTTCAAGCGGGCCGTCAACTTCGATGAGTATTTCAATGAAAGGATCAAACGTTGTAGGCCGGGTAGGTACGGGACAAGGGCCAGCCGGCGGCGGTACCCGACTGAGCAACGGAGGGATGACAGCAGCCGGAGGCGCAAATGTAAATTGGCTTACGGGGAAGACACTGACGGGACTGACAGCGTCCCCGAAGATCATCGGCAAGACAACGGCATCGTGATAGACGGGACTGGCGTTCCTGGACGGGCTCGGGATGGTTCCACCCAGAAGGCAAGCAAGCGTTGGTGTCACTCCATGCCAGCCCGGCTTCGTAATTCCTGTTCCAGGGTCTGTCGTGACCGAAAGGCCGTCGGCGGAAACGGTTGCGGTGCCTTCGATCACCAGCATGCCTGTGGTGTGGTCGAAGCTCAGGAAGTTGAGCTGTGTCCCTGGCTCGGCATTGAACACGTTCGGGAACGTCATCTTCGCGGGAGCGGTAAACACCGCGGCGCCGGGCGCCTGGATCGTGATGTCGAAGGTGTGTTCGAGCACTCCCGGCGGCAGCATTTCCTTCACCAGTTCCGGAGGCACCGCGCTGATTCCAATCTGCGGATTCGCGACTGGTAGTCCGTCCGCGCCGATGAGGGTGCCGGGCTGAATCTGTAAAGACAGAAGACTGCGCTGCGCGTCGCTCAGAGTGGGCGCGGCGTTCGCGCTCACGGTAACCGTCGTTGGATTGGTGCTGCTGAGGGTCTGCAGGATGTCTGTCCGCAGACGCGGCAAGTAAACTTCCTTACGTGTCAGGTTTGCCGCTTGCTCTTCCAGCGTTCCCATCGTCCCCATCAGCGTATTGGCCTGGCCTGGGCGCAGCTTGACGTCCATGACCATTTCCGGAAAGAAGGTGCCGGCCGGGGCATTCGTTGCGGTGCGGCCGTCGACCGCGACTTTGACATCACCCACCGGCACCGAACTGAACTGGAAGAATCCCTGCGCATCGGTGAACACGGCCTGACTCTCGAGCCCGACGATGAACACCTTCACGCCGGCCAGTGGATTCAGGAATACGTCGTCATCCGTGTGAAGGATGCCGTCGGTGCCGCGCCGGATGTCGTCGTACGTCATGGGCTCGAGATCGGGACCGGGATCGACAACGCGTCCAGACAGACTCGTCCCCGGAATCGCAACCAGACTGACCGTTTTAAAACTGACGGTCTGCGTGCCGCCCGCCGTTCCGTCGCGATTGGCATCGAACAAGTCGGTTCCGACCAAGGGACGAATAGAATCGCCGACCACATGAATCGTGATGGTATCCGCACCCGGCAATGGATTCGTGAAAAACAGCCAGGCCATTAATCCATCCGTTGAGGTGACGATCTTTGCGGGTATGGTCTGGCCGGTGGAGTCGGTTGCAAAGAAACTCGTGCTCGTCAGCGTCGACGGACTGACCGCCCTTGAGAAAAGCAATTGGGGACGGAAAGTCGTGCCGACATCTAACGATCCGTCCGCAGGTGTGAGTCCCGTCAACGCGAACGGCAGCAGTTCCGTGAGTGAAATGCTGATGCTCTTCGTGGTTGTGTTCCCGGCACTATCTCGTGCAGTGACGTTGAGTGTGTGCGGTCCAACCGATAGCGTCGACTGGTTCAGATAGGTTTCGAACGCGCCAGTCGATGGATCGAACGTTACAGGGCGTGGAGTCGCGTTGTCGAACTGATAAGACAGGCTGGCTACGCTGGAACCCGTTCCGCTCGTTGTGCCCGTCAATTGGGTTACGGCATCGAGTGTCGCCGCCACTACCGGCGCAGTAATCGTCAGTTGGGGCGCGCTAGTGTCGATGGTAAACGTTCTGATGAATGGTACTGCTTCATTATTGGCTGCGTCGGCGGCAATAATGGTGATCTTGTGCAGGCCGTCATTGGTACCGTTCAGCGCAAGGTTGGTCGAGATGGTGAAGTTCCCTGAGGCATCCAAGGTAATGTTCTGCAGAGGGCCGCTATCGACTCGATACTGTGCGCGCGCTACGCCGGAGATGTTGTCCAGGATCTGGCCGGTTAGTGTCATGTTGGTGTTGGTTACATCTGGTGTCGAGTTCGCGACGATATTCGGCGCTTGCGTATCCCGGTTGAGCGCAAACCGCGACAGTACGTCAGCGGCCACCTGGCTACCTAACAGTTGTCCGGCCTGGTTGGTGAATTCGTAGTGAATGCCACCGTAAATGCGGCTGCGTCCGGCTTCCTGGGCCGCCTGAGTAAAGCTTGTGAAGCTTCGAGTGACTCCAGGTAACGTGAAAGCCGTGGTTGAAAACGAAGTATTGTCGCCAAAGATGGATGCCAGGACAGTGGCGGCCGCCATGCTGTACGTCGAATGGCCCGACACATACTCCGGATGAGATGGTGTGATCAGCAGAGGTGTCCAGTTCGGGTCGACGATAGTCGTGGCATTTCCATCCTGATCGGCATTGCGGATGGCGTCGATGGGCCGCCACAAACCATAGGTGTACTTGGCATCCCAGGCGGCGATCCCCGAATCGGCGAGCGCGACATTCAGCTCAGCGAATAATCGGACGTTTGCGCTGAGGCTGTTGCCTTTTGACAGCGCGATCTGCTGAGCAATGAGGTTCCAGTGACCGCCAGGCGTGTAGCTTCCTTGACCGTCGGCCCAGAACTGCGCGATTTGGGTTTGATCCGCGGTTCTCGTGGTACTGGTAGCGCTGCCCAGGCTGCGAATTTCCTCGACGGAGGCGGCATAGGCGGCGGAGCCCAACGACGGTGGGGCGGCAGGCCTGAATTCATCGCCGCTCGTCAGCACAAACGGTGTGACGCCGCCCCACTGCGGCTCGTCGGCTGTATCGAACATCGGGCCATCGGGCCGCCACTCGCCGAGTTGTGTACTGCCGTCATACTCGACAAAATCGCTGGAGCCATCGTTGGCGCGAATCGCTAGAATCGCATTGGCCACCGAGAGTCCCAGGTTCAATCCATTTGTTTTCGCCGCTCCATTCGGAATCGAAGCGAGCAACGCGTTTAGAGAAGCGTCAAAGCTTGCGCGCTGCGATGGGAAGAGAGCGTAAAGAACGGTGTGCGCTGCCTTGCTCAATGCGATGTCTACCGAGGCAGGGCCCGGCGCCGTTTGCTTCACTAGAAACGCCGGCGTTCCTTCGATAGCAGCGAGTGTATCGTACTGGGCCACACTCACCATCGCGAGTATCCGGCTGGCAACCGGAGGATCCGTGACGGTCAAGCGTATCGCGTCGAGCGCCAGCTCGTTCCACGTCAGCGAAACATCCGAAGTAACGACACCCTGGCGGGTGATCGTTAAAGTGCTTTGAGCCTTGTTTCCGGCACCATCCTCGGAAGAAACCGTGAGAGAGTTACTTCCATCCGCAAGCGCGACGTTCGGAATTTGAAACAATCCGCCGGAGCCAACGAGTATCTCGCTAGTCCCTAGCTTCAGAGTCGAGCCGGCTTCGGAGGTACCAACCAGCGTCACAATCGCCGCGCTCGTGATGTTGTCGCCCGGTGTTCCTGTATCCGAGCTCGCAGCAAGGCTGAAGCTGGTGATGGCGGGAAGGGAAGTATCTAAGGTGAATCTTACTTCGCTGATCGTTGAATCATGGCCCTGGTTGTCCGTGGCCTGGAAACGCAGCGCATGACTGCCATCGGATAGCGAACCGCCGAACAACTGTTCGAGTCGAGTCCTGGTGAGCGAGAAGCTGCCATTATGGAGATCGGAAAGAGCGTTAACGAAGTTACCACCATCCAGGCTCAATCGGAAGGCCGTGATACTGCCATCATCGTTTGCGATTCCATTTACGGCCGGATCGTTGGTAAGACCGTCGTTCGAGCCGGCACCGGTATCGTGAGTCAAACCGGCAATGATCACCGGAGTAATTGCGGGGACTTCCGGGCGATCCATGCCTGCGGCTTCCTGCAATATGCGGGTACCGTCCAGCGCGCTCAGGGCGCCGTTGCCCGTGATATCGCCCAGTATTACCGGGTCGACGGCAGGGAACGCGGCGAAGCCGGAGTCCAGACCGGCGTCCACTCTCAAAACTTTTTCCGCATCGAGCGAGTTGTACCTCTGATCACCTGTGGTGTCGCCCAGGTAAGCCACAAGCTCCACCGCCTGGTCGCCGCGTGCGCTAATGGACCCATTGTTGAGGTTGACGCTTCGGATATCCAGGACGCCGGTTTTGCCGTACGGCGCATTCGAAGGAACTTCGGCGGAAAGAGTGACAAGATTCTTCGGACCGGAGCCAAGCGACGTGGCAGAGGTGATGCTAATGGTAGCCATTCCCGTCTGGCTCAAATCCAGGGTGATCGCAGCGCCCGCCAGCAGATCACTTCCGGGCAAAGCCGACTTGATGGTCAAAAGCGTGGGATCGTATTGGATCGTCAACACAGCCGAAGTGACGCCTGTGCCGTTACTCAGCGTGATCGGTATTCCGAACGCCGCCGACGGAACTTTGACGACCTGCCCAGGACCGCGGGCAAAGTCGGGCAGCGTGGCTAGAACCGCAGAAGAGGAAGTGACCGTGAACGACGTTGCGAAGTTGTCGCCCGGTGTGCCATCGTTGTTGGCGTCGAGAAGATTGCCGAGTTGATCCTTGAATCCATTTGCGGCGCTGCGCAAGGTTGCGGTGTACGTATCGGGAACTAACGGTCCGCCGGTGCGAATGAAAGTGACCAGGTCGTTCTGTACGACCAGCGATCCTCGAACAGTCCCCACCGTTTGGCCAACAAGCGAGACATCGGCTGGTCCGAGTCCGCCTGTTTCCGTGTCATAGAGATTGACGACGCTTGCATCAATGGGGTGGTTGAAGCGTACCGTGAATCCGGAATTCGTTGTCGTAAAGGCCGCGACGGCCAGAGGCGAGGCTGCGGCGACCAGGGGGGCTGAGACGCTTTCGGCGGACTGTGATTGCATGACGCTCGGGAGAATGACATCGGCGCCTTTCGAATCCTGTGGGACGTTATTAATGATGACGGGAAGGTCGACGCCGCCTGCAACCCGGATGTCGTCGTCGCCCGCGAGGCCGAATATCAGTATCCGGCTCGTCGGCTTGAAATCGCCGAGAGACTGTCCGCCATAGAGTACTTTGACGACACCGTCATTGCCTTGCGGAACGATGCGGATCTTATCGGCACCGTTTGTGCCCATCACCACAAGCGCGGTATCCCGCGGTGATGCCGGATCCGGCACCAGCGAAGCCAGCGGCACACTGGTGTCATGATGGACCGTGATCGTGACGGTCGCAACGTTCGAACCCAGTCCCAGATTGTCTTTCACCGAGTAGCTGAACTGATCGGTGCCGAAGAAACCGAGTCCAGGCGTGTACAAGATCAGGCCCGTCGGCGTATCGACCTGCACAACCCCGTGGGCCGGCCCGGTGCTTAGCGTTACGGTGGATGGAGGAATGGTGCCGTCATCGGTATCGTTGGCCAGCACATTGATGGACACCGGCGTGTGCAATAGAGTCGTCGCCAGGTCGTTGTTCGCAACCGGCGGAGTGTTGGGCGGTGCGTCATCATTGATGATGGTGGCCATTCCCTGGCCATCGGTGATGGGGGCGTTGTTGGGATGGTTCATGTTGACGAAAAACGTTTCGTTTGGCTCGAACGTTGTATTGCCATTGACGGCAATCGAAATGGTTTTCGTCGTTTCAGCCGCGGCGAACGTCAGTGTGGTGAGAGGCAACGCGCTGTAATCGGAGCCCGCAGTAGCCGTTCCGTCCGCTGTTTGAGCCTGAACGGTCGCAGCAAGTTCGGTAGCTCCGGTCTTCGTGATGGTAAACGTTGCAGTGGTCGTGCCGCTGTTGCCCTCGGCAATCTGAACATCGTCGATGGCGAAAGTCGGCGCCGCATCGTCGTTGATGATGGTTCCCTGGCCGTGGCCGTCAACGATCGTGGCGTTTGTCGCGTCACTTAAATTCACGAAGAAGGTTTCGTTCGTCTCAAAAGTGGCATCGCCGGAGACCGCTACCACGAAATTTTTTTGCGTGGCGCCGGGTTCAAAGATTAAAGTCGCCGGTCCCACAGCTGTGTAATCGCCGGGCGCGATCGCCGTGCCGTTGGCGGTCTGCACGACGACGGTAGCCGCGGACTCGGATGTTCCCGTCAGGGTAACGGTAAACACGAAGTCGGTACGAGGCCCGTTGCCTTCCGGCAAGGACACATCGTTGATGCTGAAAGCGAGTACGCCATCGTCATTGAGGATGGTGCCGACTCCCTGATTGTCCGCAATCGTCGCGTTGCTGGCATTGGTCAGGTTGACGAAAAATGTCTCGTCGGCTTCGACCAGTGTGTCTCCGTTGATGGTCACGGAAACCGTCCTGGTCGTGTCTCCCGCTGCGAAGTTGAGCGTCGTTGGCGATAGCGCGATGTAGTCCGTTCCCGCGCCGGCCGTCCCGTTTGCCGTCTGCACTTGAACGCTTGCTGGGAGTTCGGTAGCGCCCGTCTTGGTTAC
>CAZPBY010000119.1:0-9905 GCA_964584785.1 uncultured Solibacteraceae bacterium
GCCGGCGCCGAAACTACGGATCAACTTGCCGGATCCGTCGAACAACAGAACAGGGTCGACCGCTGGATTTGCGAGACACCCGCTATTCCCACCGCAGCGCTCCGCAATCCATATCGACTTCCCATCCTTGTCGATGTCTACCGCGCTGATCGCTCCCCACTTTCGTCCATCGGGAAGCTGGAATCGGTTTTCGATTGTTCGATACGGGTTCGGCAGTTCGACCGCCGATTGACCGGCAAACATCACGGTCAGCGCCAGCAGGGTTGAGCGGAGATATGGCATTGGAGATCCTCGCTTTTCGTCTCTGAAAACGGTCGGCACATTCTATCGCGGAAAATTTGCTCCGTGTCACTTGCCCGTTTTATCCTCGGTCAGTTTCGAAGGAGGCTCGCATGACCAGTCAACAAAAGAGAACAACGGTCGGAGAACAGGCCCTTCAAAAACTCCGTGGCAGTCTGCGCGGCGAGGTTCTGCTGCCAGGCGACGCGCGCTACGACGACGCGAGGAGAATCTGGAACGGGATGATCGACAAGCATCCCGCTCTGATCGCGCGGTGCGCCGGAACAGCTGACGTGATCGAAAGCGTACGTTTCGCTCGGGAACATGATCTCGTGGTTTCGGCGAGGGGCGGCGGGCACAACATTGCGGGCAACTGTGTTTGCGAAGACGGACTGATGATTGATCTGTCGCCGATGAAAGGCATACGCGTCGAACCAGGGCGGCGCATCGCTCGCGCCGAGCCTGGCGTGAAACTCGGCGAGTTCGATCTGGAAACACAAGCTTTCGGTTTGGCGACACCATTAGGCGTGGCAACGGATACGGGAATTGCCGGCCTGACTTTGGGCGGCGGCTACGGATGGCTCGCCGGCAAGTACGGTTTGAGTTGTGACAATTTGGTTTCAGCGGATGTTGTGACGGCGAACGGCACCATGGTCACCGCAAGTGCCGGCGAAAATGCGGATCTCTTTTGGGGTCTGCGCGGCGGCGGCGGTAACTTCGGGATCGTGACCTCGTTCGAGTATCGCCTGCACGAAGTCGGCACCGTATTGGGTGGTCCGGTTTTCTACCCGCTTGATCAAGCCAGGACTGTCCTGCATTTTTACAATGAGTTCGTTCGCACGATGCCTGACGAACTATCCACCGTCGCAGGTTTTCTCACAACACCCGACGGCCAAATCTCGTTGGCGATCGGTGTTTGCTGGTGCGGCGATTTAAGCGCAGGAGAGAAAATCCTGCAGCCCGTCCGAAGGATTGCTTCGCCGAAGTTCGATCTGATTCAACCTATGCCCTATCGAGCGATGCAAAGCATCTTCGATCCAATGTTCCTTCCGGGCCGGCAGTATTATTGGAAATCCAGCCTGCTGCGCAATCTGAGCGATGCCGCGATCGACGTCCTGACCGTGCGCGGAAGCCGCCTGCCGACTCCGTTTTCGGTCGTTATTCTACAAGGGCTGAGCGGCGCGGCCGCTCGCGTCGCCCCCACGGCGACGGCTTTTGCCCATCGCTACAACCACTGGAATTGCGTCGTACATTCCGGATGGACGGACGGCGACGCCGCGTCGAACATCTCGTGGGTTCGCGACACCTGGAGCGCCGCCGAGCGATTCCTGGAACGCGCTGTCTACATGAATGATCTCGGAGAGGAGGAAGCAGGTCGTGTGCTCGACGCCTACGGCTCGAATCATCAGCGACTGGCGGAGTTGAAGAAAAAGTACGACCCGACGAACTTCTTCAGTCTGAATCAGAACATCAAACCGGCAGCCTGAGCATTAAGTATCGTTCGGAGGAGCAAATTCCCCTCCTTGGCCAAGGAAGGGAATTCGCTCGCTTTTACAGCCCCCGAATTCTTAATTCTTCTTGATCAGCGCTTTCGGTTTGACCGCGTTTGCCAATGCCAACCGCTTGTCGTGCGTATTCCAGCTGATCTGCAGGTTGTAGCCGTTGGGCGTCCGCGTGTGATAGCTCTGGAAAGCGGCCTGGTGAATATCGTCGGAAACGTACTTGCCGTCCGGCCCGAGGTGCGCGCTGGAAGTGTCGACGGAGACGGAAAGCTCGCGCCGCTCGAGTTGTTCGCGCACACCATCGACATCCCACGGAGAGATGCCGAACGATATGTGATCGATCGACGGTCCGGTGCGGCCACCGGCTTGTCCGAAGTTCGGATCGTTCGGATTGCCGCCGCGAATGATGGCATCGCCGACTTCGCCGATCATGACTTCGTTCTGGGTTCCCTCATCGTACGAACCGTTCCACCCCAGAAGATTGGTGTAAAACGACACGCTTCGCTTGTAGTTCGTCACGCCGAAGGACAAATGGTCTAACCAGACGGTATTCCAACCGGTGGGTTCGAACGGAAGCTTTTCCGAAAGCTTCGCAGTCGGCGCCGTCTTGCGCGCTTTCGCGAGACCTCCGCCGTTGCAGATCTGGAGATCCCATCCATCGGGATCCTTGACCCGGAAGCTCTCGAATCCCTTACCGTCGTTGTCCGCGACAGGCGTCATGCCGCGCTTCTTCAGTTCGGCCTCGACGGTTTTCGCGTCCCATTTATCGATGACGAAACCGAATCCCTTCACGACAGCGCGGGCCGGGGCGCCGCCGCCACCGCCACCGCGACCACCGCGTCCTCCGCGGGCGCCTGCAGCGTCGCCGCCGGCTGGAGCAGCGGAAGGGGCGGTTGGAGGAGGCATGGTTCCCGGCGCGGCTTGTCTGAAGATGACCGAACCCCAGTTGCCAAGGTCCATGATGGCCTGCTTACCGTCGTCGTTTCGGAGCTTCCAACCCATCAACGCGATGTAGAAGGCGGCTTCCTTTTTGTAGTCCTCAACATCGAAAACGATGTTCTCGAGCGCTACGGTCTTCCATCCGGTGGGTTCGAACACCGGCTTGATCGGCGCCGTCGCAACTTCCATGGACATCACGCAGCGTCCCTGAGCCTGGCCGTAGCCGTCACGGCATCCGCCCTGTGCAAACAGCGAACTCCGGAGTGCCGCGGCAAACGGGGCGCCGGCAGCTGTGACTCCTAACGCTCGCAGCAATCTGCGTCGTGAAATCTTCCCAACTTCAAAATTTTTTAACAGTCTGGCTTGCGCTTCATCCATTTGTAGGGTCCTCCTCCTACCGGTCGATTACGAGTCCTGAAATTTTCGGAAGAATAGGCAATTCGAGTAGGGTGTGTCCACAACAATGTCTGGCCGTTTTCAATTGGCATCCTTCTGAAGCGCGACGACAAACTGAAAGCGAACAGCGACCAGATAGCTATGTAAGAATGTGAGCAGAGCGAACGATAACAGCCCAGCCCCCGCCAGGACAGTCGCCGCCGACACCGGAAGGATCGATGCCAGAATCACGACACCGATCGCCACAGCCGCCGCGATCATGAATTCAAAAAGCCAGAGGCCGGCAAACGTGCCGGCAATCTTGAAGAGATGGGGCCCGAGAAGACTCAAAGCATTTCGACGGATCAGAATCTCAGCCGTGGTCAGCACGAACCAAATCGTTGACAGGATAATGATCGAGACCAGGAACGTCGGGCGATTCTCCATCCAAAGGCTACGCCACTCCGAGAGCGGAGAAACCAGAAACGTTCGGAACACCATCCCCGCCAAAATCGCCGACGCGAGTGTCAGGAACATCAGCTTGGCGCAGGCGAGCCCGAAAAACCGCCCGAACGATTTGGAAGCCCGCTTGAAAAAGCCGCCAGGAGCCGGCGCAAACATTCCGGCACGAAAGTAAGACTCCAGGAGGATCCATAAGACGACCGACACCAGCGCGAGGCTGAACACGATGGTGAATACTTTCGTGGCATACGCGTTCCAGAGTCCTCTCGCAGCCAGAAGCATGGTCAGCGGATTTCGAAGTTGTGCAACAGGACCATTCCATTCAATCACTCCCAGCTCACCGTATACCCAGAGACAGAACGCAGCAAAAATCATGAGAGTCGCCAGTAACCAGATCAGCTTCCAGACCACGTCCAGTGCGATCGCACGTTTGTGCCGGTGAGTTTCGAAGAAACCGATTTGCAGAGCTTCTTTCGCCATAACCTTTACTTATGGTTTCGCCCTTTCGGGCTCACACTCGCTTCCGCTCCTCAGATTAGGATTCTAGGCATCATTCTTCATCGCGACAACAGCCAGAGTCGTGTAAAATAACGGGCGTTTTCTATGAGTAAAAGCAAATGGAAGACTCGGATCGAACGTTAGGTTCCAACCGTACCGTTGGTGCCCCCGGAAATGTTCCCACGTTGAAAACACCCGAAGCCGGACCCGAACTTGCGCCGGGCACGATCCTGGCCGAGCGCTACCAGATCGTTGAAATCCTCGGCGTTGGCGGTATGGGTGCGGTGTACAAGGCCTTCGACCGCAAGCTCACGAGAATTGTCGCCCTGAAGACGATCCTCCCTGAAATGGCCGCCACGACGACAGCCCTGAAACGCTTCAAACAGGAAGTGCTTCTCGCGCAATCGATCGTTCACAAGAACGTCGTTCGCATCTTTGATATGGGTGAAGACGGCGCGATGAACTTCATCACGATGGACTACATCGAAGGTGCCGACTTGAAAACCCTCGTCAAGGATCGAGGCAAACTCGAGGCTGTCGAAGCTGCGGGCATCATTCGCGAAGTGTGTGAGGGCCTCGCCGCGGCGCATGCCGTTGGTGTCGTCCATCGCGATTTGAAACCGCAGAACATCATGATCGAGAAAGACGGGCATGTCGTCGTTATGGACTTCGGCATTGCCCAATCCGGACAGGGGCACGGCGTGACGCAGACAGGCGCGTTCCTCGGCACTCCGGACTACATGTCGCCCGAGCAGGCTCAATCCGAAAGTGTGGATGCGCGTTCCGACATTTTCTCGCTCGGCCTGATCTTCTTCGAGTTGTTGACCGGCAAGCTGCCGTTCCAGGGCAAGACGATGCTGGAGACGATGTTCATTCGCACCAAGGAACGCGCCATCACGCCTGCCGAAATCGAATCGAGCGTTCCGAAGGGCGCAAACGACATCGTCAACAAATGTCTCCAGATCGATCGCGAGCAGCGCTACCAGAGCGTCAAGGATCTCCTCGGGGATCTTGAAACATTCGACCCGACTCGCAAAGTCGGGGCCGCGGATCGGGCTAAGCCGCTTTTGAAAAAGCTGGGGCGCTATCGAAACGCGGCGGTCGCGGTTGGGGTGTTGCTGGTCGCGCTCAACGTCGCCTGGATGGTTCGCAACCGTTTCGCGGGCCCGAAAGCCGTCGTCCAACATGCTGCCGAGACGGTGTTGATCTCGGATTTCAGCAACCACACAGGCGATCCCGTATTCGACGGTGCGCTGGAGAATGTCGTCAAACTCGGACTCGAAGGAGCCGGATTTATCACCGCTTACGACCGGACTCAAGTGCGCGGACTGGGAGCGCAACCTCCCGCTCCCGGCAAACTCGACGAGACGGCGGCCGGCCAGATCGCGGCGAAAGTGGGTGTTGGCGTGGTCGTATCGGGATCCGTGGATCCCCAGGGCAACGGTTTCCTCGTGCGAGTAAAAGCAGTCCGCACGGTGACGGGTGAAACGATTGCGAGCCTCGAAGAGGTTGCGTCCAATCAGAAGCAAGTGACGTTTATTACGAGCAAACTCACGGGCTCCATCCTTAAAGCGTTCGGCGATGAAACATCCGAGGCCGGCCGGTACGCGCTCGAAACGTTCAACAACACGTCGCTCGAGGCCCTTCATCAATATGCTGTCGCGTCACAGGCGGTGAATGACGGTAAGGCAGACGAAGCGCTGCGTCTTTTCTCAAAGATCATCGATCTTGACGAGAATTTCGCTCTGGCGTACAGGGGCATGGCGTTTGCTTCCGTTAATCTGCACCGGTCTCAGGACGCGGAAAAATACATCAAGCTCGCATACGCGCACATCGATCGTATGTCCGAGCGCGAGCGCTACCGCACGAGAGCTTCGTACTATTTCGTGCTGAACAACAATGAAAAGTGCGTCGAAGAATATGCAGCCCTGACTGCCAAATATCCTTCCGATTCGATTGCACACAGCAACATGTCGGCGTGCCTCAGCTACCTGCGGCAACTGCCGCAAGCGAAGGAGGAAATCGGTAAGGCATTGGCGATTTTCCCCAATCGCCCGGGCTACAACCTGAATCTCGCCGTTTATACCGTATATGGAAGCGACTTTGAGGCCGGAGAACGACAGGCTCGGAAAGTGCTCGAACTCGATAAGTCGTACCTTAAAGGCTATATCGCGCTGGCGTTCGCTCAACTCGGGCAAGGTCGCCTGGCGGATGCCGCAGAGACGTATCTGACCCTCGAGAAGCTCAGTGCCGCCGGCGCTTCAAACGCCGGAGTGGGAAAAGCCGATCTGGCCCTGTATGAAGGGCGGTTCGGTGAAGCAGCTCAACTTCTGGAGCAGGCCGCAAATCAGGATTTGACGAATAAATCCGTCGACCCCGCCGCCACCAAATTCGCCGTGCTCGCTTACACTCGGCTCCTTCAGGGCCAGAACGCGGCCGCGATCGCTGCCGCCGAGAAGGCGTTGGATAACAGCAAAACCGTGAAGGTCCGATTCCTGGCAGGTTGGGTTCTGGCGGCTGCGGGACAAGAGGCTCGCGCCGCCGCTCTGGCGGATGACCTCTCCAAGGAGCTGCAATCGGAGCCTCAGTCCTACGCGAAGCTGATCCAGGGCGAGATCGCACTCAAAGGCGGCGATCCGCGCCTGGCCATAACGCGATTCAAGGAAGGCAATACCCTGCTGGACACGTGGGTCAGCCGCCTGGATCTTGGCAAGGCTTATCTCGCCGCCGGTCTATTCCCCGAGGCGGACTCCGAGCTGGAACGTTGTATTACGCGCCGCGGCGAAGCGTTGGCGTTGTTCCTGGACGAGTCCCCGACGTATGGTTTTTTCCCGCCTGTCTACTACTACCAGGGCCGTGTACGCGAAGGTATGAAGACCGCGGGCTTCGCCGATTCCTACAAAACTTACCTTTCCATCCGTGGCAAAGCCGGAGAAGATCCGCTAGTAGCCGAGCTCCGCAAACACCCGGGTCTGTAGGGACGTTCATCCGGTTATTGGCATCTGACGTTGGACATCCCGACGTTTGACCTTTGACGTATTCGGAAGCTGCATACCAATATGTCAAAGCGTCGGGATGTCCAATCTCCAACGTGAAATATCGGTGTTAGATGACTACTCCCACCACCCTTGGTGTAAGCGTGCGGTAGACGCACGGTAGATGTGTTCACCGAGTCGAAAATTGATCAGGGCCGCGTCAGATCTGAGGCCGTAGCACCAACTCCCTATGTCCAACGACCGGCGGAATTCGAACCCGCTTCCAGCTGAGCCGCAAAATCTCTTCTATAAGAATCGATTGGATCGCTGCAAAAGTTGCCGCGGTTTGCGTTACTCTCCGTAGCACGTGAAGCGAGCAAGTCAGTCGACGGAAGATCATGAGGCGCGTACGCCCCCAGGCCACGCCGCACCACTGCACTGCATCGAGTTGTTTGGGCGGGTGGTTCCTCTCGTTGCCGTTGTTCTTATCACTGTAATGGTTATCGCCTATCTGCCGGCAGTGCGCGGCGATTTCGTCTGGGACGACGATGACTATGTCACCAACAATCAAACTCTCCGCTCCGCCGAAGGTCTACGATCGATCTGGCTCGTTCCTTCTGCGACGCCGCAATACTATCCGCTCGTCCATACTTCGTACTGGCTGGAGTATCGACTTTGGGGACTCAGGCCGTTGGGTTATCACATCACGAACCTCGCGTTGCACATCGTGTCCGTGATCGTGCTCTGGCGCGTTCTGCTCCTTTTATCCATTCCCAGCGCGTGGCTCATCGCCGCGATCTTCGCCGTTCATCCCGTTCAGGTCGAATCGGTGGCGTGGATCACCGAACGCAAGAATGTACTTTCAGGAGTTTTCTACCTTCTGTCGATGTTGGCCTACTTAAATTTTGCCTTCGACAACCCCGACCACGGCAAGCGAGGACGACGGGTCGTCCTCTATGCCGCTGCCTGTACGTTCTTTCTGTTTGCGCTGTTGAGCAAGAGCGTCACAGCGACACTTCCGGCTGCGCTCCTGGTCCTGATCGTCTGGAAACGGGGGCATCTGCAGCCGCGCGATGTATGGTCTATAGTTCCTTTTTTTGTTGTTGGGGTGCCGATGGGATTAATGACCGCCTGGATCGAGAAATATCAGGTCGGGGCGGGAATCGGTTGGCATTTGACGCCGCTTGAGCGCTGTATCGTGGCAGGGCATGCGGTTTGGTTCTACGCGTCAAAGCTGATCTGGCCGACAAATTTGACGTTTATCTATCCTAAGTGGCACATTGACGCGACCGATCCGCTACAACTGGTCTATCCGCTAGCGGCAATTGCCACGATCGCCGCCCTTTGGCTGTCACGCCAAAGAATCGGATCGGGTCCTATTGTCGCATTACTTCTGTTTGCTGGTACACTGGTTCCCGCGCTTGGTTTTTTCGATGTTTTCCCGATGCGATATTCTTTCGTTGCGGATCACTTCCAGTATCTGGCAAGTATCGGTCTGATCGCACTGGTAGTTGGTGCGGGGGTGCAAGTGATGCAAAGGTTAGCGCCAGTACACCCATTCGCGTCGCACGCGATTGTCTGGGGGCTGATTTTCGTGCTTGCCCTCTTAACGTGGCGCCAATGTCATATATATGCTGATCAGGAAACGCTTTGGAGGGACACTATTGCGAAAGACCCGGGCAGTTGGATGGGACACACAGCCCTCGGCGCCTTGCTTGGACGGCGCGGTGACAACATTGATGCTGAAACTCACTACCGCGAGGCGGTTCGGCTAAATCCGGACTTCGGAATCGCCCGGTTAAACCTAGGCGGACTGCTTGCGAATGAAGGCCGGTTCGACGAAGCTATCCCACAGATGCGCGAGGATGTGCGTCTGGAGCCCTATTCGCTGGAGGCTTATGTCAGCCTCGCGAGGGCCTTGCTACTGGATGGCCAACCCAAGGAGGCCATGTATTGGATTCGCATCGCGCTTATCACCTGGCCAAATGATGATCGCCTTCGCCGACTCTTAGAAGCAGCACGTTCTGCCCAATAAGAAATAAGACCGCTCTCGGTCATCGACAAACCAACAAGCAACCATACGGTTACACGTTACACGGTTTCCTGCTTTCTTAGTTCGTTGGTTCCTTGGCTCATACACTTTTATGCTTTTATGATCAGCAGATGACACTCCCGCATCGCAACCGTTGTCATTACAATTCCATCTTGGATGATTGCGTAATTGGGACTCGGTGATGGACTGATGGACCAACACCGTCGTTTTCGCTTCCGACAAAGTAAGCCCATCGATTTAGGATTGTCAGCGGTGTCGCGTTGTCTCGTTAGATTAGAACCTACTCACACCATTGGCATCCCGAGGTGCGAGGGTAATGACGCCGCCCGCCGGTATACTGAGGTTAGTGAAACTGCTTGCGGCCGGCAATCCATTGACCTTGGTCACAAGCGGCGTTCCGTCTTGCTTGAACAGGTCGACACGCGCCGTCTCGCTTGTTGTACCAAGGTTCTCGACCACAATCTCGGTCGCCCATCCGCCGCCAGTCGCATATTGCGGTAATAGGACGGCATTGGCACCACCAACACCCGTGGATATTTCCGGCAATGAAAGCGTCCCGATCGAAAGGTTCGTTATCGGTAATGTACTGAAATTGGCTCCTCGGAACCGCAAACCAACTAGAGCAACAGGTAAATCGGACGCGATCCGGAGCGTTCCAGTGAGATCGGTCAGCAGAGGTGTCTGAGTCGCAAAGAGATCGGTAATGAATTGCGATCTTTGTTGACGAGCGTTAAGTGTCAGTACATTCGTTGCCAAAATGGTTCCGTTCTCGTTCTGTAGAGTCGCTGTTACATTGCCCGCCGCATTTCCAGAATTCACGAG
>CAZPBY010000120.1:0-9461 GCA_964584785.1 uncultured Solibacteraceae bacterium
AGAATTTTGCGGAACCGGAAGCAAAAACGAAATCGCGCTGTAGAACTTTGAAGCGGGGGCGCGAAGTTGTTCCGGGGGCGGGAGAATTTCGCGGAACCGGAAGCAAAAACGGAATCGCGCTGTAGAACTTTGAAGCGGGCGCGCGAAGTTGTTCCGGGGGCGGGAGAATTTCGCGGAACCGGAAGCAAAACGGAATCGCGCCGTTAGAACTTTGAAACGGCCGTGCGAAGTTGTCCGGGAGCGGGAGAATTTCGGGCAACCGGCGCAAAACATTCCCGCCCGCTTCACCAGTGCGTCAATACGTGTCCAATCGGTTGAAACCGGCGCATGGTAACATCAAAAGCTGATGAATGAGGATCGGCTCCGCAGAACCCCCAATGTTGCTATCGTCGGTTCGACTTCGCTCCTGGGCAAGGAGCTGAAGGAGATTCTCGAAGAGGGCGGTTTTCCGCTCGGCAAACTCGTCCTGCTCGAAACAGAGGAATACGCCGGACTGCTTCAGGAATTTGCCGGCGACATTCAGGTTACCCAGATCATTTCCCCGGGTGCGTTACAGGACGTCGACATTGCCTTTTTCACGTGCAGTCCCGAGATCATGCGCTCTTATATCGAAAGCCGTGCACCGTTTCCCGATCTGACGATCGACCTGACGCAGACGGGTCACGAGGGCAAGCTGTTTCTCAGCGGAATCTCGAATGCGAATAATCTCGAGCCGCGAGGGTACTTCGTGAATCCGCATCCGGCCACCATCGTCATTGCCCGTGTGCTTTCACGATTGCAGCAGAGCTTCGGCGTCCATTCTGCCGCCGTCACGGTGCTGGAACCGGCCTCGGAGCGCGGCAACGCCGGAGTGGATGAACTTCAGGAACAGACCGTCAATCTCCTGAATTTTCAGAATATCGAAACCAAAGTTTTCACCGGCCAGCTTTCGTTCAACGTTCTGCCTGAGGCGGAGTCGTCGAAACGCACGGAACAACAGATCGTCAGGCAGCTGACGGCATTGATGGGCGGCGGCATTCCGAGCCCGTTGGTCCATGCCTTGCAGGTCCCGGTTTTTCACGGTCACGGGTTTTCCTTGTTCGTAAACTTGAACCGTGAACCGGGCGTCGAGGCGATCCGGAACGCGTTTGGTTCCGACAGCGCTTTCGTGATGCATTCGGAAATGGACGGCCCGTCGCCGGTCACGGCTGCCGGGACGCACGGAATTCATGTCGGCCGGATCCAGGCCTTCCGAGATCCTGGCGCCTTCGGCATTTGGCTCGTCGCGGACAACTTGCGAGTCGCGGCGTCGAACGCGATCCGGACCGCCGAAAACATCATGCTGGCCGTCATCGGCCGGCCTTCGTGATTTCGCCATGACTCCTCGAGCATCGAAGTTCGCGTTGGCCCTGGTTTTCGCGGCGCTGACTGTTTTTGCGCTTCCGCAACAACCTCCAGCAAAACGTCAGCCGGCGCCCGTCATGGGAGCCGCTGCGGCCGATTGGTTGACGAGGCCGGAAAGAATTCAGGAAGAGGATCCCGACCGGATGTTGGCGGCGCTCGAAATCAAGCGGGGCTCGGTTGTTGCCGATGTCGGCGCCGGCGTCGGATATCACGTGTGGCGGCTGTCGACGATTGTCGGTCCGGCCGGAAAAGTTATAGCGGAGGACATTCAGGATCAGATGCTCCGCATGCTGAAGAAGAACATCGACGATCGAAAACTGCGGAATGTGGAACTGATCCTGGGTACGCCGTCAGATCCGAAGCTTCCCGAAGCGCAGATCGATCTGGTCCTCATGGTCGATGTCTATCACGAGTTTTCGGATCCGCTATCGATGATGACTCACATTCGACGGTCGTTAAAACCTTCCGGGCGAGTCGTGCTGGTGGAGTTTCGTAAGGAGGATCCTGCCGTTCCCATTCAACCGCTTCACAAGATGTCGGTTCCGGATGTCCGTTCGGAACTGGAACCGATGGGGTTTGAATTCGAGAAAGTTCTCGAGTTCCTGCCCTGGCAGCACATCATCATATTCCGATTGAAGTAGGCACGACGGCCACCCGAAAAAGCCGCAATTCCCGCTGAAAAAAGTCGCGGTGTGCGCGACTTCTCATCTTCCGCAAATCCGCTCCGCTTTTTTTTCAACGATTTTGCTTTGGTTCGTCACGTGAATACGGAATCTGCGATGCCGGCCCGCCGACTTGAAGGGAGATCACAATGACAGACCAATCAACTCTGGTTAACAAGGGAGCTAGCATGGACAACCGAATCAATGATCTGAGCTTGAGTGAACGTCAGAGTGTGCGCGGTGGCGATAGCTGGGAATGGGTCGCCATGTATACGGTTGCGTTAGCCGGCGGCGTCCTGTCGGCGCCTGTTCTCCTCGTCGCGGCCGCCGGTGCCGGTATTTTGTTCGCGTACTACGAGCCGTAGCTGAGGAGACATGGACGTCATACGCACAGAATCCTTAGTGAAGGCCTATTACCCAAACTTCACGCTGGGCCCGATCGATATCGGTCTCAAGCCCGGTGAGATTTTGGCAGTGATTGGTCCGAAGGGCTCCGGTAAGACGACATTGCTCCGGATTCTCTGGGGATTCGTTCGACCGGAAACGGGCAACGTGAAGGTCTTTGCGCGGACTCCCCACCTTCATCAGGTTTCGGTGCGGCTGCGGGCGGGTTATCTTTCCGAAGCGCCGGTCTTCTATCCATGGATGACTCCCCGCAGGTTCCTGAAGTTCATTTCCACGTTTTACGAAAACTGGGATGAAGGGTATGCCGACCAGCTTCTCTCGGACTTTAATATCGACGATCGGAGAATCATCTCGCAGCTATCCAAAAGCAGCACGACGAAACTGGGCCTGATTGCCGCCGCCGGTCATCGGCCGGCTCTGCTTCTGCTGGACGAGCCGATGCGCGATCTCGATCCCGTGGTTTGTCATGAAATATCTTTGCTGCTGAAAGATCTGTCTCGCGAACAAAACGTCGGGATCGTCGTTTCATCGCCGGTGCTGGAGGATCTGAAAAGGATCGCGGACACCGTACTGATGCTCAACTACGGGCGTGTGGCGGAATATGGGTCGATTTCTGAGACTTGTTCGGGCCATCACGTATAAGGACTGGCTCGAACATCGCTTTGCAATCGCGCTGATCACCGGACTCGAGTGCATATCGATGTCGGTGAGGTTTGCAGAACCCAAAACCCGTGACTTTGCCGGAGGTGTTGCCGCGGGCGGCTTGCTGGCGGCGGCATTCGTCTATGCACACTCGAGTTTCGATATCGAGCGGAAGCGCGGCACGCTCGGTTTACTGTTGAGCCTGCCTGCCCAACCGTTCTCGCTGGTTATCGCGAAATACGCGTCGATGTGCAGCATGCTTCTCTTCACGATCAACGTCCCGGGCGTTTTTCTTGGAGACTGGAGGCTGCTGCTGCGCGTCAACGCTGCCTTGTTGCTGATCTCTACATTTTTCCTGATGAGTTCCGTTGTTTCCGAAAGCTTCGTGGCTTCTCAGGTACCGTTGTTCGTGCTGGTTGGCATCTACGTATTTGCGAACGATGTCTTGCGGCTGTTCTTTTCGAGCCGGTCCTCGGCTTTACCGGTATCCGCTATGGCCGTTTCTCAACTGATTGCCGTCGCGTCCGCGGCGGTATTTGCGCGGCAACAACAGCCCTGATGAAACGCCGGTTCGGACCGGCTACAATCTAGCGCCATGATGAAATGGCCCGGACGATCGAGCATCGCGTTTCTACTGGCTTCCCTCGCCGTCGTTCTCAGCGCGCAGGCCCCGAATCCGCAATTGTCGAATGCGGCGCGCGCCTTTGTGAAGGTGGATGCGCCGGTGATCGCGCTGACGAACGCGCGAGTGATCGACGGCACTGGCGGACCCGCTCGCGAGAACCAGACGATCGTCATCCGCGACGGCAGGATCGCGGCGCTCGGCGCATCGGAAAACACGATGGTTCCGGCCGGCGCGACTGTCGTCGATGTTGCAGGCCATTCCGTGATACCGGGGCTGGTGATGCTTCACGAGCATCTCTATTACCCGATCGGCTCGGGCGTTTACGGACAGCTTGGCGCGAGTTTCATTCGGCTGTACCTTGCGGGCGGCGTCACCACGATGCGGACCGGGGGCAACGTCAATGGCCTGATGGACATCAACCTGAAACAGAAGATCGATCGCGGAGAGCTTGCCGGACCTGCCATCGACGCGACGGCACCTTATTTGGAAGGCCCGACGAACTCGAACCAGATGCACGCGTTGAACGACGCGGACGACGCACGCAAACAGGTGGCGTATTGGGCGGACATGGGTGCCACGTCTTTCAAGGCGTACATGAATATCACTCGCGCCGAACTTGGTGCCGCGATCGACGAAGCGCACAAGCGGGGCTTGAAGCTGACCGGGCACTTGTGTTCAGTGACGTCGGCTGAAGCGGCGGAATTGGGAATCGACGACCTCGAGCACAGCTTTTTTGCATCAACCGATTTCGTTTCGAATAAACAACCGGACGTCTGTCCCGGCCAGGCGGCCGGCCAGGAGACGATTCGCGCGCTGGATGTGAACGGCGAAGCGTTCCGGAAGCTGGTGAAGACCTTGGTCGATCGGCATGTCGCACTGACGTCGACGTTGACGGTTTTCGAAACATTCGCGGCCGGACGACCGAAACCACCGGGGCTGACCGTCTTGCTGCCGGAACTCCGGGAGCAATTCGAACAAACCTACGCACGCGCCTCTGCGGGCACGACGGCGTCGTCGCAGAATTACAAAATCCTGCTGGCGAAGGGAATGATGCTCGAGCGTGAATTCGCGAAGGCCGGTGGCCTGTTGGTAGCGGGAACGGATCCGACAGGGTCCGGCGGCGTGATCCCCGGCTATTCGGATCAACGTCAAGTGGAGCTGCTGGTGGAAGCCGGCTTCACCCCGCTGGAAGCGATCTCCATCGGCACTCTCAATGGAGCCAAATACCTTGGCCGCGATCCGTCGATCGGGAGCATTTCACTGGGCAAACAAGCCGATCTGGTGATTGTTCGAGGCGATCCCTCGAAAACAATATCGGACATCCGCAATGTCGAAACCGTGTTTCGCCGGGGAGTTGGTTACGATCCCGCGAAGCTCGTCGAGTCCGTTGCCGGCCGGGTTGGCCTTTGGTAGGTAACACCTTCGGCCAGACGTCAAAGGCACACGGGCCGGGCTTTTGGGAATCATTCATTTGACGAACGATCCAGCTAAACCTACAATCCGCTTGACGTTCGAATGCGTCGCCTTTCACTTAAAGGAGAGTGAGGAAGGAATCCTCCCCGCCCTTCTTTCGAAATTCAAAAGCTGCCAGGCACCATGATTTGCGGCATTCGATCGTCGTTGATTACGCTAATTGCTATTGAGGTGCTAAATGCTTAGGAGCTGCTTTCGAAATATTTCTCTAAAGAGTGGACTCGCGTTGTTGTGCATGCTTTTCGCCTTTGCGCAATCGGGACGCGCCAGCACACTCCGGAATCCTTTGAAGATGTTCAAGCGGTATTTCGGCACCATCGAGGTGGTGTCGAATGGCGTGGGCACACGTGGAACGGGCCAGCCAGATGCGAGGACAGGATTGTCCCTGACGAAATGCCCGGGCGATCCGAACGGGGGTTGCACGATCAGCGTGAATGTTCCGGACGGAGCAGAAATCGTCGGCGCGTGGGTCTATTATGAAATCCTCGAGAAGACGCTCAAACCGTCGTCCTACGCCGTATATCTTCTCGATCCGGATACGTCTCTCTTACCTCCAGCGAACCCGGATCCGAGTGCGTTGCCCATAGCGAGATCATGTCGTCCTCCTGGCGACACCACCGGATGTTTGCAATTCCCTGTCCAGGTTTTGGGAAAGCCGCTCGGCAGTGAGCATTCCGCGCCCTGCTGGAGCAATGGCGGAAGCACCGGCAGTTCGAATGGCAGTCCGGCGCAGGTCGTGTACCGGCTCGATGTGCTTCGATATCTGAAGTACAACGCCGCTGGAAAGCGAGTTCCTGTCGTGACGTTGCAACTGCCGGATAGCGGAAGCAATGGATCGACCGCCCCGGTTTCCGAGGGATTCAGCCTTGTTGTGGTGTACCGCGATACAACGGCGAGCTTCCGCAGCGTCGTCTTGTATGACGGCTCGGCGACGCTCAATAACGATACGGATGTCATCATCCAGTCGATCGTTGGGATGGATGAGGTTGCGCTGCCTTTGGCGGGTGAAGGAGCCGCGAAAATCAATTATATCGTCGGAGACGGACAGGATTTTTCGGAGCGGTTATGGATCGGAACTGCTGAAAACAATTTGACCATGCGTCTCGACAACGTGTTTTCCGGCGGAAAGGGACTTCGCTGGGATGATCGGACCGTGCAACTCACGTCCGCGGAGCTGCCGGATGGCGCATCATCGCTCGTCACGAAGCTCGATCATGCCAACGGCTCGTTCGATTGTCTGTCCGTTGTCAGCATGTACGTCAGCACGAAAGTGAAAGACACCGATAAGGATGGATTGCTCAATAAGTGGGAAACGCCCGTCAACAAGGGCGGCGGATTCCGCGATCCCTTTACCGGCGCTGTCCTGGTGGATTTAGCTTCCATGGGTGCGAACCCGAACCACAAGGATCTGTTTGTCGAGGCCGACTATATGGAGGAGTTTCTCGACCCTTATCTGCTGAACCCCGCGGATCCGAACGGCCCGAAGACCATCAAGCACTCGCATTCGCTGCTTCGAAAAAAAGCGGATGGCACCATAGACACTTCGGTTATCGATCTGGTCGGCAATGCGTTCAAAAATGCGCCTGTCGACAATAACGATGGGGACGGCATTCCCGGCATCAACATCCATTTCGACGTCGGAACGTACACGGGCGCCGATCCGTTCATCATCAACTCGACCAAAGCGGTGACCGAAGGTGGAGACGCTCTCGAGGAGAAACTTTTTTACTGCAATAGCGGTGGCGCCAAACCGTGCCCGGTTCCCAATGAGCCCGGGCTGATTTATTTTCCGCTGGGATTAAGGAACATCAAACAATCGCACGTCGATACCGGCTGCAAACTGCTTGCGGGCTGTCGGACGTACTCCAGCGACTACCGAAGGTTCCTCTTTCACTACCTGTTCCTCGGACATTCTTTTGTTCTGGACGGCGCATCATCGACGGTTTCCGGACACGCGTATCTTCCCGGAAGAGACGAGGTGGTGACGCTGGGCCGCTGGCAGTTCACGAAACCGGAGGATGCTCAGATAGGCGACCCGATCACGCTGGCGGGAGTCATCCTGCACGAAATGGCACATTCGCTTGGCGGCTACCACGGCGGACTTCCCAAAGGGTTGAACTGCAATCCGAACAACCAGAGCGTGTTGAACTATTCGTACTTGAGGGGACTGAGTCGTAAAAATGGCTCGTTGACCATTGATTTGTCGCGCGGCGTCGTGAACGCAACGGATCCGGCCGATGAGAATGAATCGAGTCTGCGGGAAACCTACGGTCTGGGCGTGGGAGATTTGCCATACCGGCTGCGCTGGTTCGCGCCTGTCGTTAACGTTGCGAAACGGTTGGGCATCGATCCGAAATTGATGTCTCCGGCAACGCACTTCTGCGGCAGTCCAATCAAAGTCGCCACGACTGTGGTTCGTGTGGATGGTTTTGGAGTAGCGCGAAGCCCTGTGGATTGGGACTACAACAATCAGATCGACCTTCCGGCGGGGAATCCTGCGGTCGACATCAACAACAGCGGAACTGTGGAGAATACCGCAACTTTCACCCTGCCCGCCGACAATACCTACGGCGGCGACTGGAACTTTATCAACGTCCATCATGGACTCCAGCAAATCGGCGTCCAGCGCAATGCCTGGGGACTGTCCCTGGATGCGCGCGCGGATGACCTGCTGCGCCTTTCAGACACGGGCGCCCCATTCGAAGACGTCACAGCAGGCGAACTGGCGGACGGGTTTGAGAGCGCGGATGGTTTTGAAAGCGCGGACGGTTTCGAGAGCGCAGATGGTTTCGAAAGTGCGGACGGCTTCGAAAGCGCGGACGGCTTCGAGAGCGGCGACATCGACTTCCAAACGTTTGCAGACGACATACCGCGTGGATTGACCGGAGTCCCGACAAAGCAGACTATCGATCTATCGTGGGCGCCTCCGGTTACTGAAAAGACGATCTCCGGATACCTGGTATACCGATCCGACGGCGAAGTATTGGTCGCTCCGCTGACGATCTTCGGCGCGCCTCCAAACCCGCCGATCCCGGCGACGGCGACCGGTTTCAGCGATACAACGGTGCAAAACAATAAGACGTATACGTACGTCGTGATCGCTCTGTACAGCGATGGGACGACGAGCGGTCCGTCGAATACGTTTACGATCAAGAAGTAGCTGTCGGCTGAATCCGACGCCGGAAGTGTCGCCTTTCCGCGCGCCGGAGGCGTGGTAGTAATTTCGCTGGTACGCGCACGTTTTTTGTGCGTGTACCGGGGCCGACCACTTGAAATCGGCCTGCCTGTGCCGGCGCAGGGCCGTAATGGGGGCCCACAGCCGGCCGCGGAAAAGAAAACGATTTTCACTATCGTAACAGCACGACATTCATCGTTGAAGAAAGGCAAGCCCACGCCTACAGACCCTTCGCGATGAATGACAAGGTGAGTGTTTCCTGGAGTGGACCTGCAAGCAGAACATTTGTCTGCACGAAGTGCTAATTTGATGAAACGGAGTTTGCTTTTACTTCTTATGTCTGCGCCGATGGCTGGGACTCAACCCCAAACGCTGTCCTCAGCGGTTTTCTGTCCAAACAACGCGGTGCAAGGATCAACTATTGTAGTTTCCGTCGCCACAAGGATTCCTGGTGCGATCTCACCAATTGGTACAACAGGGCCAGGAGGCGGTGATCAAGTTGTACAAAGAATCACGTTCAGTTCGGCTGGTGTGACGGCAACTCTCGGAGTGGATCCTCATTTGGTATCCCTCGACAAGCAGCTCTTGGGTGACTTTAGGGGGCTAACTCCGGCGCTTTGCGACCCGCTTGTAGGTCAGCCTTTCCCGGGGCCGGGACTCATACCGCCCAACCGTTTGGGCAGCGTTTACGTTCTAACCGTGACGGTCGCTCCCGATGCCGCGTTAGGATCCAGCGACCTGATCATTACTACGACGAGTGGCGACACGATCGTAGCGCCGAAAGTTTTTGAAGTTCGGTCAAGCGCTGGCGACTATGACGATTCGGGGCCAACTCAGTCAGGCTATGCAGTTGTTACGCCAAGTTCATCGACAGCGACATTGGCCGTGTTCGAAACTTTCGGACTGAAGCGTGTCGACGGAACGACGCAAGCAGGAGTCCTTCCGGCGAGCATGACCAAGAATGCAATTGTTTTTGTAAGTTCAAGCGCGCCGGTAGCACGAAACATCGCACTAGCACCCTTGAATCCTGGAACTGCGGCGGCACATGTACAAGCCACTCGACAGAACGATAACGGAACCATTGGTGCCAATAAAA
>CAZPBY010000121.1:0-8830 GCA_964584785.1 uncultured Solibacteraceae bacterium
GTCGCGACACGTACGCGCGAGCTTGCGGTGCGCGTCGCGCTGGGCGCCTCGCGACGCCGCGTCCTCGGCATGGTCTTGTTCGACGTCGTGAAACTGGTGCTGCCGGGCGTGGTTGTCGGACTCATTCTCACGGCTGCTTTCGTCCGCCTTAAAGCCGAAAACATGGGCATCCCGCTCAGCAACGTGGAGTACATGTACTACGTCGTTGGCGCCGCGGTTGCCGTACTCATCGCGGTTATTGCGAGCCTCGCTCCGGCCCGCCGCGCCGCGTCAGTCCAACCCATGGTCGCCATGCGCTCGGAATAAAAGCGGATGGCGTTGAACACGAATTGTGCTGACGGTTGTCATAGATTAGCTATAGGAACTTACGTTCGCGAGCGTCGTCGAGCATTATCCACGAGCCGTCGAGTGGCGGGGCAGTTTCGGCACACGGACAACGCATCTATTGTTGATGTGCGCAGGCTCAGTGAGACGGTGACTATTCCGTATTCGCACCGAAGGCCAGTAGACGGCCGTCACAGTCCTTCACGACAAATTCACGAGAGTGCCAGGGGGTGTTAGCAAGACTCCGCGTGAACTCGACACCACGAGCGGTAAACTCGGCGTAGAGCGCGTCCGCGTCTTCAATGAACAGGTAGGCGTCGAGCAGTTCGTCGGCATATTTGTCCGGATTCGGCTCAGGCGGTTCGGCGCACCGGAAGTGGATTCTGTGTTGGTCACGCCATACGATCGCGTACACGGGTGGGTCCTGCCAGGTGCCGAGACAGTCGAAGCCAAGTTTGTCCTTGTAATAAGTCAGAGTCGCAGGAATATCCATTGTGAAGAACTGAGGCGCGATCTGGTTGATCATGGCGCTGAATGTATCACGCGCGGCGTAGCCGTTGTCGTGCGTCGTGATGCCAGAGCGGTAAACAACGCGGCCAGCACTGCAACTTTGGTAATGGTTCTCATGAAGTCTCCTTCGAGTCATACTAACCGTATGCACGTTGCCGGAAATGGAGACTCAAAGACGGAGCTTCGATGAACAGCGACATTCCTACCCATGCTCGTCCAAGGTTAACGGCCGGGCTGGTAACCGCGCTTCCAGGCACGAAGGCTTCTGGCGAGATCATGGTTCCCGCTGCCTTCGACGAAGCCACGACGATTCCCGTCACGATCGTGAATGGGGCGAAGAACGGTCCCCTGCTGGCGTTGGTGGCGGGGAATCATGGCTACGAATATGCGCCAATTCTCGCCTTACAGCGGTTGCGCGCGAGACTTGACCCCCAGCAAATGTCGGGGGCCGCTATCCTGGTTCATGTGGCGAACATGCCGTCGTTCCTGCGGCGCACGATTTACTACAGTCCGGTGGATGGCAAGAACCTGAACCGCGTCTACCCCGGCAGGCTCGACGGTACTGTGTCGGACCGCATCGCCTACCTCATCACGAAAGAAGTCATCGAGCAGGCGGATTACCTCATCGATTTGCATTGTGGCGACGGCAACGAATCGTTGCGGCCTTACAGTTATTGGGATGTTCAGGGTGGTGGGAGCGCCGTCGTCGAAAAGGCCAGGCAGATGGCTCTGGCATTTGGGCTCGAGCGGATCGTTTTGGATCGCGAACGGCCGACGGACCCGGCGAATTCGATCTACTGTTCAACGACGGCGGTGACGCGCGGGAAGCCTGCCATTACGATCGAATCGGGTGCATTGGGCATGCCGGATGCGGAATCCGTTGCTCGCATCGAGAACGGCGTCCTAAGCGTGATGCGACATCTCCACATGATCCCCGGCGAAGCACAAGCCGTCGAGCATCCCCTATTCATCGACCACAACGAAGTTCTGCGTAGCGAAGCGACCGGACTCTTCTACCCGCTAATCGAGCGAGGACACACCTGCGTAAAGGGGACACGGCTTGGGTACGTTACCGATTTCTTCGGAACAACAATTTATGAAGTGCGTGCTACCTTCACCGGTGAGGTGCTTTACATCCTCGGCACGCCACCCGTCAGCAAGGGTGAACCGCTCGCGATGATCGGTCATGTCGCGGACGCCGAGAGTCCGATCCATCGATGAGATCTGTAAGGTGATTCGTTCACCCAGCGTTTAGTCATCCAGCCCGGTCGCGGTTACTCAACAGTGCGGCATTACTCGCGAGGTATTGTCGAAGGCCCATGATATTCTCGCTTTGTCGCACGGCAGTTAAATGGCTAATCGGTTTCGTTCGCCGATCTGGTTTCTTGCGGTGGCATCCGCTTTTTGCGCTTTAGTTGGGGCACAAAGTTACGAGCGGAAGCAGCGCTATACGATTGCGTTCATCCTTATAGCATACGGGCGCGATCGCATACGGGCGGACGAATGAATCGAAAACGCCGATGGGTATCAATATGCGTGCAATCTTAGTGGCTTTTCTCGTGGGGTTGTCCCGCGCGCAGTTGAAATTCCTGTGAAGTGAAAAAGCGACTCTCACCGAACCCAAACCTGCCGGGTTCGAAGTTGCCGAACTTGCCGACGATACGCACAGCGGATGAAAGAATCCAGAAAAAACGTGGAGCTAGGATGGCCTATAAACGACAAACACAGGCCGAGTCGATGTAAACCATGGCCGATTTTCTGTGAAATCAACCCCTGAACCCATCCTGCTTTGCCTCTCGCCAAATGACTTTTATTTTCCTTAGGCTCGGCGCTCTTCACCAATTTCCATCTCTTTAAGCTATCAAGCGGTGTTTCTAAAGCTCTCGCTTGATTGATGCTTCCCCTATCTTGTGTTCGAGCAGTGTTTTTAAGTGCGCCAAGCCAGATTGTGTGAGCTGGTGAGCTCTCTTGGCAACCAGATGTTCAAATGGTTTCAGCAGAGGTGTGGGTTCAATTTGCACTGTCAGGGTGACGCGGGTCCCTTGCCCGACTGGTTCGAACTGGAACATGTCGTGTATGTGCTTGACCAGCAATCTGCTTGGAAAATGGATACGGATCGTATCGGTCTCAAAGCCTTGACTGGCTTGCAGGTGAGACACTCTCGACACCACCTGCGTATGGTGAATGAGCGTCCCGTCCCCGAATGGCCCTTCTGACAAGATCCCGACGCGAACCCCACTTACCGCACTTGCGAACTGCGGGAAATGTTCTCGGTGAGCAAGAAACCCAAAGACCTCATCGGGTGATGTGTTGATGACAGTCGTGCCGACAGACTCAATCATCGTCGTCTCCTCCTTGCAATAGGACATGCAGAAAACTTTTTCGCGTTCATGCTCTTGTGAACAGTAAGCTGCCACTCGTTTGCATCACAGTGAGTCACGAGGGCTGTTCGTCTAGGAAAGCGCTCCGTGAATTCCACTGCCCCCCTCGCCCAGCCAGTATTCGCAATATCGTCGCACGTCTTGTGTACACTTGCTTTCCCGGAGCTTGAATTCGTGGCCCGCGGCCCCTGGGTTACATCACGCCAATTTCCTGGTGATGACCGGATTCAAGGAATCCATAGTCGCCGACATCTGTTGCCATCCCTTGACTTTCCGCCAACTCTCTTCTGCAATCAACAACGCTTTTGCAGTCCAGCGTTGAAGATGATCGCCCACGCGCCATCGTTTGACGCGGCCGCTAACCTGCTCCACTCGGGACAACGAAGATTCAATGATGTTGGTGCTTTTTAAACTCACTCGCAGTACATCCGCCACGCCGAGCCGATGCAGGGTGAGCGTCTCTTCCAGCCCTTCCTCTAGACTTCGGGCCGCGCTGGGATTCAATCGTTCCAGATAATCCTGCACCCGATGCAGTGCCGCTTTCGCCTCCTTGTAACCGGACATCGCAGACGCCGCCTTCAAGCGACGTTCCACGTCGGCAAGATAGGTCTCCGGCAAGTGCTCGACGACGTTCCGTCTCTTGTGGATTTGGCAGCGCTGCACCTCGCTGCCTGGGAACTTCTTGCGGATCACGCTCGCTACCGCTTTCGCTCCATCCACGATAAACAGCCTGCGTTGTTTGGGATCCAAACCGCGGTCGATGAGGTCCTGCAATAACGATTCGCACACGGCGCTGTTCTCGGTCTCTCCCTGCCAGAGTCCCAGGCAATGTTTTCTACCATCGCGCGAGACCCCCAAGGCGACGATCACACAGTGGCCTCCGCGATGAATCCCATCCAAAAACACCGCACCGATATCGAGAGCCGACAGTCGGCGCGACAACAGATCTTCGAGTTCCCGCCGGCTCGCCTGAACGAAATGTCGGCTGACGCTACTCTTCTTGATCCCGTAGCCATCGCACAGCGCCTCGATCGAATGCTCGTAGTTGCGCATGCTCAAACCCAACGCAACCTGGTCCATCATGGCATGGCCTAAACGCGGACCATCCTGCAGCCGTTCATACTTCGGCAGCCGGAGCTCCCGCCCTGTGGTCTTGCTCCGGAGTCGCGGCGTGTCGACCGTCACTTTGCGACCGCCGAATGCCACCCAACCGGGCTGGCTCCCCCACAGTTGACCGTCTTTTCCGTCACGAGCATAGCGTTGCTCGCCGGCAAGCTGCCGCACATCGTCCTGGATGATTTGCTGGATAATCTTCATCCCCGCAGCCCCAGCCAGCTGCTCGATGTGCCACTGTGTCGCCGTCAACACTTCGGCGATCGGCAACATCAGATTCACTTCCATCTGGCCGGTCATTTCTTTCAATTTTCTATTCGATTTTTGCGCGATTCGTTTGATACGTTTCTTCACGAGCGACTCTCCTTTCGAAAATCGTTTTTTCCCGAAGCAATTTTCCCCGAACCCGGCAGGTTTGGGTTCGGTGAGAGTCGCTTTTTCACTTCACGGGAATTTCAACTGCGCGCGGGACAACCCCTTTCTCGTTGCTCTCCCGGGTCAGAAGGCCGCCACCCACGTATACCAAAACAGTCCATGCGCCTATTCTTTCGAGTATCCCGATGGCTGGCAGATAGTTAAGAACCCCGACTACCTTACAGAAGACTGCCCGTCCACGCTACGCCCGGTGGATTACGAAAAACGTATGGCGAAGGTTGACGTGGACGTCTATACACTGACGGTTCAAGTATCCGAAGGTCCTTTCCAGCAGGTAACGACGGAAAACGGCTTTGCCTTTAATAATGGTAAATGGACGATCCTGGGACGGCTAGGGCTATCCGTCGAAGCGCAGCTCAGTAACGTCAATGGCTGGATGACGCTACAAGGTATAGCAGAGGTTGGTTGTTTTAGCGAGAAAGGTGGCTACTCCGGGTTGTGCGAGGAGCACCGAGTTGTCGCCAAACATCAGAGTAACGACCGAATCGTTGTCGTCACGGCCGGCGCACAAGCCAAAAATCCGATTGGCACTATTCTCAAGACCTTCAAATTCCTAGCTCGTTAAATTCGTCAAGGCTACTTTACTTCCGAAGGAATTTTCAAAAAAACGAAACGCACCGCCTGAAAGTCCCCCTGTACTAACGGCAGCACGCAGCGCATCGACTTCAAGCCGAAGACGATCTTCTTGGTGAGGAAACCGGTTTTCGCCGGCAACGGGAAGGTCTGAGGCGCGAGACAAATCCATCTGCTTTGCGACTGAACTATCTTTAGCATCTCAAAGTAAACCCGATAAGCGTCGACGGAAATCCTTTCGATGACGCCGACGATTTGCAAAGGCTCATCGTCAATTGATTATGGCGCCGTTTTACTGCTTCACGGTCAATCGGTTGCCGTCATATCCAATTTTGTATACTTACGTCGTCAGAAAAAGGATTAATTCTGTCACGAAGAAGATTCACTTTGCGGCGGAGCTCATTTGCTTCAACACGGCGACGGTTTTCAAAAACAAATGATCCATCTTCTTCATGGTAGATCCGGTTTTCGTTGGCCCGCCGCCGATACCCTCGTCGTTTAGACAGCCGTCAAAGCTTCGCCAAGGATCGATTTAGCGCCGAGTATAGTTTGATGTGAACGAAAAACAGTTTTCGCTGCGGCATCGTCGACTGATCCCGAGATTCCACTTGATGTGTCGGCTTACGGGGAAACGTGCCGAGCTAAACACCAGCCACAATTTCAATGGCGTCTTTATCCGGCCGGCCGTCGAGCGCGGGGTGACGCTCTTCGACACTGCGGAAGTGTACGGCCCGTTCACGAATGAAGAACTTGTAGGCGAAGCTCTCGCTCCTTTTACCACGACTATCTCGTTATTCTAAGACATGCCAGGGTGAGCTTCTGTGCACGTCATTCCGCTTATCGAGCCCGGACTATCTGTGATTCAATTCCTTCGCCGATGGGAAAAGCAAAACTGAAAAAGAAAGAGCGGCGAGAGCAGTCCATGCCTTCGCCCACGGTGCCGGAGCGTCCTCAGTTTCAGCCGCCGCTTTATGTCGATGTCCTTTTGCTCTGCGTCTTCGCCGCGATATTCCTGACCCTAAACGTCTACAGTTACACGCAGAAGTCCGCAACATGGGATGAGCCGATCCACCTGGCGACCGGCTATGCCGCACTGATTCGTCACGATTATCGCGTCGATCCGGAACACCCGCCGTTCCTCAGGATGTGGGCAGCTCTTCCGTTGCTGGCGATAAAAAATATCAAACTGGATACGACGGCCATCGACCAGTCGAATTCCAGTCAATGGACGTCCGATTTTGTGGGCTACTGCCGCCGATTCCTCTACACCGAGAACGATGCGGACCGGCTTCTCTATGCCGGCCGGTTCATGATTGCGCTCCTTGGCGTCCTGCTTGGTGTTCTGCTCTTCTGCTGGGCGCGCGAATGGCTTGGATTTTGGGCAGCCGCGATTGCGCTGATTTTCTACACGCTGGAGCCGAACATCGCCGCTCACTCGTCACTGGTCACGACGGACCTCGGCGTCACGAGTTTCATGTTCGGTGCGGTCTACTTTCTCTGGCGCACGTGCAGACGCTACAGCGTACCCAACGTGATTGCCCTCACCGTGTTTTTCACGCTCGCGATCGTTTCCAAGTTCTCCGCGTTGATTCTCGGCCCTATTGTCGCACTGCTATTCGCATTCGTTGTTTTGGTAGGACGCTCTCTAAAGTTATCCACAGCACTGCGCCTGATGGGGTTGCTGGCGCTGGTGTCGTTTTGCGCAATTTGGGCTCTGTATGGACTGCGCTATGCGCCGAGTGCGTCTTCTTCCTGGCTGTTTCGCCTCCACGACGATCCGTTTGCGCTCGACCGCACGCCGGAACTCGCTCGCATCGTGTCGTGGATCGATGGTCGTCACCTGTTGCCGAATGTGTTTACCGAGGGATTCCTGCTCGGTCAGGCCAAGGCCCAGGTTCGATCGGGATTTCTCGCGGGTGACTACAGCCGTAACGGCTGGTGGTACTACTTTCCCTTCGCATTTCTTATCAAAACGCCTGTCGCGTTGCTGGGGACATTTTTCGTGGGACTCATTCTCTGCATCAAACAGTGGAGCCGATGGGGCCGCGATACAGGTGTGTTCATTGTGTTGCCGGCGGTCGTTTACATGCTGCCCGCGATGAACAGTCACCTGAATATCGGCTTGCGGCATATTCTGCCGGTTTACCCGTTCGTTCTTCTCCTCGCCGTTGCAGCGGCAAATCACCTCTTGATGAAGGGTCGGAACGGACGGATCGCACTTGCCGCCGTTCTGCTGATCCTCGGCCTTGAATTTGCGCGTGCATACCCAAACAACCTGACATTCTTCAATGCGCTAGTCGGTGGACCGCAGAACGGATTCAAGTACCTCACGGATTCCAATCTGGATTGGGGGCAGGATCTGAAACCGTTGAGCGCGTGGATGCGGCGCACCGGCGTTGAGCACATCAATCTGGCGTACTTCGGCAGCGCCGATCCGGCCTATTACAAAATCGATTATACGTATCTGCCTGGAGGAGACAGTTTCGGTCCCGTTCCGGAGACAGCATACCCGCAACTTCCCGGCTACGTCGCCGTAAGCAACACGATATTGAGTGGCGTGTATCTCAACGAACGCGGACGGGCCCTCTACCGGCCGCTCCTCGAGAGGGAACCGAAATTAACAATAGGCAATTCCATTAAGGTGTATTGGCTGGAACGGACGTGGTGGTGACGCCATGTAGGATCATCGCCGGTTCTCAGCGATGACGGTTTCGTCTTAAACTGAGATTCATGGCGGAAAAGAACCGGCTGCGCGACCTTCGAATCCTCGCCGTCGACGACGATCAGGACACGCTTGAAATGCTGCGATACATACTGCATCAGGAAGCCGCGAATGTCGTCGCTGTCAATTCCGTTGCGAAAGCAGTCGAGAGCCTGCGGTTATTTGCTCCGGACGTCATTCTTACCGATATCGGGATGCCCGATTACAACGGTTACGCGCTGATCGCTCTTGTTCGTGCCAAGGACAAGAAAGAGGGACGCCTTACTCCTGCGATCGCGCTGACGGCCTACACGAGTCCCGCCGATAAGGAAACGGCTTTGGCCGCGGGGTTTCAGAAATATATCTCAAAGCCCTTCCATCCCGGCGAGCTCATTGAGGCGATCCGAAGCCTGACGACAGGCAGTCAGAACTAATAGATTTGCTGAAGGAGCGCCCCGCAAATTCGAGCGAACGTGACCGGTTGTCAATGCCGTTTGTTGATCATGGATTCATAAAGAACAGCGGGATGACGTTCCTCGACAACCGAAGGAATCGGGCACTGCTTGTTTTTTGCCGGATCGAAAATCTTCGCTTCCGCAAACGGAACGTTCGGCCGGTAACCAGGCCCTTTGGCATCGATGCCGGGCCGTTGCATCAACTTTTCGATCGTGTAGATCGTGTCGCTGCGGTTGTACACCGACTGATGATGCTCGCGGCTCATCACGATCGCTTCTTCCGGGCACGCATCCACGCAGAATCCGCAGTAGATGCAGCGCATCATGTCGATGTCGAA
>CAZPBY010000122.1:0-8755 GCA_964584785.1 uncultured Solibacteraceae bacterium
CTTCCGTCTATGGCATCGCGGGAACCGGCTCGACGATCGGATCGATGATCAGCACATGGGCCGTTGGCGCAATCCTCGACAGCACGCACAATTACACGATCGTCTTTGTCGGTTTGAGCATGCTGATGCCGGTGGCGTTGATTGTAGGCTTTCTTCTGATGAAGCGTGTCGAACCGATCGCCGGTTTTCGGGATCAAGTCGCCGGATGATGAGGCCGGCAACGTAAAGAACGCAAAGTTCTTCTTTGCGGCAAAACTTTACGCTTCGCGAGCCAACATTCTTCTTTGCGCCCGAACGTTGCTCTTTACGGCCGAGCTTTCTTCTTTGCGGTCTAACTTTGCTCTTTGTGGCCGAACTTTCCTCTTTACAGTCAAACTTTCTTCTTTAAGTTCAAACTTTCGTCCTTACGCTCCAGCATTCTGCTTTCCGGCTCAACCGGGACGGTCTTCCGCAGAAGCGCGGAAGGGCATCCGCATTCCTGCGGATGACGTCTACAGCCCCCGTTCGGTTTGGATTACGGACGATGGTTTTGCAGGATGCGTCCGTTGTGAATCCGCATTATTGCGTCTATCATTACATAGTAGTTAACTATAAGTAATTGAAAACAGGCCGTCGGAATTCCGGTCTCCAGCGTGCCTTATGGAAAGGGCAAGAAAGGAGGTGAGAAGCATGGCCAAATCGCCGAGTTCCAACACGGTTCTGAAGGATGCCGCGGTGGTGCAGTCGCTATGGCAGTCGATTCCCGGTTTCAAAGCGGGAAACACGTCGTTCAAGGACTTCCAGGCGGCTCTCACCGAGGCCGACAGTCTGGCGAAGGACTACGCGAGGATGGACCACGAGTTGACCGGAGTCCGATGCAATCGGGACGACAAAGCGCTCGAGTTGCAAGACATCCTCGTGCGTTTCCGGAGCGCGGTTCGCGCGATGTACGGTGCCGATTCGACGGAGTACCAGCAAGCCGGAATGACACGGACGCGTGACCGCAAGCCGCCCAAGCCCAAGTCCGCGCTGCCTTCGGCATAAGCGGCCGATCGTCACGAAGCCCGCTGCTGACGCAGAACCCTGAGCGCAGCGACGGGCTTCGTGATGATACCTCCGGATTGGGGGGCGCATGAGCCTACGCAAACATTATTACGTTGAAATAAATCATAACAGTCAAATCGCGGTTGACAATGTAGTATTACATATTAGAATCAATGTCGTAATCCCACGAAAATGCTGGAACACAGAGATGACAACCTGGTCGTGCGAACTCATGATTGGCGACAGCGAGCCGATGAAGCGGCTGCGGGAATTCATCGGGAAGGTTGCGTCTACAGACACCACGGTCCTCATCCAGGGAGAAAGCGGCACCGGCAAAGAGCTCGTGGCACGGGCCATCCACCAGCAGAGCGGACGGTCCGGCGAATTCGTTCCGGTGAACTGCGCGGCCCTTACCGAAAGTCTGGCCGAAAGCATCCTGTTCGGGCACGAACGCGGAGCATTCACCGGCGCCATTCACCAGCAAAAAGGGAAATTCGAACTCGCCGACGGCGGGACTCTCTTTCTCGATGAGGTTGGGGAACTCTCCGCGTCACTCCAGGCCAAAATGCTTCGCGCGGTTCAGGAACGCGCCATCGAACGGGTTGGAGGCAACCGCACCATACGACTCGATGTCCGCTTCGTCGCCGCCACGAATCGTGACCTCAGAACGGAACTCCGCGCCGGGCGTTTCAGAAACGATCTTTACCACCGGCTTAACGTTGCCGGCGTGATGCTGCCGCCATTGCGCGACCGCCGCGAAGATATTCAGGCGCTGACGGCGCATTTCATGGCGAACTATAGCGACAGACACCAACGTCCGGTAAAAGAAGTGTCACCGGAAGCCGCGGCCATCCTTCGCAACTACGATTGGCCGGGGAACGTTCGCGAGTTGGAACATGTGCTGGAAAGGGCCGTCACGCTGGGCGCCGGCGAGACCGTGGGTGTGGAGGATCTTCCGGAGTCATTGAACGGCGCCAGGCCTCAGCACAAAGGCTATCGCGAGATTTTGTACGATACCCAGTGCCGGATTGTGACAAACGCGTTCGTCCAGTCCAATGGACGCTACACGGTGGCCGCGGCCTTACTCAAACTTCGGGCCAAGGACATGCACCGGCTTTTGAGGCGTCTGAACCTGACCCACTTGCTCCGTCAACTTTATTGAATTCAAATCCATTCAAAAACCCAACGCATTCGCGATCGAGGGCCTTCAGGGACTTCGATTTCGAATCGAGCAGGATGGCAATATCCTGTCGATTATTGGGCTTTGGGTTTCCAGTTCAGGATCAGCGTGATCGGTGTGGAAGTTGCTCTGACGATCTGATTGACCAGAAAGCGACCATCGCGGGCGACGACATAGTCGGGATGTCCACTGCTACCGTGACCGGATGCAACCTGAAATTGAAAGAGTGGTTTCGGCGTTCCCCATTTGCTCGCGACTCTACCAAAAACGGTTGCTGATCATCACAGTCTCCCTTCCTGTTCGTTTCGAAAGCGATCCGTCCAATCTGGAAACCAGACGGGATAACCATCTGCAGCCTTGTCGAAAGTGAATCGCGTCTTACCTCCGCGGACGAGATCGATCAGCCAGACATCCCTGTTGCCGTCCACCTGGCGATCGACGGCCAGCCGCTTGCCGTCAGGTGACAGTTCCGGCCCGTTTAATATGTCGCTGTCGGGGTCCAGCGGCTGGCCCGCCGGTTTTCCTGCGCGATCCAGCCAGGTCAGCTGAGAGACGGAGGCTTGGGTACGAAAAGCGATTTGCCCAACCTGCGAAACGGACAAGCCCCCGCTTACTCCTGCAACAACGGATTCAGTAATCGGCTCCGCATCGCCCGCCCACTCGACACGGCTCAGATCCAGCTGGCGCGCCCAAAGCCTTCCTTGTTGGATAAACACAACACGATCGGGTGGAAGCCACGCAGCTCCATCCTGTGCCGGACTCAAGCGCTTTGGGGCATTTTCATCGAGCGAGCCGAGATAGGTGCCTATGATTTCGGGCGCTCCGGAGTAAACGCAAAACAAAAAGCGCTTGCCGTCCGGAAGGAAAAACGGGTCTTGGATCCACGCGCCTGGAATCTGGCGCACCTTCACGGGCTCACCTTCGCCAGAAGCATTGATGCGATACAAGTCTGACGCGGGCGATCATCGCGTAAGGTCCGAGCCTGGTACCTATCGTAATGGGATTGGGTATTGCCGCGTCCGCGGACTGGGAGGCCAGATTTAAAAGAGGCTTTTCGAACGGCAATGCGGATTGGCCCTCGCGTTTGAGCAGCGACTCCACTTCCGCACGCAATTCGCTATCGCCGTCACAAGCATCGTCCAGGTAAGCCGCGCGCGCCTTTTCCTCCAGCGCCCGCGCCCCGTGAAACAACTGTTCAACCTGCTCCCATCGATTCACTGACATTACCTACCCGACCGGTCGATCTCGCGTATCAGCCAGGCCCGCGCCATCGCCCAGTCGTTGAGGACGGTGTTTGAAGACACCTTCAATACTTCTGCAATCTCGTCGGTAGTCAGTCCGCCGAAGTACCGCAATTCCACAACACGCGACTTTCGCGGATCCTTGAGCGCCAGTTTTTGCAGCGCCTCATCGAGCGCGACGACCATCGAGCTGCGGCCAGGCGAAACGATGGCGGATTCGTCCAACGCGACTTTCTGGAATTCGCCACCACGTTTCTGATATCCCCGGGCACGCGCATAGTCGACAAGGATCCGGCGCATCATCTGTGCCGCCGCCGCAAAGAAGTGTGCACGATTCTGCCAGCGAACGTTCTTCCAGTCGACGAGGCGTACGTAGGCCTCATTCACGAGCGCACCCGATTCCAGTGTGTGATTCGGCCTCTCGTTGGCGAGGTGCCGGTGGGCGAGACGCTTCAACTCGGAGAAGACGATCGGCGCCAGCTGTTCGATCGCTGCTTCATCTCCGTCGCTCCAGGCGCGAAGCAGCGCGGTAACGTCGGCGTTTCGTGCCTTCATAACCATTTTTTGCGACAGGTTAACACAATCGGAGTTTTTGCCGGCCGTTCTCGCCTGCCTGGTTGATGAGGCGAAGATGAACATTGCCAGCCAAACTAATTCAGGGCAGACCTGGAATCATCTTGATTTTCAAACTAGACCACTACCCCACTACCCAGAATAGCTTTCGAAGCTGTGACTTGGCTTCTAGCGCACGGCGCCGATCCGAACAAGAGGGGAGATGACGGCGAAAGTCCGCTTAGCCTGGCCCGGACGAATTATATGACCACGTAACGACCGCCTGGCCAGTTGGCGAAACGACAAATTCGTGATTTCCTGCCTGTAACCTGTAGTCATCCTCGGCTGGCTGAGGGCCGTGATATGAGCAAACTCGAAACACCCATGATTGTTGAATATTGGAATCGCGTAGGCGGTACGCTGATCGAAGAATTTCAGATGGTCCAGGGTGACTCTCTATCTGGTCCGCGTCGGTCGGATGCGGTGATCGTTGTGGACGGAAAGAAGGAACGTATTCCCGATGGAAAGCGGGTCGTTAATTAGCGAGCTTCGGCAACGTGTACCGGCGAAGTAGCCGGGGTATATTCGGCGCGTCCTCAGACCTCACGTGCTAATCTAGGTTCAGTTCGGTTAGAGTCACGTTAAGCCATGCAATCATCAACATATTGGAAGGCGGTGCTGGTGGATCGCTCGAGTTTCCTCGATAGGGTGCTGGACTTCCTGAAAACTTCAGGGGTTCGATACTGTGTCATCGGTGGAACCGGAGTCAACGCTTACGCTTACCCTGTTGTGACTGAAGACTTGGATATCGTCGTTGCTGCCGAGGATATCGACGCCTTGGAATTATCTCTTCAAAGGCATTTCAAGGTACGAAGGTTTCCTCACAGCATTAACGTTTCGGAACCACCCGCCAAACTTCAGGTGCAGATCCAAACGGACCCGCGCTATTTTCCCTTTGTCACTCATGCGGAATCGCGCGAAGTCCTGGACTTTCAACTTCCGGTCGCTCGAATTGAAGACATTCTTCAAGGAAAGATTTGGGCGGCGCTGGATCCCGATCGAAGACAGAGCAAACGCCAAAAAGATCTGGCCGATATTGCACGAATTCTCGAAGTTGCTCCGAGTCTGCGAGACTCTGTTCCCGCTCCGTTGCTATCGAAGCTTCTGTAGTTGAATTCCTTCAGAAAAAACGGGAACTCAAACCTTTGAGTCGTGTTGACCTGTAGAACAGGTTTTTGTTAGGCTTTCGCCACACGATCGGAAATGATCATCGGAGTTCTTTCGTACCATGTCGTACCGGCTTTCGATGTTCCTAAGCAGTCTGATTGCAATTTGTTGCCTCGTCGCTTCGATGAGTGGCCAGACGGATTGGCCAACCTATGGACACGACCCGGGAAGCACGCACTTTTCTCCCCTTAAGCAGATCAACACCACCAACGTTTCGAACCTGACACGAGCCTGGACGTTTCACATGAACTCGACCCAGCCGGCAACCGCTGCGGAGGGTGCGGCGGGAGGCCGCGGGCGAGGCGGCGGCGGTCGCGGTGTGGAAACCACTCCGATTGTCGCGGGCGGCATGATGTTTTTCCCGACTCCGAACGGCAAAGTTGTGGCGTTGGAGCCGGAAACCGGCAAGCAGATCTGGGTGGCCGATCTGGGCGGCACCAACGGTTCCAATCGTGGTCTCGAGTACTGGGCTGGAGATAGCCAGTCCCCGCCGGCCCTGTTCTTCGGCACCAACGATGGACATCTCATGGCACTGAATGCCAAGACCGGCAAACCGGTTCCGGAGTTCGGCAACAACGGTTCGGTCAATATGAAAACGCCGGACGTCGACAACGGTGTGCCCGATGCGTCGTACAGCCTTTCGTCACCGGTAAAGGTGTTCAAGAACCTGGTGATCACCGGCGCGCGCGTCCAGGAAGGCCCGAGGCTGGGTTATGCGGGGGACGACCGTGCATGGGACATCCACACCGGCAAACTCGTGTGGCAGTTTCACTCGGTTCCTCGACCCGGAGAATTCGGTTCCGATACGTGGAGTCCGGACAGCTGGCAAGGCCGGTCGGGCGTGAACGTGTGGGGTCTTTTCAGTCTGGATCCGGAGTTGGGGCTTGTTTACCTGCCGCACGGTTCGCCGTCTCCCGACTTCTTTGCCGGAGATCGGCCGGGGACCAATCTATTCGCCAATACGCTGGTCGCTCTCGACGCTTTGACGGGGAAGCGGAAGTGGCATTTCCAGGCAATCCACCACGACATTTACGACTTTGATCTGGAGGCCGCTCCCATCCTGTTCGACATGAACCGGAACGGCAGAAAAATACCCGCACTGGCGCTGACTTCGAAGACCGGTCTGGTTTTCATTCTCGATCGAAGGGATGGAAAGCCCATCTACGACGTTGAAGAGCGCCGCGTGCCCGAGTCGTCGCTTCCCGGCGAAGTCTCGTGGCCGACGCAGCCATGGCCGGTGAAGCCCGCGCCGCTGGGACGCCTGAGTTTCAAATATCCGGACGAGATCGCGAAGGTCACACCGGAGCATGAGGCATTTTGCCGGGATCTTTACGAAAAGAACGGCATGCACAACGACGGTGCGTTCACACCATACGGTCAAACGACCACCATTCAATTTCCGGGAACACTTGGCGCGACCAACTGGCATGGCGGTTCTTACGATCCGGCGCTCGGATATCTGTTCTTTAATGTGCTCTACCTGGCCGACGTTGCCAAGATGACTGCACCGCCTGCCTCCGCCAATGCCGGCGCTCCATGGATTCGCAGCGGTTTCCAGCGCTTCTGGAATCCCGATAACTATTGGCCGTGCCAGCAACCGCCGTGGGGGCAGATGGTGGCCATCGATGTCAATACCGGTGAGTACGCCTGGCGAGTCCCGCTCGGTATCGTTGAAGAGCTGGAAGCGAAGGGCGTGAAGGGCACGGGAACGATGAACATGGGAGGCTCGTTCACAACGGCCGGCGGGCTCTTGTTTATCGCGGCGACGAACGATCGCCATTTTCGCGCGTTCGAATCGAAAACGGGGAAAGTGCTTTGGGATGTCAAAATGGAAGCCGGTGCTTATGCCACTCCGGTCACATATCAGGGCAAGGACGGCAAACAATATGTTGCGATCATCGCTGCCGGCAACGGGTATTACGACCGGTTACCCGGCGACAGCGTCATTGCGTTCGCTTTGCCTTAGGGAGAATCGGGCGATGAAAAGTCTATTACTTTGCATGTTGGCGTTCGCGAGCATGGGCTGGAGTCAGCAGCCCACGGCTCCTGCAGGAGCGGCACAACCTGGCGGGGCCAGAAACATGATGGAGCAGAGCAACGAGGTGGGCGGCGTCGATATTGACCGCTTCATCGGATTTGCAGAAAACTCCCCCGTTCATTTGTCCCACGGCACGATACTCACGCATTCGATTCTGCGCGCCGGCGATCCGTACAAGCCGGGCGCTTCCGGTGCAGTGCTGGAGTATCGAAAGGATCTTTCGGTCGCCACTCTCCTGGCGAGGAATCGCACACCGTTGTCCACTTTGCCCGAAGAGTTCTTCTTTTTTGTCAAGGGCGGTCAGGGCACGCTGGACGACGGAAAAATGTATTGGGATCTGCACGAAGGCATTGCGATCCTGGCTCCGCCGAACGTGCCGCATCGTTTCATCAACACTTCTTCGGAAAAGCCGCTGACGATGATCATGGTGAGCTGGACGAGCCAGAGCCCTTCACCCGGCTCGGCGCTGGTGGTTCGCGACGTCGCGCTTCTTCCGTACTGCGAAGAGAATGTCCATTGGAACAATACTTCCAAATGCATCTTCAGCACGGCCGACGGGCTCGTTCAGGGTGAAAGAATGTACGTCGTGATGCTGCAACCTCGTGCCATGTCCGCCCCGCACACGCATGGTGCCGGAACCGAGGAAATTTGGACGAAGCTCACACCGGGTACAGCGGTAACGCTTCTGGGCAGTGAGATCCGTGATATGCCGGAGAACTCGGCGTACCTTGTGCCTCCCACCGGTTTTACGCAGCACGGAAACTTGAATCTGACTGCGGACCGCGTGGATTGGTGGCTCTACGTGGCCCGCGGGGCAGCGGGCGGTGGCGGGCGCGGAGGCGGTCCCGTTACTTCCAATGGCGGCGCGCCGCCGGCGCCCAATGCGAACGCCAACGCTGGAGGCCGAGGCGCAAATCCTAACGTGATTCGTGATCGAGCCGCGGTCGAAGCCGCGAACATACCGGGCAAACCCTTGCCCAGATAGTCGCGCTTCGGAGAAGTATTTTTAAAAAACGACAAACAACCTATAGAGCAGGTTGTGAGGAATTTGAATCGGGGTGGATATGTGGGGAAAAAAGTTCATCATGGCCGCGGGCCTGTTGCAGTTGTGCGCCATCAGCATATGCGCGCAAAGCACCGGCTCCATCAGCGGGGTGGTTACGGACGAGTCCGGAGCAGTAATTCCCGGTGTCTCGGTAAGCGTGACCAACACTCAGACCGGAGTGATTTCAAAAGGCACCAGCCTTGAAGACGGGAAATTTCTTTTCGGGAGCCTCTTGACGGGGACCTATGTGACTTCGGCAGAGCTGCCCGGCTTCAAGCGCTACTCGGGGTCTCCAATCGAAGTGCACGTCGGCGACAGGCTGACGCTGAACATCGCCCTGCAAATCGGGACTGCGGGTGAGGAGGTTACGGTAACTGCGGAGGCGCCATTGCTGCGGACCGAAGATGCGCAGGTTGGCGAAGTCATCAACAACAACTTCATCAGCAGCA
>CAZPBY010000123.1:0-7878 GCA_964584785.1 uncultured Solibacteraceae bacterium
ATTCGCCCTGCGGGTTACGGCTGCGCCGGGCTTGCCGCTTGCCTGCGGCGCGGCGGGATTGAGTCGGCCACAGGCTCTCGGCTCCGGACCCTCGATCCTGAGGTCGTGCGGGATGCACGCCTATGAATACCCCTGGTCGCCGAGCGCCGCTGACGCCGGCGTTTTCAAATCGCGATCTGATCAGCGAGGCGATTGCGGGGCTGCTGGCACGGCCGGCGCGGACGCTGCTGACCGTGGCCGGGACGGTGCTGGGGAGTGGGTGATGCGACGCTCGGGCTCTGGCATTTATGTATCGGGACCAGCATTGCCGGAATGTCGCCGGTGTCGGGTCCGGTAGGCACGCCGATCAGTATTCATTTGAAAGGTGTGGGCTGGACGGAATACGACAATATCTATGTCGCAACCTACGACAACGCGTACATGGGATACGTCTGCGGTTTCAACAGTCATGGGGACGTCGTGATCAACTTCACGGCGTCGGGGGCGCCCGGCGAGCATGTCATCGATCTGTTTCCCGGAATCTATCAGGGACCTTCAACCGAACCGCAGTTGCTCTACCGCCAGCCGCAACTGACGTACGCGGACGATCATCCGGGTAACAAAATTCCGGCGATTCACTTCAGGTTCGAGATTCGTTAAGCCGTTCTTTGTGTCCGGATGTTTTTTAGTGGTAATCTTCTCACCCATGAAACTCCCTCGCATCCTTGCTTTGTCGGCGATGATCGTCGTTCTGACGCTTCTTGCTGCGATGTTGCCCATGCCGGGCCAGGCGCAAGGCGAGCGTCTGATTCTTTCCGGAGACATGGCTTACTTCTTTGGTCCGGGCAAGCCGCTTAACTGCACGTTGAATAATCGCTACAAACGTGGCGATCCGGTTGGGTTCCGCATGACCGCGATCGATCCCGCGACAGGCAAGCGTGACCGCGGAACACAGCTCGTCGTGCATTTGAACTATGCCGGCAAAGTCCTCGACCTTCCGATGCGCGATCGCCAGACTGCGCAACAGCCGGAGCGTGAGTTCTGGGTGTTGAAATGGATGGTGCCCAGTGATGCTCCGCTCGGCATTGTTCGCTATTCCGTGACCGCGAAGGATCCTCAAGGGCGAACGGGTGAGTGGAAGCCGTTCGAAGTCGAGACCTCCCAACTGACGATCGTCGAATAGATTTCAGGAGCCGATCATGAAAAGAATTTGTTGGTGTGCGGCATTGTTCGCTCTATGGGCCGCGCCTGTGCTGACCCAGACGATGCAGGAATTGCTCAACGACGGTAAGAACCCGGAAAACGTTCTTACCGAGAGCATGGGTTACGACCGGAAGAGCTTTAGTCCGCTGCGGCAAATCAATAAAACCAACGTAAGACGTCTCGTTCCGATCTGGAACACGAGTGTGATGAACGATCAGGGCGAACTGGCGGCTCCCACGATCTACAACGGCGTGATGTATGTTATCAACGGCAAGTGGACGTTTGCGATTGATGTCGAAACAGGCCGGATGATGTGGCGCACGCCCGTCGAGCTGGAGGCCGGCATCACACGGGCAGCGTTCAATCGCGGCTCGGCCACGATCTACAACGGCAAACTGTTTCGCGTGACCATCGACAATCATGTTCTTGCTCTCGACATGAAGACGGGCAGGGAACTCTGGAACCAGAAATTCGCCGAAGCCAAAGAAGGCTATTACTCGACGAGCGCTCCGATCATCGCCAACGGAGTGCTGATTTCAGGTGTTGCCGGCGGCGAATCCACGACGCGCGGTTTCCTGGACGGCTGGGATCCCGATACCGGAAAAAAACTGTGGCGCCGATACACGATTCCCGCGCCGGGCGAACCCGGCTCGGAAACCTGGCCGAAGAACAGCAACGCATGGTCGCAGGGCGGCGGACCGACATGGCGTTCGGGTTCCTACGATCCTGACCTTGATCTTGTGTATTGGGGAACGGGCAATGCCGAGCCCTACGATCCGCGTCCGCGCGAAGGTCTCGACAGTTTGTTTACCAACAGCGTACTCGCGATTCGTCCGAAAACCGGAGAAGTGGCCTGTTATTTTCAATACACACCCAATGATGTTTACGACGTCGATGCCACCGACGAGAATGTGCTCGTGGATATCCAGGTTGGCGGCCAGCCTCGAAAGGCGATGATTCAGGCCAACAAGAACGGCTTCATGTACGTGCTCGATCGCACGAATTGCAAACTCATCGCCGCGCATCCTTACGTGAAAGTCAATTGGGCGACGCACATCGATATGGCAACGGGACGCCCTGTGCTGACGGACATCTCCAGGCGCTTCGCTGCCGGAGAAGAAGTTGAGATTTTTCCATCGCGTGGAACGAATGCCACTCCCATCGCCTTCAATCCGGCAACGGGCCTGATTTACGCGAGTACCTGGAACGTCGCTCGCATACAGAAGCTCGCGCCGCCAAAGCCAACGGTCATCGGCGGCACTTCCACGGGAGTGGATTCCAGGCAGCCGGAAACAAGTCCGGGCGATGTCCTGGGTCATTACGCGGCTATCAATCCACTGACCGGCGAAAAAAAATGGGAGATCCCGCTCACCGATCTACCGGGCTCCGCAGGCATGCTCGCCACGGGAGGAGGACTCATCTTCACGGGCAAGCTCAGCGGTGAACTCATCGCTCTCGATCAGGACACCGGAAAAACTCTCTGGCAGTTCAAGACAGGATCCAGCGTAAACGCGACCGCGATTACCTACACTCACAAAGGCCGCCAGTTTGTGACAGTCGCTTCCGGACTCGGCGGCATCCTCGCTACACGCTACGCCGCGGGCAAAATGCCGACCGGCGGTTCCATCTGGACGTTCGCGCTGTTGCAGGAATAACGTCATGACGCTCCGCAGGCTGAGCGTTCGAAACATTTTAGGGATCTACCTGGAGCCCGTCGCTGCGGCTCTTCCCGTGAAGTATTGATCCAGGCCTGTAACAATCTGGGCCAGCCCCCGGCCGAGATTCTGGTCGAGTGAATGGACAACATCGGAAACTTCTTTTCCACCGACGTTTTCTTCTTCGGTATAGATGCGCGACCAGACGGTTCGTCCCGTCTTTGTATCGTGAAGTTCGATTTCCAGAGAGACGCGTGAGTGGACTTCAGGCTTATCCATTTCCGAGAATTCGTAGATCTTGCCTTGCACGACGTAATCCGGCTTTATCGAATTGCGAGGTGTGTCGACGGATTGAAATCTGCCGGATGAGCGGAGCAGACGCACGAGCGAATCCTGAACCACGCGATCGGGAGTCTCGACCCAGCGATGGTATTCATATGTTCCGACTTCGTGCGTGCCGACCTGATAGAGGATCCGCCCATCACGCATGATCGCCGGCGTATCAATATTGCCAACCTGAATCGAGATGCCGAGACTCGCGGCAGTTGGCGCGGCCGCCGGCTGAGGGATTTCAAGCCGGTAGTATTTGATCGGACGCATCGCGCCGCAGGCTGCGGCAAGCAGAAACAAGACAGCGATGCAGCTTTTAAAGATCTTCACTTCTGCATTCCTCCTCCGGGCCGGCGATCCTTCACGTTTGTACCTCGAATCAAACTCGCGGGGCTGCTTTTAATGGTCTCGGTCAGGCTCCGGATATTTGTCGCCGCGGCGCGCATGTTTTCGAGCAGTTCATAGATGTTGACCGCGTTCTGATTCATCATGCTTTGAAGCTGATCCACTGTGGTTTTCGAGTTGGTTAATACTTCACGCAATTCCACGAGTGTGGCGTGCAGGTCGGGCCGGTTTTCCGTCAGCAAGGCATCCACGTTAGCCAGAGTTTGATCGACGCGGCCCGAGGTTTTCCGGACATCCTCGAGCAGCGGAGTCAGGCGGGCGGTGGCCTCGTTGATATTTGTGAGACCGGTGGCAATCTTCGGACGGCTTTCGGTGAGGAGTTGGTTGACGTTGCTGAGGGAATCCGCGATGTTCGCGCGGTTCTTATCGTTCAGCAAATCGTTCGTTCGAGCGAGCGCTTGTCCGATGTTGGCTCGATTGCTGTCATTCAGAAGGTCGTTTGCGCGCGCAACCGTTGTTTGCAGGCCATCGAGATTTTGCGTCAGTTTGTCCAGCGCCTGATGCACTTGCGGGAGCAGGTCCTGAATCGTATCGCCGAGTTGCGCCAAACCGGCTGTCTCCGCGGATTTCAGCAGGGTCCCGCCGGGCGCCCGCGCGGCGTTCGGTGTTCCGGTGGAGACTTCGATGTAGTAATCGCTCAACAGGCCGAGGCTCGACAGATGCGCCACGCTGTCCACTTTGATCGGTGCGTCGTGATCGACAATGAAGTCCACCTGAATTCGCGTCGAATCGCCCGGATCGACACGTACATCCTGAACGGTGCCTACTCTCAAACCGCCATAACGGACGGGAGTTCCGGACTGAACGCCTCCGCTGAATTTAAGGTATGTGCGGTACGAAACGCCGGAGCGCCGCATACCTCCCCAAACGGCGACAGTAGTGACTGTCAAAATGGCCGCGGCCACTACAACAAAGAGCCCGACCAGTACGCGTTCGCGATTCGGCGTCATCTCAAATTACTCCGTAAAGAGTTGCAAATGATCCACGTCTTCTCCAGCCTCGGTGTCGGCAGTGCGAGTCAGGAATTGCTGAATTCGCGGATGGGTGCTCTTTTTCAATTCATCCGGCGGTAATGCCGCAATGATGTGGCCGGCGTCCAGCACGATGATTCGATCCGCAATCAGGAATGCGCTCGCCAGTTCATGTGTGACGACGACAATTGTCACCGCCAGCGCCTGCTTCAAATTCAAAATGAGGTTGTCGATTCCGGCGGCGATGACGGGATCCAGGCCCGCTGAAGGCTCATCGAAAAACAGGATTTCGGGATCCATCGCCATGGCGCGCGCGACCGCGGCGCGCTTTTTCATCCCGCCGCTGAGCTGCGAAGGCATGAAATGCTCGAACTTGATGAGTCCCACCTGCTGGAGTTTGATCCGCACCATGACCTCGATCGTCGATTCCTCGAGATTCGTATGTTCCCTCAGCGGGAGCGCAACATTTTCTCCCACGGTCATCGAGCCGATCAACGCGCCGCCCTGAAAGGAGAGGCCGATCTTTTTCCGCACGTCATCCATTTCAGAAGGTGATGCCGTCGCGAGATTCGTCCCGCTCACCCAGACGTTTCCCGAAGACGGTCTCTCGAGCCCCACCATGGTTCGAAGGAGCGTGCTTTTGCCGGATCCCGATCCTCCCAGAATGACGATTGTTTCCCGCGGTTGAACTTCAAAGTTGACGCCGTGAAGAATCTCACGGTCGCCGTATTGGACGCGGAGGTCTTTGCCGGAAATAATGGGACCTTCGTTCGATGACATCAGACTCCGCTCGTCATATAGAAGATTGCCGTAAAAACGAGATCCACAAAAACGACCAGAAAAATGGATGTGACGACAGCCGCCGTGGTCGAGCGGCCCACCTGTTCGGAGCCGGCGCCGGTGGAGAAGCCTTCCTGACATCCTACGCCTGTGATGACGAGCCCGAACACAATGCTCTTGATCAGGCCTGTAAGGATGTCGCGCATGAAGAGCGCATCCCGCGTGGCGGCGAGATAGCCTCCGAAGGTGTAATCCGCGCCGATGATTCCGAACACGCTGCCGCCCAGAATACCCATGAGATCGGCCCAGATCGTCAGGCACGGCATCATCAGAAGCATTGCAAACAGCTTGGGTGTTACAAGAAACGCGACAGGATGCAACGCCATGGTTTCGAGCGCGTCCAGTTCCTCGGTCACTTTCATTGTGCCGATTTCCGCAGCAAACGCGGAGCCGGACCGGCCGATCACCACGATGGCGGTAACGAGAGGTCCAAGTTCCCGAGTTATGGAAATCGCAACCATGTCTGCAACAAGGTGAATGGCTCCAAACCGCTTCAGTTCGTACGCGCCCTGCAGCGCCATGATGACGCCGATGAAAAACGTAATGAATGAGATTACGGGAATCGCGCTCACCCCGACAGTCATGGCCTGATGGCTGATCCGTTGAAGGCTCAGACTGCGCTTCAGCGGCGATGCAACCGCATTTGCCAGCGCGCGGCCCAGGAGTTGAGCAAGTCCCCCGACATAGGCAAGCCCTCTTTCCGTTGCGGCGCCGATATTGGAAAGCGGTTCCACGAGTCCGTTACTTGCCATCCAGGGCGTGTTCCTCGGTATCCGATATGCGAAAAACTCCGAGGAGGTTGGTGAGCTTCAATACATCGTAGACCGCCCGGCCCAGCCCGAACAGCACAAGGTCTTTTTTCAGATCGCGCGATTTTTTCAAAGCTTCGATCAAAGTGGCGATGCCGGAACTGTCAATGTACCGGATACCGGTCATGTTCAGGGCAAGGCGGGACGCTGTTGCCAGGTTCTCAAACAGAGTCGTGCGCAGGCCATGAGAGTTCTGCAAATCGATAGCGCCTTCGAGATCGATCACCGTGCCTCGATCGAGATGGCGGACGGAGATGTTTAGTGTTCGTGCCGGACTCATATTGCGCGCGCATTATACTTTACCCGACAATTCTGAAACGCACGCGAAAGCATGAGAAACATAAATGTGGTTTTCGGCGTGTGATGCTACGAAAACGTATGGCCTGTCTCGTACGCCGGTTCTGCATTTCCAGCCAGTTGCAGTAAATCAACCGAGTGGTCACCTCCTTGCAATGAAGAGTTGTTCTTATTTCGCAAAGCGAGGTTTTCTTTATGACTTTACCTGGAATCACGATGATCGCATTACTTGGCATAACGTCCGGCGACATGAGCGATTACATCAACCTTCGTCAGTCCAGTCTCGCTCAATTGCAGTCGGGTCACTATTTCAAGGCAGAAGAGTTTGCGCGGCGTGCGGCTGAAGCCGCCATCGCGAAGCACGATGATTATGCCGTCGCGTTGAGTTACTCGGCTTTGGCGGACATCCTTCAGGCCGAAGGCCGTTTCCAGGAAGCCGATGAGTTGTACCGGCGCTCGATCGCGATGCTGAATATTCAACCGAATCGGCAGCATGCGGCTGCGGTTATTTTGCGCAACCTTGCGGCATCTTTCACAGCACAGGCGCGCTATGGCGAAGCCTTCGAGACGTTGAAAAAGACTTCAAAGCTCATGCGGAAACATAAAATCGAAGATCCTCAACTGCGCGGACAAATTCTGAACAGTCTCGGCATCGTGTACTTCTATCAGGACAGGATGGGTGATGCCGAAAACGCGTTTTCGCACGCGACCGAATCTCCTCTTCGGCCGGTTACGCTGATGGACGTCGATCTCGGCGGCGTTTTGAACAATCTCGGGCGTGTTTACCAAACTCAAAAGCAAAACCGGAAAGCCGAGGATTCGTACAAGCGGTCGCTGGCGCTTCAGGAAGATCGATATGGGAGCAGTCATCCACATTTGACCATCACGATGAACAACCTCGGAGCGTTGTACACGGATATGGGCAGCTTCACGCAAGCCGAGAGCTATTTTCAGCGAAGCCTGGGGATTCTCGAGCGTACCGAAGTTGTCTTTGACGAAAAACTCCTGATGCAGACGCTTCATGGACTCGCGAGAAAATGCATCCGCGAAAGCGATGGGCAGCGCGCTCAGACATTATTGTCGCGAGCCGTCGAGATGGCGCGCCGGAATACTTCGTCCGGCGACAAGCCGGAAATGATCGAACTGCTGGAGGACTATTCGCTGGTTCTGCGAAATCTTTCCAAACCTGTCGAAGCCCAGCACGTCCAGGCCGAAGTCAAGCGGATCCGCGCTTCGTTGGCCTTCACCGTTCCTCTTTCAAGTCTGGGAAATTAAAGGGGCCGGGGAATTTCAGGGACAGACACCGAATTCTGAAGTGCGAATTCGGTGTCTGTCCCACTAGTGTCCGGTTAGATCTCGAATAGAGTCAGCTGGTTAGAGCAGGCTCTA
>CAZPBY010000124.1:0-7725 GCA_964584785.1 uncultured Solibacteraceae bacterium
GGAAGAGGCGGCGCCGGCGGAGCGGGCGGCGGGGGCGGTCCGACGATCCTGCCGGGCTCCACTCTCGGTCACCAGGTTTATAAGTTCAGTCCCGATGGAAAGTTGCTGCTGACCCTTGGAAAGGCTGGAGGCGGTCTCGACGCCGATTATTTCTACCAGCCCAACGCTGTACTGGTTGCGCCGAATGGCGAAATCTATGTTTCCGAAGGACACTCCTCCGCAGCCAATGCGAACGCGCGCATTTTGAAATTCTCCAGGGACGGGAAATTCATTCGAAGCTTCGGAAAGAAAGGAACCGGTCCCGGCGAATTCGATCAGCCTCACGCACTCGCCATGGACTCGAAGGGCCGGTTATTCGTGGGCGACCGCGCGAACAACCGCATTCAGATCTTCGACCAGGACTTCAAATTCATCGCCGAATGGAAGCAGTTCGGACGTCCCAGCGGTTTGTTCATCGACAAGAAGACGGACACGCTGTACGTCGCGGACTCGGAATCCGGGTCGGTTTCCGCATCCACCGATGAGGCGAAGGGACACGTCGGCTGGAAACGTGGAATCCGCATAGGAAGCGCAAAGGACGGCAAGGTCGTCGCGTTCATTCCGGATCCGAACGTGAATGCAGGCAACGGCACCAGCAGCGCGGAGGGCGTTGCTGTGGATGCGGCAGGAAATGTGTATGGCGCCGAAGTGGGTCAGAGAGCGCTGAAGAAGTACATGAAGAAACCGGCGTCGGAGTGATCGCCGGTACGAACACCAACGCCGGCGTGGACGATTTGGCGCTGGAAATCGAAAAGTTTTGGTCCAAAGAAAAAAGTTGGACCGTAAAGAGAAAAGGTTTGCCAGAAAGCAGAATGTTCTGCCGGAAAGAAGAATGTTTAAGCCGAAAGAAGAATGTTCTGGCAGAAATCAGAATGTTGAACCGTAAAGTAAAAAGTTCAGCCGCAAATCGAAAAGATTAACGGTATGGCGGCAAATACCCTGAGCTCCCGGCATCCGGCGCGTGCGGCTTAGCGCAGGGTATTGGACTGATCGGACTTCTGCGTGCCCGAATTACGTCTCCAGCTTGGTGGGACGCAACTTGATATGGAACTGCGCGGCGTCCTGGTAAGCCTTTCCCAGGGCGAGCAGCTCGGCTTCGCCGAACGGACGCGCGAAAAATGTGACGTTCGTCGGCATTCCCTGTTCGTTCAAGCCATTCATGATGTTCAGCGCCGGGTAACACGCGTAATTCGCGAAACCCGAGTGACGTTGAGCCGCAGTTTGCGGTTGCTGAGGCTGCGGTGGAGCACCTCCTGCACCCGGTGCGGCGCCGCGAGCGCCTCCGCCACCGCCGAATCCGTTTCCGGCGACGATATACACGTCCACGCCCTGCGTCGCTTCGTGGAGTTTCATCATCATCATCATTCGCGCCCGCTGTCCCTGCAGATACTCGACCGCCGGCGTCAAACGATTCGTCTTGAAGCCCGCACCGCGAGTCTGGCTTGTCATCTGCGCACTGCGGCCGGAACGCACGAGTTCGTCGAAAAACACGGCCGATTCGACCGGGTGGGCCGAAACGTCGTAAGGCCATTCGGGAATCGTGAGTGGAATGAATTTCGAAACGCCTATCGAAGTTAATGTGTCGAGCAGTTTCTGAGCATTGGCTTTGACCGTGGCGTTCGTGATCTCGTCGAACGATTCTTTGATATAGCCCACGCGAAGTCTCTTGATGTCGAGTTGCGCATTCCAGTTGAAGGGAATGTCCAGGACGCTCATGTCGCGGCCGTCTGGCTTCGCGATCGCCTGCATCACGAGCGCGCAATCCTCAGTGTAGCGGCACATCGGACCCAGACGATCCTGAGTCCACGACAGAGCCATGACACCGTATCGACTGATCCGCCCGAACGTTGGGCGAAGACCGGCAAGACCGTTGCGCGATGACGGTCCGAGAATCGAGCCCGAAGTCTCGGTACCGATTCCGAATCCAACGCAACCCGCGGCCGTCGCGGAACCCGGACCGGCCGACGACCCGCTCGATCCCTGAGTTGGATCCCACGGACTCTTGGTTTGTCCTCCAAACCAGTTGTCACCCGCGGCGAGTTCACCCGTCGCGAGTTTTGCGATCAGAACCGCCCCGGCCTCGCGAAGCATCTCGATGACACTGGCGTCGTAATCGAACATCTGATCTTTGTATGCGCCGGAGCCCCATGTCGTCTTGTATCCCTTGACCGAGATGATGTCCTTGGCTCCCCATGGAATTCCATGCAGCGGCCCCTTGTACTTGCCCGCGGCGATCTCCGCGTCTGCCTGCTTCGCTTGCGCCTTGCCCAAATCGTCAAGAAACGTCACGACGTTGTTGAGCCGTCCGTTGTACCGGTGAAGCCTCGACAGGTACATCTCCGTCAGTTCGGTGGACGTGACCTGTCGCGTCTTGATCAATTCCGCCAGGTGACGAACCGGCCAGAAGGCGACATCTTCAAGGTTGGCCGGCCGTTTGACCGTGGGAGGAGCGCTCATCTTGAAAGGCTGTCGGGTCCGATTGACTTCCATACCTGGAACAATGGGACTGAAGTGGAATGGTGGAGACACGTCGTTCGGGATCTTCAGCTTGTGGAGCTCTTCGTAGCGCGTCAGGCTGGTGTTGGCCGCGGTCACCATCGCCTTGCGCTCTTCTTCGTTAAATTCCAAACCCGAAAGCTGTAGTGCGTCGGTCACCATCGCGAGTGTGATCTTCTGCGCGCCCGCGTCCTGCATTCGTGCCCACAGGATTCCGGGGACGAACGTGGATCCAAGACCGATGCCGGTGAAATGAGCCATGAATCGCCGTCGAGTTTCGTTCACATTCTTCATATATGGATGTCCCTCCGGGTTAGTGGGAGCCATCTTTCTATCTCCATGCCAACCGAGTCAATTAAGAAATCGCCAATTTCGCGCACAAGTGGTCGGCTTTGAACACGACTTCGACCGTTAAATACCTCCATGAGTCGAAAAACGCTCGGTGACACGATTGGTTTCCGGGTTGCTAGTAGCACCCGATGATCAGTCGTCAGCTGATACATTTTTATGCAACCGGAATGCAACTTTCGGTGTCTAAGGTGTAGCCGCTGTTAAAGCTCAAATCTTTTGTTAATGAAAAACTAGTTCGACCGGTATTGCTGAAGAGGGGGATGATCCATGCGGAGATCCGCACTACTTGTACTCTTTATCCTGCTCCTGACCACTCCGAATATACCCGCACAAACCACGACTCCCAGAAATCCGGGCGCTGCCCAACAAGCACCACGACTGAACGGCAGGGTGTTGGATCCGTCCGGTGCCGTTATGGTTGGTGTGGAGATCAAGGTGTACCAGGGAACCAACCTTGTTAAGGAAGGTAAGAGCGACGAGCGCGGGATCTTTTCGTTCGACCTGCCTCCGGGAGACTATCGGGTAGAAGCCAATCTCGACGCGTTCACACCTTACCGTCAGAACGTTCGAGTCACAGCCAATACGCCGACGCTCACCATTTCGATGAAGATCGCGACGCTGAGTACAAACGTCGACGCGGGAGCCAAGACGGACGAGGTGAATATCGAAGAAGACAAGAACCTCACATCCACGACCCTGTCCGGTGATGCCATCAAGGACCTCCCCGACGATGAAGACGCATTGATGGCTCAACTGCAGGCCATCGCCGGCGGAAGCGGCGCGGCGGGCGCGAACGCCACGTTCATCGTCGACGGCATCAGCGGAGGCCGTGTTCCGCCTCGCGACCAGATCCAGTCGATCATCATCGACACCAACGTGTTCAGCGCCGAATCCGTCGGCGGCATGCCGCGCATTCAGATCATCACGAAACCCGGAACGGGACCGTGGTCGGGAAACATGATGATGATGTACAACGATCAGTCGTTGAATGCGCGCAATCCTGCCATTCCTTTCAAACGAAATAATCGGCAGCGCGTTTTTCAGTCGAGTTACGGCGGACCGGTGATACCCGGGAAACTCACGTTCCGCATGAACGCGCGCGAATCGAAAATCGAAAATGAAGGCAGCGCGACGCGCGCCATCACGCTGAGCGGGCCCGTCACGGATGCGGTCGTCAGTCCTACCGAGAACCGCAATGTGAACGGCAACGGCCAGTTATTTCTGACCACCAACAACACACTCAATTTCGGTTTCAACTACGGTCAGAATCGAATCCAAAATCAGGGCGTGACCGACGTCAACCTGCCCGAACGCGCGTTCGACATGCGTCTGGACAACACGAACTTCAACGCGTCCACACGTACAATCATCGGTACTAAGAAAGTCTTCGAGACACGCTTCGGCTTCGGTCACCAAATTCAGAAGACCACGCCGCGGCTCGACGCCGTCCAGATCAATGTGCTGGGCGCGTTCAACGGCGGCGGCTCGCAGAACCTGAGAAACGACAGCCGGAATAACTACGCGATGGGCGGCACGCTGCGATGGACGCTGTCTCCGAAGGTGAACAGTTCGACCGGTGTGGATGTCTTCTACAACGACAATCACAGCTACTCGCTGGCAAACTACGGCGGCACGTTCACGTTTTCGAGTCTGGACGACTACCGCGATGGGCGGCCGGTCACGTACCGAAAGATATCCGGAGACCCGAGCGTCGACATCCGTCAGACTGAATTCGCAGTGTTCACGCAGTTTGACGTTCGTCTGACTCCGAAAGTCAATGTCGGCACTGGCGTCCGGTATCAGGTGCAGACCAACCTGCACGACTACAATAACGTCGCTCCCACACTCCAGGTCGCCTATCAGGCCACGAAGAAAACCGTCATCCGCGCCGGCGGGCGGTTGAATTACGTTCCGTTTGGTATCGGCAACGTCGAACAGCTCCTGCGATTCGACGGGACGACGCGACAGTTCGAGACCATCATCCTCAATCCGTCCTTTCCGAATCCGTTCTTGAGCGGATCGAGCACCACCAGCGGAACCGGCAACTCGACGCTTCGCATTCGCGATCCGCAACTGCGAGCTGCATCCAACGTGAACGGCGCCGTGACGCTCGAACAGACACTCCCCAAAGCGTGGAGGTTCGCCGTCTCCGTCGATCAGACGCGTGGCATGAACACGGTTCGGACGCGAAACATCAATGCTCCCTATCCCGGAACACCGCTTTCCACCGACCTGCAGAATCGATTGAACTCGAGGGATGCGTCGATCCAGACGGCGGCAAGAGCCGAAGTCGACCGAATGAGGCCGATGTATCCGTACATCAACAACCTGTTCAGCTTTGAATCGACCGGACGATCGTTATCGAAGAACCTCGGACTTCGGCTTTTCACACCGAACAACCTGACGGTTTTCAAAGTCGGCATCAACGCAACCATCAACTACACGTACGGGGTTTCGCGCGACAACCTGTCGGCGCAAAACCAATATGACTTCAACAGCGACTGGGCGTATTCCTCGTTCGACGCGCGTCATCGCATGTTCGGAATTTTCAGTTTCCGGCTCCCGAGAGCAAGCAGCTTGTCGTTCTTCACGATGGCGAATTCGGGGAATCCTTATACCGTCACGACCGGGCGAGATGATAATGGCGACCAATCGACGAACGATCGGCCGGCAGGTTACGCTCGCAACTCGGAGCGCGGGCCCGGCAGATTCAACGTCGACGCCAATTTCTCGAAACAATTCACGCTGAAGAAAACAGAACAGCCCCGATCCGCCGGCGTGCCCTCCGCTCCGCCTGCCGGTCCCGCTGTGAAGCAATTCGCCGAGGGTGGTCAAATCATCATTGCGCAGCCGGGCGGCGGCGGACCGATCATCATGCCGATGCCGGCGGGCGTGCCGCCTCCGCCGGGCGCGCCGGGAGGTCCGGGATCCGGTGGACTCAAAATGAATTTCAACATCCAGATCGCGAATCTCCTCAATAACGCGCAGCTTCGGCAGTACAACGGGGTGATCACGTCGCCCTTCTTCCGCCAGTCCAATACCGCATTCGATGGAAGGCGAATTCGGTTCGGGCTCGGATTCACGTTCTGATAAGGTGCGGCGTATGAAAAGACTTTTACTGACATTGACAATCATCGCGATTGCGTCGCCCGTCTTCGCGCAGGAAGTGGATCTGATCGGACCGGCGGGCATCGGCGATCTGCTGGACATCCCCGCTCCTCGCGGTGCTACGCCCGCTCGCGGCGCGGCTCCGGCGGCGCGAGGCGCCGCTCCAAACGCGCCGCCTGTCGATCGCCTTGTTCGTCTGCGTGAACTACTCGTTCAGTCAAACGCGCCTCTGACGAAGGAACAGGAAACGGGATTGACCGGTTTGATCAATTCGGAAATCCCGGCGATGCGTCAGGCGCTTCAACGGAAAGCCATGCAGATTGCGGCTGCGAAAGGCGGCGGGAACGGTATGGGCGCTCCCGCCGCCCCAGGTGCGCCCGGCGCTTCAGGCGCACCTGCTCAGCCGCAACCACCCTCAGCTCTCGTCGGCGGCGGGCCGCAGCGTGGACCCAATCCGATGGCCGCCATGCTGTCCAGCGTGACGTCCGACGATATCGCACCCGAGATCATCCGGCTCAACGACCAGTTGCTCGGAAAAATCGCCGCTGCACCTGTGCTGACACCGCCACAACAATCCGTTGTGAAGAAGATTTATAAGGATCAGATCAAAGCTCACGGCGGGTTCGAAGCCATCCGGATGGCGATGGAAGACGCCAGCGTCCCGTTTACCGCGGAACAGACGTCACAAATCCAACCCTTGTTCGAGGAAAAGGAAAAACAGAGATTGCAGCTGACCAAAGAAGCGGCGGGTCAGCCGGTCGAAAAAGCCAAACTCGATCAACTCGATCGCGACACGCTCGCTAAAGTGCTCAAGCTGCTCACACCCGCCCAGCGCACCGCACTGGTTCAGCCAAAACCCTGAACAATTCGGGGACGCACACCGTGAACTGCGGTTTGCACCCCGAATCTTCTACTTCAACACCGGCGCAACGCGTTTGTGTGACGCTTTCTCGAAGGCGAAGGCCATTTCCAGCAGCTTGGGCTCGCTGCATGCGGCTCCGGTAAACCCGACACCGAATGGCGCGGGTTTGGGGTTGAAGCCCGCGGGAAATGATTGAGGATTTCCGTTCGCCACCAGGGCGAAGGGAACAACGATGATCGGATAGCCTGCGCGCGCGGCAAGACCCGCTCCGCTTCCACCTGGCGTGAGAATCGCGTCCAGATTGTTGGCCTTCAATACGCCATCGATGCCATTGGTGCGGCTCAGAAGGTTGTCCTTTTTCACATCCGCTTCGTTGCGGGCCCGGTCCTTTTCCAGGTCCATTTCATCCGAGATGTCCAGCCGCGACTGACCATACTTGATGGCGCCGGCTTTCACATGCGCCAGATTCCACTCCCGGAGCTCCGTCAGTGTCTTCACCGGCGCCGACGGACCGAGACTCTTCAGCCACGCGTTGAAGTCGCGCTTCATGCCGTACTTGAAGTTGACGGAACAGTTCGCGTCTTTTCCTTTCGCCTGATCGGCCCCGGAACAGTAATCGAACAGCGGGAAATTCCCGTTGGGATCTTTGTCCACGAAGCTTGGCACGTCCGCCGGATCGACAACGACAGCTCCCTGCTGCTTCAGGACGGCGATCGCGTCGTTCATGGCTTTCATCTGCTCCGCGTTGATTCCACCGCGGGCCTGCGATTCCCCGGGAAGCGTGACGGCGTCGTAGTAGAAAGCGCGAGGAATTCCGATGCGTTTGCCTTTCAATCCGTCGGCTTTGAGGAACGGCGTGTAGTCGCGAT
>CAZPBY010000125.1:0-7710 GCA_964584785.1 uncultured Solibacteraceae bacterium
TTCCCGCTGGGCAGACCTGCGCTCAAGCGGGCGGCGCAGCGCCCGGACAAGGCAGCACGTTCAACGTCACCGTCGAGCAGAGCGGAAGCGGAAACAACAACTTCTACCCGACTTTGAATTTGTGGGACATGTCGGTTGGAAGGACGTTCAAACTGGCGGAAAAATTCGGGAAAATCGAAGGCAAGATCGATATCTCCAACATCCTGAATTCCAACACGATTCTCGGCTGGAAGACTACGACCACGACGACGTCGTTCTCGTATGTCGATCCAAACGGGACTACCGTGACCAAGACGAACTATCCGACCAACCATCAACCGACCAGCATTCTGCAGCCGCGAATTTTCCGGCTGGGACTGCGTTACACGTTCTAAGAGGAGGACTGGCGAATGAAGATCACTAAGGCTGTTTTGAGGATCACCACTAGCCTGCTTTGTGCGGTCCTCATCTTCAACGGCCTGCCGCTCAGCGCGGCGGGTACGTCGGAAGAGGTTCGTCACGAGGCTTTCATGCGCGGCGGTAACGCCATTTCCACTGCGCTAAACACACCGGAGAAAACACCTGCGGTTTCGAAAGCCATCGAAGATGCGATGCCGCCGGTTCCTCCGGCTCCGGCACCTGGGAAACAAACCAAATCCTCCTCGTCGTCGTTGTCGAAACCCATGTGGATCGCCCTGATCGGCGGCTTTGCCGCCTCAGGCATTGTCATCTACAAGGTCGCCAACGGAAACGGCGCCTCGATCCGCAACTGCAGTACCTGCACCAAGTAGTTTCAACATCAACCGGGCGCCAACAGGCGCCTGGTTGGAAATCCGCTCCTGCGCGACCGCCGTATCACTGAAACCTACTGCTGTGCACATCAGTTTTGGAAGCCAGTAGTCGGTGGTGGGTCCGTTCGAAAATGGGCACTGATTTTGGAAGTGGCTTTTCCCTTGCTTCAAGGAGGAGGGGAAAAAACGCATGCACAAATTCAGCCGGCCGGGTTGTTGATGAGGCGGTGCATCACGGACTTTTTGCCCGCGCGCTTGACTTCGTACATCAGACGATCGGCTTCATCCAGAGCGGCATCGACCGAATGCGACCATCCCTGAAAGGTTGCCGCCCCCACGCTGTACGTGACGGATGCATCGTGCGCGCTCAACGCCTTGTTCAGAGCGTCTCGAAGTTTTCGTATGGCTCCTTCCGATGACTCGAAATTGGTGTCGGTGAGAAGAACCGCAAACTCGTCACCGCCGAGCCTCGCGACGACGTCGTTTCGGCGCGTGGACGTCTGCAACGTCGTCCCCATCAACTGCAACAGTTTGTCACCGGCTCCGTGTCCAAGCCGATCGTTGACCGACTTGAAGTCATCGATGTCCACGTAGGCCAGAGTGAAACTGGCGCCCGATCGCAGCGATCGATAAATCTCACTATCCGCGAATTCGTAGAACCCGCGTTTGTTGGCGAGCCCGGTCAGATAATCCGTCCGAATCCAGTGCTGCATCACCGCGAGGGCCGACAAGGCCTGGGTCACAATCAGAAAAAAACCCAGGCGGACAATGGCGTTCCAGACGGGTATCGCGGGATGGCTGTAGACGAAGCCGTATTCAATTTCGACCCAACCCCAAAGCAGAGCGCTCGCAAACGAGGTCACGATTCCTGCGGTCTTGCCCAGACGCCACGTCGTAAAGCTGATCGGAATCAGGTAGAAGATCGATGTCGACACCTCTCCGGTCACAATGTCGAGTAGCGCGAGTACCGCCAGGGTGACGATCACCATCGCAATAACTCGGGCTTCGGATTGATTCGAAAGATAATTCCCAAACCTGAGAAGGGATTTCAGAAACAAGCCCGGAGGGCCTTGCTGCCCGGGCGGCACACGTGTTCTCCGAACGGTCGGTTCCATTTCTGACTTCACTCCGGCCGGCATGGGCCGTCTCGAAGGTCAACTGGCCAGGATGTAATGACAACCCGCTTCCTGCGCACGCAGCACCGCGAACACTCCGGATGGCTGCAGATTCACGCCCGAGATCATGGATTTGCGGGCCAACGCTTCGGCTTCGTCGTCCTTCAGCTTTTCTTCCTTTTTGATGAGATCGACAACGTACGCTGTTAACGCCAGATGACAGGCCAGAACAATGCCACCGTTGCCGATGAACTTCGGAACATTCATTTCGGCCATCTGTGGCGGCAAGCCGGGCGCTGTCGATGCAATCGGGTTCCGATCGTAAATGCGATTCGTCTCCGAGTCTTTGAACTTCTTCCGCTTTCCGATGTCGTATTTTCGCCAGAAATCGTCGTTCATGGCCAGCCAGATTCCTTCGTGACGGACCACCAGGACCGCCGTCATATCGGACGGATTCGTGCCGTAAACATCTTTGTACTGGTTTTTCCATACCGTGGCTCGGAACAGCGCCGCGCCCTCACTGAAACCAGGCGAGTCGAAGACGGCGAGATGCTTTGTCTTGAGGCGATCAGCCCACGAAACGTCCCAGGCATCGGCAATCGGCGACGCCTCCGCACGCGTTTCCCGCCCCCCGAGCGGCAGCGCCGCCATGGAAACGGCGCCGATCGACTCCAGGAACTCACGTCGATGAATTGTCATTACAACTCTCCTTGATATGTTCGTACCGACTGTTGATGGTATTCCTCACTGATATACTGGCGCAATGAGTCATGTGTCACCTGTGTTCACGGATTACGAGCAAAAAGTCCTACGCCAGATCGCCGTTCACAAAGTTCAGCCGCACGCCGTTCAGCGAATGCTCGAAACGGTCGGGAAGCCTTTCAGCAGACTGCTCCATGCGGGCCGCGACTCGAACAGCCGCGCCATTCGAGGAATCACCGAGCGCGTCCATGGCTGGGTCGAGGAAGGCTTGATCAAAACATTCAAGGTGGCCAATCGCATTACGAATCCGGACGAAATCACGAGGCGCTTTGCCAAGCGCGGAATGAAGGTGGATGACGTGGAGTCGCTCCGGTACCTCCCGCTGAGCGTCCTCGACAAAGTGGCCGATTCCTTCAACTTCGGCAGCGGAATCCTGCTCGGCTTCGAAGGCGCGCTGCTGGGAAGCGCGACGACCCTGGCCGAAGGCATTCCCGGCGCGCAGCTCGTTATTCCCTCTTTGATCTTGACGGACGTCACCACGTCGTTGACACTGCTGTCGCGCCACACCTGCCAGATCGCGACCGCCTATGGATTCTCGTCGAAGGATCCCCTGAACGTTCCGCACCTGATCGCGGCGATGGCGCCGCAGTCGGAAACCTCCGACGAGGGCTACATGACTCTGAAAACCGCCGTCGTCACTTCCATCAACGAGGCGGGCAAATTCCTGGCGCGCAGCGGTTCCATGATCATCGATCGCCAGCTGCTCGAACACGAAGCGCCTCAGATGATCCGGCTGATTGCCTTCGCGGCCGACCGGCTCGGCGTCGTGATCACGGAAAAGGAACTCGGCATTATCGTTCCTGTGGCGGGAGCCGTTCTCAACAGCAGTTTGAATATCGCGTTTCAACGGCTGGGTCACCAGACTGCGAAGGATTACTTCCGGCGGCTGATCCTCGAAGATCGCTACGGCGAAGAGATCGTGAATTTTGCGATCGCTCAGGAAATCGGCGTTTTGAAACAGGCGAAAGAAACCAAGCTCGCCAAACGCCGTCTGTAGGTTGGCCGCTACATCAAATACTCGGCTCTCGTTGCTGCGCTGGCTGAACAGGTTTGAAAGCACGCCGGAGGCGTGGCAGGAATTTAGCCGGGGGTCGCGAGCGCCAGCGAGCACACCCCCGGTTGCTTACAACCAAGCAATCCGCACCCCAGCGGGGTGCGAGGAATCCCAGCACCCTTCCAGGGTGCGAATTTCAGTGGCTCCGTAGTCCGGTGGTACGCGCTGGAAAACGCGCGCGTACCACCGGCTAATGTCCTCGCACGCCTCCAGCGTGCATGTCCATCTAAATAAGAATGTCTCAACGATACAGCTCAGATCCCCGGGAACGGGTCGCAATTGTTTTTGGACTCGTGGGGGCCGCTTTGATCGCGATCGGTTGGTGGCTGTTTTCCGGACCGTCTCCGGTGGAGATCGCGAAACAGACTGCCGATTCCAAAACACAGGCGAAGGATGAGGCGCTGCGTGATCTCAAAGGCAGGATCGATGCCGAGGAACAGCGCCACAGGCTGCTGGGCCCCGCCGATCAAAAACACTCCCGGGAGATTTGTGCACAACACAACGACTGGGGAATCCGTGTCTGCGACGCGGTGGCTCAAGGCCAGATCTTCGTCGGGATGAACGCCGATCAGGCTCGCATGGCGTGGGGTAAGCCGCGTTCCGTGGAGCCGATGTCCATCCGGCGTGAACGTTGGCTCTACGCATCCGGATCCGTTGACCTGGAAGACGGCGTCGTCACATCTTTCCAACAATCGCGGGAAAAATAAAGGAACGCACGCAGAATCACTTCCCGGGCTCCACGGTTTTGATCAACCGGCCGGGCGTGATGCTCTGATCGATCGCCAAGCGATTGAGAATCGCCAGCTGGTCGGCACTCACCCGCGGATTGTTGAGCCGTGCGGCAATGGAAGAAATCGTTTCGCCTTCCCTGGCGGCGTAAATTTTCAAACGGTCGGGTTGCACATTCAGAATCCTTTGTTCCGTCACTCGATCGAACGTCTGAATCGACTGTTCGATCACCGGCCGGTAGCTCTGGAAATTATTCGACACGCCGATGATCTGAAAAATGCGATCGCGATACTCAATGAAGGCGCCGAGCGCGGTCACCGATCCGTTCCCGGTGTTCAACACATATACGGCCATGATCGCGTGATTTCCGTTGATGCTCACCACCTGTGTCGCCTGTGGCGACATTCCGTTGGCCGCGAGCCGGCGCACGTAGTCCTCGGCAGTCGTGCGGCTCGGTACCTCGGGCGCAGTCAGCTGCATCTGGGCAGCCTGCCTCGGGTCCACAGCGATCACCGCCGACTGCGTATTCTCGACGTGCCAGCCTCGCGGGAATGTGATCTGAAATCGCAGTTCGGGATCGTAAAACCTGTCGCCTTCGGTAAAGCCTTCCCGCGGGTCGTCGCCGAAGACAATGCCGTCGATGGCGCGCAGATGGCTGTCGCGATTGATCTGCATGCGCTCCGGCGTCAGTCCCAGATCGGCGATCCACTGTTGCGCCAGCGTTCGCGTCGCGGTGACGCGCTCGGGCGGATCCGGATGCGTCGAGAGCCATCCCGGAATCGTTTCGCGATCGTTGACGGCCGACAACCGGCTCAACACATCGAAAAAGTTACTGACTTCGCGGGGATCCCACGATCCACGCGCCGCATACTCGACGCCGAGCCGGTCGGCCTGCCGTTCGTCGTCACGGCTGAATCGAAGAAACACCAAACCCAACGAGCTTTCGGCAAGATTGCCGAGCTGGCCGAACGTCGGCGAGAGCACACCTCCAACGCCCAGTCCGACTTGCGCCAGTTGCTGGCGCGTAATCTGGCGAACCGAATGCCTTGCGGTGACATGCCCGATCTCGTGACCCATCACTCCCGCGAGCTCGGCCTCACTGTTGAGGTAGGCCAGGATGCCTCGCGTCAGGTAGACATAACCGCCGGGAATCGCAAACGCGTTCACAACCGGCGAATTCACCACGGTGAAATGCCATGACAATGCGGGACGGTGGGAAACCGATGCGAGCTTGTTGCCCATGGCCTGCACGTATCGCTGAAGGTTCTCGTTCGCCACGACTCCGTATTCACGCTGGACCTGCTCGTGCGATTGGGCGCCCATCGCCATTTCCTGGCTTTCGGAAACGAGGACGATCTCACGCTTGCCGGTGACCGGATTTTTCGCGCATCCCGTCACGAACACCGCTAAACATGCGGATAGAATGAGTTTTTTCATTCATGCCACCTGCTGCTATTTTAGACGCCCATGGTCATTTTCATTCTGCTTCTGTTGATGCTGGTCAACGCGATGTTTGCAATGGCCGAAATGTCGATCGTCTCATCACGTAAGGCCCGGCTGCAGCAAATGGCGAACGAAGGAAATGCCGGGGCGGCCACGGCGCTGGAATTGTCGGCGCACCCGGACCGCTTCCTGTCCACCGTGCAGATCGGACTGACACTGATCAGTATTCTGACCGGCGCATTTGGCGAACGGTCGCTGGTCGCGAACGTGTCCAAACGGCTCGAAGTGTACCCTCAGGTTGTCCGTTACAGCGAAACGTTAGGATTTGCCATCGTGATCGTCGTTCTGACGTACGTCACTCTCGTCATCGGCGAACTCGTCCCAAAGCGGCTCGCACTCCTCAACCCGGAGCGGCTCGCTTCGATGTTCGCCGGCCCGCTTTCGGCCGTTTCATCCATAGCGGCTCCCGCGGTGCATCTTTTGACCGGATCGACGCGTTTGGTTTTGAGAGTCATCGGAGCGCGGCCGCCGGAAGGGCCGCCTGTCACGGAAGAGGAAATCAAGGTCATGCTCGAACAGGGCACCGAGGCTGGCGTGTTCGAAGAGGCTGAACACGACATGATGAAGAGTTTGCTCAAGTTCGGAGATCGAACCGTCGGCGAGCTGATGAAACCTCGGCGCGAGGTGGTTTGGCTCGATGTCAACTCCCCGTGGGAAGAGAATCGGCAGAAGATGGCCACGTCCTTGTATTCGCGTTTTCCGGTAGGACAAGCCTCGCTCGACAATGTGGTCGGCGTCGTTCAGACCAAGGACATGCTGACCCGCTGTCTTTCGGGAGCGAAAATGGATTTGCGCGAAACGATGCGGCCGCCGCTGTTCGTGCCCGAGGGTCTCGCCGCGCTTGAACTGCTCGAGATGTTCAAGAAGTCGCGCACCCACATTGCGCTCGTCGTGGATGAATACGGCGGCGTGGAAGGCCTTGTCACCATCAACGACGTCCTCGAAGACATCGTCGGCGAGGTCGCGTCCGCCGACATGCCCGCGGAAAAGATGGCCGTCCAGCGTGCCGACGGCTCGTGGCTCATCGACGGAAAAATGCTCATCGACGAAGTTCGCGACACCATCGGTGCTCCGCCGCTTCCCCACGAAGACTCCGGAAGCTACAACACGCTGGGCGGTTTCGTCATGCTTCTGATGGGCCGCGTACCCGTCACGGGAGACGTGTTTGACGTCGAAGGCTTTCGATTCGAAGTTGTCGACATGGATGAAAAACGCGTCGACCGCGTGATCGTTTCAAAGATTCCGCCGGCCGAGGAGACTCCACCGGCCGAATGAAGTCGGATTCGCGTTTTATCTCAGAGCGGTCTGGCTCCGCCTCCCAGCCACGCGATTTCCCGTTTTTTACCTTCCCGCTGTCTCCGTCATGGGTTCGGGCGGCGTCCCACCGTTCTTCCGGACCTTCTGTGTTGGGCGACATCGGCAGATGTGAGGCTGATGGAAGCAGGCACCGTTGCGGAGCACCCGGCGATATGACACTTTAAGGTCTCGTAGCAGATGCCTGGGCATTCCTGTATGGACATGTGGTCCGGTCCGGCAAACAAATCATGCGACGCTTCGACGGATATCACGTGCTGAGTCGCATCAGCGGCAGAAAATGAAAAGTCCAATCGCCTGCTTCCGTCCAACATAGTCTGGAATCCCAAGTAACGGACAATGACCTTAGGTTCCCTCATACATTTCTCCAGCCGGACAAGGCGATCCAGGATCGCTCTCACTTCTCCGGGAAATACTTTCCCCACATCCTCTCCAGCGTGGACCGGATCAAATTGCGATTGGG
>CAZPBY010000126.1:0-7588 GCA_964584785.1 uncultured Solibacteraceae bacterium
CATGGTGGGCGACGCGGCCGCCAATCGGCTCTGGCGAGCCGCCACGGAACGAGGCGCCATCGGCATTGTTTCGACATCGCTTGCCGCCTACGTCAATCCGCAGCCCGCCGGCGCCGCGCCGAAACCGCGTGATCAGTGGGACATTCTGCAATGGTCGAGCATCCCTTACGACGAATCACGCAAGGGATTCGGGTTCAAAGCAACGCCGAGAGCGGCGTCCACGCTGCGAAAGGCGCTGCTGGCGGGACCGGTTCGTGTCCGAGTCGAAGTGGCCAGCACGTTTTCAAACGCGCCCGAACGCACCTTGATCGCGGAGATTCCGGGCCGCAGTCATCCCGGCGATCGCATCGTCATAGCCGCTCACGTCCAGGAACCCGGCGCCAACGATAACGCCAGCGGCGTTGCAACGCTTCAGGAGATGGCCCGCGGACTGGTCCGAAGTATCCGCGAAGGCAAGATCGCCTGAACGAACCATCACCATGCTGTGGTTGAACGAAATCAGCGGCAGTCGCCAGTGGCTGCAGACCCACGCGGCTGAGAAACCCGGCGTGCGTTACATGTTCTCGATGGATATGACCGGCGAAGATGTCACGAAAACAGGCGGCAGCTTTCTGATTGAACGATGGCCGGATCCGGGCGCAGTGTGGGATCGAGCGTTCGATCCGCACACGCAGTGGGGCAAGAGCGATGTCAAAGCCGAAACGCTGCGTGGCGACCTCATCAATGACCTGCACCTTGCGATCTGCGAATACGTCGCGTCTAAAACGAACTGGATCGTTCGCAGCAATCCGTATGAAGGCGGGAGCGACCACACCGTTTTCGGCAGCGCCGGTATTCCCTCCGTCCTGAACTGGCACTTCACCGACCGCTACTACCACACCAATATGGACACCGCCGACAAAACCAGCGCCGGCGAAATGCGCAATGTCGCCGCGGCTGTGATCGTGTCCGCATGGTTTATTGCGTCCGCCGATCAAAAGACGTCGAGCGAAGTGGCGGATCTGGTGGCGAGAGCCGGCAGAGCACGCATTGCCATTGAACAGCGCGAAGGATCGCCGCCCGCGAGTATCGAGGCGTGGAAGAAATGGTACCGGGAAGCGGTCCTCAGCACATCACGCCTCGCAACTCAACCCATGACAGAGGCTTTTGATCAAGCTCTGCACCGCCTCGCAGACTTGTTTCACTAGGATTACGGAGTGCGTCGCGGCGAGGCCGCAAATGCCGTGGACCCGGCGGAGCGCTCGTCGCAGACAATGCAATTGCGGCCGCGGTTTTTGCCCGCGTAGAGACGTTGGTCCGCCGCGCGTATCAACGCCCGCGGTTCATCTCCATCCGCCGGCGCCGTCGCAACTCCGATCGTGGCAGTGATCGTCCGGGTTGCCAGATTCGAAAATTCGGATTCGAAGCGCCTCCGTAAGTCGGATTGGAACCGTTCCGCTACAGCGACCGAAGATGCGACGCTGCTGTTCGAAAGGATCGCGACAAACTCATCGCCGCCGTATCGGCAAGGAAAGTCCGACGACCGCAGAGATTCCTGCAAGGCCTGTCCGGCGAGGACAAGAACACGATCGCCAAGCTGATGACCGAAGCTATCGTTGAGTTCCTTGAAACCATCCAGATCGATCATCAGCAGCGTCGTCCACGTGCCCGCACGTTTGTCACGTTCGAGTTGTTTGTGCAGACAATCTTCCAGAAACCCTCGGTTATAGATACGCGTCAGCGGATCGCGTACCGCCTGCGTGCGAATAGCTTCGTACCGCTGGCGATAAGTCAGGACACCGAACAAATCACGCATTCCGATCCCGGCCTCGTCGCGATCCGTCAGCGACTCCTTGGGCAGGAATCGAAAATACGCCGTGAGTATCCCAGAATAAATCGCCGCTGTCGCCGCCTTGCCCACAATGGCGGACAACAGCACGGACCGGTAATTCGGCAGTTCGATAAAGCTGCCCGTCACAAAAAGCAGTGTGTCCACTGTCAGAACGAGGAACATCGAAGTGTAGATTCGAAGAAACAGCGATGAGATCCACTTGGCGATCGCTTCATACAGCATCAGGATCAGAAACACGTCGAAAATGAGGACGACGGCACCAACGAGCATCACGCGGAAACCCTGAATGAAGATTTCCTGCCGAAGAAAAAACGGATTGATGAGGTCTCGTGATCCGAGATGCAGCCCAAATAGAATCGACAATGTTGCGGCCGTCAGATTTGCGGCCAGCAGCCCATAGATCAGCTTTCGCGCTTCCGATGCGTCCTCCCGGATGTACACCAGAAGGATCGTGAACAGCATGCCGGTGAACAATACGGTCGAGCCCGGACTGATCTCAATGCCGGGCACAACCGGCACGTATACGGTCAATGCCAGCAGCGTCTGAAGTTGCTGCAGGCCGGCCAGCGCCATGTAAAACGGAACCAGTCCGAGTTTGTGCCGAAGTCGAAAGAGACCGAGCAGAAAGGTGGAAGTGACCAGGATCTCGACGCCAAACAACAACAGATGTCGAAACTCGATGACTTGCACTGAAGCGTTACCCCGAAGGTCGGTCTATTGTGCGCGCCTGAACTCGTTCAGATCAACACTTCAGTTTATCGGTTCTGTGCACGCCCGAGGCGTGCGCCTTCGATGATCTGCCGGGAATCTCTGCTGAAGTTTAGATCTGCGTTGAGGTTTGCCGTCGCGATCGGACGAAGTAAAAGACGGTGATCATCGCCAGCCACACCAGCAGCAGAGGAACGGTCCACTCCAAACCTTCAACGAATACCGTCGTGCCGGATAGTGCAACGATCACCGCAATCCCGGCCAACGACATCAATCGGTGACTCGGCATTCGGACAGGCAGGCTCTGCAGCCTTTCCGAAGGCAGTGATCTTCTGAACCGCAGGTACGTGACAAGGATCGTCGTCCACACAAAAAACATTGCGGCGACTGCAGTTCCGTACAACAGCAGGAAACCCTGTTGACCCTTCAAGGCGAGCACTATCGCCGCCACCATCCCTGTGCCGGACGCCGCCAATGCTGCAAGAGGCACGCCTCGTGAGTCGACAGCACCGAGCAGGCCCGGGATGAAGCCGGCTCGAGATAGCGAGAAGATCATTCGAGTGCAAAGGTAAATGTTGGTGTTGACGCTCGACAGTGCGGCGGATATCACGACAAAGTTCATGATGCCGCCTGCAAACGGAATCCCGATACCGCTGAATACTTTGACGAAGGGACTCCCGGTCAGCTTCCCGCCGGTCTCCGCAATGCTGGTCCACGATGTCACCGTGACGATGATGAAGATCGCGAGCAGGTAGAAAACGATCAGCCGCAAAACCATGCTTCGCAACGCGCGCGGAACGGACTCTTCCGGGTGCTCGGCTTCACCGGCGGTGACCGCGACCACTTCGATGCCCATGTAGCTCGTGATCGCCAAAGTCAAAGCCAGCCACACGCCGGTCCATCCATGGGGCAGGAATCCGCCGTGCGCCGTCAGATTCGTGAATCCGATTGCGGGTTGCCCTACACCGAAGATCAGAGCCGCCCCGATGACGATGAACGCCACAATTGCGCAAACCTTGATCATCGCGAACCACGATTCCAGCGTGCCGAACATTTTCACATTGGCGGCGTTTACAGCCAGCACGAGGACGGAGGAAGCGATGATCCACACGGCCGATGGAATCGCCGGAAACCAGTATCCGAAGTAAAGGCCGACCGCCGTGACCTCCGCGCCGATCGCAATCGTTTGAGCGAACCAGTAGGTGAGCCGGACCGCGAATCCCGCCCAACGGCTGACGTATTTGTCCGCGTATACGCCAAACGAACCAGCGACCGGATGGACGCTCGCCATCTCCGCCAGCGCATATCCCATGATCATCGCGACCAAAGCGCCCAGGACATAGCTGATGAGAACGCCGGGACCGGCCATCCCGATCGTCGCCGCACTCCCAAGAAACAATCCGACGCCGATCGCTCCACCCAGGGCGATCATGGTGAGTTGCCAGCTTGTCAGTTTTCGTTGAAGCCCATGCTCCTGATCCATCGTGGCTTTACCTCTCACGCCGCGTCAGCGGCGACTGACGTTGCGTCACGAAGCCCTTCGCTCCGCTCCGGATTCTGAACAGTGTCCCAATCATGAAACAACTATCAGAACCCGGAGCGCAGCGACGGGCTTCGTGACGTCGAACTACGGATTTAGAACCTCCAGGAAGGCGTCAACTTCCGGAAGCGTGTTGTAGTGCACGAGCGACGCGCGGACGGCGCCGATGTCCTCAGACAACCCAAGACGTTGGATCAGTCGAGGACAGTACAGATGCCCGTAACGAATGCCGAAGCCCCGCGCGGCGGCTTTTTCGCAGACATCCGCCGGAGATGTTGCCTCCACATTGAAACAAAAGGTAGGCGTCCGATCGGCCGGGTTTCGAAGCCCATAGACGCGAATGGCGGGATTCCTTTCCATGCCTGCCAGCATTCGCTGAGACAAGGTCATCTCGTACTCGCGAATCGCCTGCATGGCTTGATGCAGCGCCTGCCGGCGATTCCCTGTTGCGCCGCATTTACGGCCCAGATCCTCGAGGTAGTCGATGGCGGCCACGAGACCTGCCACATTCTCGTAGACGTAGGTTCCAATCTCGAACTTGTACGGCGCCGCATCCGGAATGAAGTATTCGCGAAACGCAGGCAGCCCGTCGAGGTGTTGCCGCTTTCCCCAACCAAAACCCATGTGAGGCGCGAACGCTTTGTAAACCGAACACGCCATGTAGTCGATGCCGGTACTCTGCACGTCGATCGGACCGTGAGGAAGATAGTGAACCGCGTCGACGAAAACCTCCGCACCCACATGATGAGCGGCTTCAGCCACACTTTCGACGTCGACGAGCGAACCGGTCGCATTCGATGCCCAGGTGACGGCCACCAGTCTCGTCTTTGCGGACAAGAGTGGCGTGAGGTCTTTCAAATCCAATCGAGGCGTCCCGTTTACGACCGGCCAGAAACGGACGTTAAATCCGCGCTTCTGCAGATCCAGCCAAACGGAAATATTCGCTTCGTGATCGAGTTCAGTCACGATGATCTCATTCCGCTCGCCGGCCTGTTCGGCGATGGTCTGGCTCACCAGCCGCATGAACGAGGTTCCGTTCAAACCAAACACGATCTCGTTCACGTCCGCGGCGTTGACGAGATCGGCAACCGCCTGGCGAGCCCGCACGATAACGTCGTCGACTTCGCGCGACAGCGTGTAAGGTCCGCCGCGCTGAACCATGCGATGAACAAGGTGATCCTTCACGGCATCGATCACGCGCATCGGCAATTGGGCGCCGGCGGCGTTGTCGAAGAAAACGGTACCGCGGGACTCCGTCAACGCCGGAAACTGACGACGAATGTCTTCTATTGGAAAATTCATTTCTTGATCACAATGGCCGGAATTCCACGCTGGCGCACAATATCGTTGAGGGCCGGCACGTCCTTCTGGAATACCTGATTCAGCTTTGAAATCTGCTCGTCGAGACGCGACGAGAGCAGTGTAAAGACTTCGTACGACTGCGCGGTCGGTGCCGTATCGGCACTTTCAACAACGGAACTGAGATTGGCGATCAGCGCATTCAGCTTGACCGGATAACTGAGGACGTCATTGCTGAACCGGCTCTTCATTTGAATGAGCTCGTCGAGAATCCCGCCAAGCCGTTCGTCGAGCAAGCCGGCGGCGGTGGCGACCTCCTGAGTCGCGCCGATCGCGGTCGCGCGATCGATGACGGTTTTGATTTCATCGCGGATTCGCAGAATGTCGCGCGCGGCGTCGTGCGCCACCGTCAGCCGGTCGCGGAGGTTGATCAGGAGGTCGAACTGCTTTTGGAAATCCTGATCCGTTGTCGCGAGACGCGGATCCTTCTTGATCTCGAACGTCTCGTTGACGGGTGCGCCGCCTGCGGTGAAACGCACCTGATACTTGCCGGGGACCGCGACGGGTCCGCTCAAGTCTCCTCCAAAGATGATGTGTCCCTGAGGCGGTGCGCTCGAGTTGGGATAACGCAGGTCCCAATCGAATCGGTTCAGACCCGGTTTCGCGCTGACGTTTCGCGCCGTGGTGATGGTTTTGCCCGCGGAATCGACGAATTCCAGCGTGACCGGAGCGCGGCTTCCGGCGGGTAGGTAGTAGTAAATGCTGGCGCGGCCATTTCGTGTCCGGTAGGCATCGCGGGGCTTGAACAGCTGCGCCGTCGTCAGCGTCCGGTCGGCCAACTGTCGCAGAGCGGAAATGTCGTCCAATATCCAGAATGCCCTGCCCTGTGTGGCTGCGATGAGATCCGCATCCTTGATGGTGAGATCGGTAACCGGCACCTCGGGCAGATTGAATGTCAGCGACTGCCAGGTCGAAGCGCCGTCGAATGAAATAAACACACCGTGTTCGGTTCCGGCATAGAGCAGCCCCTTCCGCGTCGGATCCTCGCGAACGACGCGCACGAAGGCTCCGTCCGGAATTCCGGCCGTGACGACATTCCAGGTTTTCCCGCTGTCCGTCGTCTTGTAGATGTACGGCTTTCGATCGCCGAGCTGATAGCGGGAGGCCGCCACGTAAGCAGTCGCCGCATCGTGGGGCGATGCCTCGATCATATGAACCCGCGTGAAGTCACCGATGTTTCGTGGAGTGACGATGCGCCAGTTCTTTCCACCGTCCTCGGTGACATGAACCAGACCGTCGTCGGAACCCGTCCAGATCATGCCTTTAGCTCGCGGCGATTCGGCGACAGTAAAAATGGTGCCGTAAAAATCCGCGCTACTGTTATCGCCGGTGAGCGGACCGCCGGACGGGATGAGCGTGGCCTTGTCATTACGGGTGAGATCGCCGCTGATCGGCGACCAGCTGCGCCCTTCGTTCGTCGACCTGAAAAGCACGTTGGCGCCTGCGTAGATCGTCGCCGGATCGTGTGGTGAAATGACGATCGGGAACGTCCACTGGAACCGATATTTCACATCGCCGGCCGCACGGCCGCCGGGCGATTCCGGCCAGACGGATATGTTTTGCGTCTGACCGGTTCGATGATCATAGCGAGTCAGAAGTCCGTAGTAGCTTCCGGCGTACACGACCTTTCCATCGCGGGGATCCGGTGCAATGTATCCCGCCTCGCCACCGCCCACGGGATAAAACTCATTCCGGTCATGCGCGATGGACACCGACGAGTTGTCCTGTTGCGAACCGTAGACGCGGTACGGAAATTCGTTGTCGGTGATGACGTGATAGAACTGCGCGGTGGGCTGGTTATCCTGCGTGGTCCAGCTCAATCCGCCGTTCATCGTGACATTGGCTCCGCCGTCATTGCTGTTGATCATTCGCGCGGGATTCTGGGGATCCATCCAGAGATCGTGGTGCTCGTTGTGTGGGTGACGAACAGCCTGGTGGTCGGGCATTCCGATTACCACTTCCAGCACGAGCCACTTTTCTACGGCTACACGCCGGGACCGGGCCGGCGCGGGCGGGGCGCCGCCGGGTGGTACGGGGACAACGCCCAGAGCAGCGTGTTCGAGATCGACCGGCCTCACCGCAGCGACCTACACCCCACGATGAAGCCGCCGGAGCTGGTGGTGCGCTGCCTGGGCAACAGCTCGCGGCCA
>CAZPBY010000127.1:0-7520 GCA_964584785.1 uncultured Solibacteraceae bacterium
TTACGGCGACGTTTCCGAAGCACGCAACCGGGGTGTCCATCTACGACGGGATATCAAACCCAATCGGTGGGCCCGCGTCAGGCGATGGGAATGTTATCTCCGGGAACGCCGGACCGGCGGGCATCCGTTTCAACGGCACGGGGAGCAGCGGGGACCAGGTTATCGGCAATCTCATCGGTACGAATGTCGCGGGAACCGGAGCGATTCACAACGCGACCGGCGTATTGCTGGAGAACACCGACCGCTCACTTACGATCGGTCCGAACAACGTCATTTCAGGCAACACGGGGTGGGGCGTCGACATCTCCGAAGGCGGCAGCACGGACAACTTTATCGGCGGCAACTTGATTGGAACGAACGCATCTGGGTCCAGTGCTCTGCCGAACGGATACGGCGTCCGCGTTTCGAGGATCAGCATAAATGTGGCTGTAGTACCAGGGACGATCTTTGATACGCGCTTCATCGTTGACCTTCGTCCACGACTTGCCCGCGTCGTCGGAGCGAAACATTCCGCCGTCTTTCGCTTCGACGATCGTCCAAACTCTCGCCGGGTTCGCAGGCGATACAGTCACTCCAATCCTGCCGCGGACTCCTTTCGGCAGACCGTTGGTGAGCTCGGTCCAGCTGTCTCCACCGTCCGTCGATTTGTACAATCCACCGGCTTCTCCGCCGCTGTACATACCCCAAGGCTTGCGCCGGACATGCCAAAAGCCCGCATAGATCATGCGCGGGTTCGATTCGTCGATGGCGATGTCGGCGGCGCCGGTAGTGTCGTCGACGAAAAGAACGTTCTCCCAGGTTTTACCGCCGTCCTTCGATCGAAACACACCCCGTTCTTTACTCGGCACGAACGCGTCGCCCAGCGCAGCCACATAAACAAGGTCGGGATTCTTCGGATGAATCCGGATTTGGCCGATCTGCCGTGTGTCGGTGAGACCAACATGCGTCCACGTCTTGCCGTCGTCGACGGATTTGTACACGCCGTCGCCTTCGGCGAAGTTGCTTCGCAGACAGGCCTCGCCCGTTCCCACATAAATGACGTTGGGATCGGATTCCGCAACCTCGATCGCTCCGATCGAACCCGACTTGAAATACCCATCGGAGACAGGATTCCAGTTGAGCCCGCCGTCCTCCGTCTTCCAGACGCCGCCGCCGGTTGCGCCGAAGTAATACACGAGCGGCTTCTGCACCACTCCGGCGACGGCGGTCACGCGGCCGCCGCGGTTCGGTCCGATGTTGCGCCACCGCATCGTGAACAGCGACGCATCGAAGCGGGTCTGCGCGAGTGCCGGCACGGTGATCACAATCACCGCAATCAAGCGGACCAGTCGTTTCATGGATGCTCCTTACTGCGAGGCGCAAGTCTAACTCATCTCCCGCAAAAAACATCTTGACGCCGCTGAATAACAGCGTTAAGTTAACACTGTTAATTAACGCACACGCTGTTACGGATTGAACGATCATGGGTGTTAAAGAAAGACGGGAACGGGAAAGACAGGCGGTCCGCCAGGAGATCATCGACGCGGCGCGCGACCTTTTCATCGAAGAAGGCTACGAAAAGACTTCGATGCGCAGGGTTGCCGACAAGATCGAGTATTCCCCGACGACCATCTATCTTTACTTCGACGACAAGAAGGAACTGCTTCAGTGCGTCTGCGAAGCAACTTTCGCCAAGCTCGTGCACGCTCTCGGCGAGATTTCCAAGGACACCCGGGATCCGCTCAAGAATCTACGCGCGGGACTGAAAGCTTACGTGGAATTCGGATTGAAAAACCCGAACGATTACGCGCTCATATTCATCGCTAGGGAAGAAATCCCGCGCGCCGATTACATGAAGCCCGACCATTCGGGCACTAAGGCGTACATGCATCTGGCCGAGGGTGTTGCGGAGTGCGTGCGGCAGAAGAAGTTTCGGAATCTCGACATCAATCTGACGACCCAGGTGCTGTGGAGTTCGATCCACGGGTTGACAGCGCTGCTGATCGCGAAACCGAACTTTCCGTGGGCGCCGAAGAACAAACTGATCGACGCCATGCTCGACGCGATGATTGACGGATTGAAAGCGTAAATTTTTTTGGCCTGATGGTTAACACCGTTAACACTGTCAGCGGCGTTAATCAGGGAGAGTTCAGATGGCTTCACTGGCTTTGCGAAATCTTTTCTACGACAAGATCCGGTTGAGCGTCACCGTCACCGGGATTGTTTTCGCGGTCGTTCTCATCGTCATTCAGTTCGGCCTCTTTATCGGATTCACGACCACAACATCCAACAACATCCACAATGCCGGCGCCGATCTCTGGATTACGTACCCGGGTGTTCGCAATTTCGATCAGGGGCGGCCGTTTCCCGAAAGAAAGCGCTATCAGGCACTGGCGGTGCCCGGAGTGGAGCGGGCGGAAAAGTACATTATGGGTTTCACGCAATGGAAGCGGACGGACGGAAGCCAGGAACCCATCGAGATCGTGGGATTCGAGCTGGAGTCGGGGCTGGGCGGACCGTGGAATGTGGTTTCGGGCAGCATCCTCGACCTCCAATTGCCCGATTCCGTCATCATCGACGAGGCGTATCGCGAGAAGCTCGGCGTCTGGCGGATTGGAGACACGGTCGAAATCAACGATCATCGGGCACGCGTCGTGGGCTTTACGCGGGACATCCGTTCGTTCACGACGTCTCCGTTTGTCTATACATCCTTCCGAAACGGCCTCAAATATATGGATCGGGTGATGAACGGATCCCAGACCACGTACGTCCTGGTGAAAGCCAAACCTGGAACCGACCTGACGGCGTTGAAGCAGGCTCTTTCCACGAGCCTCGGCAACGTTGATGTTCGAACGCGCCGCGAATTTGCATACATGACGGAGTTCTACTGGATGTTCACGACCGGCGCAGGCACGGCCGTCCTGATCGCGGCGGCAATGGGCTTGATCGTTGGAGTCGTCGTCGTCGCGCAAACCATTTATGCCACGACCATCGATCACTTGAAGGAATACGGCACTCTGAAAGCGATGGGCGCCGCCAATCGCCAGGTGTACCGCGTGATCATCGAACAGGCGGCGATCAGCGCGCTCATCGGGTACGTGTTCGGAATGCTGGTCAGCGCGGTCGTCGTTCACTACAGCAGCGGAGGCGGAGCCGTGATCACGCTGGACTGGCAGATGGCCGCAGGCATGTTCGTCATCACGCTCGTGATGTGCATCAGCGCCGCACTGATTTCGATCAACAAAGTGACGCGGATCGATCCCGCGATGGTCTTCAAAGGCTGAAGGAGGAACGATGCAGCCGGTAATCGCCGTAAAAGAACTGACGAAGTCTTACGACAACCAGACGTTCGCGTTGAGAGGCGTTCACCTCGACGTGCATGGCGGAGAGGTGATGCTGCTCAAAGGCCCGTCGGGTAGCGGAAAAACGACGCTGCTCTCGATCATGGGATGCATTCTTCGTCCGACGTCGGGAGAAGTGTGGATCAATGGACGGGAGGTGGCGCATTTGCCGGAGAGCCGGCTTCCGGAGGTCCGGCTTCAGAACATCGGTTTCATTTTCCAGGGTTTTAATCTGTTCCCCACGCTGACCGCCGCCGAAAACGTCGCGTTGATGCTGGGGTTGAAAGGCATTCGAGGCACCGAAGCAACCAGACGCGCCCGGCTGTTGCTCGACCAGGTCGGGCTGCAAGCGAAGTACGACGCGTTTCCGGCGGATCTCAGCGGCGGCCAGAAACAGCGCATCGCGATTGCACGAGCGCTGGCGGGAGAGCCGAAGATCGTGCTTGCCGACGAGCCCACCGCCAGCCTGGACTCGAACAGCGGACGCGCGGTGATGGAACTGATGGCGAGCCTGGCGCACAAAGAGGGACGCGCCGTCGTCATCGTCACTCACGACAATCGCATTGAACAATTCGCCGACCGCACCGTGCACATCGGCGACGGCCAGCTCTACGAACAACAGCTACAGGAGGCATCATGAAGCGACGCATTCTTTACCTCGTTCCCGTCATCATTCTTCTCATTGGAACGGCCGCCTTCTTTTCGGACGGCCAGCGCTCGACGCCGGCAAAAGAAACGCAGCCTGCGCGCAGCAGCATGGTGGCTGCTCCCGGTCGCGTCGAGCCGGTCTCGGAGGAGATCGCTGTGTCGCCCGAAATCGGCGGACGGCTTGCTCAGGTGCTCGTCGACGATGGAACGCACGTTCGAAAAGGCGCGACTCTCGCTGTCATCGAAAATGCGGAGTATCGCGCGAGAGTCGCCTCGGCGGAGGCCACGCTTCAACAACGGCAGGCGGAACTCGACCGCATTTTGAACGGAGCGCGGCCTCAGGAGCGCGAACAGGCTCGCATTGCGATGGATGCCGCGCAATCGGTCATGGACAATGCCCGCGCTGAATTGGAGCGCCGCCGAAACCTTCTGCAACGCGGTGCGGTCTCGGAAGAGGAGTTCGGACGTTCTGAGCGCGAATACCGCGTCGCCGAATCCCGGTATCGAGATGCCGTCGAACAAAACAATCTCGTCGCGGCAGGCGCCAGAGAAGAAGAACGCGAACGCGCGCGCGCCGAGGTTCACGCCGCCGAGGCCCATCTTGCCGAAGCGCGAACCTTTCTGGAGAAAACGGTCATCCGGTCGCCGATCAACGGCGTGGTTCTCAGGCGTCACTCCCGGGCCGGTGAAAGCGTCACCGGTTCCTCGACGTTGTTCACATTGGCCGACGACTCGATTATTCGTGTTCGCGCCGATGTCGATGAAGTGGACGTGGCTCGTGTGTCTCTCGGACAAGCTGCCTTCGTCAAAGCGGACGCATTCGGAGATAAGAGTTTTCCGGGAAAGGTCGTACGCATCAGCCCGCTGCTCGGAAAGAAAAACATTTTGACGGATCTGCCGAAGGAACGCATGGACAACAAGATTCTGGAAGTCCTCATCGAATTGGATAACGGCCGCGAACTGCCGATGGGACTGCGCGTGGACGCATTCATTCAAACCGGCTCGACGAGGTAGGAGGAATCATGTGGGCTCATCTATTGATCACTGCTCTTCTGATCGCGGCTCCAGGTGTTGAACCGCAGGAAGGCCCGCGAAAACTCAGCGTCACAAACGCGATTGCAGCCGCTCTGGAAAGCAATGCGGAGGTGCAGATTGCCGCTGAAGCCGAGAAGCAGGCTGACGCGAACACTCGCGCACAGCGGTCGCAGCTATTACCCAACGTGACGGGAACCGCCGGCTACATCAACCAGTCGCTCAACCTGGGGGCTCGCGGCTTTCAATTTCCCGGAGTACCGTCGAAAGTCGGTCCGTTGGGAACCAGTGATGTCCGGGTTCAGTTCAATGAGCCGCTCCTGGATCTCTCGCTCATTCGACGGTATCGCGCAGTGAAGCAGGCGGGAAGCACGTCTAAGCTGGAAACCGAGTCCCTTCGGAATCGAATCGCAGCAATGGTCGCAACCCTCTACTTCAACGCCCAACGCGCGAAGTCGCAGGTTCAGGCGGTGGAAGCGCAAATCGATCTCGACGAAAACCTGTTGAAGCTCGCGCGCGATCGCAAGGATGCCGGCGTCGGGACCGGATTGGACGTCACCCGGGCGGAGAGCCGGCTTGCGGCCGACCGGCATGACATGATTCGCGCCGAAAACGACGTCCGCACCGCGGAGCTTCGTTTGCTGCGGGCGATGGGGGAACGGCCGACACTGCAGATCGAGCTCACCGGCGACTCTCTTCCCGCCGTCCAACTCGCCGGCAGCGAAGACGAGTCGATTGCTCAAGCACTTCGATTGCGACCCGAATTAAAAGCGGAGGACGGCAAAGTCGATGCCGCAAGAATGAATAGTTCCGCGGTGCATGCCGAGAGGTTCCCCGCCGTACGCTCCTTGGCGGATTACGGAAACAGCGGCAATCGAACCTCGTTTCTGCCGACGAACACTGTCGGAGTTCAGCTCAGCGTTCCGTTGTTCGACGGCGGACTGCGTTCGGCTCATCGCGCCGTTGCGGAAAGCCAGGCGCGCCAGGCGGAGACTCGCCGCCGGGATGTGCGGGATGAAATCGAAGTCGACGTGCGCGTCGCGATCGACAACGTTCGTTCCGCCCGCCGGCAGTCCGCAGCGGCGCAACAGGCCCTGAAGCTTGCGCAGGAAGAACTGGAGCTTGCGACGCTTCGGTTTGAATCTCAGGTCACCACGCAGATCGACGTCATCAACGCTCAGTCACAGCTTGCCGAGGCCCGCAGCCGCGAAGTCACCGCGGCGTTCGCCGTGAAAGCGGCCGAAGTGGAGTACCTTCGCGCCACCGGCAAACTGCTCCCGCTGAACTAAGCCGTGACCGATTGCTCGGCGCCTTGACGCTCGATGTCATGGTGCCTGGTTTCCGCCGCCACTAAAACAGAAACGATCGTAACGAGGGCCATGCCCGTCAGGTAGAGCGAGAGTGCTCCTCGCCCGTAGCCCTGCTGAAGAAAAGACGTGGCAATGAGCGGCGATAGACCGCCGGCGAGCACGGAGGACAGTTGAACTCCAAGGGACGCTCCGCTGTATCGCACTCGAGTACCGAATAGTTCGGAAAAGAAGGCGCCCTGAGGCGCGTACATCGCCGCGTGACCGAACAGGAGGCCCATCGCGAGCGCCAATCGCACCAACATCGGCGACCCCGTATCCAGCATGCGGAAAATCGGGTATGCCGTGACGGCCGTCATCACAGCGCCGAACAGATAGACCGGACGTCGGCCTATTCGATCCGTCAGCGCGCCATACAACGGAATGAAAGCTATTTCGAACGCGGCGGCCAGGATGAGTCCTCCCAGAACGATGCTCGAATTCATATGCACATGCTGTGCGGCGTAAACAAGCACAAAAACGGTGTACAGATAAAACGCTCCGTTTTCGGCATACCTTGCGCCCATGGCAAGCAGCACTTCTTTCGGATACTTCGTCAGAACTTCCAGGATCGGCTGGCGCGATTCCTGCCGCCGTTCTTTGACGCGCGCAAACGCGGGCGTTTCGAGCAGGCGGAATCGAATGACGAGTCCGAAAGCAACCAGCAGAATGCTGACGAGAAACGGCACGCGCCAACCCCATGCCAGGAACGTCGCCTGCGGCATGCGCGAGAAGGGACGAAACACCAGATTCGCGAGCAGCAATCCGGCAGGCACGCCGATCTGAGGCCAGCTGCCGTAGAAGCCGCGCTTCCCTGCCGGCGCGTGTTCTACGGCCATCAGGACAGCTCCGCCCCACTCCCCTCCGACTCCGAAGCCTTGCGCCACACGCAGCAAAACGAGAAGTACCGGTGCGGCCGGCCCGAGAGTCGCGTAAGTGGGCAGGAGTCCGATGAGGAACGTGGCCACTCCCATGATGACCAGCGTCAGGACAAGCATCGACTTGCGGCCGACCCGATCACCGTAGTGACCGATCACGATGCCTCCGATCGGCCGCGCGACAAAACCGACCGAATACGTGGCCAGCGCGATCAGCGTGCCGCTCAGCGGATCAAACGTCGGGAAGAACAGCTTGTTCAAAACGAGCGCTGCGGCCGTGCCGTAAAGAAAGAAAT
>CAZPBY010000128.1:0-7423 GCA_964584785.1 uncultured Solibacteraceae bacterium
TCGCTCCGCCGGACATGGTTGCCGAGATGAACCCGCAGATGATCGGCAGCATCAGCTCCCTCGTGAAGTACGGCGGCGTCGCGGCTCTGAAAGACAGCGTCTACGAGAACAAGATGAAGACGGTCAACAAGCAGCTTCGCGATCGCACAACATCGGAGCTGGCGAGCTACGGATACGAAGTTATTCCGTCGGACGCGAATTTCTTCATGGTCAACTTGAAGACCGACATCGCACCGCTCGGCCAGAAGTTCGCCGAGAAGGGCGTGCTCGTCGGCCGCAAGTTCCCGCCGATGGACAACTGGATGCGCGTTTCCGTGGGTACCGATGATGAAATGAAGCGCTTCATGGCGGCGTTCAAGGAAATCATGCCCGCTGGAAAGCCATCCACATCAGCCGGCGCGTAGTTTAAAAGCCGAAAACAGTCTGCCGAGGCCCGTCGATCCTGTGGATCGACGGGCCTTTTCCGTTTTCGCAGACACTGTCCCTGGAGCGAAGCCTGGTGTCACGAAGCCCGTCGTTCATGGTCTGCTGTTGTACACTGGCCGTTATGAAGCGTTACCCGATGTTCGACCCGCCCGAGTACGTGGAATGGAAGCCGTCGCTCGAAGTCATGGACGAGTTCCACGGTTCAATCGAGAAAGACCCCACACGCCGGGACATCATTTCAAAGTTATCTCGGGACCAATTACTGGACATGTATGCCGGAATGCTTCGATTTCGTTTGCACGACATCACGCTGGCACGCTGGGTTCGGCAGGGAATCATTTCGAAAGCCTGGCTCGGTACGGGCGAAGAGGCCGTCACCGTCGGAAACGTACACGCGCTCGATCGCAAAGCGGACGTGGTCGGTCCGATGATCCGAAACGCCGGAGCGTGTCATGAGATGGGGATTTCCATCACGGACATGTTGCGCGAGTACCTCGCAACCGAGGACTCACCGAGCCGCGGAAAATGTCTTCACGTTGGCGGACTGGATCACGGCGTCATTGCTCCCGCGAGTCAGGTGGCGGCGCTGGTCCCGGTGGTTGCGGGCGTCGGCCTGGCATTCAAGCAGCGCGGGGAGCGTCGAGTCGTGCTGACCTGGGTCGGTGACGGAGCCACAAAAACCACCGCCGCTCACGAAGGCATCAATATGGCGGCCGTATTGAAGGTCCCGGTTGTTTACGTTCTTCAGAACAATCAAATCGCATTGGGAACGCGTTTGGATCAGCATCAGGCCGGCCCTTTTGCCGCTTGGGGAAGGGCCTACGGAGTTCCGGCATTCCCCTGCAGCGGCAACAACGTGCTGGATGTGTTTGCCGCGACGAAATTGGCGGCGGATTTATGTCGCGGGGGGAAAGGTCCGGCCGTCGTCATTCCGGAAACGTTCCGAATGGGAGGACACGCCACTCACGACGAGCGTGAAGCCCGCCTCATTTTCTCATCCCAACTCTTCGACTACTGGGGCCGGCGAGACCCGATCGGGATGTACGAACAGTATCTGGTATCCACGGGATCGACGCGCCGTGATCTCGAAGTCATCGAAGAGCAAATCATCGCGGAGCTTGCTGCCGCCGAGTCGGAAGCGCTAGCGAGTCGCGATTTGCGGATGCCTCGCGCGGAGTCCGCCATCCAAAACGTTTACGCATGAATGAAGAGATTCTAATCCGGCTGATCCGTGAGATCGGGCGGCTGGCTGCTCTCCGGCACATAATCGCGCCGCTCGAAAAACGATAACGTAAATATACTCGTCACGAGAAGCGCTGAGAGCAGGCAGAACTCGCAGTAGGCGTGAATCACAAACGCCTGAAGACTCGTGAGACTCAGCGATATCAGAAAACCGAGGAGAGCCGGCCAGAAGATCAGATGGACGAGGCTGGCCGTTCCGGAAAGTTCGAACACCGCACTGCTGAAGACGGCGAGATAGAACGCAAGCCCGAACCACGAGATCGGAATTCCGGCGAGAACCGAATACTTGCTTGTCAGAACGTCGTTGCAGCCCTTCGTTACATGGCAGGGAACCGGCGGGCCGCCGCGCTTGATGGAAATGTAGAACGTATCCATCATTCCGATGAAAGCGAATAAGGCCATCGCCAGAACGCGCTTGTTCATTTATTCCGTAAAGTTGTCTCGATCAGCTTGGAGAACTCGTCCACGGTCTGCGGCTTGGTCGTGACCTTTTGACCGTTGACGAAAAACGTCGGCGTCTCGTTGACGGTGAACTCACGAGCCTTCACGACGTCTTCGAGCACGCGCTGGTTGACAACAGGTGAGCGCACCGACTGCATGAATTGATTCACGTTCAAGCCAATCTTGCTCGCATACGAAACAAACTCCGATTCGGCATTCGGCGATCGCGACCACGCGTCCTGGTGTTCGTAGAGCAGGTCGTGCATTTCCCAGAATTTTCCCTGATCTGCCGCCGCCTCAGCCGCCAAGGCCGCTGCCATCGCATATTGGTGGAGCTGAATGAGCGGGAAGTGATGGAACTCCAGGCGAACGTCTTTAGGATACCTTCGAAGAACCTCGGCGACGATCGGCGCGTAATAGCCGCAGCTCGGACACTGGTAATCACCGAACTCGATCAGTGTAATCGACGCGTTCTGCGGACCACGCACTCGCGCCCCGCCGCCAGCGATCGTCTGGGTTGGCGACGAAGCGGACGACACCGCCGTCTCGCCCGGCTGCTTGCTCATATAGAAGGCGGCTCCGCCGGCGAGGGCCACTGCGACAGCGATGATAAGAACGGGCCTGAACCGCTTGAACATCGCTGAATAGTAACCGAAAAGTCGAAGAAAACCCTTGCATTAAACGTAGAACAGGTAAAGAATCCAGCGTGTTCAAGAATTCCTAGTGGTAGTTGGCTACTCCAGCCAGGGACGGTAGTCGGTCGCGTCTGGAGATCAGGACGAGCGCTTTCGAACGGAATCGCGCGATCAAGGACGTCGCGAGCGAAACTGTGACGGGCAGGCGGTAGGAGAACTAGGATAAAGGCCCTTCGGCGTATGAGTCGTCGGAGGGCTTTTCCGTTTTAAGCTATCATTTCTCTTGTGAACGAATACACCGAAGAACACGCCAGACGCGGCATCGACGCTCCATTGCCGGCCATCGAGTGCTGGCCGAACCAGTTTCCCGCATACGAAATCAGTATCACCATTCCCGAATACACTTCGCTGTGTCCGAAAACCGGACTGCCCGACTTTGGAACAATCACGATCAAATACACGCCGGATCGCCTGTGTTTAGAGCTGAAGTCGTTGAAGCTCTATTTCCAGGCGTACAGAAATCTCGGAATATTTTATGAGAACGCCGTGAATCGCATATTGCGCGACGTCGTGAATGCCTGCCACCCGGTTCGGGCCAGAGTGACAGGCGAGTTCAGCACGCGAGGAGGTATGCGTTCGGTTATTGAGACGGTTTACGAGAGGCCTTCCATTCCTTCTTGAGATCTGCCGAATCGTGATCGTTAAGCAGGTGTTCCCAGAAGAAGGAGTAAAAATCCAAAGCCGTCCTGCCCGAGTCGGCGACGAGCTTCTCGATTTCTTCTTTCGAGCGGCCGAACGTTTGTGCCGCCGTGTCTGCCTTCAGCATAAAGGACTCGACATCCAGTTCAGCTTTGACGATCTCGTCGCCCAGTGTCCGGTACAACTGCTGCTCGAGACGCGATGTCAGCCGCTTCACGACGGCAGCGCGAACGAGTGAATCGAAGCGCTCGGCATCGACCCATTCCACCGGAAAGCCATCGCGTTTGCGATGGCTGATGAGCGGCCACAGTCGCTCGATGTCGAGATTGAAGAAACCCACAGGATTTCCATCGACCTCGACCACCACACGCACCTCGGACGCTTCATCTCTTCTGGGTCCTTGCGCTTCGCGCCTGTTGGTCTCCGGCATATACCCCTCCTATTTCAGTAAGCTCCTGACGCAATCGCCGATGTGGCGGCTGCTGATTCCGTACTTGTCGAGCAGCGCTTCGGGCGCGCCCGATCGCGGAATCTCTCGCACGGCCAGCTTCACAACATGCGCGTGATTGCCGACGGCGTCGAGGACCGCGTCTCCGAGTCCACCCTCTTCGTAGTGATCTTCAACAACAATCATGCGCCCGCCGGTGGCCTTTGCCGATGCCAAAAGCGTCTCTCGATCGATCGGCTTAACGGAATACGCGTCGATGATCCGGACAGGGATCCCCTCGGATTCCAGCACAGCGGCAGCTTTCATCGATTCGTGAAGTGTAACGCCCGCCGCAACGATCGTGACGCGATCGGCGTTCGATTTGCGTAGCATTTTGCTTCCACCGATGGGAAACATTTCGGAATTGTCATAGATCACAGGCACCTTCGGACGTGAGGAACGGATGTAGCAAATACCGCGGTGAACGGCGGCTTCCGCGACAAGCCGCTCGGCGGAAACGGCATCCGAAGGGTACAGAACAATCGATTCCGGAATCGCGCGGAACATCGCGAGATCCTCGAGTCCCATTTGCGACGGGCCGTCCTCGCCGATCGAAACACCGCAATGAGAACCGCAGAACTTCACGTTGCATCGCGATACACCGGCCATTCGAATCTGATCGAAGGCGCGCGTAAAGAATGCGGCGAACGTCGAAGCAAACGGGATTCGGCCGCGCGACGCCAGTCCCGTGGCGACTCCCACCATGTTCTGTTCCGCGATGAACATTTCAAGGAATTGTTCGGGACGCGTCTTGAGAACTTTTTCCGAAAACGTGGAATTCTTCGTATCGCCATCGAGCGCAATGATTCGCGGATCTGCTTCTGCCACTTTTGCCAGAGCATCGCCGTAAGCTTCGCGCGTTGCGACGGACTCTCCCGGTTTACGTTGGATTGTGATCGCCGCGGTCGCGATTGGCTTTGGATCCCGCTTTGGAGCAGTCGCCGTAGGGGGCAACACCGCCCGCCATTCATCCGTTGCCGTGAATGGCTGAGAAAGTTCCGACAACACTTTATCGAGGTCTGCCTTCGGAACCGCTTTGCCGTGCCATCCATCCTTGTTCTCGAGCATCGAAACACCATGGCCCTTGAAAGTTCGCGCAACGATAGCACGGGGCCGTGGGCCGCCCTCGCTACGGCAGCGATCGAATGTCTCGACGATAGCGGCATAGTTGTGACCGTCAACCGTCTGCGCGTACCATCCGAAGGCGCGGAATTTGTCGGTGAAACGCTCAGCGTCAAACTGGTCCATCGTGCGCTGGCTTTGCCCAAGGCCGTTCACGTCGACGATCGCGTAAAGGTTCTCCACCTTGTAATACGACGCAAGCGCAGCCGCCTCCCAAACCGAACCTTCGGCGCACTCGCCGTCGCCAAGCAGCGCGTAAGTGTCGAAACCAATTCCATCGAGACGGGATGCCAGGGATTCGCCAAGAGCGGCGGAAAGCCCTTGTCCAAGGGATCCGGTGGCGACGTCGACCCACGGAATTCGTGGAGTCGGATGTCCCTCGAGGTCGCTGGTTAACTCACGCAGGGTCGTCAGCTGATCGGCATTGAGAATGCCTGCTTCTGCATAGGCCGCATACAACAAGGGTGCCGCGTGGCCTTTGGAGAGAATGAATCGATCGTTCGCAGGATTGTACGCATCCCTGGGGTCGAACCGCATCTGCCGAAAAAAGACGACCGATACGAGATCGGCTGCGGACAGGCAGGACGACGGGTGTCCGGAACCCGCGGCGGTTGTCGCCCTCAACGAATGAATTCGAAGCCGGCGGCCCTTCTCTTTCAGAGCATCGATTGAAATCGTCATAGCATTCCGTACTTGATGGCCTGAAATTATCAGGCAACCTCACACCAATGCGCAATCGTACGAGCAACAACCTTGGCGACAGCCCGAACTTCATCGAGAGGAACGAACTCATTCAGGGAATGCGCCACGCGAACATCGCCCGGTCCGTATAGAACGGCGTGCATGCCGCCGTGCTTCGTGAACAGGCGAAGATCCGATCCGTAAGGAACTCCGTGAATGAGAGCCGTGCGCCCGCAAACGTCGTGATGCGCGGAGGTCAGTTCGCCGATGATGGCCGCGTCCGGCGGTGTTTCTCCGGGCTCGAATTGACCTTCGAACCATTCCACGACCACGGGGTTCGCGCGAAGCCATTCGTCGGAGTTCGATGCTGTGCGGATGGCTGCTTCAAAATGCTCCCGCGCCGTTGAGGTGTGCTCGCCGGGGAGCACGCCGAACCGTCCTTCGGCGACAAGCGATTCCGGAACAGTCGAGGGCCAATCGCCGGCCTGGATCTTGCCGATGCTGATGGGCGCGATCAGTTCACCCGGCTGAAAAAAGGGATGCCGAAAGCCGGAATGACGTTGCGCTTCGAGCTTCTCGATCGCCTGCGCGACCTGATAGAACTTATCGACGGCGCTGACGCCTTCCGTGCGAAGAGCACCGTGTGCGGCCCGGCCTCGGACGTGAAGGCGAAAACTCAGGGCGCCTGCACCGATCGGACAGAGCGCCATGCGCGTCGGTTCGAGAATGATGGCAGCGTCGGCGCGATAACCGCGAAGGAGCGTGGCCAGCGTACCGGCTCCTCCGGTTTCTTCGCCGATCACGCTCTCGATCAGGATATCGCCGCGAAGTTCGACGTCAAGGCGGTCGAGCGCAGCCACGGCGGTGATTCCGGCGGCCAGTCCGCCCTTCATGTCGCAGGAGCCGCGTCCCCACAAACGCCGGTCGCGAACATCGCCGCTCCATGGACCTCCCTTCCACGCTCCATGATCGCCGGTTGGAACCACGTCCATATGCCCGTTCAAAATTAACGACGGGCCAGACGGTTCCCGGCCTTTCCTGCGAGCGACTACGACCGGACGATTACCGAGCGGCAAGCCGTCATCCGAAAAGGCGGGATGATGTTCGAGATCCGAACGCGTGGGAGTCCAAGTCTCGACCTCGAGGCCCATGTCTGCCAGACGAGTTGCCAGTTTTAACTGAGCAGTCCTCTCATCACCGGTGATGCTCGGTGTACGAACCAGATCCTGAAGAAGGTCCAGGTAGAAAGAGTCCAGCGCTTCTACGCTGTCGTCGATAGCTCGATGGAGAGCCGCTGGCATAGGGCTTCAAAGGGATTGCGACCGGCTAGGCTTTGCCGCTGCGGGAGCAGCGATTCGGTTTCGCAGCACGCCGACTCCTTCGACTTCAACTTCAACGACGTCACCGGGCGACATCGCTTTGGTTTGTCCGGGCGTTCCAGTGAAGATGATGTCGCCCGGAAGCAGCATCACGAACTGGCTGACATAACTCACGATCGTGGATATGTCGTAGATGAGGTCGCTCGTCCGCTGCGATTGCCGCACTTCGCCGTTAACCCGGCTTTGCACAAGGACGTCGTTGTAGTTCAGTCCTTGAACGATCGCAGGTCCGATCGGACCAAAGGTATCGGAACCCTTCGCGCGGAACCATTGAAGATCGTTCTTCTGCCAGTCGCGTTCACTGACGTCGT
>CAZPBY010000129.1:0-7269 GCA_964584785.1 uncultured Solibacteraceae bacterium
AGCGCCGGTCTCCAAAACCGGATGCTGGGGGTTCGAATCCCTCCTGGCCTGCCAACCTTTGACGCGAGTGGCCGCGGGTGCAAGCGCAATAAAGCGCAGCCATCAAAAGAATAAATGAATCCGGCAGAAACAGTTAAGGATTGGACGGGACGAAGCAAGCAGTTTTACCTCGACGTTCGTAACGAAATGAAGAAGGTTTCCTGGCCTAGTCGTCAGGAAGTCGTCAGCACGACGATTGTTGTCGTTGTCGCCGTCTTCTTCTTCGGTATCTATCTGGGCTTGGTGGACAGATTCCTTGGTTTCGGCCTCGCCTGGGTGATCCGGTACTTCGGAGGCTAGCGGCGAGGTGGGGAGACACTGGTACATTATTCACACGTACTCCGGATTCGAGCGTAAAGTCGCCGAAAGCCTCCGAAGCCGAGTCAAGGCGTTCGGTCTCGATAACGAGATTCATAATGTCTTGATCCCAACCGAGGAAGTAGTCGAGGTCCGTGGAGGGAAGCGCGTCACGTCACAGAAGATGTTCTATCCCGGCTACGTCCTCGTGGAAATGGAAACTACCGAAAAAGGCGGGCCGAGCGATAACGCATGGCACGTCGTCAAAAGCACTCCTCGTGTTACAGGCTTCGTCGGGTCGGGCCAAACGCCGACTCCGCTGAGCGACGAAGAAGTGCAGCAGATTGTGTATCGAGTCAATACGGCGGCCGACAAACCGAAGCCGAAGCTGACATTCGAGAAGGGCGAGACCGTGAAAATCATCGACGGCCCCTTCGCCACATTCACCGGCGTCGTTGATGAAGTGAACACGGATCGCAGCACGCTGAAAGTAATGGTGACGATCTTCGGCCGGTCGACACCGGTTGAACTGGATTTCCTGCAAGTAGAGAAGACTTAATATGGCTAAAAAAGTTATCGGCCAGGTGAAGTTGCAGATCCCTGCTGGAAAGGCGACGCCCGCTCCACCGGTTGGCCCGGCTCTCGGCCAGCACGGCGTCAACATCATGGATTTCTGCAAGGCTTTCAACGCCAAGACATCCGCGAAGGATCAGGAAGGTTTGATCATCCCGGTTGTCGTTACGATCTATGTCGATCGCTCTTACAGTTTTATCACCAAGACTCCACCGGCGTCGATATTGCTGAAGCGCGCTGCGAATATCGCGAAAGGATCCGGCGAGCCGAATAAGAACAAGGTTGGAACGGTCACGGAAAAACAGGTCGAGGATATCGCGCGGTTAAAGTTACCCGACTTGAATGCGGCAAGCTTGCAGGCCGCAATCCTCACCGTCAAAGGCACCGCGCGAAGCATGGGAATTGAGGTGGTCTAAGGTTATGGCCAAAACTGGAAAAAAATACGAAGCCGCAAGAAAGCAGATCGAGGAGAAGCCGTACTCGCTCGAAGACGCAATGACGACCCTCAAGAAGGTGCACTTTGCGAAATTCAACGAGACCGTTGAAGTCCACATGCGTCTGGGTGTCGATCCCAAACATGCGGATCAAATGGTGCGCGGCACCGTCGTGCTGCCGCACGGTCTCGGCAAATCCAAAACAGTCTGTGTCATTGCTTCCGGCGACAAGCTGAAGGAAGCCGAGCAGGCCGGCGCCGAGTTTGTGGGCGGCGACGATCTCGTTGAAAAGATCAACGGCGGTTGGACCGAATTCGATGCCTGCATCGCCACTCCCGATATGATGCGTTCCGTCGGTCGCCTCGGTAAGGTCCTTGGTCCACGCGGACTCATGCCGAATCCGAAAACCGGCACCGTGACCACGGACATTGCGAAGGCAGTGCGCGAAGTGAAGGCCGGTAAAGTCGAATATCGCGTCGACAAAACGGGAATCATCCACGTTCCCGTCGGAAAGATCGAATTCACTCGGGATCAGTTGAAAGAAAACGCGCACGTGCTTATCGATTCCGTGATTAAGGCCCGGCCGGCGGCATTGAAGGGGAAATACGTCAAACGCGTCACTGTTGCGTCGACGATGAGCCCGGGCATCGATTTGGATCTGGTCGCATTGGACGCGAAGTAAAGGCGGAAAACGTGAAACCCAAGGGTAAAAAAGAAGAAGAACTGAACGAGCTCAAAAAAGATCTGGCGAATGCCAGGAACATGATCGTTGCCAGATTTCAAGGTATGACCGTCGCTCAGGACACGGAACTGAGAACGAAGATTCGTGCCACGAACAGTCAGTATCGCGTCGTCAAGAACACCCTGGCGAAACTGGCTTCGAAGGGTACGCCGTCCGAGAGTCTTTCCAAGACGTTCGAAGGTCCCACGGCGATCGCTTATAACGCGGCGGATCCCGTTGCGCTGACCAAAGCGTTAACCGCCTATGCCAAGACGAATCCGCTCTTCGTCTTCAAGGCGGGCATGGTCGAAGGCCGGGTCGTCAACATCGACGATTTTGCCGCAATCGCCGCGCTGCCTTCCAAGGAAGAGCTGATCGCAAAAGTCCTTTTCCTGATAAATGCGCCCGCGCAACGAATCGCAGTCGCAGTCAATGGAGTCGCTCGCAATCTCGCTGTGGTCCTTGGCCAGGCCGTCGAGCAGAAGAAATTCAAGGATTAACCACCCCGGCGCCTGGCGCCACCCTCCTGTCGAGGGAGGTAGTTTAATTAAGGAGAGAGAAATGGCCGATAAGGTTCAAAGCATTATTGAAGAAATCAAAGGGCTGACGCTTCTGGAAGCATCCCAGCTCGTGAAAGCGATCGAGGAAGCGTTCGGCGTGAGTGCGGCGGCTGCATCCGTCGCGGTCGCGGCGGCTCCCGGCGGAGGCGGCGGTGGGGCTGCTGCAGCTCCGGCTGAGGAGAAGACAGAGTTCAATGTCATACTGACGGCGGTAGGGGGCAACAAGATCGGCGTCATCAAAGCAGTGCGTGAAATTACCAGCCTGGGATTGAAGGAAGCGAAAGACCTCGTGGAAGGCGCGCCGAAACCTATTAAGGAAGGCGTCAATAAAGACGAAGCCGAAGCCATCAAGAAGAAGTTCACTGAAGCCGGCGCCACAGTCGAGATTAAGTAAAACGTCAGAAGCACTGAAATACCCGAAGCTGACGCACGGGGCGTAGTCCGCCCGTGCGTCGGCTTATTGTCATTTGGCGTGGAAGAACCGGCCGGCGGCCATAGAGAAGGCTGCGAACCAGCGCACAAGTGACGGGCCGGCCAGTGGGTCCGACGCAACAGATAGGAGCAAACCAGCAAATGGCGGAAACCAGAACCACTTCCTCACGAGAAAGAACGAATTTTTCCAAGATTCGAACGGCGATCCAGATCCCCAATCTCATCGAGGTGCAAAAGAATTCTTATGAACGGTTCCTCCAGATGAACATGCTGCCGGAGGAACGCGAAGACACGGGATTGCAGGCCGTGTTCAATTCCGTGTTTCCGATATCCGACTTCCGTGGTGTATCCACTCTCGAATTCATCAGCTATTCCATCGGTAACTGGGAATGCAAGTGCGGAAACCTGAAAGGTCTCCACCACCTTCGCAGCACATGCAAGTCCTGCGGCGCCACTATCACGACAAATCCGTTTTCGTCCGAGACCACGGTCATGTGCCCCAAATGCGGCACAAACAACAAAAACACCGTCACCTTCTGCAACAAATGCGGCGACCCCGTTCAGCTCAATTTGAAATACGACGTCGCCGAGTGCCAGGAACGCGGCATGACTTACGCGGCCCCGCTCAAGGTGATCATCCGGCTGACCATCTTTGATAAGGATCCGGACACGGGCGCTAAAACGATCCGCGACATCAAGGAGCAGGAAGTTTATTTCGGTGAAATCCCTCTGATGACGGAGAACGGCACCTTCATTATCAACGGCACCGAACGCGTCATTGTCAGCCAGTTGCATCGCAGTCCCGGGGTATTCTTCGAATCGACTCCAAGCAAGAGCTATTTCCTCGGAAAGATCATTCCGTATCGCGGCTCGTGGGTGGAGTTCGAATACGAAACCGCGAAGAACATTTTGTACGTCCGAATCGATCGCAAGCGCAAATTCCTGGCAACGATCTTCCTTCGCGCGCTCGGGCTCAACAGCGATGAAGAGATCATCCGCGCTTTCTACAAAACCGAACGCATCACGGTGGATGGGAAGAAGCTGTTCTGGAATGTTTCCGACAACATTCTCGGTTTGAAGGTATCGAAGGACATTCTTCATCCGAAGACCAAGGAAGTCCTGCTCCATTCGGGCAAAAAGATCACGACGTCGGTGTTCAATCACATCAAGCAGGCGAAACTCGAGCGTTTCGAAGTGAATCCCGAAGATCTCGAAGGCGCTTTCGCCGTCGCTGATGTTGTCGACACCACCAGCGGCGAAGTCATCATCGAAACCAACAACGAACTGTCGCAGACGGCGATTCGCTCGATCATCGACGCGGGTGTCCCCGAGATTTCCGTGTTCTTCCCGGAACGCGACGACATCGGCGTGGTGCTGAGCCAAACTCTCAAGAAGGACACGATCAAGACGAAACAGGAAGCGCTGATCGAAATCTACCGGAAGCTTCGTCCGGGCGATCCACCGACGCTGGAAACCGCCACCGCATTGTTCGAGGGCATGTTCTTCGATTCTCGCAAATACGATTTCTCGCGTGTGGGCCGTCTGAAATTCAACATCAAGCTGGATCTGTCGACGCCGCTGGATCACCGCATTCTCGAGAAGCATGATTTCTACAGCGTCATCAGCTATCTGCTGAAACTGAGAAAGAACATCGGACAGGTCGACGACATCGATCACCTGGGGAACCGCCGCGTTCGCGCGGTCGGCGAACTTCTCGAAAACCAGTTCCGCATCGGTCTGGTCCGAATGGAGCGCGCGATCAAGGAAAAGATGTCGGTGTACCAGGAAATGGTCACGGCCATGCCGCACGATCTGATCAACGCCAAACCCGTCATCGCCGCAGTCCGGGAGTTTTTCGGATCGTCGCAGTTGTCGCAGTTCATGGATCAAACGAATCCGCTTTCGGAAATCACGCACAAACGCCGGTTGTCCGCTCTCGGTCCCGGCGGCTTATCGCGTGAACGCGCCGGATTTGAGGTGCGCGACGTCCATCCGACGCACTACGGACGTATCTGCCCGATTGAAACACCGGAAGGTCCGAACATCGGGTTGATCTCATCGTTGAGTTGCTACGCGCGCATCAACGAATTCGGATTCATCGAAAGCCCGTACCGCAAGGTGAAGAACGGACAAGTCAAGGACTACATCACCGTCATCAGCGCGGGCGATTCGAAGTTCAAAGTCGGCGAGCACGTCGAGAAGGACGATCTCGACAAGGAAAACGAAGATCTCAAGGGCCGAAAGAAGAAGAGGGCCGAAGCGGTTCCGTATTCGTTCTATCTGTCGGCATGGGAAGAAGACAAGTACCTGATCGCCCAGGCGAATGTGGAGATGGACGACAAAGGCCGGATCCGACATGAACTCGTGAACGTGCGACAGGCCGGAAACTTCGTGTTGAAGCATCGGAACGAAGTCGATTACGTCGACGTTTCGCCGAAGCAACTCGTGTCGGTTGCGGCTTCGCTCATCCCATTCCTCGAAAACGACGACGCCAACCGCGCTTTGATGGGATCCAACATGCAACGCCAGGCCGTGCCGCTTCTTCGCACGGCCGCTCCGCTCGTCGGGACCGGTATGGAAGAGATCACCGCGCGCGATTCGGGCGCGGTGATCATTTGCCGCCGGAACGGCGTGATCGATTCGGTGGATTCCGAACGCATCATCGTTCGGGTCGAAGCCGCCGAAGACGGCCACTTTTCGCGTGAAGTCGGCGCGGACATTTATCAGCTCACGAAGTTCAAGCGGTCGAACCAGAACACCTGCATCAACCAGAAGCCGATCGTCCGGAAAGGCGACCGGGTCGCAAAGGGGCAGGTTCTGGCCGACGGTCCGTGTACGGACAAAGGTGAGCTTGCATTGGGCCGCAACGTTCTCGTCGCATTCATGCCGTGGCGCGGATACAACTTTGAAGACGCGATTCTCGTATCCGAACGACTCGTGAAGGACGACTATTACACGTCGATCCACATCGAAGAATTCGAAATCGAGGCCCGCGACACAAAGCTCGGCCCCGAAGAAATAACGCGGGACATTCCAAACGTCAGCGAATCGTTCCTGAAGGACCTCGATGAAGCAGGCATCATCCGGATCGGCGCCTACGTCAAGCCGGGCGATGTGCTCGTCGGCAAGGTCACACCGAAAGGCGAAACACAGCTCACTCCCGAAGAGAAGCTGCTGCGTGCCATCTTCGGTGAGAAGGCCGGCGACGTGCGCGACGCGTCGCTGATTTGTCCGCCCGGTATCGAAGGAATCGTCGTCGACGTGAAAATCTTCTCGCGCAAAGGCGCGGAAAAAGACGAGCGCGCCAAGCTGATCGAAAGTCAGGAAATCGCCCGCCTGGAGAACAACCTCCGCGACGAAATCCGTATTCTCACGGACGAACGCAACAAACGGTTGAACTCGCTTCTGTCGGGGAAGGTCACCGCCAACGAACTCGTTCACGAGCGAAGCGGCCGGAAAATCATCGCGAAGAAAACGGAAATGACGCCGGAAGTCATCGAGAACCTTTCGATGCGCGAACTCCTGAAGTTGAAATACACGGACGGCGAAAACCCGAACGATCAGGTGCAGGAAATCGAAGAAATGACCACGCGCCAGATCGACGTCCTGCGCAAGATTCACGAGGAGCGAATCAACAAGCTTCGACGCGGCGACGAACTGCCTCCGGGAGTGATCAAGCTCGTAAAAGTTTATGTGGCGATGAAGCGCAAGCTCTCCGTCGGCGATAAGATGGCCGGCCGCCACGGCAACAAGGGTGTGATCGCCCGCATCCTTCCCGAAGAGGATATGCCGTATCTACCCGATGGACGTCCGGTGGAGATCGTTCTGAATCCGCTCGGCGTGCCCTCGCGAATGAACGTCGGACAAATCCTGGAAACGCACCTCGGCTGGGCTGCGCAGGCACTCGGCATGTGGTTCGCGACCCCGGTTTTCGACGGCGCCACCGAGAACGAAATCAAAACCATGCTGAACAAGGCGAACCTGCCTCCGACCGGCAAGACGCGTCTTTACGACGGCATGACCGGAAACCCGTTCGAGCAGGAAGTCACGTGCGGCTACATCTACATGCTCAAACTCTCGCACCTGGTCGACGACAAGATTCACGCCAGATCCATCGGTCCGTATTCGCTGATCACCCAGCAGCCGCTCGGTGGTAAAGCGCAGTTCGGAGGCCAGCGATTCGGCGAGATGGAAGTGTGGGCGCTTGAAGCTT
>CAZPBY010000130.1:0-6611 GCA_964584785.1 uncultured Solibacteraceae bacterium
GCAACGAACTCGAAAAATCGGAAGAAAATCGCCGCTACTGCGAAAGTCAGGCTAGCTCTACCGGTTTGCCCGATGGAGACTTCCTGCCCTTGGCCAACTCCGGTCGAGTTCAGCGGCCGCGCACCAGCCAGCCGATCATTGCGGCACAGGCGACAATCAATGGTTCCGGGATTGTTCGTTTTCGCAGCAGGAGCAGCGCGCTGACGACGGCAACTATGGCCGTGGGCGCATCGATTATCGACCGCCTTCCCAGAACGATCACTGCGCCCGCGATGGCGCCCGTTGCAGCGGCGGTAACTCCAGTGACGAAGGCGGCAATGTCTTTTCGCTTCGCATATTTTTTGAAGTAGGGTGCGGGTATCACCGTGAACAAATAACACGGCAGAAACGTGGCGAGAGCAGCCACCACTGCACCCCACGCGCCGGCGACCAGGTAGCCGACGAACGCAACCGTAATCACCACCGGCCCCGGTGTGATCATCGCGACGGCAACGGCATCGATAAATTGTTTGTCGTTCAGCCAGTGGTACTCCTTCACCACTCCACCATAGAGAAACGGCACGATGGCCAGTCCGCTGCCGAATACGAACGCTCCAGCTTTTCCAAAGAAGACAAAGATGTCCCAAAGCAAACCGGGCAGTATCACCATCGGAATCGACGCCGACGACCAACGAGGAGGGGTTTTCAAGAGCCATACCAGCAGCCCGGCGACCACGAACACCATGACTTTCTCGGACTCCGTGATGATCGTGACGGTGGAAACCACGGCAAATACCGCCCAGAGGAGCGCGTCGCGGCCAAGTGTCTTTCGAGTCAGCCGGTACGCGCTGACCGTAATGATGCCGATGACGCTCGCACCCACGCCATAAAAGACTGACTGCATCCAGGCGAGTCCGCCGTAAGACTGATATGCCCATCCGAGAAGCACGACGATCAGGAAGGAAGGGAGGACAAATGCAAGTCCGGCGAGTGTCGCGCCAATAACTCCGAAGTCCACGAAACCGAGATAGATGGCCATCTGCGCGGCTAACGGCCCCGGGGCTAACTGTGCGAGTGCAAGGCCATCTTTGTACTCCTCTTCGCTGACCCATTGCTTTCGTTCAACAAGGTCTCGATGCATGTATCCGATCAAAGCCACGGGTCCGCCAAAACCCAACGCCCCCAGCCTGAGCATATAAAGGACAAGTTGCTTCAAGGTGTAAGACGGCATGATCACATCCCTGCTAGTTCGCAAAGTCGACAAACAGACCTCGCTTCGCGTTGGCCGCTTTGCGGTAGACGCGAACTGCGGCGGCCACATCTTCGAGCGCGCAACCTGTCGAGTCGAAAACGATAATTTCCTCCCGGCCTTCCCGGCCCGCGATTCGTTTTGCGACAACTGCTCCCAACTCGCCATGAACATCGCTCCTCATCATGAGACCCTGGGCGATCGCATGATGAAGATCGCCGATAGCGGCGCATTGATCCAGGACGTCCACCACGACTTTGCTCGACGCCATGAGTTGCGGATCGATCTCCTGTTTATCTTCGCTGTCCGCACCGACGGCCGCGATGAATGTTCCCGGCTTCACCCATTCTTTGTGAACAAGCGTCTGTTTGGACGGTGTGCACGTTATACAGATGTCACTGGCCCTGACTGCAGCCTCTATCGAGCCGCTGCTCGGACGGATCTCGATGCCAAGCTCCTGTTTTATTTCAGCGGCCATCTGTTCTGCGCGTGTCGTATCGACGTCGAACACATAAACAAGCTCCAGCGCAAAGACTCGCGCAAGGGCTCGCAACTGGACGCGTCCCTGAGTCCCGCAGCCCAAAATCGTCACGATTCCGGAATCGCTTCGCGCGAGATACTTCGCTGCGACGGCCGACGCAGCGCCGGTGCGCAGCATGGTGATTTCAATGGAATCCATCAGCGCGAGCGGATAACCATTCACCGCGTCGCACAAGGCAATCGTTCCCTGGATCGTGGGCAGGTTTGCAAGCATTCGGTTGAACGGAAAGTTGGCGTTGATCTTTACGGCGAAGTAAAGTCGCTCGAACTCCATCGTTGCGGCTTTGATATGAAAGCCGCCGCCGGAAACACTTAACCCGGCGATGGTTGTTTTCGAAGAGTGCTGTGTCGCGAATGCGTGCGCCACCGCCTCAATACATTCGTCAAGGCTGAGGAGCTGCGCGACATCGTTTCGAGTGAGCAGCAATGTTCCGGGTTGAGCGGTTCCGGAAGAAGTGTGCGGCCGGATCGTTGCGTCCAATTGAACCTCCTTGCGGACGTCGTCCGCATGAGGCTACGCTTGGACGCTTTGCGTCTTTGTGGAACGGGGAGCGTGGCCATCCCCCATCGACTACATATTGTCGATGAGCTATAAGAGGATGTCAATTTCCGGACCAAAGTACTGTTTTGGGGTATTTGGCTGGGTGTTACGGTAGCCCCGAATCAGGAGGATTCACGGATGAACACCAGACTGGTTGCCCTATTGTTGGTCTGCCTGCTGTCGATTGTGCCCACTGTATTCGCTCAGTCGAAGACGACTGATGATCGAATGGTTAAAACCGAAACATTAATAGACCAGTGCCGCGACGAGATGCGCGCGGACGAGAAGGATTCGGCGTCGGCCGAAGTCATGGCCAATGGCATCGTTTGCCTGGGCTATATTCGCGGTTTCTGGGACGCCGCGTCACCGCAGCTTGCGCTCGCCGCATCGGATACTCAGAACTTATGCGTTCCGGCCGAGATCAGCCTCGGTCAGCTGGCGCGGATCTACGTCAAGTACATGGATGATCATCCGGAGAAAATGGATCTTCCCGCAGCCGGCAGCTTGCTGCAGGCGATCATGACGGCATTTCCGTGTCAAAAACCATCCGGACACGATACGAAACAGCCCGGTCCATCAAACGGTAACGGCGGTACCCATTCCGCAATCAGGTCCACTTCGGGTCCTCGACCTGATTCAAAAATCGCCTTCAGCTGAACCGTCAACGCCGCGCTTTCATCGGCGCCCAGTAGACGTGACGCCAGTAATCTTCTATTTGATCGAGCAGGTGTTTCGGTACTCCTCGATGTGTAAGCACCAGCTCGGTTCCGCCGCCGGGAATGGGGTCGAGTGTTATGGCCGCCATTGAATAGACGCCTTCGGGAAAATCCGTTCGACGCCACGCCTGCACAAGTCGACGTCCCGGCACGAGATCCACATTCACGCCGGTGACCTGCCCGGCGTCCGTCGAAAACCTGCCGCCGACCTTGCCGCTGATGATGGCCTTGCGGCCGGTGACTTCCGTGCGGCTGCGCGAGTCGGCGAGGAGGTCGTAGATCGTCTTCGGTGGAGCCTTGAAGCGAACTTTGTGCTTGATGGTTTTACACACGAGCACCGCCTTACTTATCAGTTTAATCGAAGCCGCTCGTCTGTCACGGAACGCTGTGATCGAGTGTGCCGTCCCAGCTGAATCTTGACAGCGTATCCACGGTGCCCCACTCGTTTCGCTCGGGTACTGTGGGGTCGCATGCCACTCGTTTGAATCGGATTAATTCGGTTTGCGCGGCGTTTCCGGATTCGGGTGGGCCTCGATCCACCGCTGTTCCTTCGCTGCTTCTTCGGTGTTTCCGAGCAGGGAGTGGCAGCGGGCCAGCAGACTATGGGACGCGCGCTCCGTGTTAAGGTCGTTGCCCTCCGATGACAAAGCAAGCTTTGCCTCGGAAATCGCGCGCGCGGCGTTGCCGGAGCGGTCGTAGTACTTTGCCTTTTCCAGATGTGCAGGGCCGAATCGGGGAACGCGATCCAGGATCTGGTCGACGATATCCTGCGCCGCCCGGTCGTCACCGTAGCGCGTCAAAAACTGCACGTACTGGAACGCGGCGATCGGATCGTATTCTTTCTGGCGGACATTGATTTCGTTCGCGCGCTGGAACGCATTGCGCGCTCCGTCCGCCTCCTCCAGCCGGCTCTCGCACATACCCAGCAGTGTATGCATCTGCAGACGCGCCAGATCGTTGAGCCCGGGCAGCGCCAACGCCTCACGTTCCTGCTGAACGCAGATCCTGTCCCGCGCATTCAAATAGGTCCATTGCGCATAGTAGTGCTTTGCTTCAGGATCGCGCGGCAGCATCTTCGCGGCATTCGCCAGTAAAGTTCCCGCCTCGCTGCTGTCGGTCTTGCTGCGGAACAGCAATTGGCCCAGGGCGCGTTGGAGAACAGGCGCGGCAGGATAGGCGCGCAGGCCGGCTCGCAGCGTCGCCGATGCTTTAGCGGGCTCCGCCAGTTGCACGTAGCATTCGGAGAGCAGGAGATAGAGATTGTCGCCGCCTTTGGGGTTTGCACGGATCGCGGCCTCGAGCGTGACGGCAGCTTCCTGATAATGCCCGGCCTGCATTTCACCGGCGGCTACGGAAAGAGGAGGCCTTGCCTGGGAAACCAAACAGGTTACGTTCGCCGGCCATACCATCAACAGAACCGCGGCGGCTCGAAGACGGAACACATTTCCCCCCGTCGTCATTCCTGGCGCCGTTACTTAGGAAGCAGGTAGAAGGTATAGGTGTACTGCCAGGTGAAATCCTTGCCGGGATCGGCGGCGACTTCGATGAATGGTTCCACAGCGACCACGCTACGAATGGACCACACACTCGCGTTCTGCAGTGGACGGTCGCCCTGAATACGAATGCCGGCGCCCGCTTTGTGGTTTTCAATTTTAAAGTCGTAATCGGACGCTGTGGCACCGAAGCCCTGCAGGCCGCCGCTGACGCGGTCTGTTTTCTCGATTGCTTTCGCCCAGGCAAACTCGTTCCGGGTAATCACCGCCGCGGTGGGATCGGGCGGACGCGTCGACCGGATGTCATACGGCACGGTAACCGTGATGGCGGCAGTCGGAAGGTGATCGAACAACGTGAAATTGTGGTTGTAGAGCACCGATTTGATGGGAAGCTTGCCGGCGTTCTTCAAAGTGTGCTCGATCACCATTTCCGGTTTGTCGCCGGTCAGCCGTATCGTCTTCTTGTAGAGGTAAGCGTATCCCGTAGCCTTATCATCGAGCTCCTGTGTGAACTCTACCGAGTTGGCGGTTTTGTTCACCGTCCACTTACCGTGATCCACAATGTCGTAGACATTCGCGAACGCGTAGCGCGTGTCATCCCTTTTCTTCAACACTCCCACGCCGATCTTGACGAAGCGGTCACCCTCTTTAGCCTCATCGTAGCCGAGAGGTGTCTGAAATTCTTCCGCGGGTCCCATTGCCGACGTGTTCACGGAGACGAGAATGTCGTCATCTTTATAGGAAACGTCCCGCACCGCAGGATCGATCTTTGAGAACCACGGGCCGTAGAAAGCATGGCCGGCGAACTCCACGCTATTGACAATGCCGCTCCAGTCGAATCGTGCGCCTTTGTAGAATCCATTGACCGGATCCGGCAGGTACATTTTGACGCGGAGTTGTTTGTTCGAAATTGTGGCTTCCGGACTCTCCGCCGCGCGTCCGGAGACGACGCCGGCGAACAGCAAACTGATGGCGATGACGGTGCTACGACGCATGCCGAATCGTACCAATACCTGTTAGACAGGTCAATCCACGAGCTGGCCCGCAGCGGATGGGTTTGAAATCCAGCGGTGAAAAATGAGGTCTGCGGACTGTTTTCAAAGTTGCCGTAGATCAAGATCGCGCGGCTTAGGTTAGACTAGGGCGCATGAAACCCCCTATCCGTAACGAGTACAACCTCTCGGAACGGGTGACCCAATACTTGGTGAAGCACATTCACGACAACGATCTCCGGCCGGGAGATCGAGTTCCCTCGGAGGTACAGGTCAGCGGTAAGCTCGGGATCAGCCGCGGCGTGGTTCGCCAGGCTTACCATTCTCTCCGAACGGCGGGAATCCTGGAGATCGCCATGGGCCGCTCGCCTCGGGTGGGTGAGGTGAGCCATGCGGCGTTCACTCCGCTCCTCCTTCACGCTCTTTCGACGGAACAGGTGTCCGTCGAAGACGTTCTTGAACTTCGCTTCGCCGTCGAGATCCACGCCGCGGAACTGGCAGCGACTCATCGGAATGAAGGGCACGTCGAAGCATTGAAGAAAGCGGTCGAAGGGATGCGGAAAACGCTGAATGACCACGACCGTTTTGCGCGTGTCGATGTCCGTTTTCACCAGTTGATCGGAAATGCGACCGGCAATGCGCTGTTCGAGATTTTCTGCCGGGCTCTTCGCGGCTCTCTTGAATCCTCCATCCGCGTCGGCTTGCGCAGCCGGTCGACGCTGGCACAAATTGAGAAGATCGTGGATACGCACCAGGCCATCGTGGAAGCCATCGAAGCGCAGCAGCCATCGCGGGCGCGCAGGCTGATGGCTCTTCACTTTGAAGAGGCAAAGAACGCGCTCCAACTCGCATCCAAAGCGGCGGGACACAAGGTTGACTAACGTTGGACGCGGCCTGAGCCTCCGTTGCAAAGCAGATCGGCCACTTCGCTGACACTCACCCGGTTATAGTCACCGGGAATCGAGTGTTTCCAGCAACTCGCGGCCACGGCAAACTCCAGAATCTCGTGCTTGCCGCTAAGGCTGTGCATCCCGTAAATCATGCCTGCCGCAAAACTGTCGCCGGCGCCCACCCGATCGACGATATCGGTGATGTCGTAAA
>CAZPBY010000131.1:0-6409 GCA_964584785.1 uncultured Solibacteraceae bacterium
AAAAGTGTGAAGACGCCATTTTGGGATGGCACACGTCTGTGGCGTGCTCCGACGTTCTCATGGGGCAATCGCATCGCGAACGCTCCGCCGAACACGCCGTTTCCTGGGTATTTTCAGGCGGGCGGTACCTGGGATCTTTCCGCCAGCGTGACGAAGACCGCGGGGAGCCATACCCTCAAAGCCGGCTACTACTATCAGTCCGAACTTCACTTTCGAAACGGTGGAACTGGCAGCGCGAACGGAGCCCTGAGTTTCCAACAGGACACGCTTGGTACTAATCCGTTCGATACGTCCTTCGGATTCGCAAACGCGGCTATCGGCGCCTACAGCTCCTTCTCGCAAATCTCGAAGTTCATGGAAGGAAAGTTTGTTTACACGCAACAGGACTTTTTCCTGCAGGACGACTGGAAGGTCAACCGGCGGTTGACGCTCAACTACGGCGCGCGGTTTGTGAACCAACGGCCTTACTATGACGCACGGAAGCAGGCATCGAATTTCTTTGAAGATAAGTGGCAACTAACGAACGCTCCGCTTCTGTACGTCGCTGCCTGTGCGGGAGGGTCTCCGTGCACGGGGACGAACCGCCAAGCCATGAATCCCCAGACCGGACTATTGCTTGGCCCAAACTCGAGTCTCGCCATTGGAACTCTGGTACCCGGAACCGGGAGCCTGGCGAACGGAACGATTCCGTGGGGACAAGGCATTGTCGACACCGGTTACAAGTGGCCTGCACTTGTCATGGCGCCACGGTTCGGTCTGGCGTATGACTTGAACGGCGTTTCCAGGATGGTTGCCCGCGGGGCGATCGGTCTCTTCTACGACCGGCCGAGCGCGAATGCGGCAGGCACCTACAACTTCCTCGGGGGACCGCCGTTCACGGGCACATCGACTGTTCGGTACGGCCTGTTGCAGTCACTCGGCACACCGGGTCTGACGACCAACGCTCCACCGACGCTCAATGCGCACCAATACGACGCTCCACTGCCGGCATCTACCCAATACAACGCCGGCCTGCAAATGGCGCTGCCCTTAGCCGCGACGCTGGACGTCAGCTACGTGGGGCAGCACAGTTACAACACAATACAGTCTCTGAATATCAATGCGATCGACATCGGAGCGGCGTTTCTGAGTTCGACCCAGGACACAACCGCCCCCGCCAGCACCATTTCCGGCGCAACCTCCCTGGCGTCGACAAACCCGGATCTCGTCCGATCGTTCAGTGGATACGGCACAATCACGCAGAGGCTCTACAACGGCTGGCGTACCTACCACTCCTTTCAGATCTCCCTGAACCGGCGTTTCCAGAAAGGCTTCTCGTTCGGTTTCAACGACACGATCGGGCTGTACGATCGCGGCAGCGTTGCGCCGCGCCTTACCCATCCGTCTGCGGGTGTGTACCAGGTTCGCGGCGACGACGCAAAGTTCCAGGAACTGTTGGATAACAACAATCCGAGAGCTCACCTGCTGAAGGCCAACTTCGTTTGGGACATGCCGGATTTTCATAACAGTCAGGGAATCGTGAATGCTCTCGCTCGCCTTGCGAACGATTGGCAATTGTCAGGCATTTTCACAGGCTCGTCAGGCGGAGCGTATACCGTGAACTACAGCTATACCGGTAGCGGCAACGTCAACATCACCGGATCGCCCGACTACGGCGGTCGAGTGCGCATTCTGGGCGACCCCGGCACTGGTTGCGGTGATAACGTCTACAAACAGTTCAATACATCGGCCTTCGCTGGACCTTTGAGCGGCAGCGACGGGCTCGAATCGGGGAATGGCTATCTCCACGACTGTTTCCAGAAGGTGTTTGACCTCGCTGTTTTGCGGACCATAAAGTTGGGTGAATCGCGAAGCGTGCAATTGCGGATCGACCTTTACAACGCTCTCAACTGGACTACGGTCACCGGGCGCAACAGCAGCATGTCACTCACGAGTCTTGCCGATCCCACAGGCGTCTCGAACCTGCCTTACGATGCAAACGAAAACCTGATCGCAACCCGGTCGACGCCGCGGAACCCCGGCTTCGGTGTTGCGAATACTTACCAGGATCCTCGTTCCGTTCAGGCCCAGATTCGATTCCGTTTCTAGCGCAAAAGCTTGTAGTCCGGGAAGCTTCCCCGGACTAACTACTGACCTGCTCGAGCACGGGGAAGAGCGAAAGCAATGTATTTGGAGTTTGATGCCACGCCGGTCTGTCCGCCTCTGCCACCAACGCCGGGACTGCCGAGCGCGATGGCGATGTATTGCCGGCCGTCCACCTCATAAGTTGCCGGTGTGGCGCGACCAGGGCCCGGCATCACGGTTTCCCAGAGGAGTTGTCCCGTCGCTTTGTCGAACGCTCGCAGCTTTCGATCGGCGTTAGTGGCGCCGATAACGACGATCCCTCCAGCCGTCACGATCGGCCCACCATAGTTTTCGCTCCCAGTGTTCTCCAGACCTTTAGCGACAAGTTCGGGATACTCCCCTAGCGGCACTTGCCAGGCATAGTCGCCGGTATTGAGATTGATGGCGCTAAGCGTCCCCCACGGTGGTGCGGTTGCCGGAAAACCGTCGGGATCCATGAATCGCCGGTAACCCGTGAATCGAAAACTGCTGTTAATGAGCGGTGACGCGGCTGCAGCGGCCCCGCGGCCGCCTCGGCCACCGGCAGCGCCGGCAGTAGTATCCCGGGCGGGGGGAGCTCCAGAGCCTCCGCGGCCGCCACGACCACCGTCCGCCGCGGAATCCTGACCCGAGCTCGCGTACAGAAGCACCGCGTTGATGTCGGTCTGATCGAGTGCCGGAAATGCGGGCATGCGACCCGCACCCTCCCGCAAAAGCCGGGACAATTCGCCGAAGTCCCGGCGAGTACCAACGCCCGAGAGTGACGGTGTTGCCGGCGGACTGCCCTGCCGATCGTCACCATGGCAAGCCGCGCAATGCTGCTGATAGAGCGCCTGACCATTGCGGCCGCCCGAGTTGGGGGCAAGTGAACCAGTCCAGGCAAGGTCATTGGCGTTAACGTAGTAGAGACCTGTTTGCGGATCGAAGGCCTGCCCGCCCCACTCTGCGCCGCCGTCAAATCCCGGGAACACGACGGTCGGCTTGTCAATGTTCAAGGGCACAAACTGACCTTCGCTTAAAAATGTTTTGAACTGCTGGAGAGCCCAAGTGTGAACCTCGGGTGTGCGATCGGAGAGCAGGTCTTCGCTCAGCAATTGCCGCGCAAAGGGTTTCGGTTTGGTTGGAATTGGTTGCGTCAGAGCTGCGGTTTCTCCCGGCACTGTGCTTGCGCTGAACTTTCGGTATTCGATAGGAAATACGGGCGCGCCATTCGTGCGATCGAACACAAACAACATGCCGTGTTTCGTGGCCTGAGTGACTGCGTCAATGGTGCGGCCGTTCTGGCGAATCGTGACGAGACTCGGCGGCGACGGCAGATCGCGATCCCACATGTCGTGGCGCACGACCTGAAAATGCCATATTCGTTTTCCGGTTGCCGCATCAAGCGCAAGCAGCGTGTTGGCGTACAGATTGTCGCCGAGGCGATCGGCGCCGTAGAAATCCGTTGCAGCGGATCCTGTCGGAATATAGACGATGCCCCGCGCTTCATCCAGCGCCATCCCAGCCCAGTTGTTCGCCGCGCCACTATACGTCCATGCGTCCTTTTGGCCAGGTCTCGAACCCAGGTTCACCGGGATGTGGAATGGTGTGAAATGACCAGCGGAACGCTCCGGACTTAACATCGTAGGCCCGGATATCCCCTGGCGAAGTTGGGAGGCTCTCCCCAACGCGGCCACCGACGATCATCAGGTCCTTGTAGATGACGCCGGGTGAAGTGAGCCGCACGCCCTGGGTTTCGGGATCGCGCCCGAGATTCTCACGCAAGTCGATTCGCCCTTCCTTTCCGAATGTAGGAATCGTCTTTCCAGTGGTTGCGTCCAGGGCATAGATAAAGTTACCAACAGCCGAGAAGATGCGTTTGTCCTGTCCGCTGCTCCAATACATGACCGCCCGGTTCGGCCCGTTGCCGCGAATCCCGGAATCAAAGGTCCAAAGCGTGCCGCCAGTCGCCGCATTGACTGCGAATGTTTTGTGGGATGGCGTGTATCCATAGAGCACGCCATCGACGACAATCGGTTGCGTTTGAATTGCGCCCGGTTCTCCGGTATCAAAAGTCCACGCGACTTCGAGTTGCTTGACGTTCGCCTTGTTGATCTGATTCAGGCTGGAGTAACGAATCTGCTCAGGTCCACCGCCATATCCGGCCCAGTTCCGATAACTATTCGTTGCGGGGGTACCCCGCTGTTCGGCGAGGAATCGCACGCCCACCACAAGAATCCCGAATGCCAGTATGAGGACAGCGCACCGTACCTTCCGTTCAAGATGTTCTATCTGCACCCTTCGCCTCGCTCGGATCGGAATAATGTAACCGATTACATATAAGCAAACCCTCGGGCTCACGTCACGCGAAAATCCTACCGCGGCCGGGAGTCCCGCCAACGCGGCAGCGGCCTCGGACTCGCCATCGTAGAACGAATCGTGAACGTACGGTCCACGGGGACGGCTAATGTCTCACTGCGGACGGGTCGACAGTTCCGGGCGCTGGGGAGTGGCTTGATTCATTTACTGTGTTACACTTAATGTTGTGCGTTTCGAATGGGACCCGGTCAAGGCTGCGTCCAACAAGAAAAAGCACGGCGTTGCATTTTATGAAGCGGCGGAGTGTTTTAGAGATCCGTTCGCGATGCTCCTCGATGACCCCTCCTACCCGGAGCGGCTCATCTTGATTGGAGCCTCAGAGAAGCGGCGCGTCATTTTTACGGTCTTTGCCGAGCGCGAAGCCGCCGTGATCCGGATTGTCAGTGCCCGCAGAGCAACCGCCAACGAGCGGAGGAAATATGAAGAAGCCGAGTACTAAAGGGAACGTCAGGGCCAAAGCGACTTCATTGCGCGAGGTGGCGGAAGTTGATTTTTCCGGGTTTCGCGTCCGTCGAAACCCGTACGCAGCTAGAATCGCGCGAGAAGGCATTCAGATCGTCCATCAAGCCCCGTCTTCGAGTTCACTCGCCGCGATGCCGGAGGCCGATTTTACTTGCAGCGAAATTCGCCGTAATAAGTTCGCCGTGAAAGCGATGGTTGCGGCGTCGAAGATTCAGTACGGTAAGGGCCGCCCCCCCAAAGGATCCGAAGTTGGTCCGACCCCTGCACGTTCGATACGCTTGCCGGAAGCCGTATGGAAGGACCTCGAAAATGAAGCGCGCGCGCGTGCGACTACGGTTCACGCCTTGCTGCGGGAAGTTGTCCTGACCCACTTGGCACGTTCGCGTTGATATTGATCGAGTCCGGCTCGTTCACGCGTGAAGACATTCGGGAGGCGGAGAAAATTCTCCGGGGCCACGAGCGCAGGGAACCGCCTCAGGAACGCGTTGGAGTGATGGTTCAGGCGTTGTTGGTGGATCGCTTCAAGCTGGCGATTCATCGCGAGTCGAAAGAAATGCCGGTGTACGCTTTGCTGGTGGCAAAGGGAGGCCCGAAGCTGCAACGCGCGGACATTGATGAGAAAGACTGTCCGGAAGCGTCGCTGAATGCTCTGGGGCCGGTAACTCCCTCTACTCCCATTCCGGATGTCTGCCACGCCTTTAACGGAGGCATGGGGCGCGGACTCCATGCGAAGGCGGCAAATATGTCGGATCTCGCGGCCTGTGTCGAGAACTGGACGGACCGCCCATTGCTGGATCGAACCGGCATTAACGGACTTTATCGCTTCGAAACGAAAGGCTGGCAGCCGATGGACCCGAGTGTGGCTGCCGGATCCGACGTCACCGACAGGCTCACGGTGTATCAGATGTTCGGAGAGCTGGGTTTGAGAATCGAAGCGCAGAAGGGCGTCGTGGACGTATACGTTATTGAACACATGGAAAAGCCTGCGTCGAACTCACCGGTACGCTTCTGATGTTAAGTCATGTCTGGCGATCGGCCGCCGTCGCAATCACGACTGTTTGCTGCCGTGAATGCGAAGCGGCTGGCACTCAACCCTACCAATTCGCTCGGCGGGACGAGTTTGCTGAAAGCTAAAACGTCAGGCGCGTACCGAACTGGAAGGCGCGCGGCAAGCCGGTGCCAGTCGGGATCGAGGGGCGTGTCGCCGAAAGACTGCCGAAGCCGGAAGCGCGGTTGACGCCGCCGACAACGCGGTCGCCCGCGGTCGTGAACAGGCTGCCATCCGTACCGGCGCGGAAGCCGGCCGGAGCGGTGCCATCCGAGGCCGCGGCGATCGTCGTGAGCGTTCCGTTGAACGCAGAGGAAGGCAGACCGGCGGAGCCCACAAGATTGGAAATGTTGAACACGTTGAAGACCTGGGCAGTCCCTTCGATCTTCAGCCTCTCATGAACCTTAAATACTTTGCTGACCTGCAGGTCCTGCGAAA
>CAZPBY010000132.1:0-6405 GCA_964584785.1 uncultured Solibacteraceae bacterium
CCCGACCCGTCCCGCATCGGCCATCTTGCCCGACATCCACCCGATGCCGCCCGGGCCGGACAATTCGTCCGCCGGCCGCGCGCCGACCACCATCTCGCCCAGCGCCTTCACCGTCATGACGGTGAGCTGGCCGACCTTGCGGCCGGCGGCGATGACCGCCGAGGCCGGATCGTGATGGCGGATCTCCCCGCCGCCGCGGCTGACGCCGATGCGGCCGATGCGCCGCGTGCTGCCGAACAGATCCTTGCCCTCGACCGGCCGCGGCGTCACCTCGAGGTGCCGCTCCTCGCCGTCACGCAGCACCACGACCTTCAGCGCCCGGCCGGCGCCCTGCTCCACCCCCTGCTGCCACTCGTCGAAGGAATCGATCGCCCGGCCGTCGATTCCGATAGTCCGGTCGCCGGGCTGGATCGTATGCACTGTCCCGATCCGAGTTCGAAAGGGGTTCTCTCTTCCGACGACAATCGGACGGAACCATCCGACTCCCGGGTGTTGACCGTGGGCTCACGACGGCCCCACTCGAACGGGTTGTAAAAGGCGTGGGCGTCTTTGTAAACGTTGATCCCCTCGACGTTGCTGAATTCGACAGGATCCGGACAGTCCGACCACGTTCCGCCGAAGAAATCCGGATGAAACACCTGTAGCGCCAGCGACTCCCATCCACCCGTCGAGCCGCCCGACAAAACGCGGGCGTAAGGTTCCTTGATGATGCGGAAACGCTTCTCCACTTCGGGAATGAGCTCCTGGATGATCGCGTCGCCATACGGTCCGACATTCACCGAGTTCACGGCGTAGGAGTCGTCAAAGTATGGCGTGGGGTGCTGAAAGGTAACGACCAGCATCCGCGGAAAGTTATCGGACAGCCAGGCGCGATAAATGTCCGTGCCTTCGCGGAAACCCAGCGGGTTCGCCGTCGAAAAGTGGCCTTGCATGTAGAGCACGGGATAGGATTGCGTCTCCTTGTCATAATCGCGCGGCAGCAATGCCGTGGCGCCGAGGTAAATCGGACGTCCCCAGAACTTCGTCAGCATCGGGCTTTCAAACCGGAATCGTTTGACGTACTGCGTGTCTTCAGGGAACGGAATGGGCGGGATGACATTACTCGCGCTGAGCTTGATAACGCCACCGGCTTTCGGATCGACGGTTACCTTCTGAACATCGCTGTATAGATTGCCCGGTGAAATCTCAAACCGCTGGCCTTCCCATTTGTCGTCGTGCATCCAGACGGTGTGGCCGTCGGCGCGTTTGAATTCGGAGTAAACGTTGACGAAGCCCTGCACGTAATACTCACCCGCGGGCAGGTCGCGCAGGCTGTCGATCGGTGTGCCCTGATCCGTTTCATCGATAATGGCCGGTCGTCCCGGAGCGAGCGCCTCGATGTCGCGGCCGAAAAAAGGAACGCCTGTGCGTCCGATCTGAAGCCGCGGCTCACGTTCGTTGGTCCGGGCAATCATCACGTAAATGCGGCCTGTGACCGGCTGTGCGCTGGCGCCGGCGGGGAATGAGATTTCGAACCGGAGGTTCGACGGCTTCTGTTGAGGAACCGTCATCAACGAAAGAATCGCGGCCATAACCATTCGAATCACAAGCGTGTCCTCCCGATTGACGCGAATCTATACCACAGTATCAACCGTGTTGCTCATACGCGATAGAATGCGCAACTGGAGATAGCCATGACCATGAATCGCAGAGAGTTCATCGCAAGTTCCGCCGGCCTGGCGGCTGCGGCGCGGCAAATCGGTACGGCTCCGGCCGTGAAGACGGTTCGTACGAATGTACTGGAGATCGGGTATCACGAAAGCGGCGACGCGTCAGGTTTCCCGGTGTTTCTTCTTCACGGCTTTCCCGACGATGCGCACGCTTACGATGGCGTCGCGCCGATTCTCGCGAAGTCCGGATACCGCGCATTCGCGGTTTACCTTCGGGGTTACGGCCCAACACGCTTCCTGGACGCGTCCGCGCCGCGAACCGCGGAGCAGGCTGCGATCGGTCAGGACGTCATCGACTTTGCCGACGCTCTCAAACTGCAGCGCTTCGCCGTCTGCGGTTATGACTGGGGTGGAAGAGCGTCGTGTATCGCCGCCGCCCTTCATCCCGATCGCGTCCGGGCTGCGGTTCTCGTCGGCGGTTACTCCATTCAAAACACCGTCACGCCCGGACCGCCCGCTGCTCCCGCGGCCGTTCGGAATGGATGGTATCAGTGGTATTTCAATACGGAGATCGGCCGGGAAGGATTGAAGCAGAACCGCCGCGCGCTATGCCGGTTTATGTGGCAGGAGTGGTCACCGACATGGAAATTCAGCGATGAGATGTACAACCTCAGCGCGGCATCGTTCGATAATCCGGATTTCGTCGACTGCGTAATCCATTCCTACCGGCATCGCAACTTCAATGCAGCGGGCGAGCCGCGATTCCTCGAAATGGAGAAGCAACTGGCCCAGCGCCCCAGGGTGGAGGTTCCGACCATTGTCCTGCACGGCGGCGACGACGGATTCGGGCGTCCTCAGCCTGAAGCAACGCCCGCCGAACGCATGTCGTTTCCCAGGCTCGTTGCAAGACGCGTCGTCGAAGGCGCCGGCCATTTTGTCCCGCACGAAAAGCCGGAGCCCGTCGCAGCGGCGCTGATTGAAGTTCTTGGCGCATCGAAGTAGCCATCGCGAATTCGGCCAGGTGCATTTAACGTTGGGCGCTGGCCATCCCGACATTTGAGATATTCAGAAGCAGCATCCGAGATATCTCAAATGTTGGGATGTCCAGTGTCCAACGTGAAATGCACCTGGCCGGATTCAGCTCTCGTGTAGATCGGCGGCTCTCGGCACCGCCCGCAGAATCTTGACGGCAAAATTTATTGGTCGATCTTCAAGCGGTCGGCCTTGGTTGGATGGGGCTTCATGGACCGGTCAAAGCAAAAATGTTGCAGCACATCCGGCCAGGTGCATTTAACGTTGGACGCTGGACATCCCGACATTTGAGATATTCAGAAGCAGCATCCGCGATATCTCAAATGTTGGGATGTCCAGCGTCCAACGTTAAATGCACCTGGCCGGATATGCTAACAATTCACTGGGCCAGGCTGAACGTCACGGTGATCGTCGTCACTACCTCAACCAGCTGATCGTTCAGCAACGTTGGCTCGTACCGCCATTGTGAGACCGCATCAACGGCCGCCGGAGCCAGCAGCGGGTGTCCGGTGATGACCCGTACGTTCTGTACAGCGCCATCCTTGCCGATCACAGCCTCCAGAATCACCACTCCCGAGATCCGCGCTTCTCGCGCCGCGTCCGGATAGATCGGCTTTGCCTGGAACACCAGTTTGGATTGCATGACGGCTCCGCCCATCCGAATACGTGTCGGCTGATCTCCAGTCGGCGGCGGAGGAGGTGGCGGAGGTGGCGGGAGTGGTGCCTCTGGCGTAACCCCGGCCGAAGCGACATTGAAAACGATCGGAATCACAATGGTCGTTTCCGTTGCCAGGCCGTTCACTACCGCCGGAGAGTAACGCCACTGCTTGACCGCTTCGATTGCAGCCTTTATCAGCTCGGGATCGACGTTACCGTTCAGCGGCCGCAGCGACTTCGGCGTGCCGTCCGCTCCAATGACGGCATTCAACAGAACCCGCCCTCCGATGGAACGTTCTTTCAAACCGGCAGGGTAAACCGGAGGCACCTGGCGAATCAGCTTCGGACGCACGCTGTCGGCCGGACTGTTGGTCGACGGCACGGACGGATTTGTCACTCCCGGCACCATGGCGCCCACCGTCATGACATTCAGGTTCACTTCCTGATTGGGTTCGACCATCACGGAGCGAATCTGAAATGGTTCGAAACCCGTCGCGGACGTTTGAAGCTCGTACTCGCCGGCGGGCACTTGTGAAAAAGCGAATACGCCCGACTCGTTGCTGGTAACCGTTGCTCTGTAGTTCAGAGCCGGGCTGGTGATCGTGATGGATGCGTTTTTGATCGGAGTTCCGTTCGGGTCGTAAACGCGTCCAAAGAGGCGCCCCGCCTGGTTCCGGACGGGAGTCTGAATGGCTGCGACGGATAGCGTGACATACAACGCGCACAAACCAACGATGAGCGCCGTCTTGCGAGTCAGAGAACGTCGATCTAATCGGGGATTCAACATATCTGCAAATCTCCTTTCAAGCGTGGACGGACGCGCCATGGCGAGCGCGGTAGCCCATGACGCACCGGATGCCTTCAAAAGCCGGGCCAAATCGAGGAGTTCGGCCGCGTAATCGGTAGAGTCCATCCCCAGGCCGAGGGCGGCATCGTCGCATGCCCGTTCCGACTCGTGGCGGAGGCGATCGCATGCGAGCCACACCATCGGATTGAACCAGTACAGAGTCCGCACGATTTCGCCGGTCAGCTGGAAAAACCAATCGTGCCGGCGGATGTGCGCCAGTTCGTGACCGAGCACAGCCCGCACGCGGCGGTCGGACCAGGAACCGGCGCCGGCAGGCAGCAGCACTCTCGGTTGAAGTGCGCCCCACGTCACGAGCAAAGAGGCGGTTCGGCTCTGCACCAATCGGACAGGACGTTGCAGATGAAACAGGCGTGAGAAATCCTTTGTGACCTCGAACCAGCGCGAATCGAAAAACGGTTCGGCGGCGAATGCGATGCGTGCGAGACGCAAGGTTTCCAATCCAAGAACGATCGCGATGACGATCGCTCCAGACATCCACACCCACAAAGCCGTGGGCCACGCAGCCGCGCCGGCGGGGATCGCTGCATCCGCAGTGACTGCCGCATCGGTCTTCGCAGCGGGCTGCGCCTCCGTGCCAACGACGACGGGAATGGAAAGCCGCGTCACGGTCGAAAGATTCATCTCCGCCCGGCGTGCGGGAGTCAAGAAAATCACCAGAGGAAGCACCACGACGATCACGAACGCCGCACTCCAGATGGAATGCCGGAGTGAAGCGGAACGGTTCCGCAAGACCCAGGTTGCGGCAAACGCCACGATCAAAACGATGGTGCTCTTGAATGCGCAATCCAATAGAAATGCGATCATCGCCGTTCCTTTTTTGCTTTGTCGATCAATTGGGAGATGCGGTCGAGTTCATCGTTCGACAGGTTCGACGCGTCCGTTCCGACGAGCGCGGACACGACCTTTTCCACCGAACCGCCAAAGAATGTATCGATCAGATGTTTTAAAGCGGACTGCCGCACGGCATGCCTCGGAGCCGTAGGCACGTAGACATAGCGCAATCCGACTTCTTCATGGCGTACGTGTCCCTTTTCTTCGAGCGTCCGCAGCTGCGAACGAATCGTCGAATACGTTTTGTCGCTCGACAGCTCGGCCATCACTTCGCCGGCGGTTGCGCGTCCGAGGCGGTAAATGATATCCATGATTTGGCGTTCACGCTTGCTGAGTGCGGGGTGTGGAGACGCAGCGAGTTTTTTAGCAGACATGCGAGAAAAATCACACAAAAAAGGGGAGCATGTCAAATGGAAAAATAAGGGAGGAGGAAAATGGACGGAAGGAACAGGGTCGAAGGAACAACTGTCTCGACGACCCGTGAGTCCTTATTTAATAGATGCGATCCGGGCGGAATCCTTTGGGACGAATGTAGTTCTCGGAAACGTTGATAGCGCTGACCGCGTCAATAGAAACGCCGAGGCGCTGCGCGATCGTCCGGATAGGAAGTTCCGAGGACCTGAGCAGCTTGACAATACGCTCTTTGGTCTCGCCCTCGATCCGAGTCCCGCTTCCCCAGAATCGACCATTGCTGAGTACCTTTGCCATAGTGTCCTTTTTATGGCACGGCTGCTGCCAATCATGCCGCTAACAGACTCAAGCACTTAGCGCCACTTTGCATGAGGATGCTCGCGCGGCCCTGTTTCGCTGAGTAACATGACCGTTTCCAAAAGAGACACTGTCGCCGTACAATTGCGAGCCGGAATCAAACGAAAACCTCGGAGGAACCTGGAAATGTCGCGTGTCGTTCGAATCGCGTTTGTGTTTTTCACGGTGGTTGCTTTGGTCGCAGGAACCGTCGCGTGGCCGGCTTTCGGACAGGAGCCGATGAAGCCCGTGAATGACCTGCCGAACCCGTATCAGACGATCGAGAACTTATTCAAATTACCGGAAGGGCGAACGTGGGGGTCGACAAGCTCGGTGGCCATCGATAAGGACGGGAAATCGGTCTGGGCCATGGAACGCTGCGGCGCAAATCTCTGCGTGGCCGATCCCACGACCGGAAAGATGTCGGATCTGCCCGTGGTCATGAAGTTCGATCCGGCGGGAAAACTCATCAAGAGTTTTGGTGCCAGCATGCTGGCTTTTCCCCATGGCATGACGGTCGATTCGCAGGGCAATGTTTGGGTAACAGATGGCCAGGATAACGCTCCCAGAGCCGCCCGCGGCGCGGGTCGTGGTGCGGGCGGCGGTGGCGCCGCCGGCGGC
>CAZPBY010000133.1:0-6357 GCA_964584785.1 uncultured Solibacteraceae bacterium
TTTTCGGGGGAAAAATGTGGAGACGGGTGCTAGAGGGACTCGGGGATCGTTTGGGCTTCTCCAGCCAGATCAAATACGTTTGTCAGCGAACGTTGCAGACGTGCCTGTAATAGCTCCGCGGTACGGCGGCCGCCGGACGAGTCAGGAATCATGGCCATTCCCGCCCTCGTATAGAATTCGGTCTTTGGCGCGATCTCCCAAAGGCCATCGGCAGCAATGCGGTCCGTCTGCCGGTCGGTTTTGACGTTTGGCAGAAGCGGTGTCGCGTTGGTAAGGCCGTGCTCATAGCTGAACAGTCCGGCAACTTTATCGGAAGCGCGGGGGCGGAGCGCAAGCGCGACCTGTCCGTCGGTGCCCCTCACACCATTCCCGATATCCGCAATCCGGTAGCGGCCCAGAGCCGATACAGAGGCCGAAAGCCGGCCAACCAGTCCCGCACTGAGAAGGTGCTGCGTTTGCTGCAGTTGCCTCACTTCATATCGGAAAGAGCTGCGAAGATTCTTCTGGTCAACATATGACAGACCGATAGCGCCGCCCAGGTAGCCCGCACCGTTTCCGGCCAGGTGTAGCGCGTTGTCGAGCGACCAGTCGACCGACAACTTCTCACGTACCGGAAGTCGCGTCAGTATTCCAAATACGGCGAAGCTATCCGCACCGTTTGAACTGGAGTCCAAACGGTATCGGGAAGTCAGGCTCGTGCGCTGGGTTACGCGGGACTCGATGCCGACCGCAGTCTCGTTTGTGGAGAGCGGCGAAGTCAGGCCCACGGCTTCAATCCCGGTTATAGGAATGATGGGCGCCGACGAGAAGCGCTGCGTCACATACAAGCGGTTCATGGAACTCAACTGGTATTGCCCGCCTAACAGAGTTTGGCTCGGGTAGGTCGGATCACTGGCGCTCGCCACATTTTGTTCTCGCTTGGCCGAAGCCTCGAAACGTGAAATTTTCCAACCCAAACCTCCAGACAAGAGATCAGAATCTGTCTTCTTATTTGCGCTGAAATCGTCCAAATGGCCGGTATCTAAACCACCCGTTGCGTTGAAATGCCTGAATAGATTTTGTGAAATTTTCGCGCTGAACGTACTCCTTTGATTATCGACCAGCGTATTCCGGTTCCGTTCTCCATCAAATCCGAAGCTTACTTGCGTCGTTTCAGTCGGCCGTGTCTCCATTGAGACGCCGCCGGTTCTCTGTCCGGGCACAGTAGCCAAGCCGTATGGATTGATGAAATTCTGATCTGTCCCGGAAAAGCGGCCGCGCAACACGCTCCGGTAGAGGCCGACGGGCTGTTCAAAGTCGGCTTTCAATGCCGCACCATTATGACTGCGCAGCGTGCAGCACTGTCCGTTCAATACGGAGTACGGATCGACATCGGAGGGCAGTTGGCCCGAACTCATCGGAACCTCGGCTTTGAACCATCCGCCTGAGGGCAGCTTTTGCTCGACTTGAGCGCCGCCGACGCGGAAATTGGTCCCACTCTCCTGCTGCTCGAGGAAAGAAGCGCCCAGGCGCAGGCCGGTGTTGCCGAAGGCCTTTGAGCCGCGTCCGAGGTACATCATCGAGTTCATCCCGTTACTCTCGTATTCGTACGTACAAATGATCTGAATCAGGTTGAGGTCGCGATCGAATAGTGGAATCGTCCGAGTCAGATACAACACTCCGGACTGCACATCCAGCGAGTAATCGATATTGCGCATCAAGGTCTGCCGTGAAAGGACAATGGCCGGATTCCGCCGGTCCCGAACCTCAAGGGTGATCGTTTCGGAAGCCCGGACAATCTGCGTCCGTGCCAGACGGACGGCAGCACCAATTTCAGTTGTGAATACTTCCCGCATAAAGGCGGTTTTAGGCTGTGCAACCTGTCCTTGAACAAAATCTTTCGTATCGGCACCTTCGTATTGGAACCGTCCGCCTGTCACATTGCGCGAAAAGTCCAGCATTCCACTGTGGCCCTGCGAAGCCATATCGCCGTGTAAATCTCCAAACATTGCGAAAGAGTGTCCCCGGTCGTAGCGTGCGTACACGCGGCCCGTGGACTGAGCCAGGTCCAACCGCGTCGACGAATCTCCCATCACCGGATAGATGCGCTGTGTAGGATCGAGATCGAACATGCCTTGTGTTCCAGTCGCGTTATTGACGGCTTCCTTGCTCCGGACGGCGACAGTGATGGAGTCTTTCTTAGAAAGGGAATCTTGGAAAAACGCCGTTGCGGAGCCGTCGTCCCGCTTAGTAGTGTCGGATCCTGGCTTTGCGCCCGACAATCCAATGCCTATTTCTCCGAGACCGATCAGTAGCGGTGTGCGTTCTTCCGTTTCGAAGCGTATATCGGCTGAGGCTCTGAGAGCATCGCCTGAACCGGAAGTGGCAACGAGATGAGTCAGCCCTGGGACGACATCCGAAACGAGGCACGCCGCCGTCTCGCCTTTTTCCGCAACCAAATGAACCGCGCGTGACAGTTCAGGGCGGTTTTCCGAATCAGGCAACTGATCGCATGTCCGTTTGGAAAGATCGATAGGTTCAAGCATGCCCGAAAGTGTCGTGAGATCTACAGCGGCTTTGGCAACAGGTAAGCCGGTATCGTCAATGACGTGGATCCGTATAATTTGTTTGTCGCGGCCTCCTGCCTTCATCGATAACCGATTCGCCATGATTTCGATTTTCTTGGCGGCATGGTTTTCGGGTGCAAATTCGTTTATTGCAGGCATCGCCGAAACCGAGTCCGAGTCCGTTTCCGGCGGCACGGCGGCGGCAGAGGTTCGGATTAGCGCGAAGTTTTGGCGCAACATGGATCCACCTTCAAGCGGAGTCGTCAGTAAACGGGCGCCGCCGCTCAAACGGGATTGACCTGGAGGAAGGTCCAACCCCGGGGGAATGGTCATAGGATCGATTGCCACTAGAGTCGAGCCTGCCGCCAAAGAAGGAAGGTTGTATTGCCCCTGCGCGTCCGTAGTTACGGATTGCCCGGATGCTGTAACGATTCGGACGTTTGGAACACCGCGTTCACCTTTATCGAAGATTCCGTTTCCGTTCGCATCTTCAAAAACCCTGCCAATCATCATCTGTGTGAAGGTAAAAGCACTGACCGTAACCGCAACCCGCACCCGTACCGGTACGGTGCTGATGCGCTGGCCTAGGGGAGAATTGGCCGAACCAATCACTTGCGTTTGGAATTCCCCCGGACGAGCGTCCGCACCCACGACAGTTTTGTAACTGATCTGAACGACGAGGCCGGGATCGACGGTGCCGACTTTAAAAAGCAGCGCCCCACTCTGTATTTCCGGATCGATCCGTACAGGAGACCCAGTATTTCGTGCTGAAAGGGTTTTGGTTACGGACAATGTGTTCGTCTTAACTTTTGCATTAAGTTTTGGAAACGCTGCTTCTTGCGGAACCAATTGGAGTGTGGCCGTTCCTGATAAATAGATGAAACCGGGCGGAAGCGTGTCCAGCAGCGTAACGTCCGACAGCACAACATTCGATGCATGAGCGAGGCCCACCGTGAAGACGGCATTATCGCCGGGGCTCAGCAAAGCTTTATCGACACTCTTGTTAACACTGAGATCGATCACGGCCGCACTTACGATAGTGATCGTGTCGGTTGCGGTGTCGTTTGTCGTGATGACCTCGCCGCCGCCTGCAACCGTCACGGTGTTTACAATCGAGTCCGGAGCATCCGTTGGCACAGAGACCGGAAGGGTAATTGGCGGGTACTGTCCACTAGCCGGTAATGTGTCGGACCGCGAACAAGTCACGGCCTGACCGGAAACCTGGCACGTCCACCCGTCTCCTGTTGCGGTCTTCGGAACCAAACCCGCAGGAACGTTATCCGTGATCGTGACAGTGCCGCTCGTCGGCCCGCTGCCGGTATTCGAAGCAACGATTGTCAGAGGAGCTTGCGCCTGCCCGCGCACAAAACTGCCGGTGTGCGTTTCAGTAACCTGAAGGTCCGGCGGGATCTGCGTCACCGGTGCACTATCCGATGCACTATTGTTGTCGGTCCGGATCTCGCCATCAGCCGAGATAAGCGCTGTGTTCACGATGGTGGCCGGCGCGGTATTAGAGATGTTTGCAAAAATGCTGATTGGTGGGTAATTGGAATTCGCAGCCAACGCATCGGCGCGAGTGCAGGTTACTTTCTGGCCCGAACTCACACAGTTCCAGCCGTTGGCGCTGCCGGACACCGGTGTCAACCCATCGGGCATGGAATCCGTGACCGTGACGCCACCGGCAGGTTTGGGTCCGCCAACATTCCGGACTGTAACCTGGTATGCCACCGTGCCGCCCTGGACCAAGGCTCCCGTGTGCGTCTTTTCAACCGTCAGATCGAACTGGTTCTGGATGACGGATATCCCCAGTGAGGAGGAGTTATTCGCCGGGTTTGTGTCACCACCGCCATTGACGTTGGCGACCATCGTACCGAGAATAGCTGTCATTGAAACATCAACAGTCATTCCGATCTCTGGGAATGAATTGCGAGACCCCATTGCGTCATTTCGCGTACAGGTCACGGTTTGTCCACTGATCGAACAGTTCCATCCTGGACCGCTGGCGGTTGCGGCAGTCAGGCCGCTAGGGATCGTGAAGACCACACTTGCAGCACCACTGCTTGCTTGGGCGCCGACGTTGGAAACGTTGGCGTCGTAGGAGAGTCCTCTTTGCCCCGGCTGCACGGATGTAGGTCCGGTAAGGGCAACCGTCAGATCCGGGCCGCCGATAACCGCTGTATCCGATGCGCTGTTATTCGACGGATCCACGTCGCCACCGCCGCTCACTGTGGCCGAATTGACAATATTTCCGCTTGCAGTGGCCGCGACATCCGCAACCACCGTAATTTCTGGATATGAAGCTTTGGGCGACAGTGCATCAGCTCTGTTGCATGTTGCGCCGGTGGTGGTGCAAGTCCAGCCAGATCCCGAAATAGTTTTCAGCGCTAAGCCAGAGGGCAGCGAATCTGTTACCGTTACTGAAGTTGCCGCTCCGCCGGTATTGGTTACAACGATCGAATACGTTGCTCCTGCCGGTCCGCTATGTACGGTGCCTTGGTGGCTCTTCGAAATGGTCAAATCCGCTCCGTCTATGATGCCGACTGTTACTGAAGCGGAACTGGTCAAGCCTGCTCCGCCAGACACACTCGCGGTGTTGGTCAGCGAATTCGGCGCATTCTTTGCGATTGAAGCCGATACGACAACCGGCGGATAGGTGTAGCTCAGGACCGTCTTTCGCGTGCAGCTTACCTGTTGGCCGGAGATCACACAGGTCCAACCGTCACCAGCCGCCGCAGTTGGTGTCATGCCGGCAGGGAGAGCATCGATAACATTCATTGCACTTCCGTCGGTCTTCCCGGCATCGGTGGATACCACCAGGTTGAACGTCCCGGTCCCTCCTCGAACAAAGCTGGAAGAGACTGCCGTCTTACTCAATGTAAATTGGACACCAGCGGCTGGAGCGACAGGGGGTGGAGCAGTCACCGTCGTCGCCGCATTGCCACAGCTCGTACCGGTACAATCAGCACCCGGACCGAACGGACTGACTCCGCCGGACGGATCGACGGAAGCATAGTTGGTAATGGATCCAGTCGAGGACGGAGCCGTTGCCGTGATCGTGAATGCAGCCGTGCCGTTCGTAGCACCGGCTGCAAGACCGCTGCTGAGCGCAACTGTGCAATTCAGCAGTGCACCGGCCGAATTCAGATTTGTACAACTGACGCTGGATACTCCAGTACCTGCGGTGGCAGCGGTGGCCGTCATTCCCGAAGGTAATTGGTCCTTAATCGTCGCCGAGTTTCCTGAGGTTATTCCGCCGCTATTGCCCAGTCCAATCGTGTAGGAAAGCGTTCCGCCCGCTGTGATCGTCGATGCCGCCGATTTCGACATCGTGATGTTGGATGGCGCATTGACCGTCGTTGATGCACTGGCGCAGCTGGTGCTCGAACAGGAAGAACCCGGCGTCGCGGGACTCGTTCCGCCAGAGGCATCGACGGAGGCATAGTTCGTAATTGATCCGGCAGAGGACGGAGCTGTTGTCGTGATCGTGAATGCAGCCGTCCCGTTGCTTGCGCCTGCCGCAAGACCGCTGCTCAGCGTCACCGTGCAGCTCAGCATCGCGCCGGCCGAATTCAGGTTGGTGCAAATCACCGATGACACACCCGTGCCGGCGGCCGCCGCTGTTGCTGTCACTCCCGAAGGCAATTGATCTTTCACCGTTGCCGATGTCCCTGACGTTGTGCCGTCGCTATTACCAAGTCCAATCGTGTAGGTCAGCGTTCCGCCGGTCAGCACTGTCGATGCTGCCGATTTCGACAGCGTGATGTTGGATGGCGTATTCACCGTCGTTGTAGCACTGGCGCAGCTCGACGTC
>CAZPBY010000134.1:0-6078 GCA_964584785.1 uncultured Solibacteraceae bacterium
TCGTTTGTGATGGCGGATGGGTGAGATGGGATTGCGGAACTGAAGCCAGAGGTCATATGTCGATCGAAGACGGATTGCAATAACCTATGGCCGCGTGTCGAAGGGAATTCGTTTGTGATGGCGGATGGGTGAGATGGGATTGCGGAACTGAAGCCAGAGGTCACATGTCGATCGAAGACGGATTGCTAATAACATATGGCCGCAGTTCGGCAATCCCATCTCACCAATTAGCCATCACAAATGTTGAAGCTTCCCTCCCATTTGAAATAGGCTACGCGCATAAATAAGAAACGTTCGATTCAAGAACGTTCAGTTTGGGTTCCCCTTTTCTGGTTTGGAGGTAGGAGATATGGGAAGGCATTTTGCCTTGGTCGCTATAGCTTTGCTCTGCGCTTTGCCGATCCACGCGCAGGAGCAGGGCGGGTCGATACAGGGTATTGTCAAAGACCCGTCAGGAGCTATTCTGCCGGGCGTTACGATCGAAGTTCGCAGCCCTTCCGTGGTCGGCGTCAACACGACTATAACCGATGAACTCGGTGTCTATCGTTTTCCCGCGCTGCCCTCCGGCGTTTACGAGCTGACCGCAAAGCTTCCGGGTTTCGCCGACAGGAAAGTGACCGACGTCTTATTGCAGCTCGGCCAGACTCTCAAAATTGATCTGCAACTCGCGGTGGCAGGAACCGTCCAGGAAGTCCTGGTCGTTGAAGAAGCGCCGATCATCGACGTCAAACAGAACGCCGCGGCGGCCAACATCAGCCAGGACATCATCGATCGCATTCCGAAAGGACGCGATTTTACAAGCGTGGTCGCCACCGCTCCGGGCGTCAGCGACGAAAGCCGCGCCGGCGGTCTCCAGATCGATGGCTCCAGCGGCTCGGAAAATCGATTCATCATCGACGGCATGGATACGACGAACCTGAGAACAGGCGTGTCGTCGAAGACGTTGTACGTCGATTTCCTCGAGGAGGTCCAGGTGAAATCCTCGGGCTACTCCGCTGAGTATGGCGGGGCGACGGGCGGCGTGATCAGCGCCGTCACCAAAGCCGGAGGCAACTCGTATCACGGCAGCGTGGGTGGTTATTACCGCAATCAGAAGATGCAGGGCAACGTTCGCGGCTCCTGGCGCGTGGATCCGCTCACGGACTGCAACACCTGCTCCGGAACACCGCAGTTCTTAAAGACGCCGGACAGTCCGTTCCAGATCTATACGCCGCTTGCAGACTTCGGCGGGCCGGTTCTCAAGGACAAGTTGTGGTTCTATGCCGCCGGCAGTTACAACCGGCAGAATAATCAGCGCCATGTGTTCTTCCACACGCTGGCGCCGCCGTTCCCGGAACGCAATTTCAATTGGTGGAGCGACAGCAAGTATCTCAACTGGAACGTCACGTCGCAGCTCAACAACAAAATGCGCGTCCGCGTCAGCGGCGGCAACACGCGCGGCGCCAGCCGGGGCTCCGCGCCGTCATATACGCCGAGCGGAACGGTTTTTTCGGATGGCGTTCCCACGCATCTCATGACGACGTCGGCATTCGACACCGATCCGGAGGCATTCAAGGATCGATGGGAACGCACCGGAGACAACACACGCAACGATCTCTACACGGTCAACTACGACTGGGTCATCACGCCGAAGTTGTTCGTGAACATTCAATCCGGTTATTTGGCTTACGACCGCAACACACCGGCGGAATTTGCCGGCAAGGAAATCATCCACTCGTTCAGCACGACCAATCAATGCGTCGGAGCCGCAGGCTCGAGCACCTGCCCGTATCCCGAAATTCCGTCGAACCTTCAGTTTGTCAGCGGCTACAGCGACAACAAATCGACCGCGCAGACCGTGAAGGACCTTTACACGCGGTCGTACGCCAACGCGAATACCAGCCTGTTCAAGAACTGGCTGGGCGATCATCAATTCAAGTTCGGCGTCAGATTCGAGCGGCTCGGCAACGACGTCGATGACGGCCGCCGGCAGCCTACGATCTCTTTGAACTGGAACCGAACACGATCGACGCTCGATGGACGCAACGTGCGAGGCGCCTACGGCTACTACACGGTGACTCGTAACGTCGTGTCGTTCGGCAACGTCCATTCGAACAACTGGAGCTTCTGGGCGCAGGACAGCTGGACCATCAAGCATGACTTCACGCTCAATGCCGGCGTTCGAACGGAAAACGAACACGTGCCGTCGTATGTCCAGGGCCTGCCCGGAATCGAGTTCGGCTTCCGCGACAAGATCGCGCCACGGATCGGCTTTGCTTACGATGTCACCGGCAACGGCTTGTGGAAGGTGTACGGCAGCTACGGCAGGTACTTCGATATCACGAAACTCGAAATGCCGCGCGGCTCGTTCGGCGCCGATCACTGGATCACGTATTACTGGACGCTCGACACGTTCAACTGGCCGAGCATCAAATGTCAGGAAGGTCCGACGGGATGCCCCGGCACGTTCATCGAACAGGTGGATAACCGCCATGCGGCCAATGCCGCGGATCCGAATCTCACCGCGTTTTTTGGACATGAGCAGAACACCATCGAGCCGAATCTCAAACCGGTGCAAACCGGCGAACTAACGTTCGGACTCGACCATGAGTTGAGCGGCAAAATGTCGATCGGCGTCCGCTATACGCACAAGTGGCTGGATCGCACCATCGAAGACAGCGGCATCAACGTGCCCGGTGTCGGCGAAGTTTTCTTTATCGCCAACCCCGGATTCGGCGTTGCCAAGCAGATTCTGCCGAAGCCCGCGCCGCCACTTCCGACGGCACAACGGGATTATGACGGTGTCGAATTCCGCTTCCGCAAACTGCTGGCAAAGCGCTGGTCGCTGAACTCGAGCTATCTGTGGAGCCGTCTGTTCGGCAACTACGGCGGTTTGGCCAGCTCCGATGAGAATGGACGCAACGCGCCCAACGTCGATCGCTACTTCGACGGCGAGTATCTGCTTTTCGATTCGAAGGGGAAACCGGTGCTTGGGTTGTTGCCCACCGACCGCCCGCACAATTACAAGTCGCAAGTGACATACGATGCGCCGTGGGGAACCCGGGTGGGTCTCGACTCCCAGGTATCGTCGGGAAACCCGCTTTCCACCAACATCAGCCTGCTCAGCTACAGTCCGACATTCATCAACGGTCGAGGCGATCTGGGCCGCACGCCGATTCTGTCGCAGTTCGACATGTTTCTGCAGCACGACCTGAAGCTTCCGGGAACTGAGAAGAAGATCAATCTCAACGGTAATGTCGACAACTTGTTCGACCAGAAGACGGTCCTGAACCAAACGGCGACACCCTGGCGCGATAACTTCAGCGTCCCGGCATCGCTCGCTGCCGCAACAGCGCCGCCGGGCGTGCTGACGCCGCGTGACGCATACCTGCTTGCGGGTTACGACCCCGTCGCTTTATCCGCGGCGATTCGCGCGGCAGGTGGAACGCATCGTACAAATTCGCTGTTTGGGTTGCCTTCCAGTTTCCAGGGCCGACGGGTTGTTCGGTTGGGAATGAAGTACAACTTTTGAGGACGGGCTTCATTTGTGATGGCGGATTGGTGAGATGTGATTGGCAAACTGAAGCCAGAGGTCATTTGTGAATCGAAGACGAATTGACAATAGCCTCTGGCCGCAGTTCGGCAATCATACCTCACCAATCCGCCATCACAAATGAAGCCGTCACTGCTTATCCCGATAGACGCACTCCTTTGCCATGAACTGCGCCTTGTCGCCCATCGACCCGGAACATGCGATGAAGTATCCCTGCTTCACATCCGCAATTTTCCCGGGTTTGTTGTCGTTGCTGTGTCCGAACAGGAACTTCGTATCGGGACCAAACATGACGGGTTTTGGATTGGTTCCCACCATCACGACGATTATGTCTTTCTCGACGCGTCCCACCTTCCCCTGTACGTTCGACATCTTCATTTGCGGCGCGGCCTTCGCTCCTTTGTCGTCCTTGGGCGCCTTTCCCTGCGCCAGCACGTTCGACGTCAGCGTCAAGCCGAGAACGAATACAAGGCCTAACAGCGCGAATTGGGCCAATCTGACTCTCATTCGTAGCCTCCTGATTTGGTTGTTGACTCGATGTTAATGTGCCCGGCTTTTATACCGTCAAACTAAAAATCGCTGCAAGATTTGAAGTACCCGCATTTCGGGCACTTCAATTTGCAGCGATTCTCGTCGAGGCGGGTCCCGCAGTTCGGGCACGTGCGCTCAATTTTCTCGACGTCGACGTCAGCGGTGCCGGTCGTCATGGGGTTTGTCGTCCTGCTGTTCCTTGCCGAAGTATTCCGCGAGGTGCCCGAGAATCGTCGCCGCGTCTGCCGGACGCCCCTCGAACGTGGTGATGCATCGAGAGCGGCGCCAACCGGTGCCGCGCTTCACGCCGACGATGATGTACTCGTCGAAGAAGCCGCTTTCTTTCAGGAACCGAACAGCGGATTCGGGTGTGAATTCGTTCGTCCGAAACTCGCAGACACTGATGAGATCGCGCAGACGCTCCGTCTGATCCGGTTCGGCCATTTCGAGAAACGGATCCAAACCGTGGACTTCGCAACGCGCTGGAGGTTCACCGTCCTTCGCCAACGCTTCGAGTTGGGCCCGAACGAATTCGCCAAGCGCACAGTCTCCGAAGCCTTCGATAACCGGTCCGGTGCGTGGAAACGACAGGGAGAAGGTACCCCGACGCGGTACCAGTCGTCCGACTTCGTCGACTTCGCCAAGTAATGCCGCCTCTTCAACGGTGGGGCAATACAACGAAACCGGCCGGATGATCCCTCTCCGGCTGGGTGTCTGGGCAGTAAAGACGGTGTTGCGAATCCGGAATTTCAGCTCGACCATCGTCGCCTCCGCGTCAGTTATCTGCCTACTTAAGGTCAGATGTGGTCCATCACTTAAACCAACAGTACAATATCTTGCATGAAAGCGTTCAGCGACCGCGAGATAAAGCTCGTTCAGCGGCTCCAGAGCCAGCCGTCCGGAACCATCCTTCACATCCAGGAATCCTGTCCTCTGCACTCCTACTGCAGCCCACTCCCCTCATTCCGGGTTTACAAAGTCGACGATACGACCTTTGAAGCTCAATGGAACGAATACCACCGCCCCGGCACGCGGCAGGTGTTTCAGTTTGGAGCTTTATAGGAATGGGAATCCGAAATTCCCTACCGGACGAGGTACCCCGCCTTCGTATGGACGGTGAGATCCTTGCGGTTGGGAACTTCCACCCGGATTTCATGGTACCCCTGCGTACGGGAAAGGTAGTACCCCGCATAGTACTGCTGCGCGAGTTCCCGGCGGATCTTCTCGAGGTAGGGCAACACCGATTCGGCCTTCGGAACATAGAAGACGCGGCCGCCGCTTTCTTTGGAGAGCGATTCAACGGTGTGTTTGTCGACGAGCAGCGGCGACCCGATCGCGACGAAGTAGATCAGCGCACCCGAAAGCTGCGCTTCCTGAACCACGCGGCGGTATTCGGCGGTGCTTCCGTTGTCGTTGCCGTCCGTGAAAACGATGAGCGCCTTCCGCGGATTGTCGGATGAGTTCGTTCGATCCATCGCGTAAAGCATCGCGTCAAAGAGGACCGACGTTCCAAACGGCTTCAGATTCTGCAGCACCTGCTCGAGGTGTTGCTGCGTGTCCGGCGATCGATGAATCATCCGGATATTGGTTCCGAACGTGATCACAAGATACTGATCGGGGTTCGTGATCGTCTTTGCAAAATCGCGCAGCGCGCGAGTTTCATAAGGAAGGACGTCCACGACGCTGCCGCTCGTATCGATGAGAATGGCGAGCGCGGATCGCACGCCGCTGTCCTTCTCGAAAACCGCGATCTGCTGCGGCTGTCCGTCGTCGTAAACAACAAAGTCGTCGCGGTTGAGACCGGTCACGAATTCTCCGCGCGCGTCCTGCACGGTCATGAACACGTTCACCAGGTCTACATTCACTTTCAGCGTCTGCTGCGCCGTCGCTGCAACGCACGCGAAGAATGAAATCGGTACCAGCAACAACCGGAGCCCGTCAAATACCCTGCGCTGGCGCGCACGCGCCGGCTGAAGCCGGCGCCTACCGCATTGTCCTGAACTGTAGGCGCCGGC
>CAZPBY010000135.1:0-6036 GCA_964584785.1 uncultured Solibacteraceae bacterium
GCTTTTCGCATGTGTCCTCTGCTCCTTAAGAGCACTTCTTACCTTGTTGCATTTCGAACAACGCAAATCCAAGATCAGCCCGGATTTCTTCGAAAAAGCCAGCCAACTCGCTCCGCGAATTACCTTCCCAATGAATTTGTGCGAGGTCTGCGTGTTGCTTCTCCAAGCTTCTATCGCCCTCATCAATGATCTTGGCGAATTATACAAGATTTATTATAAGTTATGCTCGCGCTCTACGGGAAATCTGGCCAAGATAGCCTGAACACCTCAAACGGACTGTTTAATTGATCGCGACCGGGTTACAAGGCACTGCAGTATGGAATCCAGAACGCCGTCGAGATCCTTGCCGACATCCTCTGCAAGAAATCGCAGAATGAGATAGCCGTTCTGCTGCAACAGACGGTCTTTCCGACGATCACGGCGGTAGGCCTCTGTATCGGAGAGATGCTGCGAGCCATCGAGTTCCACAACGACACGCATCGGCTCGTTGAGGAAATCGACTTCCATTTGGCTGTTACCATCGAACGGAATTGAAACTTGAACGTTCAAATGAAAACAGCCTTTTGTTTCAGGAAGAGTTTCAAGACGTCGGTACAGGAAAGCCTCGCTCGCGCTGCGCGCTCTTTCCACCCCCGTCAGTTCCGGCAGTGAAGGTTTGACGGCGCGGACAAAAAGATTCGCCAGAGGAGTGTCTACGCCGTCCCGAATGAGCCGCCGTACGGTAGCAGCATAATCCCGCTTCCATTCCGGATCCGACGGAAGCACGACATCTGCGGGCCAGCCCGGAGCGGCGCTCGCAGGCAGAGAGATCGAATATCCAACAGCCTCGTATCCTCGGCAACGTCGATCAAACATCCGAGCCAGCATGGGGACGTTCAAGTCGGCGTAATCATAGATGCGAACCTCGCGCTTTCCGTCATATAGACGGTGAAGCCGTCCTGCATACTGCGCAATCGTTCCGTGCCAGGACACGGGCAGCGTCAGAAACAATGTGTCCAGCCGCGCATCGTCGAATCCTTCGCCGATGTAACGGCCAGTCGCAAGAATGACCCGTCCTTTTTCCGGCGAATTCTCGGCAACCTCGGCTGCCTTGGCTTCGCGTTGTTTCTTTCCCATGCCGCCTCGGAGCACGATGACTTGACCAACTCTTCCAGCCAGTTGATTCGCGAGACCGTCGAGGTGTTCGTTTCTTTCCGTTAGCACGAGCGGCGAGCGGCCGCTCTCGACGGCTCCAATGACGTCCTCGCAGATACAGCGGTTTCGCGGTTCGTCGCCAATGAGTTCGCGATAAAGCGATGTAAACTCGATACGTTTGTCCGGCGGTGGCGGCACTGCCGACTGAAAAGCTGTAGGACGCACGAGAACGCTGTGCGTAAAGGGACGCCGCATGGCCTCCGCTCTCGCGTTGACGCGATACCTTACCGGACCGCACTGCATGAAGATGATCGGATGATGGCCGTCCTTCCGCGTGACCGTTGCGGATAGTCCAATCACGAACTTCGCTTTCGCACGCCGCACAACTTGTTCGAAGCTGTGGGCCGAGAGATGATGGCATTCATCGACGATCACATGACCGTAATCACCGATGCAGTCGTTGACGACCCCTTTGCGGACGAGACTTTGAATGACTGCGACATCCAAGGCGCCTGTCGGTTTTTGGCGACCGCCGCCAATGCGTCCGATCTCACTCTTCTTTACGTTCAAGAACGTGGACAGGCGGTCCACCCATTGATCCAGCAACTGTCGTCGATGAACCAGCACAAGCGTACTGCTGGCACGCTTGGCAATCAGCCATGCAGCTACCACAGTTTTGCCGAATGCAGTGGTTGCCGCCAGCACGCCGATTTCATGTTCCAGCATCGCGTCCGCAGCTGCCTTTTGTTCCGGCCGGAGCGTTCCTGCAAACGTCACATGCAAAGGTTGGCCGTTGCAACGCTCGTCACGCACGGCAGTTGCTATGTTCAAATCCGACAAAAGCTGCAGTACATCATCCATGCAGCCGCGCGGCAAGCCGATATGTTGTGAATAGTTTTCGGCGCACGCGACGATACGCGGCTTGTCGTATGTCGGAAGGCGCATGGCCTGCGCTTTATAGAACTCCGGATTCTGAAAAGCCGCCAGGCGGAGCAACCGGTTCCTCAATGCCGGCACCATCTGGTCTTTTGCGATGTAGATCTCGTTCCCGACGACGAGTTCCAGCAGCTCGGGAAGGTCTCCCGTGATCGGCCCTTCTTTCCGGCGACGCGACGGCGGCGCTGTCCATGGGGACGTATCATCTTCGTCCATCTCTGGCAGGCGCACACCGACAACACGTCCTCTCCGTTCGGCATCCCGCACCAGTTCTTCAACCGTAGTTCTGGCGATCTTTGGCACCGTTGACAGAAACGACCACTGGTCTCCGTGAGGAACCATCTGATCGTCCAGGAAAACACTGTTACCCAGGTCTCGTGCCTGCTTCTGGAGTGGCAGTGCGATCAAATTACCGAAGCCTCCGTGAGGCAAGGTGTCCTGATTCGGAAAGAACCGATCATATGAGAGGAAGCCAAGATCCGGACGACGTTCCATCGTTTCGGTTAAGATAAATGAACCCAACTTCCGTGCGGCCGCGGCGGTGACGGCCTCGTCAAAGAAAAACCACACATGCCCGCCGTGGCCCGATCGTGAGCGTTCCAGGACAGCCGGAATGTCCATGACTCGGCAGGTCTGCAGAAATGCAGTGACGTCTTCACGCCAGCCTTCCTTATCGAAATCGACGGCCAAGAAAAAGCACGTCTCGTCCTGGAGCATCGGGTAAATGCCAGCGACAAACTGCTGGCCCGCTGGATCAAATCCCGACAGATGCCAGCGAACCACTTCATCCGTCATCGGAAGAAATCGTTGGTGGTGGCAGTCACCGCATTTGATTCTCGGTTTCTCACAGATACCTCGAATCCACTCGTTGGCACAGGCAGGCGCGTAACCTGACTTTCCTGTTTTCCGGCTCTCGAACCGCCTCGGATAAACATCGTCTCGCCCTCGGAAGAGCGACCGAAAGAGCCGGATCTTGGCATCGGCGGTGGAGTGCTGATGTACGGGACTCGCAGCCAGAAGCATGAGAACTATTCTGGGAGATATTACACTTGTTGGGTTACCTACGTCGTATGCTGCCGCGATTTGCACAAGCACAGCACGCGTGCATAGCGAGCCAGTGTCAGCTAACGGGTGCCGACAAGTCGGGTGGAATTAGTGTTCAGGTTTGAGCGCAACGTTCGTGGACCGTAAGACCCGAATCCCGGGATAGCGGACGTAGTCATCAATATTGAAAGTCAGTCAGTACGACCGATTGACTCGGATTAGCTGTTGGGCCAAGTCCGCGACGTATTGCAGTTGGTCATGAATTCGGCGAGCTTGGAGCTCAAAGTCGGGATCGAACGCACACACAATGATGCCGCGTGGGCGACCTTCGATTGATGCAACCGGACGAAGTGCTTGCGATTGAGGGTGAGCACCGCACGTCCTTGTGACGTGTCGAAATTCAGGACGTCTTGGTCCTCAATGGACTGATTAGCTTTTCCTGCTTCGATCGTTGTCAACACATCATGGCCGAGTTCACGGAGGAGTTTAACTGCGGGCAGCGGGAAATTTTCGTTCGCATAAAGGTTCGCCAAATCAGGCGGCCTCGTTTTCCGCGATCTGCTGATCGATTTCAGCACGGTGTGCCCTGACGTAGGACCAGGCGTTTGCAAGATCCTCGGCGCTAAGCGTGGGATAGCTCCGAAGCAGTTCCGCCTCTGTGGTTCCAAGCCGGCGCGCCTGCTCCAGCAACCAAACAGGAATCCGCGTCCGGACTATGCAGGGCTCGCCTCCACAAACATTTCTGTTGGACTCAATTCCTGGAAATGCGTCGCCGAGATCCTGCACGACCCACTGTAAGATCTGAGCCTTCTCACTCCGCGTAAGTTCCGCTAGTAGCTTCTCCGCCTCGTCAAGCTTGCTCATGACGTTCATTATAGCGTTATGCGCTCACCAGATTTGAGAACACTGGCATCACCAACGTCAACCGAGCCGCCTCTATCGTTGGGCTGTTTTCCGTCAGCGTTCTTGTTCTTAATGAATAACAACTTGACGCCGACATCCAGTTGCGCTGACCCAAAATTGAAAACAATGAACGTGACACAGACTGTGACTTTGAGGGGCTCCCCATTCTTTGGACCAAGAAACAGCTTGTTTAAGGTGGAATCGCTGCCTCTGAAAAATAAATAAAATTCTTGTTGATGATCGCCGCCACCGAGCCTGTGGTAACTGTGAAAAAGTCGGAGCGTTTTGTGCGGAGACCTTTTTCAAGCAGCGGTGGAAATCATCAAGAAGAAGCCGTCGAAGGCGTCCTTTGTCGATTTCCACGGCTGCGGCAGTTTCCACAGGCTTCCCCTTCCGCAGCTTTCTTTCTTTTTTGCTTCTTTTTTCTTTCTTTGCGCCTCGACCGACAGATTGTGTAAAAGATTTCGCGCCAGGATCGCTTATAGACGACGATCGGCGCGCCGACCGACTCCCAGCATGGTCGGTTTGCGGCCCTGCCGGAGTCGGTAGTGAACCGCTGCCGGCGTTTGATAGCCCAACGCCTGATGCGGACGTTGATGGTTGTAGAAAGCAAAGTACTGCTTCAGGTTCGTCAACGCTTCGGGCACGCTCACGTAATCCTTGATGTAGACCTCTTCGTATTTCACCGTCCGCCACAATCGTTCGATAAAGATGTTGTCGATGACCCGGCCGCGGCCGTCCATGCTGATCGCAATCCCGCGCCTCGCCAGCCGGCTGGTGAAGTCCTCGCTGGTGAACTGCGATCCTTGGTCCGTGTTGAAGATTTCCGGCCGTCCATGTTCCAAAGCCCATTCCAGCGCGGCCACGCAGAAGGAGGTTTCCAACGACACCGACACCTCCCAAGCCAGAACATATCGGCTGAACCAATCCATCACCGCAACCAGATAGATGAATCCTTGCCGCAATCGGATGTACGTGATGTCGCTGGTCCAAACGCAATTCGGGCGATCGATCTTCATGCTGCGGAGCAGATACGGGTAGATCCGATGTCCTGGCGCCGGTTTCGAGAGCCGTGGCTTGCGATAGATCGCCTCCAGCCCCATCAACCGCATCAGTCGACGCACGCGTTTCGGATTCACGGTGTAGCCTTGCTGCCCGAGCCACCAGATCATCTTGCGTACTCCGTAAAATGGTGTTCGCGTGTATTGCTCGTCGATCATTCGCATCAATCGCAGATTCTCGGCAGTCTCCGGTTCCGGCTCGTAGTACCAACCCCAGCGCGAAACCCCAGTCAAGCGGCACTGCTGTCGAATGCTCAGTTTGTCGTCGTCTGAGATCCATTCCCGCCTCTGGTCTAACGCGATAGCCCGGACTTTTTTTTGAGCCAGTCCAACTCCACCTGCAATTGCCCAATCTGCTGGTAGAGCTCCGCCTTCAGTGCCTCATCGCTCGTGTCCGCATGCGACCGCCGATCGGCAAACAAAGAAGGCGTTGCTTCGATCAATTGGCGCTTCCATGTGGAGACCTGATTGGGATGCACCCCGTAATGCGATGCGATTTCCTGAATCGTTTTTTGACCTTTGATGGCCTCCAGCGCGATCCGTGCTTTCATTTCCGCGCTGAAGCTTCGACGCTGCCTCGACTTCATTACAACTCCCGTTCCGAGGCTCGCGATTTTACACCTTAATCAATGGTCCAAATTTTGGGGAGCACCTCAGTCGATTGCGTCGCCGGTTGTGCGTTCGTCCCCGGGGCGATCATCGGAGCCGAATGTGCGGGGGCGCCGTCGGGGGTGGGCAGGCCGACCGGATTGTGCCACACCGTCGGCAAGCGGACCGCGGCGGTGCCGATCAGGTCGTAGCCCGAGCCCGCGACGAACAGGATCTCGTGCGGCGCCAGCCCGAGCGCCGCGATCGCCTGGCGATAGGGCCGCGGGTCGGGCTTGTAGGCGCCGGCCTGCTCGGCGGTCACCACGGTCGCGAACGAGACGCCGAGGCCGAGCGCGGCGCGCAGGCCGAG
>CAZPBY010000136.1:0-5941 GCA_964584785.1 uncultured Solibacteraceae bacterium
TCCGCTGCTCCGAAGTTTAGATTCATGTTTTGAATGTACTGCTGTAAACCCGACATCACTTCCGTTGCAAACCTGCCGGGCAACATCCCATACAACCACGGTGATGACCTCGCGTATCCCTCACCGAAGTTGCCGCCCCAAAACTCCGCGTCCCCACCGCAATCTGCAAAACTGAATTCCGCCGGACAGAAACTGCGGCCCGAAGGATCGTGAAAATTGATCGGGTCATTTCCGACGTAAACATAGCGATTGAAACTGATCGGCTGTGCCGGATTCACGACCCCTTATCGACACTCACAAATCTGCCAGCGGTATTCGCGAGGTACCGATTCATGGCGTAATCGAGTCCGGATTCAGAATCGCGTTGATAGGTGGTGAATTTCTTGTCATTCGTGGATGGCGCGTTCTCCGCCAGCCACGCCTCGCCGTAGGGCAAAGTCCGGTTGTTTTCGATGACGAGTCCGGCCGCGGTGATGACGAGCACTGCCGAACCGAGCTTGTCCGTTGTGTGGTAGAAGCACTTGTCAGTGCTCGACGCCGCTGTTGCCGCTGAGAGCGTATTCGATGTGGTGAACTCCGATATGATGCCGCCTGGACCATAGAAGGTAAAGGTCGTATCGGTTGCTGTCACCTTTTTCATTCGACGGCCGTCTCCGTCGTAAGCATACGTCGCCGCGCCTGCGTCCGTCGATGTGATTTGGTTTTCGGCATTGAAGGCGTAGTTGTGCATGCCGTCGTTGAGCTGGTTGCCGGCGGAATCGTAACTTTAACTCGTTTTGCGATTGCTGGGATTGCCGAAACTTCTGGGGCCGACTTTGCTCGTCGCAAGTCCGGTCGGGTTTTGAGTCAACCGATTGCCGAACCCGTCGAACGTCCAGCCGACAGTCCAAGAGGAATCGCCCGACGCGGCTTGGCTTAACCGGTACACGGAATCGTACGTGTAATTGATGCTGTGTTCAGGTTGCACGGAATCGGTTCTGGAAAGAACGCGACCGGTGTTGGTGCTGCTGGTCCCATAGTTATAGGAAAAGCTCATCAGGGTTGTGCCGGAGAGGGTCGCGTTAATTGAGGTCTCCTGCAGGCGATTGTTGAAGCCGAAGGTCTCCACAACGCCGTTTCCCATCGTACGGCTTGTCGATTCGCCGGCAGCGTTATAACTGATCGAATTGAGGACTGCGGCGCCCGTTGTCTGATCGACCACCGATGCGAGTCGCGAGTTGCAGCATCCTCCGCCGGTCGCGTAGTTGAAGTTAACCACGCGGCCACTGGGATAGGTCATCTGCGTCATGTCGCCTTTGTAATTGTAAGCGTAAGACGTCGAGAACGTCCCCGTGATGCCTGTCAACGTCCGCTGTTCCAGCGCGGGGCGGTCTTTCGCGTCGTATTGGTAGGTAACCACTTATGCTGAGCAGCGATTTATCGTGAGCAGTATCGTGATCGCCTGAGTTGGCGGGGCCTTCCACGATTTTTTCCTTCACATAACTAAGAAACCTACCCCGGTGGGCGTTATCTCTGCAGATGATGAACAGAGATCGCAACATTGCATTCAAACACGCAACGGATGGTTGGCTGGGGAAGCAGCCTGAGGCGATTCAAGCGCGATTGATTCAATTCAGAATAAAAATGCAGCAAGAGAAGTTTCGGCCGTCAACGGTTCAAGGCTACTTGGCCAGGGCTCGTTGGTTCTTGATGTATTTGGAGCACAATAAGAAGCAGCCGGCGTGTGCAATGGCGACAGATATCGATGCTTTCCTGGAAGCGCGTTTGAGAAGCGTCCGGCGACGTTATGGACGGTCGCAGCGACTTCCGTACTGGCGATGGGGATACGCCTGCGCCATTCGCTGCATGCTACGCGGTATTCAAGGACAGTGGCCACCGGCGTCAGTTGTGGATGATCAACTGGAGCAATTCCAAAAGCATCTTGATGGAGTCGATTTCTGGAGCGGCTATCGGGATCTTCATCGTCATCACGCTCGGTGTTTCTTGCAGTATCTCCATCAACGCGGCCTTGTGCCGGACACAGTTCAGCCAATGGAGGTCTCAAGATATTTTCGCGTGGCGTTGACCCTGTATAAGAAGCGGAATCCAAATCTCGTGAAGAATAAGAAATGGTGGCTGAAGATTCACCGCCGGATCATTTACCGGCTTTTGCGATCGGTACAAGGGGAATGGCCACCGGGATCGGCGCCGTCACCATGGCTATCGAAACTGAGAACGCATCTCGAACAGGCAGGCTATTGCAGGGATCACATTGCAATGCGGATCTCCGCAGCGAGGCAGTTTCTTCGATATCTCGGTGAACGCCACATCTCTCCAGAAGCGGCGGGCACCGCAGAGATGGACGCGTTTGTTCGACGAAAGTTGGCACAGGTAAGAAATAAAGACATCAGGAGATGCCGCAGCAAATATCGATCGCCGGTATGTCAACTGATGCAACTGATTCACCCGGTATGGCCACCGCCACAGGAGCCGGCTAATGCGATCGACCGGTTCGTACGCGACGAGCATGAGGGGTACCTCACCTGCATGCGCGATTTGCATGGCTTCAGTAAAGGGACACTGGTCAAGAACGGCGACGAAGCCAAACGGTTTCTCCATTGGTTAGGACCTCGCGCCAACTACAAAACGCTCTCGTTGCTGAACGTTTCTGATATTGACGCGTACTTCCAGCATCGAATGCCCGAGTTGCGGCGGGCCACACGCCGGGGAGTGTGCGCCTCTCTCCGCAGTTTCATGCGGTATCTCTATTCCAAAGGACACATCCGGCAGGACCTGTCCATGGCCGTCACTGGACCGCCCCGTTATGCGTTTGCGGAGATTCCGCGTGCGTTCAGCGAAGAAGACATCCAGAGATTACTTCGGACGGTGGAACACGATCGAAGTCCGTCAGGATTGCGAGACCGGGCGATTTTGCTTCTGCTCGTGACGTACGGAATACGGGCTGGCGAAGTCGCAAGGCTCCGTCTTGAAGACATCGATTGGAGAGAAGAGCGGATACGGATACGCCAATCCAAGACAGGCGCCGAATCGCATCTTCCACTTGTCACGTCAGTGGGCAATGCGTTGTTGGAGTACCTCGAGGAAGGTCGTCCACAGAGTGGCCGGCGAGAAGTGTTTCTTGGTATCTATGCTCCCCATAATCCGTTTTCCTGTGGCAGTTCCCTGGCGAGCCTCATCCAGCATCGCGTCAAGCGGGCGGGAATCGCAACTAAAGGCCGTCATGGCTCTCATGCGCTGCGCTTCGCACGAGCCATCCGATTACTACGCGCCTCCGTGCCGATTAAGACCATCGGCGATCTGCTCGGACACCAGAGTGCAGACTCGACTGGAGTTTATCTCAGGCTCGCTGAAGATGATCTTCGTTCAATCAGTCTGGAGATACCGCAGTGAGGTCCAGTTGCCATTGGCCCGATAAGGACGAACGTTTGCTGGAGCAATATGTCCATGAAGTTCGGCGTGGCGAATGGGCGATAGCGTGTTGTCGCTGGCTACGGCGGTTTCAGCGCTTCGTATGCAAGCACTCACGAAGCGGTTTACTCACCGAAGCCGTTTTCCGTCGATGGATCAAAACAGCGGCGCACAAATCTGGGGCTAAGTTCGTCATCCGCCATACATATTTTTTGAAAGGATTCCTGGACTGGCTGGTCGTGCATGGCCATCTGAAACGGCATCCCATCACGGAACTTCAGAAGAAATACCCGTGGTGTTCGGTCCGAGCAATCACGCGGGCCCTCATGAAAGACGATCCTGAAGGGATGCTTGAAGCATTGCGGCCACTGCCGGTCTGGGGTAGTCATCTGGGTCCAGTCATGCGTGTGCATATCGAACGGATGCGGACGTTGGGTTATCGCTATCGTGGCGATCGTTACTTCTTGCAGTTCGATCGATTCCTGCAACAAAGACCTGGTGCAGCAAGAGAAAGCCTGCAGACTTTAGTCAACGAGTATGTCGCCCAGGCTCGAACCGCCGATGCCAAGTACCGCCGTTTCACTCTTGGCCGAATCGTTGCGCGAGCTTTGAACCGACAAGGCATTCCCACAGCAATCCCGGAGAGAGACCCGAATGTGCTGCGACAGGCGCGTGCGACTTGTCGCCGACCTTATATATACAGTTCGTCCGAGATCCGCCGATTGCTGGATACGGCCCGACAGTTTCGGTCTCCTCGCGCACCGTTGCGTCCGATCACGTTGTATACGATGTTCGTTCTTGCCTACTGCGCTGGTCTGCGCTTGGGTGAGATCGTCCGTCTCAGGCTAGAAGATGTCGATCTCGCGAACGCGGCCATCGAAATCCGAGATTCGAAGTTCTTTAAGTCCCGCCGCCTCCCACTGTCCTCAACGGCGATACAAGCCGTGAAGGATTATCTGAATGCTCGTCACCGAGCTCACATGCCATCAGATCCTGACGCACCGTTGTTCTGTCATGACAACGGAGGTTATAGCTACCTCACAGCCGGGCATATGATGCGCCTCGTGATCTACAGAGCCGGGTTGAAAAAGGAAAAAGGCCGCCGTGGCCCTCGTCTTCATGACGTGCGGCATGCCTTTGTGGTTCACCGTTTGACGAACTGGTATCGACAAGGAGTCCAGCCGGAAAGTCGACTGCCCTATCTGGCAGCGTATCTCGGTCATCGCGACATCAACTCCACTCTCGTTTATCTGACGATCACCGAAGATCTGCTCCAATATGCCAACCAAAGGTTCCGCACCGCTCAGACAGATGTCTTGAACGCCATACGAGGACAGCGATAATGCCGAAGACCGTTGCGTTACCGTCCCTTTCTAGACTCATTCACACTTTCTTCCATGAATGGCTCATTGAGCAACGCAATGTTTCCCATCGCACCGTTCTGGCCTACCGCGATGCATGGCGGCTCTTTCTGCAGTTTGCGGCCGCTCGCTGGAGAAAACCCGTGGCGGCGCTACGTCTGGAAGATCTCACGGCCAGTCATGTCCTGGCTTTTCTTCAGGACCTCGAACAGAGGCGTAAGGCATCGATCCGAACTCGAAATTGCCGGCTGGCCGCCCTGCGTAGCTTCTTCTCTTTCGTTGCTGCGCATGAACCACTCGCCGCAAAGCAATGCGCGGAAGTCTTGGGTGTTCCCTTCAAGCGAGCGCCACGACCAGCCGTTTGCTATCTGGAATCGGCGGAGGCGTCAGCCATTCTTTCGCAGCCCAATCAACGCTCTCTTGAAGGACAACGCGATCATGCATTGCTTTCCCTTCTATACAACACTGGCGCGAGGATACAAGAAGCGTTGAACCTTCGCCCGCAAGACGTCCACCTGGATTCTCCAGGTCACGTTCGTCTGATGGGAAAAGGCCAGAAAGAGCGTCTCTCTCCGATCTGGCCGGAAACTGCCGATCTTTTGGCTGCCCTATTACGCAGACAACCGAAACGGCCGGATGAAGCGATCTTCTGCAATCGCTACGGAGAGCCGCTCACCGCATCCGGTTTTCGGTTTCGGCTCCGGCAATACGTCCGTGCGGCAACCCAGCACGTACCGACACTCGCCAAAAAGCACGTTACTCCTCATCTTTTTCGGCATACGACCGCGGTCCAGCTAGTCTCAGCGGGTGTTGATGTAACTGTCATCCGCAGTTGGCTCGGACACTCTCAACTCGACACTACGAATCACTATGCCCGAGCAAATCTGGAGACTAAGAGAAAAGCTCTCGAACAGATTGATCCCAAGCTCCGACCATCTAAACCACCACGTTGGAAACGCGACGCTGATCTGCTGACATGGCTTGATTCGCTCTAGGGCCTCAAATTATGAGAAGGAGATTCTTCCGGAAGGCGCTGCTGGAGCGAGTGTGCAGCATCTGCTCACGATAAATCGCTGCTCAGCATAAACGGTCATATCGGGAGCTCCCGATATCACAGTGCCAAGGCCGTCGGTCATTTGGCTCCGCCGGTTGGCGGTGTCATAGTTGAACGT
>CAZPBY010000137.1:0-5849 GCA_964584785.1 uncultured Solibacteraceae bacterium
GTACCGCCGGACACCGAACACGTCACATCATCGGTTCCGACTTTCCCCGTCGCGACGGCGCAGTTCGATACCGACGCGGTGTTGTTGCCGTCGTAGGTCTTGTCGGCCGCCGAGAACGTCACCGTGACCGGTGCCGCGTTGATCTTCGCCGACGACGTCACCGGATTCGTTACCGTGTAGTTGCTCGCCTTCGTGCCGCCCAGTGTTGCCGTCGCCGACACCGTCTGCGCACTTGCGCTCGCGTTCGATGACGCGAACGTACCGCCGGACACCGAACACGTCACATCATCGGTTCCGACTTTCCCCGTCGCGATGGCGCAGTTCGATACCGATGCGGTGTCGTTGCCGTCGTACGTCTTATCTGCCGCGGTGAAGGTGACCGTCAGGTTGGCCGAGTTCACGACCTGCGTGAGCGTGTTGCTGCTGCTTCCGGAGTAGCCCGGTGCGGATGATGTACCCAGGTAATCCGCGCTGATACTGTGGGAGGTGGCGGACAAAGTTGTCGTAGTGCATTTAGCGGTGTTGCCGGTCAGAGCAACCGCAGAACAAAGCGTGGTCGCCCCATCTTTAAAGTTGACGGTTCCAACGCCGCTCGGGTTTCCTGCATCGGATGTAACCGTCGCCGTGAATTCGAGTGAAGTTCCGTAAGTACTCGGACTGGCACCGGACGTTAAAGCAAGGCTTGTGGATGTGGTGCGTCGGGCAAAGAAGTTCTCTCCGGATACTGTGGCGCCGGAAGCAACGGAAATGTTGCTGATGGGTTTTGTCGCGCCCGTATTCGCGTATCCGGTCGGAACGGTATAGTCGACGTTGTAGCTGCCGGCAAGGAGGCCCGTAAAAGAATATGAGCCGTCCGCCAACGTTGTCGCGCTACCGGAGGCCGTCCCCGATAGCGTTACCGTGACTCCGGAAAGCCCCGTCTCACCCGCGGTAAAGCTGCCGCTTCCGTCGGCGTCATTATAGACGGTGCCGCTGATCGTCGCGTTCGGTGGCTGCGCCAGGAATTGGTTGCCCGTGCTGAGCGCCTGCGGATTATTCGCCAGAACGACCTTCAGTTGATCGTTGCTGACTTTCGTCGTTGTGGCGTTCGTGCTTGTTCCGACGAATGCCTGGGTCGAGGTATATCCCGACGGATTGGTACGAATGACGAAGTACGTCTTGTTGACGGCGATACCACCGAAAGTCCATTCACCCGATGAATCGGTGACGATCGTGGTTCCCTGCTGTGCGTCGGTTCCGGCGTCGTACGTCCCGCTGCTGTTGGAATCGATGAATAGTTTAACGCTTGCTCCGGCTAATCCGCCTTCTCCGGCGTCCACGATTCCGTCGCCATCGGTGTCCTCGATAACGGTTCCGGAAATCGAGGCGATGTAAACAGTGGTCGTGACGGCAGCGTAGTTATCCAGATAGTGGGAGTCCGATGGACTTGGACCTTCGTTTTCTGCGCTCAGAATCGACGCATCATTCGTCAGAACAGTGCCGTTTGCCAGGCTGGAGTTCACCATCACCTGATAGGTCTTTATTGCCGCTGCCGAACCCGCGGGGATCGTTCCCAGCGACCATGACAACGAATTACTGACGGGATCGTACGTACAGCCGGTACAACTACCCGCAACGTACGATACCTGCGCGACGCCGCTGCCGTCGCGCGGCAAGTTGTCGGTCAGAGCCACACCGGTAGCCTGATTCGTGGTGCCCGTGCCGGTCGCCTGGTTACGGTACGTCAATGTGTAGGTGAGGACTTGCCCTGGACTCGCGGCGCTGACGCCGGTCTTGGTCAGCGTCAAGTCGGGCGTTCCCGGGGCTGCGGCCGGCTTGATGAAGCTTAACGTTCCCGCACCTTTAGCCTGCAACGAAGCACCAGTAAAGAGATGCGCGCCCGCCATGAGGCGAGTATTGAAGAAAATGTATCCGTCGTTGTCATCGGAAATGGAGGCGGTAAATGTGTAGTTCCAGGTAACCGCGCCGCCACCACCTGTGGTCGAACTGAATGTGACGCCGCCGTTGGATGTGCCGGTCGGCAAGCCGCCGACAAGTGTGACGTTGCTCGATTTGGTCCAACTGGTCAGGCCTTCAAGTCCGGGTGTCTTTCCACTGGCGTGATCGATCGAAATCGTGAACTGGTGTGATGTAGTCCCGTTTTGTCCCGCTGGAAAGTGAAGGCGGAGAGGTACCGTTTGCAGCTCAACCCAGCCCGTGAGGTTGTTGTCTTGCCATGGTGGCGCGCAGTGCGAGTCCGCCACGGAGCATGCCGGATTCGATTGGCCTTCAAGACCGGCACTTACTTGTGCAGCGATCTTGTACGGTCCGACAAACGGGCCGCCGGCAGTGCCTGCCGGCTGTACTTCGTCGGTGCTGGTATCCGCAAGGGCTCGGGCCATGTTGATTCGCCCATTCCCGGTCTGATCCTGCGTCCCCGCAGGGTCGGCCGTCCTGGCGATTCGATTCGCGACGACGGCATTACTCAGCGACGGATCCACAGCTCGCATCAACGCTGCCGTTCCGGCCACGATCGCCGCGGAAGCGGACGTTCCGTTCCATGTCACATAGCCGTGATCCTTGTACGTTCCGAGAATATCCACGCCGGGAGCGGCAACGAAGACCGAGGACCCGTAGTTGCTCGACGTGGACAATTGATCATTGTGGTCTGTCGCCGATACGCCGATGACTCCTTTGTCCCCTGCCGGGAAGGTCGCCGCGTTCATTCCGTCGTTCCCGGCGGCCGCGACCAGCACAACGTTGTGGCTCCACGCGTAGTCGACTGCTTCCTGCAGGGCAGCGCTGAATCCCGGATTGCTGAAAGCCATCAAGATAACGGACGCGCCGTTGTCGACCGCCCAGACGATTCCGGAGATGATGTCGCTGTCCTCGCCATAGCCGTCGTCATTCAACACTTTCACCGGCATGACGCTGACGTGATCGAACGCTACGCCGGCCACTCCCTGAGCGTCATTCGTCCGCGCGGCGACGATACCCGCCAGCCATGTTCCGTGACCGTTGGCATCCATCAGAGGATCGGCGCCGGGAATGATCGAGGTGCTGGATCCGATCGATCCAATCAAATCCGGATGTGAAGCATCCACGCCGGTGTCCAGGATCGCCACGTTTGTCGCAAACTGCGGAGTCACATTTCCGAAAACCTGGTCCCAACCGATCTTAGGCAACGCCCATTGCTGCGAGTAGTAAGTATCGGACGGAGTGCTTTGCCATTTGCGGGTCAGATTCTGCTCGACTCTGAGGACAGCGGCATCGCCCTTGAAGCTCTTGCTCACTGCGTCAGCGGCGTAGGCCGGTACTTCGACTACCTGTATGTCCAATTTCGGAATCGAGCCTTTGGACGTTCCGTTGTGCCTGTTGACGATGCTGCGCGCCTGCACTCCCGACAAGCCTTTCGCCATCTTGACCAGAAGAGTGACGGTTTCCGGCTTCTGAGGCGCGCTGGAACTCGCCATGAGAATTGCTGTGACGATTAAAAACAAGATACCGGCAAGGATGGAAAGCGATCGACGAGCGTCTAGCGTAGGTTTCAAGGGCGAGCCTCCTGCTGATGCATCCTTGCCGATTCGTTCGTCAACGCGTCCTATCGTTGAAGACTATTAGCCGATAAAGCTTGTACCGTGCTCCCGGCGTTGGCACAAGGGACCCCGCCACCAGCCGTGCAGGACTGCTCTACCAGACGCGGCTGTGACCGGTGTTGGAAGTCTCCGGTGGTCCCGCTTCGGTTTTTGCTATGAAATTGACACTGAAGCCGGATACACAAACGGTTTCAAAATCGCCCAAAGGGGAAGTCGAACCGCGGCGCGACGCATTCGGAAGTTGTTGAAAAGGATTAGGGAATTGTCCAACTCCAGGTTGGTTCTCGACTTGCAAAACACGTTTCCAGAGAGTGCAGTTGCGACGGTTCGACCCGCAACTCGGCACGTTTGGAAATTTCAGTGATCCAGCGGCACTGAGCCGTGTTCAAGAAACCGATCGAAAACGACCGTCCCTGGCGTTCAACTCGGATGTGCTGCCGATCACGCGGACCGAATTCAGAGTTTTTCTCCGGCCCAACCCGGCCGTCCCTGCGGTACCGAGGCAAAGCGAGGAACGCATCCTCGCTTCGCCCGGTAGCGTTCTCCTACAGCAACCCCTCCTGCGCGTTCTTACAGCGAAGGCTCTTTCGTTTGATTCACCAGTGAGTGCCGGAAGGCATAAACGGCGAGTTCAAATTTGTTGGAAAGGTCGAGTTTGTCCAGAATCGATGTCAGGTGGTTTCGGACTGTGAATTCCGAGACCCGGAGTTTGTCCGCGATTCCCCTCCCGTTCAAACCTTCGGCCACGAGCCCGACGATGTCACGTTCGCGGGGCGTGAGCATGGCGATTTTTTGGGTTTCGGGATCCTGATTTCTCTGCCTTGAAGGCGAGCCTGCGCGTTGCCTGGTGATCAGTTCGGTCAACAGTGAACGGCGGAGCCAAAGTTCACCCGAATCCACTTGCCGGATGGCCTTGGCCAGAATCTCGGGAGGTTCTTCCTTTAAGACAATTCCGCGAGCGCCGTTCTGAACTGCGAGCTGGTGCAGCTCCAGGCTGGCGGAGCCTGTCAAAACGAGAACCGGCCCGGTCGAAACTGAAACCAGTTCTCCGAGGATATCGAGCCCGTTATCGGTGACGAAGTCGATATCCAGCAGGATGACATCGGCAATGCTGGCCTTGGCCATGGCGACGGCATCCACCCGGTTGGCCGCCTCGGCAAGAACGGCCATTCCCGCATCTTCCAATAACATTCGAAGGCCGGCCCGGAAGATGGCCTGATCATTGATTATGTACACGCCAATTTGCGCTTTAATGTTTCGGGTTGTGTGGTCCGGCTCTACAAAACGTTCTGCCCTCATGGCGAATCTCGATTCTAAGGATGTTGACCTGGTGAATAATCCGGACAGGCGGGTCTCAGCTCGGAATGGAATCCAGTGGGATTGTTCAGAACATTCATTTCGATCTTCTGTAAACAACCCTTGCTTGATGGCGTCCTGCCCATTAATCGCAAAAGAAAATTCTCCCAACGAATTTACCCACATCATCATGATGCGGTCTTTGGATAAGGCAGTCTTCCTTGACATTCGCGCTGCGAACGGTATCTGTTGGCAGCGCGATCGGCCATAAAAATAGTCCTAGATGTGCGGACTCACAAGTGGCCCCACGTGTTAATACTTGTAGTCAGGAACGGGCACAATATCCAGAGTCGGACGGACTATCGGAAGGTAAACGAGATGCTTTGTCCAATTTGGTCAAGGAAGCGCATCGTGCCTAGTGCCGACTGGTTGAGCGTTCCACTGAAAAGCACGAACTGCGTCGAGTAGCCACCCTGATCCGCAACTTGAGGGATGATGAGTTCACTGATCGCGATCGGCGCCAATTCGTTTGAAGACGGTGTCGCGGTCATCAGAAACTCTTGCCGCTCGTTATAACGGGCCCGCAGTGCCGCGATCACCACCTGGCTGGTCGCGGCCGTGACCCGCAACAACCCCGAAACCGGAAGGGCGGCGGCAGGAAAAATATCGCTGAAGAATTTAGCGGCATGTCCAAACGCCGGGATCGTTATGGATCCCGTGACGCCGGTGCTGACTCCTGTGGAAGTCCAAAGCTCGAAATTCACGGTAGCGGGCGATGACGACGTATTCGCAATGGCAACCGCAGTCTGAATCGAACCCGTCTGTCCCAGTGTGCCGCTGGCCTCAACGTACAACCGAAATGCGGACGATGACACATCACCGGCCGACGACGATCGAGTGATAGTGATGCCGCCGGCCGTCAGAGAAAACAGGGTGAATCCTGCGGGCGTCGGCGAACCGCTCGACGGCGCCCCCCCC
>CAZPBY010000138.1:0-5774 GCA_964584785.1 uncultured Solibacteraceae bacterium
CAGCGTGTCGGCATCCTGCCAGGTGATGTGCAGCCGGCCGGGCACGCTCATGATGGCGCCCGCACCGTAGGATTTGCACTGGTTGCCCGCGCGCTCGTCGGCCGCCGGATCCCATCCATTAATGATAGGCAGCGCCGCGGGCGAGGCCGGAATGCGGCGGTACTCGCCCTTGGCGGGCGTCACCATCCGGTAGCGCCAGTTCTCCGTCACGTACGACACCCAGTAGCCGGTGAGGTCGATCGGCGCTGCGTCCCGCGCCGACCTAGTGGCGCCGCCGCCACGCTGTTGCGCGCACACGGCTGTCGGTCCCACGAGGACCCAGAAGAGGATGATGAGCAGCACCGCAGCAGCGGCCGACCACGTCCTCAAGACTTCTCCTTAGCGAGACTCCGGTATATAGCCTCGATGAAGCGATCCGTTGTCCAGGCACCGCCTGGGTTGCCGTAGCGTCCCATGTATCCCTTCGCCGGTTGGGCGGCCTTTACCTCGGCGAGCGATCGTCCTGCCTTGATCAGATCGCGGACTCGGTCACGAATGATCGTCACCATGTCCCGATATTCGACCACGTCGAACTGATCGCAGAGGCGACCGTGCCCGGGGACGACGATCGTGCCGGCCTCGCGCGACACGACGGGTACCGAGGGTACGGCCAGTTCGACGAGACGATTGAGCGCCGCGATCACGCCCTGGATGCTGCCGCCGCGTTCGACGTCGATGACGGGAAACTGCCGGGTATCGAGCACGTCGCCGGCAACGACGACATCGGATCGCCTGAAGAACGCGAAGACGTCGCTATCGGTGTGCGCTGCAGCCTGTCGCAGTACTTCGATCGCCTCGCCGTTCAAGTACATGTATTTGCGCGAATAGTGAAACACCTCGGTAGGCCATCCGCCGGCTGGAGACTTCGCCAGGTGCCGCAGAACACCCTCGGCCGAGAGAATTGGAGCCACTGAGTCCGCGGCGTTCGGTGCGCCGCCTGAGTTGCGGCCGCTAAGGAGTTTTTCTCCAGCCTTCGAGAGCGCTTCGTTGGCGCCAACATGATCTGTGTCGGGCCCCGTATCAATGACGTAGCGAATGGGCTTCGGCGAGATGCGCTTGATCGCGGCCAGTACGGCCGGCGCATCGGCAGCCGGCCCGGCGTCCACTACGACGACACCGTCCTCGCCTACCTGCACGCCGATGTTCCCGCCTGCGCCAGCGATCACGAAAAAAGAGGGACGAACCTCCAGGATTTCCAGGCTGCTTGACGGTGCTGCGGCTGCCTGCGACCCCGCGGCCTTCAAAGGTTCGAGGCCACCCCCTTGTCCCAGGGAAAGTGCCGCATATACTGCCACCACGGCGGCAACCCGCGCGCGGCGGCACGAATCTGGCAACGTGATCGTCATATTTCGCCGTACGGTACCGCGGAGGCTAACACACAACTTGCGCGGCCAGCAAGAATGAGCCCAAGAGATGTGTCGGTAGCACACGATCTGTCCGCCTGAACTAGCACATGAATTGTCCGCTTTTGACCGCAGCGGACGGGAGGCTCTCCACCAGGGAGGTGACGCAGTGGAGAAGCAGTACCCGCAAGCTGCAGTGGAGCGAGCGATGAAAGTGCAGGAAGTGATCATGCGGGCGATGGCGAAACGGATAACGTGGTGGGAGGCAGCTGAGATTCTGGGTATTCACGTTCGAACGATGAGGCGTTGGCGAGTTCGTCTGAAACGAGATGGATATTCAGGATTGTTGGACCGTCGGCGTCATCCGAGCCCGAAGCGAGTCGCGGTGGAGGAGGCGGAGCGGGTGCTGAGCTTGTATCAGGAGAAGTACTCGGACTTCAATGTGCGACACTTCCACGAGAAATTGCAGAGCGATCATGACATCCACCTCAGCTACACATGGGTGAAGAAGGCACTGCAAGCCGCGGGGCTGGTGAAAACGGCGCGGCGGCGCGGTCCGCACCGCAGGCGTCGGCCCCGTCGGCCGCTTCCCGGGATGATGTTGCACATTGACGCGAGCCGACATCAATGGTTTTGGGACGAGCGCTGGCACGATTTGATTGTGATTCTCGACGATGCCACCAGCGAGATTTATTACGCGCAATTGGTCCGTGAGGAATCCACGCGCACGGTGATGGCGGCGTTGCGGAGTGTTGTCGAGAGCAAGGGCTGGTTCAGCTCGATTTATAGCGATCGTGCCAGCCACTTCTTCCGCACACCCAAGGCGGGGCAGCCGGTGGATACGCGAGAGGTGACCGAAGTCGGACGGGCCATGAAAGAATTGGGTATCCGCATGATCCCGGCTTACTCGCCGCAAGCTCGAGGACGAAGTGAGCGCAACTTCGGTACCTGGCAAGGCCGGCTGCCTCAAGAATTGCGGTTGAAGAATATCCGCACGCCAGAACGGGCGAACGCGTTTCTGAGGGATCACTACATCGCCGAGTTCAACAGCAAGTTCGCCGTTCCTGCGGCGGAGACAGGAACCGCGTTCGCACCAATTCACCGGCAAGACCTCGATCGCATCTTTGCCGTCCAACAGGAACGCCTCGTTGGGAACGACAACACGATCCAATTCGCCAATCATGTTTGGCAGATTCCTTCAACGCCGTTCCGGGCGACTTTGGCGGGCTGCCGCGTGATCGTTTACGAGCACTTGGATGCAACCTTCAGCGTAGGATATGGACCACATACCGTGGCCCGCTTCACGGCATCGGGCGATCCGGTGCGACCTCCAACAGCCCGGGCGACTCGCAAAAATCGGTCCTACCGTCAGTCGGCTCCACCATTGAACGTCGCCTATAAGCGATCCTGGCGCGACAAATCTTCGGCGCCCGCCCTTCATCAGGGCCAAGAGGTCCACGGACCCGCCCCGGCGCGGCCAGGACGAACGGGGACGTCAGCTTCCGCTACGCCCCAAAACGCTCCGCCCTACGGGCTCCGCTGGGGCTTCGCTCCAGCCGACGTCCCCATTCGTCCTGAGAAAAGAAGACAGAAGAAAGGAAAACGCTAAACTTGAACAGATCAACTAACAATAACCATGCGGACAGATCACGTGCTAATAGAAGCGGACAACTTCACGTGCTCCGGACAGCTATGACAAAGTCTGTGGAAGAACTGCTAAATTCATTTGAAAAGCTTCCGGAAGCGGAGAAAAGAGAGTTGGCATCTGAAATCATAAAGCGCTCCCTTACTTTCGACCTGCCGGAGATATCCGACGACTCATTGCTTGCCACCGCTGATCAGATCTTTCTCCAATTAGATAAAGAAGAATCTATCCATGAATGAGCCGCGGCGCGGCGAAGTGTGGATGGTCGACCTTGGCCTAGCCGCCAAGATACGAACCTGTTTGGTGATCAGCATTGGCGCAACTGAACAGGATCGAGCTTTAGCGACCATGGTTCCTCACACGACCAGTGCCCGGAATTCTCGGTTTGAAGTGAAACTCAAAGTTAGTTTTCTGCGCGAAGGCGCATTCGACGCACAGAGTTTGGTTACAATTCCGCATGCAAAGTTGATCCGCAAGATCGGAACCCTTCCGGTCGCACAGCTTGCTGAGGTAGAGCGAGCAGTAGCAAAATGGCTCGGTTTAGAGTCCCAAGTTCCGAAACAGCCTGGCTAATTAGCCGGGCTGATGAGCGCCATGGGTGCAAGACATGGCGCTCTCAGTTTTTTGAAGTTTTTAATTTCGTTTTAGCGCCTCGGGCCCTGCGTAAATACCTTGGTCGCCGAGTTCTTCGTTGATGCGAAGGAGTTGGTTGTATTTCGCGACGCGGTCGGTTCTCGACATCGAGCCCGTTTTAATTTGTCCGGCATTTGTGGCTACGGCGAGATCGGCAATGAACGTGTCCTCGCTTTCGCCGGAGCGGTGAGAGATTACGATTCCGTACGAGGCCTTGCGCGCCATGTTGATGGCGTCGAGCGTCTGAGTCAACGTGCCGATTTGGTTGACCTTGATCAAGATCGCATTACCCACGCCCATACCCATTCCGCGCGCGAGTCGTTCCGTGTTTGTGACGAAGAGATCGTCACCGACGAGCTGGATTTTCTTTCCAAGTTCCCGGGTGAGAGCTTGCCAGCCATCCCAATCGTCTTCCGCGAGGCCATCTTCGATAGAGACGATCGGATAATTCCTCACCCATTCGGTATAGAGCTTGATCATGTCGCCCGCGGTCTTGGCCGATTTGTCGGATTTCTTGAAAATATACCTACCGTTCTTGTCGTAGAACTCACTCGATGCGGCGTCCAGCGCGAGTGCAATCTGGTCTCCCGGCTTATAGCCCGCCGCTTCGATCGCCTTCAGGATGAGTTCGATTGCTTCCTGATTGGATTTCAAGTTCGGCGCAAATCCACCTTCATCTCCGACCGCCGTTCCATGTCCGCCGTCGTGAAGGATTTTTTTGAGGTTATGAAACACTTCGGCACCCATACGTACGGCTTCCGGTAAAGTCGGAGCGCCAACAGGCATGATCATGAATTCTTGCAGATCGACATTGTTGTCGGCGTGCGCGCCGCCGTTCACGATGTTCATCATCGGAACAGGCAGTACGCTCGCTTTCACACCTCCGATGTACCGGAAAAGTGACAGGCCATGCGATGCCGCGGCTGCTCGCGCGACGGCCATCGAGACTCCAAGTATGGCGTTTGCACCCAACTTCGCTTTGTTCTTCGTGCCGTCCATCGAGAGCATCATCTGATCAATATGGGATTGAAGCGTGGCATCTTGCCCGGCCAACGCAGGCGCAATAAAGTCGTTCACGTTGTGAACGGCTTTGAGAACGCCCTTGCCGAGATAACGTTTCTTGTCGCCATCGCGTAATTCGAGCGCTTCATGTTCACCCGTGGATGCTCCGGAAGGCACGATAGAGCGGCCATGAACACCGCCTACCAGTATGCAATCGACTTCGACAGTCGGATTGCCACGCGAGTCGAGGACTTCTCTCGCTTTAATTTTTTCGATTTGCATATTTAGTTCATCAGAATTACGCGCGCCCGCGCGCCGTCGGCATCTTGAAGATTGAGCGGCAACGCCACCAACGTGTAATCGCCGGCGGGCACGGCGTTCAGATTCAGTCCTTCGAGGATTGGAATATTCTTTCTGAGAAAAACAAAGTGCGACGGATGCGAATCGGATATGAATTTATCGATTGAAAGATAGTCGATTCCGACAAGCCGCACGCCTTGTTCGACGATAAACTCGGCGCCCATGGGATCCATATATACAAAGCTTTCGTAGAGCTTCCCGTCGTTCCAATGTTTAGAATTTTCCGTCTTGAACAGCACGCGTTCCACTCCATTCCAGTTGAGCGGCGCCAATTCCGCGCGGCCGAGAGACCGCACGTTGGGAATTTCGAACACGCGGACTTTGCCGGCAAGAGTTTCCACAGGAAATTCGTGGAGACGCTTGCCATCCTCAATCATGTGAAATGGAGCGTCGATGTGCGTTCCGGTATGAGAACCCATCTCGATCGCTGTCACGCGAACGGTATGCGTCTTATCGCGCGACAAGTGTGACTTTGCCGAAAGCTGAACCGGAGGATCGCCCGGCCAAACGGGCATGGAACTCGTGATCGGCACCGTGACATCGTAGATCATGTTTGAGGCCTACTTGTTTTTTTGGCGGTCATAGACCGCCGCTACAGTTCTAGCTTTCCGTTGTAAACCATGTCTTTCAAGTTAAATTTTTTCTTCGCTTCAATCTGACCCAGCTTGAGTACAACTTCCACTTCTTTATCTTCAGCAGCTCTGAGTTAACTCTTCGGAAAAACATCGAACCCACCACCAGCCCTTGTGTTG
>CAZPBY010000139.1:0-5395 GCA_964584785.1 uncultured Solibacteraceae bacterium
AATCGTTACCGAGCCGGGATTGTTGCCGAGCTTGATCGTAGTCGACGCGGTTCCCGTGCTTGACGTATTCACGCTAGGCGTCACGGTGGCTACGCCCGTGATCACGGTAAAGGTAACCGGCGAGCCCACCACGTTGTTGCCGAGTGCGTCGACGACCTTCACCGTAATCGGCGACGGCAGCGTCGAGCCGACTTGCCCGGATTGACCATCTCCGGAGACCGGTGTGATCTTGCCCGGAGGTCCGACGGTTCCTGTCGCATTGAAGACAACAGGCGCCAGACCCGAGGCGGTTGCCGAGACAGTATTCGCCCCGGCCGCAGCGTCGAGCACAAATGTAGCGGACGCCTTGCCGGTGGCGTCCGTGATCACCGGAAGCGGCGTGGTAATCGTCCCCGCGCCGGCGGTGACCGCGTAGCTGACGCCGAGTCCGGAAACCGGAGCTCCCGTGGAATCGGTCAACTGGACAACGAGCGGCTGCGGCAGCGTGGAACCGGCTGGACCCGTTTGGTTGTTTCCGGAAATCAGGGTGATATTGGAGGCCGTGATGGCAAACGCCAGCTCGGTGAACACCACGGGACTGCCGGTCAGCGATCCAGCGGAAGGAGTAACGTTGACGGTGTTATTTCCGGGCAGAGGCCCAAGTGTCATGATGGATGAAGCTTTCCCTTGGGCGTCCGTATTCACGTTAGTGGCCGTAAGCGAGCCGCTTCCTCCCGTGACAGCAAACGTGACGGAGAAGCCCGGCACAGAGTTCCCCAGCGCATCACGGACTTGGACAATCAGGGGCAACGGGATCGTTTTACCCACGGTTCCCGATTGTCCGTTGCCGGATACCAGCGTGATCTGTGAAGCGGGTCCGATGTTCGCCGTGGCGTTGAAGGTGACTGTCTTCGCGAGCCCTGCCGCGCTGGCCGTCACGGTGATTGCGCCGGCAGTAGCCGGCAAGGTGAGCGTGGCGGATGCCTGTCCCGAAGCGTTCGTGAGCACCGGCTGCGTGGAGAGCGTGCCGCCTCCCGCGGTCACGACGTAAGTGACCGACGCCCCATTTACCGGGTTCGACGAGCTGTCGGTTACCTGCACCACGAACGGCGATGCGAGAGCAATGCCGACGGTCCCGGTCTGGTTGTTGCCGGAGACGACGGTGATGTTGGCAGGACCCAACGAAACCGCGGTGGCGTTGAACGTGATCGTGGTAGCAACACCGGTGGCCTTGGCGGTGATCGTCGCTGCGCCGGCCGTCGAGAGCAGCGTCACGGTTACCTGCGCCTGTCCGGACGCGTTGGTTGTCAGGACCGCGGGCGAAGAGAATGCCGCGGGACCGGATACCACCGTCCATGTCACGCTGACGCCGGAGACGGGATTGCTGCCGCTATCGGTGACTTTCACCACCAGAGGCGTCGCCAGGGTCGTGGAGGTCGGTCCTGTCTGGTTGTTGCCGGACACCAACGTGATCACGCTGGCTGCGCCGCCGACGGCGGTGGCGTTGAAGGAGACCGCCGGCACCGCGCCGGACGTGACCGAAACTGTGTTGGTCCCGACGAGCGATCCCAAAGTCAGCAACGTTGAGGCCAGTCCATTGACATCGGTAACCGCTGAGGCCTTGGATAGCGTCCCGCCTCCCGCGGTAACTGTAAAATTCACAGTGATGCCGCTCACGCCATTTCCGCCGGCGTCTGCCAGCTTCACTTGAAATGCGCTGGTCAGCGCCGATTGGACCACGCCGGTCTGCGCATCGCCCGAAACTTTCGTCAGCACCGACGGCGCGCCGGGCGTCGCGGTGAGGTTGAAGACTTGCGGACTGCCGATGGCGCCGGCCGCTGTAGCAGTAACCTGGACGGGTCCGATGGTCGCTCCCAATGTGACTTTGGTGGAGGCCGTGCCGGTCGCGTCCGTCGCTACCGAGGTGACCGACAGCGTTGCCGAACCGCCGGTTACGGCGAAGGTCACCGGAGTTCCGACATCCGCCGCCCCGCTGGACTGGGTCAGCTTAACCGAAAGATTCGTCGCTAGCACAGTGGACACTTGCCCGGTCTGCCCGTCGCCGCCGACCTTGGTCATGGTGCTGGTTACAACACCCTGTGTCGTCACCTGGAACTTGGTGCCCGGCCCTGTCTCGAAGTAGATCGTTCCGTTCGCGGAAGCCGGTATGCTGCTGCCGATCTTCACACTGTCCTGGAAGATATTGTAGGTGCCCGGAGCTAAGTCGGTGATCAAGTGCCGCCCGGTGCCGGAGTACACCGCGTTGTAAGTCACATCATTTTGCGCGGCGCCGCTCTGGGAGAACATCACGATGCGAGGATTCGTAGGAGCTTGAATCAGCGCCCCGACCATGTTTCCCGTCGCGGAGGTGATCAAGGTGGTCGTCGGCAGTCCCGCTCCGAGCGGAGTAGCGGAGAGGACATGCAAGGCATTCAGGTCGGTCCCGGCAACCGTGTCGGAGACCTCGACCCGAGGCGTGGACGGTGAGAGATCGCCAGGCGGTTCCGTCGGTTCGATGACCGTGGCAATGATTGGAGCTGTCGGCATCAGCGCCTTCACATACATGGAGGAAGTGCCGAGATTACTGGTGATCAGATTTCCGGAGATCGTTGGCTGCGCCGCGGGGTTGAAGTGCCAGAGGATCTTCTTCACATACGTGGCCTTGGTTCCCCTAGCGCGGTCGAACACAACAAAGAAATTCGGGTCAAAATAGACATAACTGCGGAAGAAATAAGTCAGTGACGGAATCTTGCTGGGGCTCTTGTTGTCGATCGAGAGGTCGTACCCAGACGTGAGATCCGACTTCACGTACATGTAGGTTGTAGCGTTTTCATTCGCCAGGATGACATCCCCGCCGTATAGGGAGCCACCCCCGTAGGTAGCGACATTGATCGCTTGGTAGTCACCGAAGTCGTTGAAGAATAGAGTGTTGGCACGCTGGCTCGTGGCATCGCGTACTTGCGGGCCGCCGTTGGCGCCGTATGGTCCCGGCCCCTTCCAGCGCGCCGTCATCGGCATGAGGTAGTCCTGCCCTCTTTGAATGGAGATATGCCCCATGGCCGGGGTAACTACTCGAAATGCCCTTGCGCCAGCCTTGAAGGAGGACCACACCGCGGTATCCGACCAGTCCGACCTGACATAGAAGTGCTCATCTCCCGTGGAGTGGAAACGAGTCGGCTGCGTCGCGCGGTAATCCAACTCCGGTCGCGAGGCGTTGTAGTAGAGAAACTTATCGGTGACAACTACGTCCTGTGGCGAACCACTGGCCGCAAAGGGGATCGGAGCAATGTGGTTGTACATGTACTGCATCCACATGCCCTCTGTGGTTCCGCTCAAAAAATTGGCCAAAGCCACCAGGAGCGAACCAGGCAGAACCCCGGTGGTGGGCCCTGGATAATCTCCTTCGTCGGTCACCTGCCAGCGGTTGGGTTTGAGATTGTATAATAGATTAACCGCCATCTTCTTGGGATACTCTAGAAATCCAGTCGGTTGCGTTCCAGTGGCCGTATTATTGGCCAACAGATAGACTAGAATATACTCAAAAGTGTCAGGGCCATAATTGTACGATTCGGTCGGATACCCGCCCGAATATCCTCCCAGCACCGTGATCGGGGGATTCGCCCCGAAAAAGCCCGCCGCCGATGTCCCCGACAGACCAGAGGTGAAGGCGGGAACGATGTGCGTATTGTACAGGCCGAGCATGTAGGCGTTGATTTCGGCGGCCCTGGCATTGTCGCCCATGGAAGCAAGGCCCCACAGCCCGAACCCCTTCAGATAGCCTGCGAAATAGTTGTAAGGTGGACCGTTAGCGGAATAGCCACCGGTCTTGAACCAGTCATACCACCAATTGACCATATTGATCGTGGTTGTTCTGGTAGCAGAATCCATCCGGGGGTAACACCAATCGAAGGCCAAAGCCATACCGTAAACCATGTTACGGGCTGGATATCCCGAGTCGTTCGACATCGGCGTCAAGTTTCCCGCCAGATACGTGGCATTCGCTGCCTGGACGACCTGAATCACCTTGTCGGCATAGGCGTTGTTACCGGTGACGAGGTACGCCAGACCGAGAAACTCAATAGGCGTCTGCCAGCCGTAGCCTTCATAGGTGTAGTAAATGGTGCCGTCGACGCGGGCAACGGGATCAAAAGGTATGACGGGATACGTCAGATAGGCATCCGCTTGAGCCTTTACAGCGACCCAATCCGGGTTGTTTGCCGCCGCCTTCGCCTTGAGAGAAGCGAGAAGCGTGGGAGTCATCAAGATCCTAGGATGCGGATTCTGGGCGAGCGCCGCGACTGGCCATAAAATCACGGCCCCTATGACTAGCGACACAACAGCCCTGAGGCGGGTTGTCATATCAATACCTCTCCTTCTGCTCTCGACACGAAACAATCGTAGCATGGTCAGACCGGCGGGGGGACACGTCCAACTGAACCCAGCACCACGATGATAAACAATTTCAAGTACTGGGTCAATAGCCAAGGAGGACTGGGCCTAAAGTTTGCCGGGGGCCGTTTTCCTCACAGTTTCAGCATGTTGGAGGACGCTTTACAACACCTGGCGACGAGGATATACTCTGTCCGCTTGCCAACTTGCTCCATGCCACCTCGCGTTGCGGTCTTGATTCCCTGTTACAACGAGGCTGAGACCATCCGTTCAGTTGTTACGGACTTCAGGAAGACCCTTCCGGATGCGGCTATATATGTCTACGACAACAACTCAAGCGACAACACCTCGGTCCGCGCGCTGGAGGCGGGAGCCATTGTCCGGAAGGAGCCAAAACAAGGCAAGGGAAACGTGGTTCGGCGGATGTTCGCGGACATCCAGGCGGACCTCTTCATCCTCGTAGACGGAGACAATACCTACGACGCCTCGGCCGTCCCGGCCATGATCGAGATGGCGCTGACGCAGGAGCTGGACATGGTGGTCGGTTGCCGGGAGAGCACTGAGCAGGAAGCCTACCGGCCTGGACATCGCCTTGGGAATTGGGTGTTCACGACGAGCGTCGCCAGGGTGTTCGGAACACAGTTCAACGACATCCTCTCCGGCTACCGGGTGCTTTCCCGCCGCTTTGTGAAATCCTTTCCCGCGCTCACTCAGGGGTTCGAGATCGAGACGGAAATTACGATCCATGCGCTCACTCTCGGTGTGCCCACCGGCGAGATTCTGACAAAGTATGGCTCACGGCCCAAGAGTTCGCCCAGCAAGCTCAGAACTTACTCGGACGGGATCAAGATTCTGATCACCATCATCCGGTTGTTTCGCGGAGAACGCCCGCTGGCTTTCTATTCCACGGTTTCCGCGATCCTGGCGGTGCTTTCCGTGATCGCCGTCGTTCCGGTTATCCAAACCTACCTGGAGACGGGACTCGTGCCTCGGTTCCCTACCTTGATCGTGTCCGCGGCAGTGATGT
>CAZPBY010000140.1:0-5353 GCA_964584785.1 uncultured Solibacteraceae bacterium
CCGATGCGTTTGCCTTTCAATCCGTCGGCTTTGAGGAACGGCGTGTAGTCGCGATTCGCGGGCGGCGTACATGTTTTCGTGGCTTCGTCGTTCGGATCAGGTGCAGGACTTTCCAGCACTCCGAGCATGATCGCGGCGTCAGTCACCGTACGGGCCATCGGACCGGCCGTATCGTGATCCGCGGTAATCGGAATAACACCGTAGCGGCTGATGCGGCCGATCGTCGGGCGAATGCCGACGAGCATGTTGGCATTGGATGGGCTGATGACCGATCCGCCCGTATCGGTTCCGACATTACCGGTCCAGAAACTCGCATTCGTCCCGATGCCCGAGCTCGATCCGCCGGTCTGCAGGACGGGTCGTCCATCAAAGAAGGCCTCGCGCGGATCCATTCGCGGATCGAACGGGTTGTATCCAAATCCGCCGACAGCGTTGTAGTTGCCGGGCATGGGTGTCGGGTTGCCGGCAACCCAGTTGGCCAACTCGGTCAGACCCGCTTTCGCAATGATGATGGCTCCGCCGTCGCGCAGGTTCTTCGTCAGCGTTGCCTCGTAAGGAGGTGTGTAGCGGGCAAAAGCCAGCGCGCCCCCCGTTGTGGGCATGTTGGTGGTGTGGATGTTGTCCTTCAGAGCGATCGGAATGCCGTGCAGCGGGCCGCGGATCCTGCCCTGGGCGCGTTCGCGGTCCAGCTCTTCCGCCTCTTTGAGCACGTTGGGATTGATCGCGATCACTGCGTTGAGTCTGTCTTCGTACGTCGCGATCCGCGTGAGGTATTGAACGACCAATTCACGCGATGTCCATTTGTGTGCTTTTATTGCCGCCTGGATTTCAGGAATGCCGGTCTCGACGACATTGAACTCCTCCGTCTTTTTCTGCGCGACCAGCGTCAACGACACTGCGACAATCCACATGGCGAAAATGGTTTTCTTCATGGCGCAAAATTCTATACCAGAAATCCGCCTGGCCAGTTGACGGACACGCAGTTTTTAATATAACGTTTGACGTTATATCGCAGCTGGACATACAGAATATGGCAATAACGCTCGAAGTACACGGACTGACGAAACGCTACCGTGGCGTTGCGGTCGTCGACGACGTGAATTTCCGTATGAGTTCCGGTGAGATCACCGGCTATCTCGGACCGAACGGCTCCGGCAAGTCGACGACCGTGAAGATGCTCACCGGACTCGTTGAACCGTCCGGCGGCCACATTCTGCTCAACGGTCATGATGTCCGCCGGGACGTCATCAGTTTCAAGCACATGCTCGGCTACGTTCCCGAGGAAGCGTACGTCTATCCAACCCTGACCGCGATGGAATACCTGCAACTGATGGGCCGACTCCGCGGTATGTCCGAAGAGGTGATCACGGAAAAATCCGAAGGGCTGCTCAAGCTGTTCGACCTCCATTTGCGGCGCCATTCCCCACTGGCTTCGTACTCGAAAGGTATGCGTCAGCGCGTGCTCATCTCCGCTGCCCTCCTTCACGACCCGGAGATTCTGATTTTCGACGAGCCTCTCTCCGGCCTCGATGTAGGATCCGCGCTGCTCTTCAAGCACCTGATCACCGAACTCGCCGCTCGCGGCCGGATCATTCTTTACATTTCGCACGTGCTCGAGGTGGTGGAGAAGGTCTGTTCGAAGGTTATCGTGATCTACAAAGGGAAGATCAAGGCCGAGGACAATGTCGGCAGGTTGCGCGAGCTCATGCAGGTACCTTCGCTCGAAGAGATTTTCACGCAACTGGTTCAACAGGAAGACATGGAAAGCGTCGCGAAGGACATTGTTGAAACCATTAGCCGCTCATGAAGGTCAACAAGGAATTTCGAACTCTCGTCCGTCATTTCTTCGCGCGGTTTTTCGATCGCGAATCGCGTGCGGCAGACTCGGACGCCTACACCGGCATTGTGCAACTTCTGGCGCTCCTCATCGTGCCGGGCTTGATCATTTCTTTTTACATGCTGACCGGTCCCCCGTCGGTGCGTGACAACTTCGTCAAATTGTGGGGACGCGTCGGCGACCGCTACGTTTTTATCTGCTACTCGATGGTCGTCATGGGCCTGCTGATGACGTTCAAGTGGGACTCGCTGTTTCCCGACCGGCGCGACTACTTGATCCTTTCGCCTTTGCCGATACCTCCACGGCGCATGTTTGCCGCCAAGGTTGTCGCGCTTGCGGCGTTCCTGTCGCTGTTCGTCGTCGGCATCAACTTTTTCTCTATGATCATGGCGCCCGCGGTTTATCCGAATCCGATGCATCTGTGGTCGTGGAGACTCGATGCCTACGCCGCACACGCGATGGGAGTACTCGGGGCATCTTTGTTTACCGCATTGTTCTTCGCGGCGCTTCAAGGCGTTTTGATCAACGTGCTGTCGCCGACTGCTTTCCGCCGCATCTCACCTCGAATCCAGATGCTGTCGATTACCGTGCTCGTCATGGTGTTTCTGACGCTGCCGGTATTCAAGCAGGGCATTCGTCCACTCTCGGAGCGATATCCCGAGGTCCTCAGTTACTTTCCCTTCATCTGGTTTCTGGGACTCTACGAATCGTTCCTTCCGGGTGAATGGCTGATGCCGATGGCACACGTCTGGGGCCAAACGGCTTTGGTCGCGACGGGAACGATCGCACTGATTTGTGCGGCCTCCTACGTCGTTGGCTATCGCCGTTATTCCACGAAAATCCTGGAGAGCATCGATTCCGACGCGCTCCCGCCGTTATGGTGGCAGAAGCTGACGACTTCCATCCTGAACCGAACCATTCTCCGTGATCCCTTCCAGCGGGGAACGTTTTACTTCATCGGAAAGATTGCCAATCGCAGTCCAAGACATCGCATCATGACTGCGCTTTATTCGGGCATCGGTATCGCGCTGGCAATCTCCTTTGCATTTATCTTCGATCCGAGGCTTCGGTCGTCGTTTCCTTTCAGGTTGTCGGCCGCCGGTTCGCTTGAAGCCCCCGTGATGCTTTCGTTCCTGATCATCACGGGTCTGCGCGCAACCTTCAACATCCCGTATGAACTCGGCGCCAACTGGATGTTTCAGATAACTTCAGGAAGTTCGGTGGATTATTTGAAAGCGGTCCGGAAGTGGGTGTTTGTCTGCCGGATCGTTCCGCTCTACGCTCTTCTTTCGATCCTGGAGTTCAAGTACTTCACGCCATTTGCTGCGTTGTCGCACCTGGTTTACGATCTGTTGCTCTCGGCTGTTGTCATTGAATTGTTGTTCCTCAACTTCAACAAGGTCCCTTTTACCTGTTCGTATCCGCGCGATAAGTTCAGGCTGGCGGCGCTGGCCGTCGGTTACTTCTACGGCTTCATGACTTACGTCGTCAGCATGGGATTGTTGAAACGATGGGCCTCCTCGTCGCCGGTGCGGCTGGCGGTTTTTGTGGGAGTGGCACTGACCATATTGACGATAATCTCGGCGTATCGGCGCCACATGCGCGATCGGTCGGCGCGGGTCGTTTATGAAGATACCGATTCGACAACTCCGTTAAGTATATCGGGCGACCAGGGCTACTGGACGCCGGCAACACCGGCTGCGCTTCGTCACGAAGCTCGTGCGCACAAGCTGTTATTATGACTGCCGCCTCGCTTCTTGCGTGTTACCTCCCTGCACGCCGCGCGTCACGAGTAGACCCGCTGATCGCTCTCCGTTGGGAGTAAGAGTTCGTTGGAATCGAGTACAATTCGTAGCCATGAAAACAATTCGAATTCATCGGACCGGTGGTCCTGAGGTTCTAACCTACGAAGACGTTTCTGTTCCACAACCCGGTGCGGGTGAAGCGCTGGTGACAATTGAAGCGATCGGCGTCAATTTCATCGATGTTTACTTTCGAACGGGTTTGTACAAAGCCCCGTCTTTACCGTACACGCCGGGGATGGAGGCCGCGGGCACGGTTTCGTCCGTCGGAGCGGACGTGACGGACCTGAAGCCGGGCGACCGCGTGGCGTACGCCATGAATGCCGGGTCGTACGCGGAGAAGGCGATTGTCCCCGCATGGAAACTCGTCAAGCTGCCCGCCGGCATTGACTCGAAACAAGGTGCCGCCACGATGCTGCAAGGAATGACGGCTCATTATCTGGCCTACAGCACGTTTCCCCTCAAGGCCGGTCATACGGCCGTCGTTCACGCGGGCGCCGGCGGTGTGGGTTTGTTGCTGACGCAGATTGCGCGCAACATCGGCGCAACCGTCATCACAACGGTTGGCAATGACGAAAAGGCCGAATTGTCGCGAGCCGCCGGCGCCCATCACGTCATCGTTTATTCGCGCCAGGAATTTGATAAAGAAGTGCGCCAGATCACCGGGGGCAAGGGTGTGGAAGTCGTCTATGACTCCGTTGGGGTGAATACTTTTGACAAGAGTCTCGCTTGCCTCAAGCCGCGAGGATACATGGTTCTGTTCGGCCAGTCTTCGGGTGCGGTTCCTCCAGTCGATCCGGGCTCGCTCGCCGCAAAGGGATCGCTGTTTCTCACTCGGCCGACACTCGCGAACTACGCCGCCACGCGAGACGAACTGACATGGCGGTCGAACGATCTGTTCAGCTGGATCGCAGCCGGGAAATTGAAGCTGAAGATCGATCACGTGTTTGCGCTTGCCGAAGCTGGCCGGGCGCATCAGGAACTGGAGGGTCGTCGGACGACGGGGAAGGTGCTTTTGGTTCCGTGAGGATCGGCAAAGTGTTGCGGGTAATCCGGCCAGGTGCATTTCACGTTGGACACTGGACATCCCGACATTTGAGATATCTCGGATGCTGCTTCTGAATATCTCAAATGTTGGGATGTCCAGTGTCCAACGTGAAATGCACCTGGCCGGGCGAGTATAGGCATCTAGATGCGCCTTCCGCAAAATTGCCACGCCGTACTTATAACTCTATGCTCCGCACGGTGGCGGAGCATACCCAGCTGATTTTTGCCGCGCGACAACCATCGATTGATCTTAGGTAGGACCCGGAGATTATAGTGTGCGTCCACGAAACTCAAACCCTGGGTAGGGGCGCATTCTTGAACGGGGCTGCCCGAACTTCTGGGCGCACCGAAATTTTGGTGTACTGAAGCTGAGAGACTCACTTGGAGGAATCATGGCTCGTAGCTTGTCGCGACTCTTCTCGATCTTATCGTTCGTACTCATCGGAGCTGTTGTCGCGGTTCAAAGCGAGATCTCAACACCCCAGCGTTTCGAGACAGTCATCGTCCGCGAACAGGATGTCGCGGTTGATGAAGCCGGCCCAAACGGTGGCGCGGGCAACTCGACGGGATACTCAGTAGTGTCCGGTTTATTTTTTAAAACCATGAGATAAAACTCGTCTGATCAGTGTGTCTGGGTCAGAACGGAATTTCCGCGATTTGAAATTTC
>CAZPBY010000141.1:0-4869 GCA_964584785.1 uncultured Solibacteraceae bacterium
TGAATCCAAAGAACTTAAGCGGTGAAATACTCATCAACTGCGAAAGTCAGGCTAGGTCTACTGTCCCACGTAATTCTTGACGCACGATGCCCCGCTCGCTTCGCTCGGGTACTGAAGAGTTCTGGGGACGCACACCCAAACCGACGCTTCCGGCATGCTCCGTGTTCGTGACAGTGCCGGCGGTGAATATCAGATGAACAAATCAGGTGGAGATCCGAATCGGCGAATTGGTTCAGATGGGCTTTCCCGCTGCGGCATCCGCTGCTCGCACAGGCATTGGCATCCGTTACACCGTCCCCAAACAATAATTTTTCGGCCCTCAATCGCTCAATATCACCTACTGAAACGTCATCCGTTCACTGACGCAGTGCGACAGGTTTTGAAGATTTTTAAGTTGTTGTGCCAATTTGTCTGAAGTAGAATCCCGTGATCCTAACGAAATCGGGTTGGTGACCTTCAGGACCAGCAAGACCTGGCGAACAAGGACAAACTTCGCGGGGAATGCATCCATGAATAGCGTTCGGTCACGCAAGAGATTGCTGACCGCCGTACTGTTTCTCAGCCTTCTGACAACAATCCAGCCCCAAGCGCAAATACAAATCGGATACTCCGTCATTAACCGGACGGGCGATGCGGCTCATCAAGCCGCCGCTTTGATCACGTCGACAAACTCATCCGGCGTGTTGGTCTGGCGAGGCGGGGTGAACGCATCCGCGGCAACCCGATCGGGGTTGATTTTTGTCGACTATCGCGGGAGTCGCACCGCCATCGCTCTCGCCAACCCCTGGAACCAATTCGTTCAGGCGACGTTGACCCTGCGCGACGCTTCTGGCCAGGAATTGTCTCAAAGAAACTACACACTCGCGCCGCGTCAACAGTCGAGCTTTTCTGTGGACGAATCATTTCCCAACATCGCGGCCGGTTTCGTCGGCAGCCTTGACTTCGAATCCGATCAGCCGCTCGCTGCCATTGGTTTACGCGAGAGCCAAAACAGTCATGGCGAGCGGATTCTCTCGACTCAGCCTGTTGTCGATCTGACCTCTCCATCTTCCACGCAGCCCCTGTTTTTCCCGCAGGCTGCCGATATCGCCGGTTTTACAACAGAGGTCGTGTTGATCAATCGCGTCAATCAGAAGGTCAGTGGACGAATTCACCTTATTGGACCGGACGGCAAGCCGTTGCGCACGCAACCGGACCAGAGTTTCGAGTCGCAGTTTCGGTACGAGATAGCCCCGAGGGGGACCTATCATGCGAGACTCGAAGGCTATTCGGGCGTCGGTTATGCGGTGGTTACTCCCGAACAAGGAGATACGGCTCCTTCGGGGGAACTGATCTTTCAGGTGTGGGCTAGTCAGGGACTCACGTCGGAGGCGTCAGTCACCGGAACGACGCCAACCACCGCGGCGCGCGTCTTTGTAGATGGCACAGCCACGAGTACCGGAATTGCCATCGCGAATCCGAATGCCGACGCGACAACGGTTTCTTTCACGTTGCCCGACGGAACTGGTGTCGCCAATCAGGCCGCGTCAAGAGCGCTTGCCCCCGGGGCGCACAGCGCTTTGTTTGCGAAGGATCTCTTTCCAGACCTGCCGGAGGGTTTTTCCGGATGGATCGCGATCGCCGCCACTCTCCCCATTGTCCCAGGTTCATTGACAATCACCCTGAACTCCAGGAACGACACCATCCTAAGTGCTCTATCACCGGTGGATTTGAACCAACCGGTTGAGGCCGGCTTTCTGGTCTTCCCGCAAACGGGCTTTGGCCAGAAGGTTTCAACCCGTTTCATTTCTCTTGATATCGCAGGGAACGCCGGCCCGGTAAAGATGCCGACTGTCTCTCAGCCAGACAGTATCCAGCGAGCGGATGTCCATGTGGCCGCCGGGTGTGATCCATTAGCCCAGAACCCCATCGTTTGCGAAAACGCGTTGGCAGGCAATCCCCAGTCGGAATGGGATGTATCAGGTGCCGGAGATGCGAGCATCCAGGGATTTGCTACGCAGTTGAGCGTCAACAAGGGAGAGACGGTTTTCTTCAAGGTCAAGACGCCCTCTACAAACTACCGTGTGGACATTTATCGGTTGGGTTACTATGCGGGCGCTGGCGCGCGAAAAATGGCCACAGTTTCGCCATCCGCCAGCCTGCCCCAAAACCAGCCGACCTGTCTTAGCGATACGTCGACCGGTTTGCTCGATTGCGGCAACTGGGCGGTCTCCGCTTCGTGGGCCGTTCCTTCCACTGCGGTCTCAGGGGTCTATATCGCCAGGCTGGTCCGGCAGGACGGGGCTTCGTTGGCCAGCCACGTCGTATTCGTCGTCCGGGACGACGCAAGTCATTCGGATCTGCACTTCCAGACATCGGACACGACCTGGCAAGCCTATAACGCATACGGCGGCAGAAGCCTGTACGGCCCAAATCGTGCGTATAAGGTCAGCTATAACCGTCCGTTTACGACGCGAGTCGATAACATTTTCAGTTGGGTCTTCAGCGCCGAGTATCCGATGATCCGGTTTCTGGAGGCGAACGGCTACAATGTCAGCTACTCTTCAGGGATAGATACCGACCGCCGCGGTTCGCTCCTGCTGCAACATAAGGTCTTTCTGTCGGTGGGCCATGATGAATACTGGTCCGGCGCCCAGCGCTCTAATGTCGAGGCAGCTCGTAATGCTGCAGTTCATCTGGCGTTTTTCAGCGGCAACGCCGTCTACTGGAAGATCCGCTGGGAAAACAGCATCGACGGCTCTAATTCCGCCTACAGAACATTAGTCTGCTATAAAGAGACTCAGGCGGACGACAAGATTGATCCCTCCCCCGTATGGACGGGAACCTGGCGTGATCCGAGATTCACTCCTCCTTCGGACGGCGGCCGTCCGGAAAACGCACTTCAGGGCACACTCTTCATGGTGAACGGCGTAAGGAATGATGCCATCACAGTACCGGGAACCTATGCTCCGATGAGGTTCTGGCGAAATACATCCATCGCTTCACTATCACCGAGTCAAACAGCAACGTTCCCTGTGAACACGCTGGGGTATGAATGGGACGAAGCGCCGGCGGACAATTTCGCGCCGGCCGGCCTTGTGAGGCTGTCGTCGACTCCTATAAATATCACAGGCACCTATTATCTTCTGGACTACGGGTCACGCACGGGGTCCGGCCTCGCTACCCACCAATTGACTTTGTACAAACACAGCAGCGGTGCCCTGGTTTTTAGTGCGGGCACGATACAGTGGTCATGGGGCCTCGACAACACTCATGAAAATGGTTCTGACGCTCTAGACATACGGATTCAGCAGGCGACGATCAACCTGTTGGCGGACATGAGTACCCAGCCGTTAACCCTCTTGCCGGGGTTGGTAGCCGCAACGGCTTCAGCCGATACCACTCGTCCTGTGTCTTCCGTGACCTCGCCCGCCAATAACTCGTCGTTCGACTTCGGCAGCACTTTTACGATCACCGGAACGGCAACCGACACGGGGGGCGCCCTCGCCGGTGTCGAGGTGTCCATGGATGGTGGTCTTACCTGGCGGCTCGCCAACGGGAGACAAAACTGGAGCTATGTCTGGGCGCCAGCCGCCACTGGCTCGATCAACATCCGAAGCCGAGCCGTGGATGATAGCGGCAATACCGAAGTCCCTGGCGGCGGCGTCAACGTGAACATTATTAATGGACTAACCATATGGAGTACTAACCCTGCTCCTGAGGTGGACTCCGACTACGATCCTCAGGCCGTTACCGTGGGCGTGAAGTTTAAGTCGGACGTGCCCGGAAACATCAAAGCGATCCGATTCTATAAAGGATATCTGAATAACGGCACCCATACAGTCCGCCTCTACACCAGTTCGGGAACACTGCTGGCCTCAGTGCAACCAGGCGCCGAGACGCCGTCGGGATGGCAGACGGTAACTTTGCCCTCTCCGGTAACGATATCCGCCAACACAACCTACGTGGCTTCGTACCACACCACAAAAGGCTATTACGCCTTGACATCATCCTATTTCTCCGCAACCGGGTTTGATAACCCGCCGCTACATGCCCTGGCCAGCGGGGTGTCCGGCGGAAACGGTGTGTACGTATACGGAGCGAGCCCTGCGTTTCCGACAAACACCATTTACCAATCCAGCAACCCCTGGGTGGATGTGGTTCTGGCCCCGACCGACACCACGCCGCCGGTGATCAGCGGTGTCCAGGCCACCACCATCACGACCTCCGGAGCGACGATCAGCTGGACCACGAATGAAGCGTCGGACACGCAGGTGGATTACGGAACCACGGCCAGCTATGGCTCCAGCACTACCCTCGTTGCGACTCTGGTGACGAGTCACTCGCAGCCGTTGAGCGGGCTGGCTGCCGGGACTTTGTATCATTATCGTGTCCGAAGCAAGGATGCGTCGGTGAATGCGGCGGTGTCGGCAGACTTCACCTTCTCCACTCTGGCGGACACCACGCCGCCGGTGATCAGCAGCGTCCAGGCCACCGCCATCACCACTTCCGCCGCGACGATCAACTGGACCACGGATGAAGCGTCGGACACTCAGGTGGATTACGGAACGACCGCCAGCTATGGCTCCAGCACCACGCTCGTTGCGACTCTGGTGACGAGTCACACGCAGCCGTTGAGCGGCCTGGCGGCAGGCACTTTGTATCATTATCGCGTCCGAAGCAAGGATGCCGCGGGTAATGCGGCGGTGTCGGCGGACTTCACCTTCTCCACTCTGGCGGACACCACGCCGCCGGTGATCAGCAGTGTCCAGGCCACCGCCATCACGTCCTCCGGGACGACCATCAGCTGGACCACGAATGAAGCGTCGGACACGCAGGTCGATTATGGAACGACGGCCAGCTATGGCTCCAGCACCACGCTCGTTGCGA
>CAZPBY010000142.1:0-4439 GCA_964584785.1 uncultured Solibacteraceae bacterium
GAGTTTTTCGAGTATCGCTCGCTTATTCGCATCCATCGCCGGATTGACGGGTCCGCCGCCGCCGATCTTCTTCAGACGGTCGATTTCCGCATTCAGGCGGCGGCGTTCGCCTTCCCATTGCAGCAGCCATTCCTGTTTTTCTTCGGCGATTCGCGCGCCGACCTGTTCGCGGACCGCGAGAGCGACGCGCGACGGATTATTGGAACGCTCGAGGGCTTCGATCATGGAACCCTGCATCGAAGCGATTTGTTCTCGAAGCGCGTTCTTCTCGGTTTCGAATCGGGCACGCTCCGAGTTGATCTGTTGCAGTGCGTCCTCACGGGCGCGGATGGCTTCTTCAAGCTGGAATCGGACTTCGGACTGCAGGTCTTCCGATACCTGGGTTCGGACGGCGGAGCCTGCCCGCTGCACGGAATCTTCAAGCTGTTCAATTTCCGTCGCCAGTTTACGGCGTTCCACTCGCCATTGAGCGTGAGCATTCTCGAAACGTTCTTCCAGGTCGTCATATTGCTGTTTGGCTTGCTTGAGCTTTGCCTCGAATCTGGCCTGAATCTCGGCGACGAGCTGCTCGGCAGCCTCATCGGACCAGGCAATGGCGTACACGTCGATCGGCTCGTCCTTGCCGCGGAGGTCCGCCTTTCCAAAATTGGCGCATTGAACCTTGGCTTGCTTGGCCGCGTCGAGCAGCAGTTCGCTGATCAGGATCTGATCGGGTTCGGCCTGTTCCTGAATGCGCTTTGCCGCGTTGACGAGATCGCCGAAGATGTCGTCGTCTTTGAAGACACCCAGTCCGGTGTGCAGGCCGATACGAATATGAATGTGCTCATCGGGGCTCAGAGCCGCGCGGTCTGCGTCCAGCACCCGCTGCATTTCGACGGATGCGAGAATCGCTCGAACCGGATCGTCGAACGACGCCATGATCGAATCGCCGATTGTCTTGACCACGCGGCCGCCATTCTTCTGAATGACGGGAAAGAGGGCGTCGTTGTGTCTCTCCACCATTGCCATGCCCGCAATGTCTCCGTGCTTTTCGAAGTACGGTGTCGAGCCCTTGATATCGGTGAAGAGGATGGTGACTCGCTTTTGCGTCTTCTCGAACTGGCGCTCGGCAATGCGGTCGCCAATAGACTTGGAATCGAGCAACTCTCGATACTTATCAGGTTCCATCGAAGGACGGATTATAACAAACCCGCCTCATCGCGTCGGCACGCTCCAAACATTTCCGGCCGGATCGAAGTAGTACACGGTGCCGTTGGATGACTGCGTACGGCTGCTGAAAAGGACGAATTGAGTGTCGTATCCGCCGCCGGTCACGATGTGGGGAAACATCAATTCCGTCGTGTTCGGCGCGTCGTTCTCGGCGACGGCGGCGGTCGCCCAGAAAAGAAACTGGCCTCGTTCGTTGTAATGCCCGCGAAGCCCCGTCACGGCGATGGGTGAACCGGCAGTGAGTCGAAGCACACCTTGAAACCGTCCTGGCAATCCTTCGAGTCCCGGTACCTGGTTAAGAAAAACCGCGTTCTGTCCATTGGCAGGTATGGAAATCGTGCCGCTTAAACCCGTCGATGCACCGTTCGCGGCAAACACTTCCAGTGTGACCGATACTGCCGCCGATGTCGGGTTGGCGAGCGCGATTCCGGTATGAATCGCACCCGCCGAAAAGCCGGTGCCCAGATTCTCAACAAACATCCGAAAGGCTGTGCCGGTTGGGATAGCAGTGAAACCGCCCTCGCTGACCGTGATTACACCATCAGCGGCGAGAGTGAAGATTGCCGCCGCAGAGGGTGACGCGCTTCCCTCCGTGGGCGTGATTCGAAGCGAGCCCGCTTGAAGCGGCAATAAACCCAACGGACGTTGCCCAAGCGCGAAAGCCGAGAAACCGAGCGAGCTCCGTGGAGGAATCGAGTACGACTCCACCGGCGGCATGAGCGAAATGCGCTGCCCCGACGGATCGAACACTTGAATCGAGCCGGCGATCGCGGAATCGGTGGGATTGACGAGTTCGATGCCGGTATTCCAGCCGCCTCCCCACACGATGTCGGGGATCGTTTGTACACCAACCGGCGGACCAGAAAGCCTGATGACCGGCAGCGCACTCATCAAAAACTCCGTGCGCGGATCGACGATGCCACGGAGTGCGATCACGGATAGCAGTTGAGAGGCCGCAAAACTGAAGGTGGCGGACGACCCGCTCGCCGAAGGCTGATTGAAGGGAGGCTGCTCGAGGAACGTCGCGATTTGCGATTTGGCGGCAACTGCTGTCGAACCGCCACCGAAGTTATTGCCGGATGCATCCGTGAAATAGAACTGGATCGTCACGGGCGTGTCGTTCGGATTGGCGAAAGCGACTCCCGTTTTGACGATCGGCGACAGATCCACGAAGATCCGGCCGCTTGAAATGAGCGGCATCGCCGGAAAGGACGCTTCGGAGACCACAACCCCGTCGCGCCGCTTCGTAAAAATCGTCATGCCGGAAGGGAGGGCGCTGCTCGATTCCACCTGGATTCGCGCATAACCGGACGCGGGATTCAGAATGCCTTCGCTGACAAAAGCAGTACTGCCGCGGTCCGCAATCGAAAACGGCGTTGTCGATTGCATCGCCGCATTCGGGTTAAGGATGCGATAGATGCCGCCGCCGAGATTCACGACGTAAAGTTCTCCATCCTGGTCCTCACCGAATGACGAGATGTTGAATGCCGTATCCAGCAGAATTGTCTGAACGCCGCCCTGAAACATGAAGATCTCGCCTGAGCAGTAGTCGCCGTAGATATAAGCGCCGAGCGGCAAGGATTGCTTCGAGCCGCGATAGACGTACCCGCCGGTGATTGAACACCGGCCGTTTGTCGAATGATCGTATTCGACGATCGGAGGAATGAAACCCGGATTTGAGCACGAGACCGGTCCGAAACCGGTGCAGCGCGTTCCTTCAATAATTCTCCACCCGTAATTTCCGCCCGCGGTCACAATGTCGACCTCTTCGCGATCGTTTTGGCCGACGTCGCCGGCATAGAGCTGTCCAGTCGCACGATCGAACGAGAACCGCCACGGATTGCGCATCCCGATCGCATAGATTTCATCGCGGCCGGGAATGCTGCCGGCATACGGATTCGACGGCGGAGGCACCGGGCTGTCGACGTCGATGCGCAAAATCTTTCCGAGGAGTTCGTTGATGTTCTGCGCGCGATTCTGAGGATCGTTTGCCGAGCCGCCATCGCCCATGCCGATGTAAAGGTAGCCGTCGGGGCCAAACTCGATCATGCCGCCGTTATGGTTTTCGTAGGGTTGCGGAATCAGCAGCAGAACATTTTCAGTATTGCCTGCTGCATTCGGATTGGCCGGCGATACGCGATACTCCGCAATCACCGTTGCGCCGTCAGGCTGCCGCGTATAGTCGACAAAGAATCGGCCGTTCGATCCGAACTGAGGATGGAAAGCCAGTCCGAGAAGTCCGCGCTCTCCGCCGCTGAGGACACGCGTTCGAATATCGAGAAACGTCGTCCGCGATGATGAACCCGGCTGCATCACGCTGATGATGCCGGGTTGCTCGACGATGAAACGCCGGTTCGTGCCTTCGTGCGCGTGTGTGATGTAAAGGGGAAGATTCAGACCGGAAGTGATAACGGACTCGAGACTGATCCGGACGTCCTGCGCGCGCAGTTCTACCGGTAGGGTCCACAAAGCGAGGGCAAGAAGACCACTGAGGAACGACCTACAACGTCGAACCTGTGTCATTGGGAAGAAGTATCCTCCTTATCATTTTGATCGGAATACCTCCCTGCCTGACAAATTCATTGTGGAATTGTTCCAACGAGTAACCGGCCCCTTTGGCCTTCCGGTAATCTTCCCGAAGTTTGTAGATCTGAAGTTTTCCCAGCGTGTAGTAAAGGTATGTCGGATTGTATGCGCCGCGCCGGGCCTCTTCGTATGCGACGGCGGGTTCCTGGAATCCTTTGTCGACGAAAAGCCTCGCGCCTTGTTCCACCGTCATGCCCGCTGTGTGCAGCTTGATACCGACAATCCATCGGACGTCGCGAAGCAACGCTTCGCTCAGTTGAGCGAGCTGGATTCGGGGGTCGCCGTTGCCGAAACCTTCCTCGAGCATCATCTGCTCGGCGTAATGAGCCCAGCCCTCCACGTTCGTTCCGGAGGAAATGATTTTTCGAGTCTTGGTCGGAAACTCCTTCGCGTACAGAAACTGAATGTAATGCCCGGGGTAGGCTTCGTGAACCGTAATGATGTTCATCACCGGCGGATTGTACAGACGGAGATGCTCTTCCTTATGTTTGGCGTCCCACTCCTTTTCCGGAGGGGTGACATAGTAGAACGCCTCGGTCGCTTTCGCTTCGAATGCGCCCGGCGTATCCATAGATGCAAAACTGCCCGAACGCGCGTACGGCGGGGTTTCGGTGATCGTGGCGCGCACGTCGGAAGGTATGCCA
>CAZPBY010000143.1:0-3875 GCA_964584785.1 uncultured Solibacteraceae bacterium
GCGCCGCAATGACACCGACCGCCTCGCCGATCTCCACCAGCTTGCCGGTCGCCAGATTACGGCCATAGCAACGGACGCAGGCCCCGCGGCGGGACTCGCAGGTCAACACCGAGCGGATCTTCACGCGCTCGATGCCGGCGGCCTGAATGGCGCTCGCCAGATCTTCGGTGATCTCCTGGTTGATGTCGACGATCACGCGGCCTTCGTAGTCTTTGATCTTCTCGAGCGACACGCGGCCGATGATGCGATCGCGCAGCGGCTCGATGATTTCGCCCGATTCCACGATCGATCCGACGAAGATTCCGTCGACTGTGCCGCAATCGCCTTCGCTGATGATCACATCCTGCGCAACGTCGACAAGACGGCGCGTCAGGTAACCGGAATCCGCCGTTTTCAACGCCGTATCCGCCAGACCCTTACGCGCGCCGTGCGTCGAGATGAAGTACTGCAACACGTTCAGACCCTCGCGGAAATTCGCGGTGATCGGCGTCTCGATGATTTCGCCTGACGGCTTCGCCATCAAACCGCGCATACCGGCAAGCTGACGGATCTGCTGTTTCGATCCGCGGGCGCCGGAATCGGCCATCAGCAGAATCGGATTGAAACCGTGCGATCGCTTTTCGGCCTTTTCCATCTCGTTGAACATCATGTCCGAGATTTTTTCCGTCACGTCCGACCAGATGGCGATGACTTTGTTGTAACGTTCGCCGTTCGTGATGGCGCCGTCGCGATACTGCTGATCGACCTTCACCACTTCGTTCTGAGCGTTATCCACGAAATCGCGTTTGCCCGGAGGAACAATCAGATCGTCGATGCCAATCGTGATTCCCGCGCGCATGGCGTGCAGGAATCCGAGTTCTTTAATGTGGTCGAGCATCGTGACCGTCATTTCCGGTCCGTATCGCAGATACGTGAAGCTGACGAGCTGGCCGAGTCCCTTCTTCTTCAAAAGGCCGTTGATGAACGGCATTCCCTTCGGCAGGTTGTCGAAGAGAATGACGCGGCCGATCGTTGTATTCAGCATGTGCTGCTTCACATCGAGGACCTCGCCATGGACGATCGCCTGATCGTCGTATGCGGTGGTCATATCAACGAGCGGACCGGAGTAGCGCAGGCGAATCGGCGTCTGCGTTTCAACTTCGCCGTGTTCGAGCGCCATCAGGACTTCATCCACTGATCCGAACGTCCGGCCTTCGCCGCGTGTTCCGGGTTTCGCGCGAGTGAGGTAATAAACGCCGAGAACCATATCCTGTGTCGGAACAGCGACCGGCTGACCGCTTGCCGGCGAGAGCAGGTTCTGTGTCGAGAGCATCAGCACGGACGCTTCGATCTGGGCTTCCGGCGAAAGCGGAATGTGCACGGCCATCTGATCGCCGTCGAAGTCCGCGTTGAACGCCGTGCAGACGAGCGGATGGATCTTGATCGCCTTGCCCTCGACGAGCACGGGCTCGAAGGCCTGAATGCCAAGGCGGTGCAATGTCGGAGCGCGATTCAGAAGCACCGGATGATCCTTGATGACTTCTTCGAGGATGTCCCAAACAACAGGATCCTGCCGCTCGACCATTTCCTTTGCGGCTTTCACGGTAGTGCAATGACCGCCTTGTTCAAGCCGGTTGTAGATGAACGGCTTGAACAGTTCGAGCGCCATCTTCTTCGGAAGACCGCACTGATGCAGTTTCAACTCGGGACCCACGACGATCACCGAACGGCCCGAATAATCCACGCGCTTGCCCAGCAGGTTCTGACGGAAGCGGCCCTGCTTCCCTTTCAGCGTGTCGGACAGCGATTTCAGCGGACGATTATTCGCGCCTCGCAGAATGCGTCCGCGCCGGCCGTTGTCGAACAGGGCGTCGACGGCTTCCTGAAGCATGCGCTTCTCGTTTCGCACGATGACGTCGGGCGCATGCAGTTCCATCAACTTCTTCAAACGGTTGTTCCGGTTGATGACGCGGCGATACAGATCGTTCAGATCGGACGTGGCGAACCGTCCACCATCGAGAGGAACAAGCGGACGAAGCTCCGGCGGGATCACCGGAATCACGTCGAGAATCATCCATTCCGGCTTGTTGCCGGATTTCACAAAAGCTTCGACAACCTTCAAGCGCTTTGCGAACTTCACCCGCTTCTGCTGCGAGGTCTCGCTCTTCATCTTCGTGCGCAATTCTTTCGAAAGCGTATCGACATCGACGCGCTTCAGTAATTCCTTGATTGCTTCGGCGCCCATCATGGCGACGAACCGCCCGGGGTATTCCTGCTGCATCTGCCGGAATTTTTCTTCCGTCAGCAGTTCGCGATCTTTTAACGGCGCCTCACCCGGATCGATCGTGACGTACGCCTCGAAATAAAGAACGCGCTCGAGCTCACGGAGGGACATATCGAGGAGGTGACCGATGCGGCTCGGCAGACCTTTGAAGAACCAGACGTGCGAACAGGGGCTCGCCAGTTCAATGTGGCCGAGGCGTTCGCGCCGGACCTTCGACAGCGTGACTTCGACGCCGCACTTGTCGCAGATCACGCCGCGATGCTTCATGCGTTTGTATTTGCCGCACAGGCATTCCCAGTCCGTTACAGGACCGAAGATGCGCGCACAGAACAAACCGTCTTTTTCGGGTTTGAAGGTTCGGTAGTTGATGGTCTCCGGCTTTGTGACTTCACCGTGAGACCAGGATCGAATCTTTTCTGGGGAGGCCAGACTGATTCGAATGCTATCAAAGTCGGCAATGGACGCCGCGCGGTCATAAGGATTCGATCTAATCATGTGTACCTCCCGTTAGGTTGTTGGTTTACGTTTCATTAATTCCACATCGAGGCAAAGGCTCTGCAATTCGCGGATCAGGACGTTGAACGACTCCGGAACACCAGGTTCCATGGCCGCTTCGCCTTTGACGATCGCCTCGTAGATCTTCGTTCGTCCGTACACGTCGTCGGACTTGGCTGTCAGCAGTTCCTGCAGGATGTGGGCCGCGCCATAGGCTTCAAGCGCCCACACTTCCATCTCTCCGAGTCGCTGTCCGCCGAACTGCGCTTTACCGCCGAGCGGCTGTTGGGTGATCAGCGAATACGGACCGATTGCTCTGGCGTGAAACTTTTCGCTGACCCGGTTCGACATTGCCCAGCGGCGGCGCCGCCTGTTCCGCTCGATCTGTTTCGCCGCGGCCGACATGCCGCTCCAGGTCTTGGACCTGAACCGCCATCAGCGCTACGTCGCCGAGATGAGTCACGTGTTCGAACTGGCGGAATACTTCCCGGGTGGCGGCACGGACTTTCAAAAGCCGTTGAGCGCGGCGCTCGAGTGCCTGCGCCAGGCGCGGTACAAACGCGGCGACGTGGTGTTCATCACCGACGGCGAATGCCGCGTCGACAGTCGCTGGCTGGCGGAGTTCCAGCGCGCCAAGGAACAGCTCGGCTTTTCAGTGATCTCGGTGCTCATCGATGTCGGCTCCAACTCACTCGGCGCGCTGCGCGATTTCAGCGATCGCATCACCACGATCAGTCAGCTGACCAGTGAGGCCGGCAACGCGTTGTTTCTGGAAGTGTAGGGACAGGCGGGGGCTGTGCGAGTGTCGACGGGAGGATCTCCCTCATCGCTCAGGCGCCGGTCGATCGACCGGCGCCTGGACGCTTCACCTCTAATGACCGGCGCTGGAGTGCAAGCGTATGCGGACACTGCGGCTGGTGTTGCCGTGTACCACCACACTGCGCCGGCCGCTGCTGGCACCATGCGTCACCGTGATTTTTGCCCGACCAGTGGGAAGGCCACTGAGTCGTACCTGCCCGTTCGTCCCCCGGTGGAAGTGCAGTAGCTTCTTGACGCGATGCAGCGCCGGGGCGGCGCCGGCACTGCCTGGTGCCGGCACGTGTACGATGACGGTTTC
>CAZPBY010000144.1:0-3839 GCA_964584785.1 uncultured Solibacteraceae bacterium
GCCGCAAAACTGTCGCCGGCGCCCACCCGATCGACGATATCGGTGATGTCGTAAACATGGCTCACCAAAAACTCTTCACCCGTATTGAGACATGCCGACCACCGGTTGCGGCTGGCGCTGATGGACTCGCGCATCGTGACCGCGACCATTTTCAGGTTGGGGTATTCATTCAAGACGGTATTCGTCAACGATTCATAGCAGGCGGAATCCAACGTGTTTGCATGAACATTAATTGCAGCGTGGATGGCGAGGGAGTTTTGGATGTCTTCCTCGTTGGCGATAACAATATCGATATCGCGTACCAGCTGGCGCATCACGCTCGCGGGAGGCTGGCCCCACTTCCAGAGGTTCTTGCGATAATTCAGATCGCACGAAACCGTCAAGCCCGCGGCGCGCGCCTGTCTCACCGCTTCCAGGGTCAATGTGGCGGCGCACTCGCTGAGCGCAGGTGTAATTCCGGTGATATGAAACCAGCCGGCGCCGGCAAAGGTACGTTGCCAGTCGATACTATCCGGGCGCGCAATGGCGAGGGAACTTCCGTGGCGGTCGTAGACGACTTTGGAAGGCCTCTGGTTCGCACCCACTTCGAGGAAGTAAATTCCCATGCGTCCAGGGCCGCGCACAATGCGCGACGTGTCTACACCGTGCTTGCGCAAGTCTGCGATGGCCGCGTCGGCTATCGGATTCTGCTCCGGCAGAACCGTGACAAACGACACCGGCAGGCCGAAGCCCGCCAGAGAGACTGCGACGTTGGCTTCTCCTCCCCCGAACGTCGCCGTAAGCTCCGGAGTCTGGAACAATCGCTCCGAGCCAGGTGCCGACAGCCGCAACATGATTTCGCCGAACGTAATCGTCGTTTTCGACATTCTTCTATTCGCTCCGGGCCTCTTTGATCTTTGCCAGAAATTGTCGTGCCGTTTCCGTGATGCGGCCGTAATCTCCCGTTTTCGCGCCTGCCGTCAAGTTGCCGCCGACACCGAGCGCAACGCAACCGGCGCGAATCCAGTCCGCCGCGTTGTCCAGCGCCACGCCTCCTGTCGGCATCAGGGGAGCATGCGGCAGTGGCCCAAGGATCGCTTTCACGAATGCCGGTCCGAGAACCTCGCCCGGGAAGACTTTCACGATATCCGCTCCTTCCTCCAGAGCGTGCAACACCTCCGTGGCTGTGGCTGCACCCGGCATATAGGGGACCTGATAACGGCGGCAGAGTTGCGCGGTCCGCGCGTTGAGAGAAGGGCTGACTATAAACTGCGCTCCCGCCAGAATCGCGATACGCGCGGTCTCTGCGTCGAGAACGGTTCCGGCTCCGATCAACAGCCCCTGGTTCGAAAAGCGCTTCGTCAGTCCGGCGATCACTTCATGCGCTCCCGGCACTGTGAAAGTGATTTCGATCGCTCCCACGCCGCCTTCCATGCAGGCACGGGCAATGCCATCGGCAATCTCCGGAGATGTTGCGCGCACCACCGCAACCAAACCCGCTTTCGTGATCCTCGACAGCGCTTCCCACTTGTGCATTCCGGCCCTCTTTACCTGTTAGATAGGTTAGTGTATCATCCGTCCCATTTTCCGGACCGAAAAAAGCCCAATGTACGAGGTCTGAACATGAATCGACGGACGTGGTTAAAGGGAATGGTGGCGGTTGCCGGCGCACAAGCGGGGAAGGATTACGAGAAGGTCTGGCCGGAAATCGACAAGACGCTCACGGACAAGAATTTCGGGATTCTGCTGTACGACGTGTACTAATGATCAGGCTCTTCCGTATCACCATTTTGTTTTTGTGTGCCGGCGTGGTCGTGTCGGCGCAACCCCAAAAGCTGACACGCGCGAACATCGACGCGATGATGCAGGAACTCTCAAATTGGGGACGTTGGGGTAAAGACGATCAGAGCGGAGCGGTACATCTGATTACTCCCGCTGTACGGAAGGCTGCCGCTGCCCTTGTGAAGGATGGTGTCGCAGTCTCACTCAGCCGGCGTCTCGATACCGAAAAAGCACTCGACAACGAATCTCCTTTCGCATTGACGCCGATGCGCGACGGCGACTTCGCGATGGACGAGTACAAGATCGCTTACCACGGATTCGCCCACACCCACATGGATTCGTTAGGGCACATGTCCGTCAACGGAAAGTCCTATAACGGCTTTCCTTCGCCTGCGGCGGGCAAGGGGATCGACCATCTCGCGATCGAGAATTACAGCGAGGGGATCTTTACTCGCGGCGTACTTATCGATATCCCGCGCTTGAAGGGTGTGAAATATCTCGAGCCGGGCACGGCGATCTATCCGGCGGACCTCGATGCCTGGGAAAAGATGTCTGGAATTCACGTCGGCGCCGGCGACGCGGTATTGATTCGAACCGGACGCTGGGCTCGCCGCGCTGAAAAGGGTCCGTGGGCCGCTTCGGAAAAGATGGCGGGGCTGCACGCGAGTTCCGCGCGGTGGCTCAAGCAACGCGATGTCGCCGTGTTCGCGAGCGAAGGTCCCGGTGACGTTCTGCCGTCGGGTATTGATGGAGTGGCATGGCCGCTGCATCAGCTTCTGTTGATCTCCATGGGCGTTCCGATGTTGGACAATTGCGATTTCGAGGAAGTCACGCGCGCCGCCGCCGCGCGCAACCGCTGGACGTTCCTGTTCAGCGTCGCGCCGCTGCGCGCCCAGGCAGCCACCGGCGGGCCGGTGAATCCGATGGCGATCTTTTAGGAGGACGCGTGCTGGTTGGGAACAAAGAATCCGCGGTGGAGACGCACGAATACGGGACTGCGCTGACTCGTGGTGCGCTCATCGTCCTCGTCGTGCTGCTCCTCGGTGAGACCACCATCAATTACATCGACCGCCAGGTGGTCTCCGTGCTCGCGCCCACCATACGCGGCGAGTTTCATCTGAGCAATTCCCAGTACGCGGCGATTCTGAATGCGTTTCTCGCCGTGTACGCCATCGCGTATTCCTTCGCCGGTTGGTTTCTGGACCGCGTTGGAATCGGGCGCGGACTCACACTGGCAGTCGGGTGGTGGTCTTTTTCAGGAATGCTGACTGCACTCTCCCGAGGATTCTGGAGTCTGGGCGCTTTTCGAGGCCTTCTCGCTGTCGGCGAGGCCGGCGCGTGGCCGGCGTTTGCCAAAGCGGCTGCGACATGGGTGCCGCAAAAAGCGCGGACATTCGTGATCGGCATTTGCAACAGCGGCTCCAGCCTGGGCGCGATGATCGCGCCGCCACTGGTCGCGGCAATCACGTTGCGCTGGGGCTGGCGGGTGTCGTTTGTGGCTACGGGCGCGTTGGGTTTCGCCTGGGTTGCGGCCTTTCAACTCTTCAGGCGGTCCCATCCGAAGATGGAACTGACGGACCGCGAGCAGGCTTCGGCGAGCTCGAACGTTCCCTGGCGGGAACTGCTGCGCTATCGGCAGACCTGGGCGGTGTTTTTCTGCCGCTTTCTTGCGGATCCGCTCTGGTACTTTTTCGTGTTCTGGATTCCGGAATTCCTCACTCGCGAAAGAGGCCTGAATCTCGCCGGAATCGGTCTGGTTGCATGGATCCCGTTCCTCGTCGCGGATGTCTCCAACTTCGGCGGCGGCTACATGTCTCTACGTCTGCAGCAGTCCGGCTGGAGCGTCAATCGCACACGAAAAACGATGATGACCATGGCGGTGGTGTTTTCTCCGATGGCGATACTGGCCGTCTTGAGCCATTCCTTGTTCTGGACCATCACCATGATTTCCGTCTCGATCTTTTTCTGGATCTTCTGGTCCATTTCGGTGCACTCATTGCCCGGCGATTACTTTCCTCCGAGGGCTGTGGCTTCCGTCTATGGCATCGCGGGAACCGGCTCGACGATCGGATCGATGA
>CAZPBY010000145.1:0-3796 GCA_964584785.1 uncultured Solibacteraceae bacterium
GTGGGAGCCTGCAACCGCGATGGTTGTGGCCAGGAGCAGGCCCCTCAGGCCGATCGCTCTCAAAACGATTCGAGACGCAAAGTGAGAATTGATCGAGTTCTGAATGTGTTTGAACTTTGAGGTCATTTTGTTGTGTCCTTTTGTGCTTTTCTCTTTCGGTTGCCTCTCACTTTCCTAACCAGAGGCCTCGCACCGATAAGCAATGCATCCGTCTCGCCATCTGGAAACTGCTGAAAGAAAAGGAACGAGCACCAGATTTACGCCGGCATGCTCAGCAAATGACGAGCGGAGTTATGGCGGTCAACTTATGGCCGAATGGAGGGACCGTTCCTGCGGAGATAAGAACGATGGAGATGGCGTGAAGCAGTTGTCGGCGAGCGGTTGGCACGGCTTTACAGATGAGTTGCTTCGGTCAAGAGATGTCAATGGTTGGCGGAATACGAGATTTCCTTAAACGTGAGCAACGCTTGAAACAGATTGCGGCAACTCGGTTGAAGGTCGTCATTTGCTGAGCATGCTGAACGATTCCGCGAGCCGAACACTGTGTTTTCAATGCTCTGCAAATGGGGCCCCGACTGCATATGCAGAGAGCAGAGTGCGCACTCGGAAGGAGGCCACGATGTTCGGAGAACTAGACGAGGAACGACCCTACCACGGCGGTCTCGAGGTCACCATGCGCCACGGTGACGACGGCAGAATTTTACGTTTGCGTGGTTGCCTGAACATCGATTCCTCGCCGGCCCTTCGTGATCGCCTTCTAGCGATGTGGCAAGCAAAGTCGCCCGAGCCCGTGGTCGTTGATTTAACGGATGTCACTTACGTTGACAGCTCCGGCATTGCAACCCTGATCGAAGGACTCAAATTGGCACGCAGGCAGCAGACGACGCTGTGCGTGCAGGGCCTGCAAGGTCGTCTTTCTCATTTATTTCAGGTCACCGGGGTGTCGGCTCTGTTCGAAAAAAACGGATGTGGAAGCGCTTCATCGAACGCGAAGGCGTCGTAATGGCAAATGTACTCGAAGACGCTGGAAGAAGAACGCTCAACGAACTCGATTATGTCGGGGGCCTCAACATCCAGTTGTGGTCTACGCTACGCGCCATGAAGAGTGCGTTGCCACTGATCGGTAACCGCTACCGCTGGCAGACAACTGTTCGGCAGATTCTTCAGATTGGCTACGACGCGTTGCCGATGGTGTCCCTGATGGCCATCTGCACTGGATTCATTCTTGCCCTGCAAGGAGCTTCCGAGTTGCGGCGCTTCGGCGCCCTGCATTATGTCATCGATCTGGTGGCAGTCGGTTTCACACGCGAGCTCGGCCCTTTGCTGACAGCGATTGCGGTCAGCGGGCGGTCGGGTTCGGCGTTTGCAGCCGAAATCGGGACTATGAAGGTGACCGAAGAACTTGATTCTTTGCGAGTCATGGCACTGGATCCGATCGAGTTTTTGCTTGCACCAAAATATCTGGCCGCGCTGATCAGCATTCCGTGTCTGACTATCCTTTCCAATTCTTTCGGCATCGTCGCCGGCGGATTGTTCATGTTCTTGAGCACACGGCTTGCACCGTTCTTGTACTTTCGGTACGTACTGGAATCCATTGCTCTGCGAGACGTGATCACAGGCTTGCTCAAGAGCGTGGCGTTTGCCACCATCATCGTTCATGTTGGCTGTGTCGAAGGGTTCCGCGTCCGTGGAGGACCGGATTCAGTCGGCCGCTCGACCACCAGCGCAGTGGTGAAGTCCACTTTCCTTGTCATCGTTGCCGACGCGATCTTCACCGCGATCTTCTACTTCACGGTGAGACCTTAATGGCAATTATTTCCATTCGCGACTTGGTGGTTGAATACGACGGGCGCCGAGTGTTGGACGGCCTGAATCTCGACGTCGAACCGGGCGAGACGATGGTGCTGCTGGGTGGCAGCGGCTCCGGGAAAAGCACACTCTTGCGGCAAATCATCGGTCTTGAGCGGCCGAAGGCCGGCAGCGTGATCGTGAAAGGAGTTGATATTACCCGTTGCTCCGCTGCTGAGCTAAAAAAGGTGCGCCACTCCGTTGGCGTGGCGTTTCAAAGCGCGGCTTTGTTCAACTCGCTCTCAGTCCAGGACAACGTCGCGCTGCCCCTGCGCGAACATACCAGGCTTGCGCCGTCCATCATCGATCTCATGGTCTGGATGAAGTTAGCCGTGGTCGGTCTGGGGAATTTCGGCAAGCTACTACCACAGGAGCTTTCCGGCGGCATGAAGAAGCGCGGTGCCGTGGCTCGCGCCCTCGCGCTTGATCCTGAAATTCTGGTGCTCGATGAGCCTTCCGCAGGGCTTGACCCCATTGTCGCAGCGGAGTTGGATGAACTCATTTTGCTCCTGAAGGAGGCCTTTCATATGACGGTGATCGTCGTGACTCATGAACTGCCGAGCGCCTTCCGGATCGCAGACCGTATTGCGATGCTCCACAAGGGCAGCTTCAGCTCGGTTGGAATGAAGGACGAAATTAGCGCGAGCCAGGATCCCCGTGTGCGGCATTTTCTCGATCGAGTTCCGGAGGACATGGCGAACACGGCCGCTATAACCGACCACTTCGAAAAATATTTACATACTGCGGAGATAAATCAGTGACAACCGAAGCAAAAGTAGGGGCATTCGTTCTGGGATGTTTCTCGATTCTGGCGTTCACGATCATCTACCTCGTGAACGCCCAGGTCAATGGCGGCAACATTCCCTATCGAACATATCTGCGGTATGCAGGCGGACTTGAGCCGGGCGCATCGGTTCTCTTTGGTGGGATCAACGTAGGCAAAGTAACATCCGTCCGGCCATGGTCGTCAGACCCCACAAAGATCGAGATTCTGCTAAACGTGAAGGAAGGTACACCGCTGAATGAGAAGTCCGTGGCCAAGCTGGGTCTGACCAGCGTCATGAGCGGCGCTGTGCTATCCATTACTACGGGCAGCAATGACGCCAAACGCCTTCCTTCTGGATCGTCCATTCCATCGCAAGAAGCCGCCAGCCTGGATGAGATCGCAGGCAAAATGGCCACGGTTGCGGATAACGCCAATACCCTAATCGTGCAAGTGAGTGGAGAACTAGACGGGATCAGCGGTGACGCGCGACATCTGTTGGCCAATCTGAATACTGTGACCGGTCGGCCGACCCAACAGAAGGTTCAAACTGCCTTGGACCACGTCAACACATTGCTGGCAACTGAAGGCCCGAAGATCGATCGTATATCCGATCAGCTGATCGCGCTCAGCCAACACGCCGATGACACCGTTCAGAATATTAATGGGACAGTGAGCGATGTCCGTGAGCCAGCCCGCAAAGACTTGGTTGAGTTGCAGAACACCTTGCAGCAAGCCAAGCAATTACTCGGCGACATGCAAGTGATAGTGCGAGCGAATGACTACAAGATCGACGATACGGTAGAAAACCTGCGAGTGGCAACCGACAACCTGGATCAACTGACCGATTCGCTCAAGCAGCGCCCGTGGAGTTTGATTCGGATCAAGCAGCCTAAAGAGCGCGAAGTCCCACAACAAAAGTGAGGTGAGTATGAAGAAGAAACTGATCGCAATTTATTTTGTGCTGACAGCTCTGATCATTTTGGCCGGCTGCGGGGGAGCGGTGAGATACCCGAACTACTACACTCTCCACGTACCTCCGCCGCTGGATCCACCCGCGCAGAAGGGTGTCCGGGCATCCTTAGCCGTACGTGAATTCCGATCGCCCACTTACCTGCATCAAGGCGCCATCGTCTACAAAACGTCTCCGGAACAAATCGGTTTCTACAACTACCATCGATGGGC
>CAZPBY010000146.1:0-3719 GCA_964584785.1 uncultured Solibacteraceae bacterium
AGCTCCGATTTTACGCGAACCACAGTCAAAGGGACCGGGACTGGCGACCCACTACAAACCCTGAATTCCCAAAAAAAATAGGGGATCTCCGTTTTGGAGATCCCCGAAACAATGGTACTTGAGTTGATCGTTAGAACTCGATGCGAGCGGAAATCTGGCCAGTGCGGTAGCCGCCAAAGTCGGAGCCGCGGGCGCTGGTGATCTGGCCATAGGAGTTGTTGTCGATGGCCAGCACTGGATCGGCCAGATTCACATGGTTGAACAGGTTCGTAAAGGAACCTTCGATCTTAATTCTGAGCCGTTCGGTAATCGCGAAGGACTTGCCGAGTGCAGTAGAGAGGTTAACCGTTCCAGGACCAGTTACGACGCCCAGACCCGCGTTGCCGAATCGACCGATTGGGGCAAGGTCCGCTCCCGGGTTATCGCCAATAGTACAAGCTTGGCCGATCGTCCAACCCGGCGTGGCTGGGCACACGAAAGCCATGGGGTCCAGCCACCGATCGGCCGTGGGATTGGACACCGAGCCTTTTCCGACGCGATCTGGGTGCTGCGGGCGGCCTATCAGGCCCGATCCGGTGCCTGACGGGTCACCATCGCTGAAGTAGGGAGTCTCGAAGGGACCGCTCTGGACAAGAAAGATGTTGCTCAGTCTCCACCCGCCCAGCAATGCATCCGCAAGACGGCTCGCACTGGGCATAAAGTGTTTCCCGCGTCCGACCGGTAGCTCGTACACAGCCGTGGTGAGCCAGCGGTGTTTGCGGGTACCCCACACCGGTCCGTATTCGGCATGGCGGTTTAACCGGTCCATGGTCCGGCCCCCGGCATTTTCACCGGCGAAGGAACCTTGCGGGCGGGGGCCCTGATTATCGGCCAGGTTCTTAGCGAAGGTATAGGTGGAGTTGAAGGTAAAACCGTGCTGGAAGCGATGTGTGACTTCGATCTGTGCGGAGTGATAGTTCATATCCGCGCCGACAGCCCGGTCGTTTACGATACCCCAGTTGGGGAAGGGCCGGCTGCTCAGGGGTTGCGTCGCGAAATACTGCGTCGAATAGTAGGACTGGTTGAGGTTCGGTGCCCATACCAGGTCGCGCGTGCCCTGACCGATGTAGGAGATGCGCAGACCGGTATTGAACCCGAGGTCGCGGTCAATGGAGAAATTCCACTGCATGGTGTACGGCTCTTTCCAGTGGGGGTCGTTGGCGGTGCCAAAATAAGCAGTACCGAACGGCGAGACGGAAATACCGCTGCCGCCAGTGCGAATATCCGGCCACTGGAATATGGGGCCGCCATTCGCGGCGATATTGTCGAACGTGAACGTGGCTGACTGCAAGGTTCCGGTCAGCGCGTAATAGATCGAGCCCATGCTCGGGGTGTCGTAAACGCCGAAACCGCCGCGGAACACGGTCTTGTCATTGGAGAACGGGCGCAACGCAAACCCGAATCGAGGAACCAGCCGTGTGGGCGCGGTACGCAAACCCTGGGGCAAATGCGCATGGCTGGCGTCGAATACAGGAGTGCAAGGCGCGCCGTTGGCGGATGGCCCAGTCGTGCTGTTGTATTGCGGGCAGGCATTGAACGACTGCAAAAATCCCTGAGCCAGGGTATTCTCGGCGCCGTCCGGATAAACCACCAGACCTGACTTTGGCACGCTGGGATCGAAGTTGCCGATATTGCCAAACTGGTCGGTGTAACCAGGATGGTATTCCCAGCGGAGCCCGTACTCCAGGGTCAGCCGGGAATTAACGCGGTAGGCATCCTGCGCAAATATCGCGTATTGCATGGAGAGGCCAAAGTTGTCGTGCGTCACCGTGTCAATCGCCGTGTCATGGGGAATGCCGAGAAGGAAATCGGCAAACGGATCACCGGTGAACGCGCCGGAGAAGTTGTACTGCCCGTAATTGTCGCCGCCGAGGAACCCGAGCGCGGAAACGGATTTGATCTTGCGAATATCGAACCCAAACTTCATCGTGTGGCGGCCTACGGTCCAAGTGGTGTTGTTGTTCCACTGATAAGTGTTGTTCTGCGAGACGGAGCTGCCGCGATCCGTGTTGAGACCCGTGTAGCCGGTAATATTGAGATCGGGGAGGCCGTTGAACGGGAAGGTGGGTCCCACCCCCACGAGGCCAAGAGAATTGGTGAATTTGACGCCGTCAAACGGCAGAGCCTGCGTGCTGGGATTCAGCGTGAAGCCGAAGCGAAACTCGTTGATCAGGTTGGGCCGGAGATTCCAGTTCCACGAAACCACGAGCATCTTGTACTTGTCCGTAGAGTTCTCGGAAGGAACCAGTAAATCCTGCGGGCTGGCGCTGCCGATGCTCTTCCACGTCCAGCGGCCGAACAGCGACATGTTCGAAGTCAGGTAATGGTCAATCCGAACGTCGTATTGATCGGAGTGGAGGCTTTTGTCGCGGTTCGCGATGTAGTTCGCCGCGTGGACGGAATTCACATCGCCGGCATTCGGGAGCGGATACAGCGTCAGAAACCCCTGCGCCACTGAACTGATACGGCTCGAGGGAATCTGATTATTCGGAAATGGCTGCCCCGTCGTCGGGTCTTTGATCGCAATGCCCGTTCCCGAAAAGTCGCCATTACGCAGCGCCTGCGTCGGCACTTCGTCTTGTATCGTATTTGCCCGCGGAAAGCGGAAACCCTCGTAAGTGCCGAAGAAAAACGTCTTGTTCTTCCCGTTGTAGAGCTTCGGAATGAGCACCGGGCCGCCCATGGTGGCTCCGAAATCATTGCCGACTAACTGTGGTTTTACCTGCTGGCCAAATTTGGTCGCATTGAGGGCACGATTTTGGAAGTACCAGAAGAGGTCGCCATGAATCTCGTTCGTGCCGCTCTTGGAAATGGTGGTGACGTCGCCGACTTCAGCAAACTCAGCAGGATTGCCGACTCCTTGCACCTTAATCTCGGAGATGCTTTCCAGGGACGGAAATGCCTCCGAAAGGGGTCCGTTGCCACCCACGTTGCTGATCGAGATGCCGTCCACCGAAAACTGGGACATGGACTGGAGGCCGCCTTGGATCGAAAAGTTGCCGTTGTCGTCCGGCTGCACGCCCGGGAGTGTGGCGATCAAGGCATAGGGACTCGTACTTCCGCCGCCGCCACGCACGTTACCCGGTAGCGTGAGTAGTGCGTTGCCGTCGAGACTCGACTGAACGGTTTGCGTATCCGTCGTGATCACGCCGGCCAACGCCTGAACCTCGACCGTAGAGGCAAGCGCGCCGACCTGAAGGCTGACGTCAAGGCGCAGCGTCTGGCGCGAAACCAGCAGCAATTGCGTTGCCTGATAAGACTGAAAGCCTTGGGCAGTCACGTCCACTTTGTAATGACCGGCCTTGGTATTCACAAATTCATAGTCGCCGTTTCCATTTGTGGTGGTTTCGCGGCCCGTGTTTTCATCCGTATCGGTCAGTTTGACAACCGCTCTCGGAACAACGGCCCCCGAGTTGTCCTTTACGGTGCCAAGTATGGTGCCGAAAGTCGATTGACCATAGGCTGCGATGGGGCAAAGCAGTAAAAGCGAGCAGAGTAAGTGCTGGCGCATACGCGAACCTCCTTAGCGGGAAGAAGAATCATAACCTAAGTTTCCGGTCTGAGCCAGCAAAAAGTTGGTTTCGAAATGGTAAAGATCAGCACACGGAAGGTGGCCCGCCGCGTGCCTCACAGCCGCGCAATTCTCTGTGAGATCGGCTTCAAAGCGGGATAAAACGAGG
>CAZPBY010000147.1:0-1702 GCA_964584785.1 uncultured Solibacteraceae bacterium
GATCGCACGGCACAGAAGAAGATCACTCTCGCCGCCTCGCGCGGGCTGCAGTGAAGGAAATAAACCTGTACAACAGGTTTGAGAGTTTATATACTGCGCCGCAGCAAGTTTCAAGCTACTCCCCGGGGGGAGGCCGACGCCTATGGTTGGCGTCACTTCATTTTTTTCAATCAATTGACAACACAGGGTGGCGACACTATGACCAACAAGATTTCTCGACGTAACCTTCTGGCGGGAGCCGTTTCCGCTGGACTGGCTGCCGGTTCAATGACGGGTGCGCCCGCTCAGGCGCAACAACGGTCGAAAGAGACGAAACTGCCTGACGTCTGGGGTCAGGACTTCCTATATCAATGGAGCCCACCGGCCAACGTCAAGCGCGACCTGACTCCCGGTAATTCGCCGCTTCGGCTAAGTCATATTCAGATGACGAGCGCAGAAGGCACGGACTACGGCGCTCTCTTTAAATCGATGCGTGACGGCGGATGGACCGCCTGCGAAGTCGGTTCCGCGCAGTGGCTCAGCCGAAAGTTGAAGGACTCCGAGATCCGGGAAGTCAAAACACAGCTCAAGGCTCACGATGTGAATTTTTACGGGATCCACTGCGCGGGCAATATCATCGCGCCGGATCCCGAGGCGGAGCAGTGGCAGAGGCACATTATTGATGCCGTTCATTCCGCCGAGGAAATGGGCTGCCAGTTGATTCTCACCCATGTGGGCAGTATGTATCCGAACCGCAACACGCCTCATCCCCAGAATTGGAGCAAGGAAGCCTGGACGCGTTCGGTTAACGCGTTGAAGCGCATCTGCAAAGACACGGCGGGATCGAAAGTAGAGATTGCCATCGAGCCTGTAAATTCAGAGGCCATCAACAATCCCTGGGCACAGGTACGCCTGAAGGAAGATGTGGGCGACTCGCGCATCATGTCGGGACTCGATATCACGAACATGGTGCATCCAGGAGTTGCCTTCCGCATGACGGAATTCACCAATCTTGTTTTCGATCTGCTCCAGGATCAGATCGCATATATACACGCGAAGGATTTCGTTTGGAACGGCATGATGGCCGGCCTCAATTGGTCGATGAACGCCACCGGCAACATGGACTACGAAACTTTCCTCGTGCGCATTAGCCGGCTGAAGAGGCCGACCAATGTACTCGTGGAGTTCCTGACCACCGATGACGAGTACCATCAGGCGCAAACCAACATGAGAGCGGTAGCCGAGAAAGTTGGAGTAAAGATCTTATGAAGAAATATTTCGCGGTAATAGTTGCCATGTCGTTCCTCGGGTTTACTGCTCTTTCCATCGCGGCCCAAAACTTCAGTGGCTCATGGGTGAGGGATAATGCCAAGAGCGATCGAACGCCCAACACGCAATACTGGCTGACCCGCGATCCGAATTCCGGAGGAGCCGGTGGTGGTGGCGGTCGAGGCAATGCCGGTGGCGGCGGTCCAGCAGTTGTGACAACCGTTCAGCAGGATGCCAATACGCTGACCGTGACGAGTCCGTCCGGCGCTGTGCAGAAGTACCCGCTTGACGGTAAACCTTTCAGCAAGCCAACGGACACCGGAGTCGCGAAAGCCATGATCAGCGCCACCGCTCAGGGAGATACCCTGGTGATTACGACGACGCAGCCGTGGGGAGGCATGCCGGGAAATGCCTCACTGGAAATCAAGGAAGTCTGGTCGCTATCTCCGGATGG
>CAZPBY010000147.1:1802-3539 GCA_964584785.1 uncultured Solibacteraceae bacterium
GCATCTTCGAAGAACGTGGACTATCCGTCTTACGGTGGCGACCCCGGCGGAATGCGCTATTCCACGCTTACCCAGATCAACGCCCAAAATGCCTCTCAATTGAAGGAAGTTTGGCGGTACGATCTCGGCGGCCCGGCAACAATTGAGAATCAGCCGATTGTGGTGAACGGCGTTCTCTACGGCGTGAGCCCGAAAACTGTATATGCGCTGGATGCCGCCACCGGCCAGACCAAATGGGTTTATACGCCAGCCACGTTCCCGGGCCGTAATCCGCGCGGCGTTACCTTCTGGACGGATGGCAAGGTGCGCCGCATCATCGTCGGACGCTCGAACATGATGGACGAACTCGATGCCGATACCGGGAAGCTCAACCTCGATTTCGGTGTCGAAGGTACAGTGGATCTCAATGGTCAGTTGCGTGGACCGGCTTCCGACAACCGGGTAGCAATGATCAGTCCGGCGGGTCTTTACAAGAACATACTGATTACCCATGGCGGCGTGGGTGAAACGACGCCCGCTTCTCCTGGCGATATCCGCGGTTGGGACGTGCGGACCGGTAAGCTGCTCTGGACTTTCCACACGATTCCATATCCGGGTGAAGAAGGCTACAACACCTGGCCGGAAGACGCTTATCAGAAAGCCGGCGGCGCTAATGCGTGGGGTGGTGTCGCAGTGGACGATAAGCGCGGAATCGTCTTTGCCACTACCGGTTCAGCGTCAGACGATTTCTATGGCGGCGATCGCGTTGGTAATAATCTCTACGCCAACAGTTTGATCGCCATCAACGCCACTACGGGCAAGAAGCTCTGGCACTTTCAGGCGGTCCATCACGATTTGTGGGATGCCGACTTCGCCTGCCCGCCGACTCTCTCGACGATGGTGCGCAATGGCAGGACGATCGACGTGGTGTTCGCCACCCCGAAGACCGGTTACATCTATGTCTTTAACCGCGAGACCGGCGAGGCCATTTTCCCGATCGATGAAAAGCCTGTACCTACCAACGGCGCACCTGGTGACGAGGTTTCGCGGACGCAGCCAATCCCGCGTATTACGCCGGGTCTTTCATGGGATCGCGGAATCACTGAAAACGACCTGACCGAGCGCACGCCGGAAGCTCATGCAGCGGTGCTCGAAAGGTTTAAGAACATGGTCTCCGGTCCGATGTTCACGCCGCCGCAGTTCGGGAAGGACACAATTGTTGCGCCCGGCTTCGCTGGTGGCGTGGAGTGGGGCGGACTCATGACCGATCCGGTCAATCACCTCGCGTTTTTCAACTCTCTCCGCGTGGCATGGTATACCTCCGTCTTTGAACGGCAGGCGCCAGGCGGCGGCCGCGGCGGCCGCGGTGGAAACTCTGGTGACGCTGTCGCGGTCGATCGTGAACCGCATTCCCGCTACAGCACGGGGGGCTATCGTTCGTTCCGCGATCCACAAGGCTATCCGGCAACGGCGCCACCATGGGGTACGCTCACGGCGATGGACCTGAACACAGGCAAATTCGTGTGGAGTATTCCGTTCGGCGAGTATCCGGAGCTGAATCATCCGGAATGGGGTAGCGAAAGCTACGGTGCCGGTGTGGTGACGGCCAGCGGCATCTTGATGATCGCGGCGGCAATCGCGGACCCACACTTCAAGGTATACGACACAAAGACCGGCAAGCTCATTTCAAAAACAGAACTTCCGTTTCCCGGAATTGCAAGCCCGGCGACCTATATGGTGAATGGACGCCAGTTTGTG
>CAZPBY010000148.1:0-3159 GCA_964584785.1 uncultured Solibacteraceae bacterium
TAGATTGCGTCGCTAACGCTGGAGAGCGTGAAGTCTTTTATCTTCATTGCAGGCACGATCACCGGTGTCCCGACGGCGCCGCTTTCGTCTGCGGCGGTGCGAACCGGACGTCCGAGCATTTGAACATTGGCCAGCAATTCGGCGAGAGACTGATTGAACCTAAAGTTATTCACTGGCCGGGCGATCTCGCCGTTCTCGATGAGAAATGTGCCATCACGCGTGAGTCCGGTAAACGAAATGATTCGCGGATTCAAAGAGCGGATGTACCAGAAGCGCGTAATCAACACGCCTCGCTTGACGGACTTGAGCATGTCGTCCAGCGGAGCGCCGCCACCGGCCATGATCAAGTTCGATGGATTCGCTTTGGGCTCAACGCTCTGCTTCGCCGCCCAGAACCGAGTATAAGCAAGAGCCTTCAAGATTCCGTTTTCCACCCAGACTTCGCGTCGAATCGGCAAACCGGTGTTGTTGAACGGCGCCGTTTCCGCGTTCTTTTCGGCTGGATCGCTGATGATCGTGACCTGCTCGTTGAACAGTTTCTCGCCTAGACGATTGCCGCCGCCCCGCTTGGAAAAAAACGATCGGCCCTCATCGGCTTGACGGGCATCGAATACGCCGAGCATGCGGGACATCAGCATTCCGGCAGCGGTGGGTTCGAGGATTACTTCGTACTTACCCGGTTCGAGCGCGGTCTTGCCGTGCCACGCGCGACATTTTCGAAGGGCGTCTTCGGCGATACGATCCGATTCTAGCGTGTTCCAGTCCGCCCGTTCATCGCCTGCCCAGCCCGACGAGAGGCCGTCTGGTGTCCGGATTGTTAGAGTGGAGGCGACGCCCGTGCCGGAATAGTAGCCGAACAGCTTGTTTGAAGTCGCAACGGCCTGTGAGCCCGCGCTCACATCGATGAATCCGGCAGCAACAAACTTTGCGGCATCCGCTGCCTTGATTCCCAACGATGCGGCCCGCGCCCGTGCTTCGGTCGTAAGGTCTCCCGTACTGGAGTAATAGCCGTCAAGCGGCGTGTACTTCTGCTCTCCCAGCTCAGGCTCATACTCGGGATTCTCCGGAGCAATCTTCGCCAAAGCCTCGGCATCCCGTACCGCGCGCTGAAGCGAGGCGTCATCGAGGCGGTTCGTATCGACTGAAGCCACACGCTTCCCGTAGACACTTGTGATGCGTACGGAGACGTTGTTCGTTTCTCCCGCGGTTGTCACCCGATTGATCGCCGTCCTGGTGAATCCGCTGATGCCGGACGTGATATTCACTCGCGTGTCATCCGCTTTCCCGAAGCCCAGGATCTTTTGGCTGAGATCTCGCGACTCATCAAGCGAAAGACCGTGCCGTTTGGGAGTAGAGTTCTGCATATGGTCTTGTGATTAAGCCGTATTAATCACACTGATGTTGCGGAACAATGCCACGGGACAACCGTGAGACACCGCGTTCGCTTGCTCGGGCTGCCCTTTGCCGTCGTTCAGCGCAGCGCCAAGCCGATAGGTGCCCTTTCCGCCAATCAACGCCATGGAATTCCAGAAGTCCGGAGTACGCGCCTGATATGCTACATCCCGCAGCATGCGTACGCGTTTGCCGTCCTTGATTTCCCAGAAAACCTGGCCGCCGAATTGGAAGTTATATCGCTGTTGATCGATCGAGTAAGAACCGTCGCCTTCGATGTAGATGCCGCGCTTGGTCGCTGAGATTACGTCCTCTTCGCTGAGATCCTGGGGGTTTGGCAGCAAACTGACATTCGGCATACGCGAAAATGGAATCGATGCCCAGTCCTGACCATACGCCGTGCCGAGACTGGTGCTGACTTTCGTCAGATTCGAGATCCAGGAAGCCATTTCCCGCGTGGTCTGATAGTTTACGAAAATTCCCTTGTCGATGATTCGCCACGACTGCGCAGGCACGCCTTCATCGTCCCATCCGCACGTCGCACAGCCACCCGGCTCCGTGCGATTGCCGACGATGTTCATGAACGCGGGACCATATTTGAGTTTGTTCAAAACCTTCTCAGGCGGTGACACAAAGCTCGTACCCGCAAAATTGGCTTCATAGCCCATCGCGCGATCCAGTTCGGTAGGATGGCCGATCGATTCATGAATGGTGAGCCAGAGATGAGAAGGATGAAGAACCAGATCCCACACACCGGCTTGCACCGGTGCTGCACTCAGCTTGGCTCCCGCTTCTTCCGCCCAGCGAAGGACGTTCTCCTGCATCTGGAGGCTGACGACGTATTCCCAGCCTGCGCTGCGCGGCGGAATGCTCGCGTTACGGGTCTGAAAATCACCGTTGTCTCCAGGAACGGCCGTAACCGTGACATTCGGACCAGTCCGCAGAAAGGTCTGCTGTATCAAAGAACCGTCGGTTGTGCCGAGCAGCCGGCTATCCCGCATGGAATTGATACGCGATGTCACAAAACGAACGCCTTTGACGCGAAGCGCCTCTTCGTTCGTTTTGAAAAGAAGATCGGCTTTCTGCTCGACAGGAATCGTAAACGGATCGATCTCATGCGGCGTTATCCATCGGCCATCCGGAACCGGCTTTACCGGAGCCAGTGTCGTCTTCACCGGATTAACTTTGTCGTTTCCCACAGCAATGGCCGCGGCGCGCCTCGCCGTCGACACGACCGATTCCCGGCTGAGATCGCGGGTGGCCGCGAAACCCCAAGAGCCCCCGACTAGAGCGCGGACTCCAATTCCATACGTTTCGCTTTTGGCGACGTTCGTAATCTGACGTTCGCGCGTTGCTACGACCTCATTATTGTTGCGCGTGACGCGCACGTCCGCGTAGCTTGCCCCTGCAGACTTAACCGCATCCAGCGCGAGCAGCACAAGATCCTTTTCGGCCGCATCCGGTCCAGGCGCCGTGCTCTGCTGAGAAGCAAATACGCGTTCCCACTCACCGCCGGCCGCGGCAATGCCCGCTGCGCCCGCCATCTTGACGAACTCACGCCGATCGAGGCCATTCTTCATGATGCAGGAAAGGATAACCTGGAATTCAGGGACGCACCAGGTGCTTCCCTGAAATTCAGGAGATGCGCCTTTTCTGCACTTCTGTTTACATACATAGAGCTGCAACGTATAAGAGTTCTACGTATGGAACTCGGGAAGGACCTGGTCGCCGCCTCCGCCACGCCGCTCGTGCTGGCCATTCTGGCCG
>CAZPBY010000149.1:0-3020 GCA_964584785.1 uncultured Solibacteraceae bacterium
TGCGGATTCTCACAATCATTCACCCAGGGATTCTCATGATCATTCACCCACCCCCGGGCGGTCTGTTTAGCAGTTTTTAATCGGTTTTGATTTTCAAAGCAATCGTGTTCATTGTTCCTCGTTAAAGACTCCCCTGATTTGGGCTAGAACTCGGCCATATTCGACGACAGCTGGTGAAGCGGAGATGGGCAATGCTGGAGAGCAACCCGTCAAGGAATATCCAGCTGGAAACTCATCCGAATGATGAGCAGGGGCGCGTCGGCGTTTTGGTCGGCGCCCCCTTATCATTTGGATAGATTTCCTCATGCCTTTAAAACTCATCAAGAGAAGCCGCCGCGAAGCGGCATCGTTGCTGTTTGTCAGGGCATGGGTTTCGAGTGTTCGCATGGTTTTACGCCTTAGGTCTGCGGCCCGGTTCCAACGGGGCCGACGACGAGACCGGAGCGGTGCGTTTGCGGTACGACTCGCCGTCGATGACAAACTGATGCGCGCGATGGCAGAAGCGATCAAGAGCGCTCTGGCCGAGCATGGGTTCATCAAAGACAGCCATCCATTCCTCCACGCTGCGATTGGATGTGAGGATTGAGGAACTACGCGTGTGTCGCTCGATCAACAGATCGTAGAAGTCCGAGGTCGCCTGGCTGGAGAGCTTTCGAAGTGCGAAGTCATCGACGATAAGTAAATCCGGGCTGATGAAGGAGCGCAACTCGCGATCGAAAGAGTTGTCTGCACGAGAGCGCGCCAGAGTCTTCAGCAGGAGATCCGCCTTGATGAACAGGACACGGTAATTGGCGCGGCAGGCGGCATGACCGAGAGCCTGAGCGAGAAAACTTTTACCGACGCCGACTGGGCCGCAGAAAATCACGTTCTCGCGGCGTTCAATAAAGTGCAGACCGAACAGATCCGACAAGCGCGCTTTGTCGATTCGGATATTCGCTGACCAATCGAAACGTTCCAGCGTGCACTCCTCCTCAAAGCCGGCCGCCGTGAGACGGTTGGTCACATGTTTCTGGTCGCGGCGCTCGACTTCGTCCGACAACACGAGTTCGAGAAACTGTAAGTAGTCGAGTTTTTCTTTGCGCGCATAAGCAACGCGATCGGGCAGGGTGGCCAACATGCCGGAGAGTTTCAAACGTTTCAGGATGGTTTTCAGTTCAGGCTGGATCGACATTGGAACCTCCTGGAGTGTGAACGAAGTGATTGGCCGGCCGGAGAAACTTCAGCTCGAGAGAAGCCTGATGACCGGTAACGGGTTCGGCCGTGGAATCGTGTTCTAGACCTTGTTCAAGAATCCGCGCGACGCCATAAACATCGAGCAGTTCGAAACGCAGCGCTCGCTGACATGCCGCATCAACGCGCTCGGGGCCGTAGCGTTCGGCTAGGCCAAGCAGCTTTTGAGCCGAACGGAGTCGGCTCCAGGGAAACTCACCGGATAGCAATTGATCGGTGAAGTCGCCGATTGATGGTCCAAGCTCACGAGCGCGCTTCGAATAGAAGTTGGGCCAGCGCATCGCGTAGGGGGCTTTCCCCTCGGGGTAGTCGTTGTAATCGGTCGAGCGTGCACCGCGGCGCTTGCGTTCGTGTGTTTTGATGACCTCGCCATGGACGTAGATCCGGACCAACGCGCGGTCCGCGCGGACTTGGACCTTCATACCGATATCCCAACGCGAAGGCACCGAATACAAGGCGCCATCGACGCGAACATGGTGGTCGGGATGAATCTTGCAGTCGGTCCATTGGGGCGGATCAAAACGTCCGGCCTGGAGCGGAATCAGTACGGATTTCTCTTCGCTCTCGAAGACCTCGATCGGTACTCGACGCGTCGTTCCATGAATGCGGCGACCAGCCGTATCGCGACACCAGACCAGGGCGCGGCGCGCGACATCGCCGAGATCGATGAAGGTCTCACCCTTGAAGAAGCGCTCCCTCACAAAGCGAACGGTATTTTCGACAACGGGTTTGTCTTTCGGATGCCGCGGCCGTGCAGCGTCAGGAAGGAAGCCACGGTAGTTGGCGTACTCCAGAAACGTCCGATTGAATCGCGGCGTGCATGGGTCCGCCTTGTCCAAGCATGTTTTCATTCCGTCGATCACCACGCGCCGTGGGCATCCGCCGAAGAACTCGAATGCCTGTTCGAAGCAATCGATGACGGTCACGAGGTCCTGGTGGAAAACGGGAATGACGCAACTCAGCCGGCTGTAGCCCAACACCATCATGAAGCCGTGAACGACACGGCGATGGCCGCTGCTCAGTTCCTGCAGCAAACCGAGCTGCCCGAAATCGACTTCCGCAAATTCTCCCGGTGTGCCTTCGATCCGCCGGACTGTACCCGCGGGTTTGCCGAAGCCGCAGTGCTTGCGGGCAAAGCGGTGCAGCGTGGGATACGGCACAATCAATCCCTCCCGCCCGAGCAGTTCGTGGACTTTCGTCAAAATTAATTTGTCTTCTTTCAGCCACCATTGAATCTGCGATTCCCGCGCCAGCAATGCCTCTTCAATTGGGCCTTGATGCTGTGCGGCACCAGGCCGACCAAGACGCTCACGAATCTTCTGAAGCTTCGCCTCATCGGGCCACACGTCGCCGCGTTTCAATCCGGCCTGCTGAGCAAAACGGATCAGCCGGCGGACAGTATTGCGATCCAAACCTGTCGACCGCGCGACCGCTCGAATCTTTTCGCCTGACAACCACCGTCTCATCACTTGATCGATATCCATCATTCGTACCTCCCGATATGCCATCCGTGTCCTCCTTCCAACACGGCTTGGCATGGTTATTGGTCAACCCGGGGGTGGGTGAATGATCGTGAGAATGTGGGTGAATGATTGTGAGAATCAGGTGGGTGAATGATCGTGAGAATCTACCGGCTCAGGTGGTCGATAGTTCGTGAGAATTCACACGAATCGTCATTCATCATTTAGATGCGAGCCATCGCAATTTCGAATCGTGTTTCAACATTTCGAATTGCGATTCAACATTTCGAATTGCGATTCAACATTTCGAAACGTGATTCAACATTTCGA
>CAZPBY010000150.1:0-2839 GCA_964584785.1 uncultured Solibacteraceae bacterium
TCTGGTCCTTCACGGTACCTGTGAACGCACTCTGCGCCAAGCCATCGGGAACAAGCCCGATCGAGTAAACCAACGACACGAAAACAAAAACGGTAACCAGAACTGTTCTAGATTTCCCCATAGGTTTTCCTCCCAAGAAAGACACGGTGGCACTAGATTGCGAAAAGCCAGTTTGGCAACCATATATACGCAGCGGCGTCTAACGTCAACAAGCTTCATGCGCGCCGCGACAATCTCTTACATTCTTTGGCCTTTGACGAATATTCCCGTTCGGGACATACTTCTACCACTCTCCAGGGAGGTCACCATGTCGCGAAGAAACTATCGGTCCGTTTCAGTAACCGCTGCGCTTTTAACCGGCTTGTCGTTTGTTACGATCGGAGTGTTGGGTCAAACCGGGTCTCAACCGAGCACAAAAAACGGGGAATGGCCGTATTACACGGCGGATCTGAAAGGGACGCGGTACTCGCCGCTGGATCAGATCAACGCATCCAACTTCAAAGATCTCGAAGTCGCCTGGCGGTTCAAAACCGATAACCTCGGCACTCGCCCGGAGTACAAGCTCGAGGGAACCCCGCTGATGGTGAAAGGCATTCTTTACACGACCGGCGGCACGCGCCGCGCCGTGGTTGCCCTCCGGGCGGAGACCGGAGAACTGCTGTGGACCCATTCGGAATTTGAAGGTCAGCGCGCCGTCAACGCCCCGCGTCAATTGTCCGGCCGCGGCGTGTCCTACTGGACTGATGGTAGGAATGACGAACGCCTCTTGTACGTTACACCGGGATATCGGCTGGTTGAACTGGACGCGAAAACCGGAAACAGGATTTCCGGATTCGGCAAAGACGGAATTATTGATCTCAAGGCCGGTGTCGTCCACGGCACAGGGCAGCAGATTGATCTGGACAGCGGAGATGCCGGACTCCATTCCACGCCGACCGTTGTGAAGGATGTTGTGATCGTCGGCATGTCGATGAAGGAAGGCATGACGGTCAAAACGCACGACAATGCCAAAGGCCAGGTTCGCGCGTTCGACGTTCGGTCCGGCAAACTGCTCTGGACCTTCAATACCATTCCGCGACCGGGCGAGTTGGGCAATGACACGTGGCAGAACAACTCGTGGGCTACAAACGGTAATACCGGTGTCTGGACTCAAATTTCAGTAGACGAGGAACTGGGACTTGTCTATCTGCCCGTCGAATCGCCCACATCCGACTTCTACGGGGGGCATCGGCCCGGCAACAATCTGTATGGCGAAAGTCTGGTCTGCGTCGATTTGAAAACGGGCCAGCGGAAGTGGCACTTCCAGATCGTGCACCATCCGATGTGGGATTACGATCTTTCCTCGGCGCCGATACTGGCCGACATCAACGTGAACGGCAGAGCGATTAAAGCTGTCGCTGTTCCGAGTAAGGAATCGTTTCTCTATGTCTTCGATCGTGTGACCGGCCAACCGGTGTGGCCGATTGAAGAGCGTCCCGTCCCACAAGGCGATGTACCAGGTGAGTGGTATTCTCCAACGCAGCCGTTTCCTACTAAGCCGCCCGCCTATGCTCGCCAGGCGGTGACCGTCGATGAACTGATCGACTTCACACCGGCTCTAAGAAGCCAGGCGCTCCAAGTTACCGAGAGGTTCAAGATGGGACCGATGTTTAATCCACCCATCCTCAGCAAGCTGACCGGTCCAATTGCTGCACTGACGCTCGGCACCACCAATGGCGGCACGAATTGGCCTGGCGCAGGCTACGATCCGGAGACGCATACGGTCTACGCACCCGCAACGAATAATCAGGTTGTGCCGCTCGGTTTGACCGAGCCTCCAGAGGGATTCTCCGACATCAAGTACGTGTTGGGGTTCGCTGGACAGCCGTTCCGTGTCAGCGAGGGACCCGGTTTCGGCAGCGCCGCAGATTACCCGCAGAAGCCGCCCGCCCGTCCCGCAGCCGGCGCTGCTCCTGCACCGCCACCGCAAGCAGAAGGCGAAGGAGTTCGTACGACCGTGCAAGGTTTGCCACTCATGAAACCTCCGTACGGCGTGCTTTCCGCCATCAATCTGGATAAGGGCGAGCTCATGTGGCAAGTTCCGCACGGCGATACGCCGGATGCCATCCGCAATCATCCGGCGCTGAAGGGGTTGAATATTCCGAAGACCGGCCAGGGCGGGGCTGTTGGCCTGGTTGTCACGAAGACGCTTGTCGTTATGGGTGATCCGCAAGTGACCACAACACCCCAGCATCCGCGCGGAGCGATGCTGCACGCGTATGACAAAGCGACCGGCAAAGAAGTCGGCGCGGTTTTCATGCCGGCGCCGCAAAGCGGATCGCCGATGACATACATGGTGAATGGAAAGCAGTACATTATCGTCTCGGTCAGCGGGGGTAACTATTCCGGCGAATACATCGCATATCGGCTGCCGGACGACGCGAGATAGGTGTGGGTCTGAAAATTTTACTAGTGGCGGCAGTCCTGCTGGCGGCCGCTGTATGTCCAGCAACTGCTCCCACTCACGCTCAGGATTCGCAACGCACCACCTGGGACGGTGTGTACAACGACGAGCAGGCCAAACGAGGTGAAGCCGCATTCGTTCAAGCCTGCTCGAATTGCCACGGGCGTACTTTGGAAGGCGCCGATGTGACACCCGCGCTGACCGGAGGCGGGTTCATGGCGAACTGGGATGGCCTGACCCTCGGCGACCTGTTCGATCGGATCCGGATATCAATGCCCGCGGATCGGCCAGGGTCGCTCTCGCGGCAGGATAATGTTGACGTCATTGCGTACATTCTGAAGTTCAATCAATTTCCATCCGGTAAGGAGGAACTGCCCCGCGACGCTCTGGTGCTGA
>CAZPBY010000151.1:0-2738 GCA_964584785.1 uncultured Solibacteraceae bacterium
GCAACACGCCCGGAAGCGCCGGCGTCCCGTCTCGACACCGATGCGTTCCGAGTTCTGGAACAGGTCACGAAGCGGATGTATCCGAAGGCAACCGTGCTGCCGTCGATGTCGACAGGAGCGTCGGACATGGCTCAACTCCGGGCCAAGGGCATTCAGTCATACGGAATCGGACCCGCCGTCACGGAGGAGGACCGCGCACAATACGGCGCTCACAGTGATGTCGAACGGTTGTGGGAACCGTCGCTTTACAAATTCGTCGAATTTACCTGGAATGCGGTGTCCGAACTCGTCATGAAAAAGTGAAGTGAATGCAATGCTCCGCTTTGAAGAAAACCCGGAAACCCAATGCCGGAGGGCGGACTCGAACCGCCGACCTAAGGATTATGAGACCTTCGCTCTAACCACCTGAGCTACTCCGGCGAGTCACAGCAAAACAACAGATCTTACCGCGAACTTCGCTTGCGTGCCAAGGCAGCCCCGGACCCTGCAGGTAAAAAATAAGCCCGACGAAGAAGTTTGTCGACCCGCACAACCTGAACCGGCAGACGGTCTCCAAGCCGGTACGTGCGCCGCGTCCGGCGCCCGACGAGCGCGTGAGACCTTTGATCGAGTTGATAGGAGTCGCCGGGAATTTCGGCGGCGGCAACATATCCTTCGATGAAGTAGTCGATCAGTTCGATGCTGAACCCGTCGCGCCACACCGCAATGATGATCGAGTCGAAGGTCTCTCGAAGATGCTCTTCCATCAGAATCATCTTTTTCCATTCGAACAACTCTCTCTCCGCCTGGTCCGACAGGCGTTCCCGCTCGCTGGACTCCGACGCAATTGCTTCGAGTTGAGCCGGCGCAATCGCTCGATCAGTCTGTCTCGTGATTGCGGCTTTAAGGACGCGATGGACCATCAGGTCCGGATAGCGCCGGATCGGCGACGTAAAGTGAGTATAGGAATCGGAAGCCAGACCGAAATGCCCGATGTTCTCTTCCGAGTATCGTGCCTGTTTGAACGAGCGCAGCATCAAATAGGACAACATGCGTTCTTCAGGCCGTCCTTCGACCGATGCAATGAACTTCTGAAACTCTGCGGGCTGTATCTTTCGCGCTTCGAACTTCAACCCGAAACCGCTGACGATCTCCGCAAATTCTTCAACCTTCATCCGGTCGGGTTCTTCGTGCACACGATAGAGACTGGGAATGTCGTTCTCTTCGAGATGACGGGCAACGGTTTCATTGGCGAGGATCATGAACTCTTCGACAATGCGATGCGAAAACAGGCGCACGGACTTTGTGATTCCTGTGACCTGTCCCTGCTCGTCGTAGGTCAGCATCGGTTCCGGCAAATCGAAATCAATGGCTCCCCGCCGCAGGCGCCGTTTTTGAACGATCGATGCCAGATGAGCCAGCGCCCTGATGTGCGCAACCACGTGCTCGAACTGGCGCTCGATTATTCCGTTTCCGTTCAGGATTTCCTGAACGTCTTCGTAGGTCATCCTCGCCTTCGAATGAATAATGCTCTTGTGAAACGAGTGGTCGAGCACGTCGCCGGTTTTTGAGACGTGCATGATGACGCTCACCGCCAGCCGGTCGATTCCCGGATTCAAAGAACAAAGATGATTCGAAATCTTCTCGGGCAGCATCGGGATGACACGATCCGGAAAATAAACTGAAGTTCCCCGATAGCGCGCTTCGGCGTCCATTGCAGAATCCGAAGCGACGAAATGAGAAACATCGGCGATATGAACGCCGAGTTGAAAAGTCCCGTCGGGAAGCGTCTCGACATCAACTGCGTCGTCGAAATCCCGCGCGGTTTTGGGATCGATCGTGATTGTGTTGCGCTTCCGGAAATCATCCCGGCCTGCAAGATCTTTTTCGGTCAACGCGGCAGGCAACGCTCCCGCTTCGTCTTCGACGTCCCTGGGAAAAGATAGAGGCAAGGCAAACTTTCGGATGATGACGTTGGTTTCGACATTGGGATCATCAATGAATCCGATAACTGAAACGATCTTGCCCGCGGGCCAACGGGTCGCGCTCGGGAAGCGGGTAATCTCGACTTCCACCATCTTGTCTTTGTGCTCGCCCGCATCGTTCGTGACGAGGATTTTTTCCGGCAGTTTTGCATCCGCTGGAGCTACAAAGAAAACCCGGCCGTCGTATTTGAGCTGGCCAACGACCGTATCGCGCGCCCGCTTCTCCACGCTGACGACGCGGCCCTCTGCTCGACCGCCGGCTTTGCGGAGCGTGACTTCGACTTTCACTTTGTCGCCGTTCATCGCGGAATTCGTCAGCGCGCCGGGAATATAGATGTCGCTTTCGATTCCCTGGATTCTTTCCTTAGGAATGACGAAGCCGTATCCATCACGATGCAGCACGATCGTCCCCTCGATCAGGTTTCGCGCCGCCGCCTCGTAGCGTTGCCCACGGTGCTTCGCCAGTTTTCCTTCTTTGACGAGCTGGTTCAGGATGTCTTTGATCTGCTTGCGCGCGGCCGGCGTCGCATCGAAATCTTCCAGCAGCCGCTGCAAATTCATTCCGCGATCCGCTGATTTCTGAATGTACCGGACAAGTTCTTCCTTGCTGAGTTCCGGCTCCCGTCGTCCGCGTATCTTGCGGTTTCGAGAGTTCTTCGCTCTCATGATCCCAGTCTATTGACTTCACTCTGCGAAGAACATAGATTTGAAACTCTTTGGCCGAAATGGCGGAATTGGCAGACGCGCTAGATTCAGGTTCTAGTCCTCGCAAGG
>CAZPBY010000152.1:0-2490 GCA_964584785.1 uncultured Solibacteraceae bacterium
ACGCTGGCAAGATGAACTTCTATCTCTCCGCCGTTGACGATCTGCTTAAACATTCCAGCGATCAGCCGAGCCTCGGAATTATCCTCTGCAAGACGAAAAAGAAGATGGTCGTCGAGTATGCGCTGCGCGACACCTCAAAACCTCTCGGTGTTGCAGAGTATCGGATCACCGCCGCTCTACCCGAAAGGCTGAAAGGAAACCTGCCCAGCATCGAGGATCTGGAAGCAGAGCTGAGCGAAACGGACAACCTGGAAGATTACGACGAATAACCGCCTCAGTGGTCACTGAAGAGAGCACGATGGTGATCGAGCCCAGAGCCGACCCCAAAAGAGGCAGCTCTGGAAAATCAATCGCACGAGGTTTTGGCGAAGGACAGGTGGCTCCGGTGTGGGCTGCGGTTTGGCGCCGACAGGATCGGCAGCGTCGGAATCCGTTGCGGATTCGATTTCGAGTATGCGCAGAATTTTGCGCGTCTTCTCGCTTTTCGATGAACCCAAAATCCGATAGATCTCGGCCGCCTGCTTGTCCTTGGCCAGGTGCGTCAAGTACGACAACGTCTCGACCACGGCGTTCATGACCTTGTAGTCTTCTTCGCCCAATGCCATGCGCACCCGCTGGAGAATCTGCTTCAGTTCGTCCATCGTCCAATCCGAAACCGGCTTGCGTCTCATACCGGCTCTGTCAATCGCCGCCGAAAATCCTTCGACAGCGGATATGCCCACACCTCTTTGAGCGATCGGTTCGGCCGGTGACCGTTGGAGGCCTTCCCGCGCCCTGTGGTCAAACCCAACGCCATCCAATTCGCTGCACGATAGCAGGTCCCGCGCCAGCGTGTCGGGTCGGTGAACGTTTCCAGGTAGTAGATCGTATGGTCGTAGACGCGTTCCCAGTCTCGTGGGAGCATCTGCGCCACCCGTCCCAAAATGTGCGACGCTAAATGAGGGACGCGGACCCAAGGAAGAATTAAATAACGACTCTGGTAGGCAATGAAGCGGATATTGCGGCGCCGCTCCTCAGCGCTCCATCCGATAAATCGGTCACGCGGTCCGAGGTGGCGCGCTGCCGACGACCACGCCAAACACGAGATGGGTCGGCCCAACGCGTGGATCATGTACTTCACCTGCTCTCCGACCGGTTGCGTGTATCCGAGGTAATGATGATGTTCGATCAGACCATTGAACAACGCCTCGTCCACTGTCCGCCGCACCAGCCGGAATTCCAGCGGTCCCAGATCTTTCAAACGGGCTTCGATAACGGAAGCATCGATATCGGGAACACTCGGACGCTGGCGATGAAGGAATGGATTATGAGGAGTGATTTTGACCGGTGGTAAGTGGATGTGACCGCCGCGGTCCAGCGCCAGCATCAATCCTCGGCATACCATGTCGCACGGCGCGCCGTTGGGCTGCACCCATTTCCATGCTTGACACAACTTCTCCGATAGCTGGCGACGGCTTGCCCCCGGATGCGCTTGAATGAGACTCTGAATGAATCCAACGTCAGCGTCTTCGACGATGCGGCCACGGTATCTCAGAACGATCGCCATCGGTCGCTACCGTAGCAACTTTCATTCTGGAACGCAAGTCCCTTCTCCCGACGTTAGACCTTTTCTTGAACAGGCCGCCACACGGCGACGCCTTTGGCTGTTGCCGGGTCTCCACCCGCCAACAGCAACTGCAGTTGGTGAGCCTCCAGTGTCAGGCTTGCCTGATCGCTTTCGGGCCACCATCGGAATCGCCCTTTCGACAAGCGTTTTTGGCACAGCCAAAATCCGCGCGAATTGTAGCTAAGAATTTTTATCGACTTCGATCTCCGATTCCGGAAAACGAATAACGCTCCTGAAAACGGATCCGACTTCAAGACGGTCCGGCATATCTTCGCCAGACCATCGATCCCGCAACGAAAGTCTGCGGGCTCCCGTGCGATCCAGATGCGAGTTTGTGCGGTGAGGGCGATCATCCACGCTCACTCCAAAACGTCCGGCTCAATGCCGTCACGTCCACCGCGGCGCCTTTCATCTCGACTCGCATCCGCGCGCCTTGCCCGTCTTCCATCTCCACGATGCATGCGCAAAGCACCGACCCTTCTGGAATGAGTTCAACGAACCCACTGCTCTTCTCGTCGTCCTCGCCATTCCGAACGCACCGCTTCAATCGGCTGTGGTCCAGATGCAACGCCCGAGCCGTGGGCCACACGCCATGTTGCTTCGCCAACTCCACGGCCGCCGCCCACAAGTTCCCCGGAATGCGCTCACCGCGTTTGCGGTCACGCCGCCAGTTTTCAAATTCCAGTTGTGCTTCTTGAATTGCGGCCGGAACCGCGACGTTAGGTCTCTCACTCATCAGCATGCCCTCCTTTTGAAATGGCACGCTGAAGCTATCAGTCCACGCTACGCGAATTCACGCACGCCTGCCGAAAGGACACATTATACTGAGCATCGTAGTAGCGCGTGCGATAGGAGGCAACCTTGATGAAAAGTCAATTCCGTGG
>CAZPBY010000153.1:0-2308 GCA_964584785.1 uncultured Solibacteraceae bacterium
AACAACCCCACTCGCATACAGTTCCATTATCGTCCTTCGGTATCATCGCCTAGAACGTGATTGACAAACCTAGAGAACGCTGGCCGACCAATCGATCCGACCCGAGAATGCGGTTTCGCGACTGAGCGGATCGCGTTTTATGGCAGTTCCTTCAAGATCTGGTCCGCCACCCGCAGTGAGAGGGCCGAAATCGTCAAGCTCGGGTTCACACCTAGAGCTGTTGGGATCATCGAGGCGTCCGCAACGTAGAGTCCCTTGTACACGGCGGTGCCATCCCCGTGTGATACATCGAAGACGCGACCAAATTCGTCCGTGACTCCGTGCTGCGCGTCCTTACCCATGGCGCAACCGCCCAATGGATGGCTGACCGTGATGTTCTTGAAACTGCCGAACGCATCGCTCAGGAACGGATTCTGAAACTGTCCGCTCGCGTCGTTGGGATCGCGTAGCAGTGGAGCCGTTTTGTCGAGCGAAGCCTGAATGGCCGGGTAGATCGGATCTTCCCAGAACGCTTTCCCATCAGTCCGCCGCACGCGTAGGGAACTCTCGCCGGAGTCGCCTAATCGGAATTGACCGAGCGCGGCGTCCCGGCCGATACCGACAATACACATCATTTGAGCCGTTATCTCATCTTCGGAGCGGAAGACGTCGGCACGTTGGATCGAGTTCGTAAAGGGAGCTGTGACGATCTCCTTCAATCGCTTCCAACCCCATCGCAGGATGGCCTCAAGAACGAGGAGTTTCTGTCGTCCTTTTCCGAATGATCGGATCAGCGGGACTCCCTGCCCGACCAGAGACGCTAATGCCGGTGGAATTCCCTGGTCTTCGAGCGTGTGAAACGTCTTGCCAGTGGTGTCCGTACCAGTGCGGGGATCGCCCGTGTTGAAGTGCGCGTACGAGGTGGTTACCGGCCCGCGAACGAGGCTGAGGTGTTCGCGTGTCTTTTCGAGGAACGCGATGTAGTCGCCGTTTGTTGAAAACCCGAATCCGACCCTTTCACTCAATCCGGGCAGGGTACCTCGCGTTTTCGAGCGCAGCAGAATTTCATTAGTGCCGACGCAACCCGCCGCCACAATAACTACATCCGCGGTGACCATTTCTGCAGTCGTCTTCGATGGGTCCTGCTTGTCACGACGTAGGTATTGCACCTCATAGCCGCCTCCGGGCAGCGCCTTGATGACGTCAACTTCCGCAAGCGTCTGCAGCTCCATCAAGGGGTTCGGGTTGGTGGCAGTCTTCAGAACTACTGGCATCAATTGCTTATTCAAAGTGTGTCGGGCGCCCGGCAGGCAGCCGACGTTGCAGCGTCCTTGCCGTTCGCAGTAGTTCTTCGGTTGTGGAGGGTTAGCCTGTCCCGGCTGCGGTTCCGGTACTGGATAATTCGTCGGCGGCTGCCCTTTGTCACTGGGCGAATTCTCCGGTGTCAAGTCGTTGATCGCGAGATCCACGGCACCATGGTCCGGAGTGAGTTGGTGCATAGCGGTCTGAAAAACCCGCGCGCGGTCCAACCAAAGCCGGTTTATGGGAAACGCCGCCAGTTGCTGTTCTGGTTTGAGAGTATAGTCGTAATGGATCGAATGAATCGGTCGGCTGTTGTTCGGGTCCGGCCGCGTTTGCCAATGCGGGTCGAGTCGAGCGGTGCGAGCGACGATATTGCTGAGACCGGAATTGATGGCTCCGGGCGGAAGCCCACCAGTGCCAGGGTCTAGGAAGGGAATGTTGTGATTGGCTTCCGCGTCGCGCGCCGAAATCACTCCGTAGCTGATGGCGTGGCGGGCCAGTTCGTAGTAGTGATTTCGATCCTCTTTGCTCCACGTCAGCGGCCAGCGCTCATCATCGAAGATAATGTCCGGCGGACGAATCGTAATATTCGAGTACACCAGCGACCCGCCGCCCACGCCGCATGCGCGTACGATGCTGACGCCATCGCTCTCTCCCCCGAATAGACCGAGGAAACCGGTCTTTCCCAGACGAGTCACGTCATAAAGACCATCCTCGTTTCCAGGCCGGCGGTAGCAGCGCGTGAAAAGATCGATGAACCCGCGAAAGTAATTCTGCGAAGACCAATACTGCACAGGTTCACCGGCGTCCGACAACGTTTTGTAGTTGGCGACCTCCTTATCTTGAACGGTTGAGACGGGCGTGGTCCACCAGGTTCCACGCTCAAGCATGAGGATTTTCTTGGTCTTTCCGACAGAACGCGCAAGCGTCAAGCCTGTCATTGACGCACCGAAGCCGGACCCGATGATGACAATGTCCTTGTGGGCAACGGGCACAGTTCTTATCTCCTTTCGTCTTCTAAGGGGCC
>CAZPBY010000154.1:0-1903 GCA_964584785.1 uncultured Solibacteraceae bacterium
GCCGGCGTCGAAGGCGAAGTGGCATCAGTAGTTGATCAAACGGAAGCCAACTACGACGCGGTGATGGACGTGAACGTCAAAGGCGTCTGGCTCTCGATGAAGTACGAAATTCCTCGCATCCTGGAACGCGGCGGCGGCGCGATTGTGAACTGCTCGTCGGTCGCGGGATTGATCGGATTTCCGAATATGTCGATCTACATGGCCTCAAAACACGCCGTCATCGGACTTACAAAAGTCGCCGCGTTGGAATATTCTGCGAAAGGAATCCGGATTAACGCAGTCAATCCCGCAGTCATCGACACGGAAATGGTCGACCGAATTGCGGCGGGTTTTGGTATGAACAAGGAGGCCGATCTTGTTCCGTTGCATCCGATCGGACGGCTCGGTCGGGTTGAGGAAATAGCCGAGGCGGTGTTGTGGCTCTGTTCCGGCAAATCGTCATTTGTCACCGGACACAGCCTGGTTGTCGATGGTGCGTTTACCGCGCAGTGATCAGCGCGGACCGGAGGTCGGGGTCAGGGGTCAGTCTTTCGAGCCATCGCTGTCGCCAAAGCGAAGGTTTTGTGCTAGGGAAAGCGCGCGAATCCCGGATATGAGAATCCACCTGGTTTCTGATCTCGTCCCTGCATGAAGTCTCGTCTTTTTTCCAAGGCTCCGGAGGGAACGGCCGCGCTGTTCTTTATTCAGATCTTTGCCACGCTCGGCTTCGCCGTTCTCTATTCGACGCTGGTCCTCTACGCGACGAAGCATCTGCAACTTCCCGTAAAAACGGCCACCGTGTTGATGGGGGTGTTCGGCGCGTTCAATTACGGCCTGCACCTGTTCGGCGGTTATCTCGGCGGACGGTTTCTATCGAATCGCAATCTCTTTGTCGGCGGCATGGCTCTGCAGGTGATCGGTTGCGCCTGCATCGCAACCGGCACGCTCGCGCTGTTCTACGTCGGACTCGCCCTCTTCCTCACCGGCAGCGGTCTCAACGTAACCTGTATTAATATGATGCTGACCCAGCGGTTCACCCCGGAGGACCCGCGCCGCGAAGGAGCTTTCCTTTGGAATTACGCCGGCATGAACGTCGGCTTCTTCGTCGGGTTCAGCGTGGCCGGCCATTTCCAGGCCACCGAAAGTTACTCGAGCCTTTTCATTTTCGCGACGCTCGGCAACTTCGTCGCCATCATCCTCGCCTTCTTCAACTGGAAGACGTTGAGTGATCGCAATACGCCGTTGCTAGATAAGACGCCGAAGCAGTTCCGGCTGCGCCAGATCGTCGGCGTTGGCATTCTCATCGGCCTCGTTCCGGTCGTGTGGTTCATGCTCCAGCGGCCCGGCGGGACCGAGACGATCCTTAAAGCGATCTGCGCCGCGGTCGCACTCACGTTGATGTATCTCACGGTCCGCCATCGAGATCGCCGCGAGCAACGAAACATGACGGCCTACCTGATTCTGACCGTCGGCTCGCTGATGTTCTGGTCGCTTTACCAAATGGCGCCGAACGGCCTCATGCTGTTCGCGGTCAACAACGTCAATCTGATGGTCGGTCCCGTGCAGATTCAGCCGCAGTGGATTCAAAACATCAACACCGTTTGCATCGTGGTCGGGGGACCGGTGCTCGCGGCGCTGTTTACCCGGATGCGCGCGCGGGGGTGGAACATCGACATACCGAAACAGTTCGCAGCGTCGCTCCTACTGATGGCGCTGGCTTTTCTGATTCTCCCGCTCGGCATCAAGCTGGCCGGCGCTGACGGAAAAAGTGCGTTCGCGTGGTTGTTTTGGAGTTACGTGCTGCAAAGCATCGGTGAACTGCTCATCTCTCCCATCGGATACGCGATGATCGGCAAACTCGCGCCCCGCCAATATCAAGGCGTGATGATGGGCAGCTGGATGCTTTGGACCGGACTCGCGTCAC
>CAZPBY010000155.1:0-1531 GCA_964584785.1 uncultured Solibacteraceae bacterium
GATGCGTTTGATCGTTCCCTTGCAGCCCTGACGCAGGCAGGATTCGCCCTCGCGATCGTAAACCGCGAAGGCTTTCTGGAAATATCCGAGTTCGCCATTCGTCTGTCGATGGTCGCGAAGAGTTGAGCCGCCGGCCTGTATCGCTTCGCGCAGCACCTGTTTGATCGCCGGTGCGAGCAGCGCAATCGATTCCGATTTCACTTTCGCCGCCTGACGCTTCGGCGAGATGCGAGCGCGCCAGAGCGCTTCGCAGACGTAGATGTTGCCGAGACCGGCGATCACGCGTTGATCGAGCAGCGCCGACTTGATCGGCGTCTTCTTTCCTTCCAACACACGTTTCAAATACGCAACGTCGAACTGCAGCGAGAGCGGTTCGACTCCCAAGCCGCAGAACAAACGGTGCGACTCGACGTTGGCCGTTTCGATGATCGTCATCAGTCCGAAGCGCCGATGATCCGTGAACACGATGCGAGCAGGCGCATCCGTGTCGAAAATGACGTGGTCATGCTTGCCGATGGCAGCAGCTTCCGGCTTCCGATAAACGGTGATGCGGCCGCTCATACCAAGATGAATGACCAGTGTGTCGCCGCCCTCGAGATCCGCCAGGATGTATTTCGCACGACGCCACAGCTTGCAGACGCGCCGTCCTCGCAATCGATTTTCAAAATCTTCGGGAAATGGAACGCGCAGATCGCCGCGCCGCGTTTCGACGTACGTAAACAGCCGTCCCTCAACAATGGAAGCAAGGCCACGCTTGACGGTTTCGACTTCAGGTAATTCCGGCACGATGTTGTTAGTTTAATATGAAACCCACTGTGATTTCTTTCACGCGCATCAACAAGCAGTACGGCCGGCAGGTCCTTTTCGTCGACGCGTCGTTTCAGCTGAATCCAGGCGAGAAGGTCGGCCTGGTCGGGCCGAACGGCGCCGGCAAGACGACGCTCTTTCGCATGATCGCCGGCGAGGAGTCTCCCGATGAGGGCGACGTGTCCGTTCCGAAGAGACTCACGATCGGCTACTTCCGGCAAGACGTGGAAGAAATGTCCGGCCGTTCCGTTCTTGACGAAGCGATCGCGGGAAGCGGACGCGTCGGCGATCTGCATCACGAACTCGAAGCATTGCAGCACGCGATGGCGGATCCCGAACAAGCGGCGAACATGGACTCGATTCTAGAGCGCTTCGGCAACGTCCAGGAGGAGTACGACCACCTCGGCGGTTACGCGCTCGAGAGTCAGGCACGCGAGGTTCTTCATGGCCTTGGCTTTGACGATGAGCGGATCGACGGCGATGTCGGCGCGCTATCCGGCGGTTGGAAAATGCGCGTCGCGATGGCGCGTGTGTTGCTCGGTCGGCCCGATGTTCTGTTGATGGACGAACCCACCAACCACCTCGATATTGAATCGATCGTCTGGCTCGAAGAGTTTCTGAAATCGCAGAGCGGCGCCCTGCTGATGACTTCGCACGACAAGGAGTTCATGAATCGCATCGTCTCGAAGGTTGCGGAGATCGACGGCGGCGAAATCACGGTGTA